>DATBCD010000057.1:0-59764 GCA_036270655.1 Burkholderiaceae bacterium
CTCCGTGCAGGCCGGGGTAATCCCCGCCGACGAAGCCGACAACCTGTTCGTCCTGGTGGGCGTGTTCATCCACTGGGACGCCGCCGACGACAACAAGATCTTCGACTACAACTACCGCGCCACCAAGGAGGCCATCGAGCGTGCAGTGGCCGGTACGCCGACCGCAGCCGAAGTCACGGCCAAGAAGGGATCGGTCAAGCATCCGTTCTCGCCCAAGTAAGCGCGAACGCATTGATCCCGAGGGGCGGCGGAGCCGCCCCGCTTCGTTTCTATCGAGCGGAGTCGGCGTACACCAGCTTCATGTGCTGCAGCAACCGCGCCCATCGGCGTACATCTCCGCCGATGGAGCGGCTCGACCAGGCCAGATCGGCCGCTGCCGCGCCATCGACCGGTGTTTCGCGGCGGGCCGACTCGGATGGCCGGGGAAACTGTCCGTCTCGAATCAATTCGATCCCGA
The DNA here is from genome assembly GCA_036270655.1 of Burkholderiaceae bacterium. Taxonomy (GTDB): domain Bacteria; phylum Pseudomonadota; class Gammaproteobacteria; order Burkholderiales; family Burkholderiaceae_F; genus VBCK01. The sequence continues at coordinate 458 of DATBCD010000057.1, forward strand.
GGGCATTGCGCACGCTTGCACCGCGCCCCGATGCGGCGGGGCGGACCCGCGTCAGCACGACCGCCCGGACGCGATTCCAGGGCACGAAGAACGCGCGGCGATACGGCCCGTGAAACCAGATCGCAATCCCCAGCTCGGATGCCTCGATGATCGGCAGGCGCACCAGCAGCAACAGCCCCCACCCGATCAGCGTCAGCCCGGATATCGTCAGGATCACGCTTATCGCAATCCACAGGCGCAAACCGTGCGCATGTGGCGCAAGCACCAGCACGAATACTAAAAAAAACAGAGCCAGGCCGGCGCTTGCCCCGGGCCATCGAGCGGAACGGTAGATCCGGACCACGCGCGGCAATTCGGCCGGCATCGGTTGCTGCTGTAACTGAACCATCGCCTCGGCGCACGACCCGACCGCCACGTGGGGCCAGGGTGTGGAATGTACCGGAGTGTTGCGTTATTCCCAATTGCATCGACCGCCGTAGGGAATTGCCGGGGCGGTCCGCGCGGCGCCTCCCCTACAATGCAAGTCGTTGCAAGGGGGAGCGGGCTGAACCTGCCCGTCGAGGTCGAATGAAGGTGATCCTGGCTCAGCCGCGCGGTTACTGCGCCGGCGTCGTGCGTGCAATCGAGATCGTCGAGCGGGCGCTCGAAAAGTACGGGGCCCCGGTCTACGTGCGGCACGAAATCGTGCACAACCGGCACGTAGTCGACAGTCTGAGGGACAAAGGCGCCCGCTTCGTGGAAGAGTTGTCCGAGGTTCCTACCGCGGCAGTGACGATCTTCAGCGCGCACGGGGTTGCGCGCCAGGTCGAGCAGGACGCCGAGCGTCGTGGCCTGTCGGTCCTCGATGCCACCTGTCCGCTGGTGTCGAAGGTGCACATGCAGGGGCAGCGCTATGTCGACCAGGGTCGCACCGTGATCCTGATCGGGCATGCGGGGCACCCCGAGGTGGAGGGCACCATGGGGCAGTTGACCGCCCCGGTGCGGCTGATCCAGAGCATCCAGGACGTGCAGGAGCTCGACATACCCACCGATGCCCCGGTCGCTTACATCACGCAGACCACGCTGAGCGTGGACGACACCAGGGCGGTGATCGCCGCGCTGCACGAGCGCTTTTCCAACCTGGTCGGGCCTGAGACGCGCGACATCTGTTACGCTACGCAGAACCGTCAGACGGCCGTTCGCGAGCTCGCCAAGCTGGTGGACGTGATCATCGTGGTCGGTGCCCGCAACAGTTCCAATTCGAACCGCCTGCGGGAAATCGGGCAGGAGGCCGGCGTTCCGAGCTACCTGGTCGCCGACGGCAGCGAAGTCGAGCAGCGGTGGCTTGAAGGCAAGCGCACGGTGGGGCTGACTGCCGGCGCTTCGGCGCCCGACGTGCTGGTGGACGACGTGGTCGCGGCCCTGCGGCGCTTCGGGCCGATCCAGATCTCCACTTTGCCGGGCATCGAGGAGAAGATCCAGTTCCGCCTGCCCAGCCAGTTGCTCGAAGCGGCCGTCGAATAAGCCGGCGCCCCCCGGTTCCTTGACCTGGAGTTGGAATTGTCCATCGCACTTCACGAAGCCCTGACGGTCGGAGCGTATGTGATCCGCCAGCACCTGGCGGGCCGTAAGCGCTATCCGCTGGTGCTGATGCTCGAGCCGCTGTTCCGCTGCAACCTGGCTTGTGCCGGCTGCGGCAAGATCGACTATCCGGACCCGATTTTGAATCAGCGCATGCCGGTGGCCGATGCGCTGGGGGCGATTGACGAGTGCGGAGCGCCGGTCGTGGTGATGGCGGGCGGCGAGCCGCTGCTTCACAAAGACCTGCCTGAGATCGTGCGGGGCGCCATCGCGCGCCGTAAATTCGTCACGGTTTGCACCAACGCGCTGCTGCTGGAGAAGGCGATCGACCAGTACCAGCCGAGCCGCTATTTCAACTGGTCGGTGCACCTGGACGGCGATCGCGAGATGCACGACAAGTCGGTCTGCCAGAAAGGCGTCTACGATCGGGCCGTGTCGGCGATCCGGGTGGCCAAGCAGCGTGGCTTCCGGGTCAACATCAATTGCACGCTGTTCAACGACGCCGACCCGGAGCGGGTGGCCCGGTTTTTCGACGAGGTCAAGACGCTTGGCGTGGACGGCATCACGGTGTCGCCAGGCTATGCGTACGAGCGGGCGCCCGACCAGAAACACTTCCTGAACCGCAGCGCGACCAGGGAGCTGTTTCGCAGCATCTTCCGGCGTGCGCGCAACGGGCGCGGCGCGAAGTCCTGGCCGTTCTTCCAGTCGAGCCTGTTCCTCGACTTCCTGGCCGGCAACCAGACCTACCACTGCACACCTTGGGGCAATCCGACGCGGACGATCTTCGGCTGGCAGCGGCCCTGCTACCTGCTGGGCGAGGGTTACACCAGGACCTTCAAAGAGCTGATGGAGAACACCGACTGGGACCGCTATGGGGTCGGCAATTACGAGAAGTGCGCCGACTGCATGGTGCATTCCGGATTCGAAGCCACCGCGGTTTCCGATGCCATCCGCAGCCCGTGGAAGCTGGTGCGCGTGGCGCTGACGGGTGTGCGCACCGAAGGCGCAATGGCCCCCGATATCCCGCTGACCAGGCAGCGGCCGGCCGAATACGTGTTTTCGGGGCACGTGGCTGAAAAGCTGCAAGCGCTTTCGAGAACCTAGCGAGCTCGACCGCCCGAAAGCGCCTCGTGCCCGATTAGTCACTCGCTCGGTCCGGCCTTTGTTGCCAGCGACGGCTACATCAGGTCAAACTCTTCACGTCGAAATCCCGGTCTCAATGGTTGCCCTGCGTGGCAGGTGCAGGGGCTGGATCGCGGAACCGTCAGATGGTGTTGACCGGAGACCAGATCGAGCAGCTGGGCCAGCTGGTGGAAGAAGCGTTGCCGCTCGATCGGGATGCGCGCAAGCGTTGGCTTCGAAATCTGTCCCCTGAATATCGGCCCCTGGTGCCTGCCTTGCGTCAGGCACTGCTGTCGGACGATCCACGCTCGAGCCTCGCATTGCTGGCACAGCTGCCGACCCTGGGGACCTCTTCCAAAGCGGCCACCGTCACGGCTTCGGGACTGCGAGCCGGGCAACGGATCGGCCCGTATCAATTGATACGCGAGCTGGGCGCGGGCGGCATGGCCGTGGTGTGGCTGGCACGCGCGCAAGTCGATTCGGCGCGGGCGGTCGCCCTGAAGCTGCCGTTGCTCTCGCGCCTGAGGCGTGACCTGGCCGGGCGCTTCGAGCGCGAGTGTCTCATCCTGTCCCAGCTCGAACATCCGAATATCGCCCGGATGTACGACGCTGGCGTATCGGAAGACGGACTGCCATACCTGGCGCTGGAATATGTGGAAGGCAAGCCGCTGACGTCGTGGTGCGACGAGCATCGGATGGGCTTGCATGAGCGTCTGGAACTGTTCCTGCAGGTCCTGGACGCCGTGCAGTACGCGCACGGCCGGCAGGTCGTTCATCGGGACCTGAAGCCCTCCAATCTGCTGGTGACGGACTGGGGGCAGGTGCGGCTGCTCGATTTCGGCGTGGCCAAGATGCTGGCCGACGGAGGCGATGTCGTTCGCACCGACCTCACCCAGCTGTACGGGCGCATGCTGACACCGGATTACGCCAGCCCGGAGCAGCTGAAGGGCGGCGCGATCAGTCCGGCCAGCGATATCTACGCGCTGGGTATCGTGCTGTACGAACTGCTGGTGGGAGACCGTCCTTATCGGATCAAGCCGGCCTCCGCACCGGCGTTGCTCGAGCACGCGCTCAAGGATGCACAGGTTCGCAAGCCCAGCACCCAGGTGCAGTCCACCGCGGCCGTAGCACGCGCCACGACGCGGGACAAGCTGGCCCGGCGCCTGCGCGGCGACGTGGACGCCATGGTGCTCAAAGCCCTGGCAAGGCACCCCAGGGACCGCTACGGCAGCGCCAGGTCCTTTGCCGATGATGTGCGACGTTACCTGGCCGGCGCTCCTGTCGAGGCCGGCTCCGATCGGCTTCACGCGAGGTTCGGCAGGCTTCTCGAGCGTCACCCGTTCGCCACTGCCACGGTGGTGACCTTGATCGCGGGCTCGATCGAGCTGGCCGTCCAGTACCGGAGCGAATGGGTCCCCGCGGTCCAGCCGGCCATGCAACAGCTCGCGGCCCACGCGGCGGCCGCTTTCCAGCGCTGGCGACCGGACGAGTCGAGCAAGCGACCGCACTGAAGTCACAAAGAGTCCAAACTGTCGGGGTCGGATGTCGGTTTCGGGCATCGGCTTGCGCCTTAGGCGTAAGGACTTGAGTCGCGGAATCTTGGGATGGGACTTAAAGCGGACCAGATCGCGCTGCTCAGCCGCCTGCTCGACCAGGCGCTGCCGCTCACCACGGAGGGGCGCCGGCACTGGCTTGAGAACGTGTCGCCGGAGCACCAGGCGCTGTTGCCTGCGCTGCGGCAGGCCCTGCTGTCCGACGACGATGCGACCTCCACGAGCCGATTCTTCGGGACGCTCCCGGGGATCGGCCCCGGGGCCGAGGCGCCCACGGTTTCCACCTCGGGATTGCAGGCCGGCCAGCGGATCGGCCCGTACCAGCTGGTGCGCGAGCTCGGTCTCGGCGGCATGGCAGTGGTCTGGCTGGCACAACGCGCAGACGGCGCCTTCCGGCGCGAGGTTGCGCTGAAGCTTCCTCTGCTGTCGCACCTGCGGCGCGACCTGGCGGAGCGCTTTGCGCGCGAGCGCGACATCCTGGCCCAGCTCGAGCACCCGAATATCGCGCGCCTGTACGACGCCGGTCTGGCCGCCAACGGCCTGCCCTACCTGGCGATGGAATATGTCGAAGGTCAGCCGCTGACGACCTGGTGTGACGCCCAGCGGTACAGCCTGCGCGAGCGTTTGAAGCTGTTCCTGCAGGTTCTGGACGCCGTGCAATACGCGCACGGCTGCCAGGTCGTTCACCGCGATCTGAAACCCTCTAACATTTTGGTCACCCAGTCCGGGCAGGTTCGCCTGCTGGACTTCGGGGTCGCCAAGCTGCTGGCCGATGGGGCAGAAGCCGATCGGACCGATCTGACACGGGTCTACGGGCGCGTGTTGACGCCCGATTACTCCAGCCCGGAGCAGTTGATGAGCGAACCGGTCGGTCCCGCGAGCGATATCTACGCCCTCGGGGTCGTGCTTTACGAGCTGCTGGTGGGAAACCGCCCGTACCATATCAAGTCCGAGCCGTCGAGCCTGCCGCTCGAGCTGGCGATCCGCGCTGCGCATGTGCGCAAGCCCAGCGCCCAGGTGCATGCGTCGGCCGCGGCGGCTCGCTCCAGCAACCAGGAATCGCTGATGCGCGCCCTGCGCGGCGACCTGGATGCGATCGTGCTGAAAGCGGCCGCCAGGGAGCCGCAGGACCGCTACCCCAGCGCCAGCGCGTTCGCCGACGACCTGCAGCGCTACCTGAGCGGCGACCCGGTTGAGGCCCGGCCGAACCTGCTGACTTACCGGATCGGCAAGCTGGTGTTGCGTCACCGACCCGCCGCCGCCGCGATCGCCGCCTCGATCGCGGCGGCAATCGCGCTGATGGTGATCGGCGGCAAAGCCTGGCTAAGCGACTCCCGGCCCCGCGCCGACGGCCTCGGCAGCACCATGGCGGCCGCCGTGCGGGCATCGGATAAATCGATCGCCGTGCTGCCGTTCGTCGATCTGAGCGAGGCGCACAACCAGGAGTATTTCTCGGACGGCCTGTCGGAGGAGCTGATCGACCGCCTGGCGCGCACCGGCGACCTGCGCGTGATCGCCAGGACGTCGTCGTTTCAGTTCAAGGGGCGCAACGAAGACGTGCGCGCGATCGCGCGCAGGCTGGGTGTGGCCAGTGTCCTGGAGGGCAGCGTCCGCAAGGCCGGATCGACGATCCGGGTGACCGCCCAGTTGATCAAGGGATCCGACGGCTCGCATCTGTGGTCCCAGACCTACGAGCGCGATCTGACCGATGTGTTCCGGGTGCAGGACGACATCTGCAGCACGGTCGTCAACGCCTTGCAGGCGACCCTCAGTGGCGATCCGCCGCCCAACCGCGCTTCGGAGCGGAACCTCGAGGCGTACAACGCGTTTCTGCAGGGATGGTACTTCTATCAGCGCGCGACCCAGGAAGATCTGAAAAAATCCGTGGCGGCCTACCGCGAAGCGGTCAGGCTGGATCCGCAATATGCGCGCGCCTGGGCCGAGCTGGCGCGCGCCTACGTTCGCCAGGGCAACTGGCAGTGGGACACGGTCGAGAACGCGTACCGCAACGCCCGCGATGCAATCGAGCATGCCCTGGCGATCGATCCGGATCAACCGCTTGCGCACCGGATGCTGGGCTATGTGTACTGGGATTACGACTTGAACCGGGAGGCCGGCCAGGCCGAATTCAAAAAGGCGCGCGAGCTCGATCCGTCCGATGCCGACGCTTTATCAGCGCTGACGGTGGTCGCGCTGGCGTTCGGGCGCATCGACGAGGCCATTGAAATGAAGCGCCGCAATGTCGAGGCCGATCCGCTCAACGCGTTGATGCTCGACGACCTCGCGAGCCTGTATCTGGACGCTGGGCGGCCCGCGGACGCCGAACGCGCCCTGCGCAGGGCGCTGGCGCTGGACCCGTCCTATACGGGCGGCCACTGCAATCTGGGACAGCTGCTGCTGGCGCGCGGGCAGCCGGAGCTCGCCCTGGAGGAAATGCAGAAGGAAAGTGACCAGGTGGCACGCGCCGGTTGCCTGCCGTTTGCCTACTGGGCGCTGGGACGTCTGGCCGAGGCCGACGCGGCGCTCAAGGCGCTGATCGACAAGTACGCCGACTTGAACTCGTACGGCATTGCGCAGGTGTTTGCATACGAGGGGAAGACCGAAACGGCCTTCGAATGGCTCGAGCGGGCCCGCCGGCAACGCGAGCTCGGGCTGACGATGGTCAAGGTCGACTACCTGTTCCGCGGGCTGCAGGCCGACCCGCGATTCGGCGCCCTGCTGGCGCAGATGAAATTGCCGCAATAGCGTGAGCGCAGGCCGGCCATCATGCCCGCGGGCCTGAGCGAGTGGGTTCCGCCGGACGCGGTCAACATCACGCTCGTGCTGTTCCTGTCGTTTCTGATCGGCCTGGAGCGGGAGGAGCACAAGGCTGCGGCCCAACAGTACGCGTTCGGGGGCGTGCGCACGTTTCCGCTGATCGGACTGATCGCCTATGCGATCGCGTTCCTGTCCGGCGGCGCGGCGCTGCCGGAGGCGGTCGGGTTCGTCGTGGTGGGGGCGTTCCTTCTGCTGTCGTACTCGCACAAGCTGTCCTCCGGCGGATTGCCGGGCGTCACATCCGAAATGGCGGGCCTGATCACCTACGTGGTCGGCGCGCTCGTGTTTCACCGCTATTTATGGATCGCCACGACGATCGGCGTGGCAACGATGCTGCTGCTTCAGATGAAAGACGCGCTGGAGGGGCTGACCAGACGCATTGCGCCGGACGACATTTTCACGTTCACGAAGTTTCTTCTGCTGACCGCGGTCATCCTGCCGGTCCTGCCGAACGACAGCTTCACCCCGTTCCACATCAACCCCTTCAAGACCTGGCTGGTGGTGGTCGCCGTCAGCGGCGTTTCGTACGCCAGCTACGTGCTGCAGAGATGGACCCGGGGCGAAGGCGGCATCCTGCTGGCCGCGGCGCTGGGCGGCGCCTATTCGTCGACCGTGACGACGGTCGTGCTGGCCAAGCGGGCCTCGGGCGAACAGCGTCCCTGCCTGTTCGCCGGCGCCATCCTGATTGCATCCGGAATGATGTACCTGAGGCTGGCCGCGCTGCTGGCCATTTTCAACCGGGACCTGATGGTCGCGCTGGCGCCAACGTTCCTCGTGCTGGGTCTGGTGGCGGTCGCTGCAGGCTGGTTCTGGTCGCGCCGGGACGGGTCGATCCCCGAGGGGGCGGTCAAAGGGCCCGCACCGAGCAACCCGCTCGAGTTGAACGCTGCGTTTTTCTTCGCGCTGCTCTTTCTGTCCATGCTGGTCGCCACCCAGCTTGCCATCGAGTACCTGGGCGACTCCGGCGTCTACTCGCTCGCGGCCATCATGGGTGTCACCGACGTCGACCCCTTCATCATGGGCATGACACAGGCGGCAGGGACAACGACTCCGACGCACGTGGCGGCGTCGGCGATCCTGATCGCGGCGGCCGGCAACAATGCCGCCAAGGCGGGCTACGCCTGGTATTTCGCCCGCGGGCAGACCGGGCGGCAGAGCCTGCTCCTGCTGGGCGCGCTGGCAGCGCTTGGACTGGTTCCGCTTTACTTTTAAGCCGCCGCGGCCACCCACCTGACCGGGGTGGCGAGCGTGTCGAGCAAACTGCCGGCCTGCGCCACGGTCAGCGGCCGCGACAGCAGGAAGCCCTGGGCGCAGGCGCACTGCAGCTGCTGCAGGCGGTCGAGCTGGGCCTTGGTCTCGACACCCTCGGCGATCACGTTCTTGCCCAGGGCCTCGCCCATACGCACGATCGCGCGGACGATCTCGCCGCTTTCCTTCGTGTCGCCGATCTGGCGCACGAACGAGCGGTCGATCTTCAGGCTTGTGATCGGCAGCGCGGAAAGGTAGCTCAGGGACGAATAGCCGGTTCCGAAGTCGTCCACGCTCAGACCCACGCCCAGCTCGCGCAGCTCCTTGAGCGTGCCGACCACGCTCTCGAGCTTCTGCATCAGCGTGCTTTCGGTGATCTCCAGGGTCAGGCACGACGGCGGCACTGCGGCCTCGCGCAGCGACTCGCGCACGAAAGCGGCGAACTGCGGCCCGGTCAGGTCTTTGCCGGAGACATTGACGTGCACGCCCAGCTCGCGCGAGGCCGGGTACTGCTGGTGCCACGCGCGCAGCTGGTGGCAGACGCGCCGGATCGCCCAATGCGTCAGCTGGTTGATCAGCGTGGACTCCTCGGCCACCGGAATGAAGGTTCCCGGGCTGACCGGGCCGCGCTGGGGGTGGTCCCAGCGCATCAGCGCCTCGAAGCCGACCAGCCGGCGCGGCTCGATGCTGTACAACGGCTGGAAGGCCAGCGACAGCTGGTCGGACGCCAGCGCCTGCTGCAGCTCGCTTTCGAGCTGCAGTCGTTCGGACGCCAGCTCGTGCAGGCTGGCGTCGAACAGCGCATAGCACGCTCTGCCCTTGCTCTTCGCCTTGTACATGGCGAGGTCGGCGTCCCGCATCACCTCCTCCGGCGTCTCGTAGTCGCGATCGCTGAACGTGATGCCGATGCTGGCGCTGCCGCTGATCTCGGTGCCCGCGATCCGGAACGGCTCGCGCAGCGCTTCCTGCAGCCGCTCCGCCATCACGACCGCGTGATGCGTGCTGCCGCGCAGCTCGCTCAGGATCGCGAACTCGTCGCCGCCCAGGCGGGCCACCACGTCGGACGGACGCACGACCTGCTTGATGCGGCGCGCGGCGCGCACCAGGAACTTGTCGCCGGCCCCGTGCCCCATGCTGTCGTTGATGCGCTTGAACCGGTCGAAATCCAAGTACATCACCGAGAACTGCTGGGACGGGTCCCGCCGATACGTTTCGATCGCCAGCGTCAGGCATTCGTAGAAGCGGTTGCGGTTCGCCAGGTGCGTCAGGCTGTCGTGATAGGCGATGTACTGCAGCCTGCTTTCGGCGAGGCGGCGATCGGTGATGTCCTGCACCTGGAAGATCAGGCAGGCCTCGGAGTCGCCGGCGTCGGCGAAGATCGCGCAGTGCAGAAGGATCCACAGCTCGGTGTCCTTGCGCGGCCGGCAGCGCAATTCGAGCATCGGAGCGTCCAGTTGGCGCTTCGATACACGCTCCAGATGCGCGCTGAGCGTGTCGGCGTCGTCCGGTGCCAGGAATTCGCTGAACGGCCTGCCGTAGATTGCCTCGGCCGGGCACTGCAGCAGCGTGCACAGCGCGTGATTGGCTCGCAGCAGGCGGCCGTCGACCGACACAAGACCCATCCCGATGGCGGCGTGCGTGAAGGCGCTCTGGAAGCGCTTTTCGCTGCGTTCGAGCTCGTGCAGGTAATGGGCCTGCTGCGCGGCCTCGCGCTGCGCAGCCTCGGCTCGCTCCCGATTGGACCGTTCGGCAGCCTCGCGCTCGGTCGCTTCCTGCTGGGCGAAGTAGTAATGCAGCGTGGTCAGAAACATCGCGATCATCGGCACCGCGAAGATCAGCGTCGATACGCCGAACTGCCGGAAGGCGAGGTGCAAGATGGCCGCCACCGACGCGCTGATCGCGTAGCTCAACCCGAGCCAGCCGAAGCTCTTCAGCCATTCGAGCGGGCTCGGCCACTGCTGGGACTTCAGATAGATGACCAGGGCGATCAGCGACGGACTGACGATGAAATAGCTGACGGCGAACAGCATCACCGCGGCGAACATCACGCCGTCGCCGGCGACGCCCGCGCGCGCCAGCCAGGCAACCGCCCCCTCGAAGCCGTAGCCGCAAGTCAGTATCGCGATCGCGGTTGCCGCCGGACTGGCGATACGGCTGGACCACCGCCTCGAGGTGCGCCAGACGCACACGATGGACTCCATCGCGGCGGCAAGGACGGCGGACTCGGTTCCGTGCAGCAGAAGCAGCAGAAAGATGAATATGTCGCCGGCGGCAATCGAGATCTTGGTCTTCGGCGGATGCAGCGGAAACATCCCGACCACCGCAGCGATCAGTCCGATGGCCAGCACCTGCCAGATGTCCGTCGGCGGAAGCGCCGACACCCGAACCGCGGAAAAGGCGACGGCCGCCAGCCCGCCGGTCACCAGCACCGCCCAATAGAGCGTTGCCCGCGCGTTGTAGTCGGGAAAGAAGCGTTGCCGGATACCGCCCGCGCCCACTTCGCAGGCCGGTGCCGTCGCGGCAACGATCCGGGCTTCGTTCATCGGGGCGGACCTATGGGTTCACAGCCTGCCGGTCGCCGGCGATCTTGCGACGGTTTTCTTAAGGCGCCACAACCACTTCATTTGCATCCTCTTCAATCGGCTCCGGCCCTGACGCGCGTGCCTCAACACAGCGGTTCAGGGGCGGTCAATGGGTACTGTCACTGGTCGGCCCGTCGTCCCGGGCGCGGCCGATATCCTTATTGCTCCGCCTGCCTGGACACAATCCAGGTGATCTTTCCTTTAAATCGGCGCAGCAACGCCGCCCTTTATGGGACGGGTCGATTAAGGCCCTAATTTTCGAGGTCGGTATGCAGAAAGTGCTGATTGTTACCGGCGCCAGCCGAGGAATCGGGGCAGCGATCGCGCGTCTTGCCGCTGCGGACGGATATGCCGTGTGCGTGAACTATTTGAACAACCAGGACGCCGCCGCCGCCGTCGTGGCCTCCATGACCCGGACGGGGGCGATCGCCACCGCGTTTCGCGCGGACGTGGCGGTCGAACAGGAGGTTCGATCCCGATGAAGCGCGGCGGCACCCCGGAGGAGGTCGCCAGGGCCGTCCTCTGGTTGCTGTCGGAGGACGCCTCTTACACGACCGGTGCGGTCGTCGACGTGTCGGGCGGCCGATAGCGGCAGCGGTCAGCCCGGCCCGATTCGCCGCAACTGGGCGCGCAGGTTGTCGAGCTCTTCGAGCAGATCGGCGACCAGCGCGGCCAGCTCCGGCTCCGCGTCGAAAGCGATTTCGAAGTGCCGGATCTGGCGTACCCGCCACAGATCGCGACTGCCGAAGCGCCATTGCGACGGGCGATCGCCCGTGGGCCGAACCCGCCCTTCCGAGACATGGCTGGCCACCCATTCGGGGCTGACCGCGCAGGCGCTGCAAAGTTGCTCCAGCGTCAGGCACGCGTCTTCCAGCAGCGCCCCGATCAAGACCTGTCGATCGTGCATCGGCTCAGGCTCCGCTGGAGGCGCGCGGATCGAATTTGAGTTCGCGCGCCATGCTTTCGTAGAGTTCCTTGGCGCGCGGCGTATCGGCCGGCGGCAGCACGACGCGCAGGTTCAGTATCAGATCGCCGGGAGGGTCGCCGGGCAGGCCCTTGCCGCGCGCGACCAGCTGGCCTCCGGTTTGAGCGCCCGGCGGAATCCGTATCTTCAGGGGCTTGCCGTCGGGCAGCTCGACGGGGACCACGGCGCCGAGCGCGGCCTCCCAAGGCGCGACCGGCAGCTGCATCAGCAGGTCGCGTCCGTCGATCCGAAAGCGCGGGTGCGGCTTGAAATGCACTTCCAGATACAGGTCGCCAGGGCCACCCTGTTCGGACCCGGGCGACCCCTGACCGGCCAGCCGGATCAGCTGGCCTTCGCGCACGCCGGGCGGGATATGCACCTCCAGCGTGCGCGTCTCCAACGTGACGCGGCCGCGCTCGTCGAGTTTCGGAACCCGCAGGCTGATCCTCTGTTGCGAGCCGCGCCAGGCGTCCTCGATGTCCAGCAGGATCTTGGCGTGGTGGTCCTCACCGCGCCCCCTGGCTCCACGGTGTTCGCCCTCGTGGCGGGCCGAACCCATGCGCCCGAACAGTTCGGAGAAGAAATCGGAGAAGTCCCTGGCGCCGGCGTCCGAAAACCCGCGCCCCGAAAACTCGAAGCCGGCATCCCAGTTCGGGGGCGGCCGAAAATCCTCGCCTGCTGCATGCCCTGAGCCGAGCGCGTCGTAGGCGGCGCGCTTCTCGGGATCGGACAGCACGGCGTTCGCCTCGTTGATTTCCTTCATCCGCAGCTCGGCGTTGGGCTCCTTGCTGACGTCCGGGTGGTACTTGCGTGCAAGCTTGCGATACGCCTTCTTGATCTGATCGGCGCTGGCGTCGCGAGGCACGCCCAGGGTTTCGTAGTAGTCCTTGAACTCCACGCGCGGCCGGTACTTCGGAGAAAACCCGAAGCGTACTCCGGGCGGCCGCGACCGCAGTCGACCCGGTCGCCTGGGCCCCGGCGCCCCGCGGTCCGGTTTGCGCAATGATCCGACTTGCGGACACGGCGGTAACCGATCGCCGGCCGGATCGAACGGAGGGGGAGCCGGATGGACAGCGAATTGAAATCACTTGGCCACGTGCAGAGCGTGCTCACCGATATGGCGCTGCGCTTCGGCCCGAAGGCGCTGGTCGCGATTGTGATCCTGGCGGCGGGCCTGGTGGCCGGTCGCTGGGTAGGTCGGGCGACCGACCGGGCGTTGCACGGCTTCGCCCTCGAGCCGCCGCTACGGCTGTTGCTGGTCAGGATGGTGCGCGTGCTGGTGCTGGGCTTGTTTGCGATCCTGGCGCTGCAGAACCTCGGCGTGGAGCTGCTGCCGCTGATCGCCGGCCTCGGAGTCGTCGGCGCGGGCCTGGCGCTGGCCACCCAGGGGGTTCTGAGCAATGTGATGGCCGGCCTGACGATCATATTCACGCGCCCTTACCGCGTCGGCGAATTCGTCGCGATCATCGGGGTGGAGGGCACCGTCGAGTCGATCACGCTGTTCAACACGATCCTGATCCACTCGGACCGCTCGCGCGTCGTGATCCCGAACCGCAAGATCATCGGCGAAATCCTGCACAACTACGGCCGGATACGGCAGACCGAGGTCGCTGTCGGCGTCGCCTACGGGGCGGACCTGAAAGCCGCGCTGGCCACCGTCGCCGAGCTCGTGCGTGCCAACCCCCGCGTGCTGGCCGATCCCGCGCCGGCCGTGCAGATCAGGGCCTTGGGCGACTCGGCCGTGCAGATCGCCGCCAGGCCCTGGGTCGCGGTCGGCGACTACGGGGTGGTCGAAGGCGAGTTGAACCTGAACATCGTCGAGGCGATGCGCCGCCGCGGCATCGAGATACCGTTTCCGCAGTTCGAAGTGAGGCTGTTGAAACCGTTCCGCGCGCTGCAACCCTAGACCTAGGACCCGTGCGGCTCACGTCGCGAGCAGGCCGATCGACAGCGCGGCGGCACCGACGCCCATGATGAGCGAGTAGCTCGTCGTGACAGCGAAGGCACGCAGCACCGTGGTCCACCAGCGACCGCGGTACACGCGGTGCAGCGCCCACGTCCCGTAGATGGCGGCGATGGCCGGGAACCAGGCGCCGACCGACTCGGGCAGCAGCCCGGTTGCCAGCGCGAGCAGGAACCAGAAGCTGTGGACGTGCAACGCAAAGACCAGATGTTCGCCGTAGTTCAAGTGGCGGTTGCGGTAGGCCAGCGCCAGCAGCGACGCGAAGATCGGCAGCAGGCAGAACATCGCGTACGACAGGCTGTGCCGCCAGCGCTCGGTGAATCGCTCGATCACGCCCTGCGGATCGCGCTGCAGCCTGACCATCCCCGGTGCGACCCGGCGCTTCCACCACGAGCACTGCGAGCCCGGTTGCAGGCAGTCGGCAAAGTGCTCCCGCTCGAGCGCCGCGGCGACGTCCTTTTCGCTCAAAACGGCGACAGCCGCGTCCTCGTTCGTCTCCGGCGCGCCCCCCTCCTTCGCGCCTGGCGGCGCTACGGAGGGCGAGCCCGTCTTTGGGGCTGGCGGCGGTTCGGCGGGCCTGCCCGCCGTAGCGCCGGGCGCCGACCCCAGGCGGACGACCTCGATGCGCGCCGCGTGGCTGCCCAGCTGCGCCACCGCGAAAAACAGGAAGCTCGCCGTCAGGTAGAGTCGCAGCGGAACGATATAGCGCTGGCGTCGTCCGGACAGGTACTCGACCGTCAGACGTCCTGGCTGGAGCGCGAGCAGCGCGAGCGTGCGCCACAGCTTGCCCTCCGCGGCGACATAGTGGGAAACGACCTCGTGCACGAACTCCAGCACGGAGGGCGGGTGCAGCCGGGTCGCCTGCCCGCATTGCGGACAGAAGTTTAAATTGGCCGGCGCGCCGCAATTGCGGCAGGCGCCCTGCGGCAGCTCCGGCGCGGGCATCAGCCGGAAGTCCAGCCCAAATCGGGCCCCAATGCGCTGCGGCAATGCCTCAGCACCTGCATCGCAACCCGTACATCGTTCGCAACGCCGGCCAGATCGGACAACTGGCGCGGATTTCTGACGAGCGATCCGACCACTGCGGTCACGTTGATCCGCCCGTCCGAACGCATTCCAATCGCAGCGGCGGGCGGCAGACTGCGTTCCGCCGGATCCGAGATCACTCGCAGCGCGGCGAACGGCCGCCCGGCGCGCCGGGCCCAGCGCGCCGCCAAGTGCGACTCCATATCGGCTGCGACCGCGCCGGTGGCCGAATGCAGGCTGGCCTTGTCGATCGAGCGAACCAGCGGGGAATCGACGCCGGCCAGCGGACCACGATCCGCGCTGCCCAGCAGCGAGCGCATCTGCTCGCTCCACCTCGGGTCGGTCTGGTAATGCGCGGATCCGCCGATGATTTCGACGGGGATCACGAGCGTTCCGGGCGGCCGGCCCGGTTGCAGGCCGGCGGACACGCCGAAGCTGAGAACCGCCGCCGCACCTCTGGACAAAGCGAGGTCCAGCTCCGCCTCCAGGCGGCCCGGGTCGCCGCCGCTGGCGATCGCACGTCCGCCGGGCTGCTGCGCCAGCCGCGCCTCGGCCAGCAGTCCGGTGACGACCACCAGAAAGCCCCGAGTCACATCCCCATAGGGGTCGAGCTGGACCCGGCCGATTTCAGGTTGCGGTAGCGGGCCAGCGCCCACAACGGAAAGAACTTCGAGTATCCGTGGTAGCGCAAGTAGAACACGCGCGGAAAGCCGGTTGCGGTGAAGCGCGTCTCGGCCCACAAGCCGTCGGCGCCCTGCGTGCGCTGAAGGTAGCGGATACCACGCTCCACCGACGGGCCATCGACGCGGCCGGCTGCCATCAGCCCCAGCAGTGCCCAGGCTGTTTGCGACGCAGTGCTGGGTGCCGGCTCGTACCCGCGGTAATCCAGTTTGTAGCTGGTGCCGTCTTCGCCCCAGCCGAAATCCGGGTTCTGGATCGACTCGAGCCAACGCGCCGCTTGCTGGACCTCGGGTGCGTCGTGTCCGACGCCAGCGGCGTTCAGAGCGCACAGGGCCGACCAGGTGCCGTAGATATAGTTCATCCCCCAGCGGCCGTACCAGCTGCCGTCGGGTTCCTGCGTACGCCGCAGGAACCTCAGCGCGCGGCGTAGCGCCCGCGCCCGGCCGGCGCCCGGCGCAAGTTGCGCCAGCATCGATACGCAGCGTGCGGTCACGTCGGCCGTCGGTGGATCGAGCAGCGCGCCATGGTCCGAGAACGGTATGTGGTTCAGATACTCGCAGTCGTTGTCGGCGTCGAAGGCGCCGAATCCACCGTTGCGACTCTGCACCCCGAGAACCCATTCCACGCCGCGTGCGATCGACTCGTCGAAGTCGACGCCGCCAGGCCGCCGCGCCTGGCGTATCGCGCGGTCCATCGCCATCAGCACCACCGCGGTGTCGTCGATGTCGGGATAGTGGGGATTGTTGTATTGAAAGGCCCATCCGCCGGGCCGCACGCCGGGGCGGGTCATGGCCCAGTCGCCGACGGTGTCGAGCACCTGTCGTGGCAACAGCCACTGCAGCGCTCGCATGGCCTGCGCGGGGGCTTCGTCGCCGCCGACCTCCAGCAGAGCGTGCGCTGCCAGCGCGGTGTCCCAGACGGGCGACACGCACGGCTGACAGTAGGCCTCGTCTTCCTTGACGATCAGCAGGCGGTCGATCGAACGGCGTGCGCAGGCGCGGTCGGGGTGGTCGGGCCGATAGCCCAGCGCGTCGAACATCATCACCGAGTTGGCCATGGCCGGAAAAATCGCGCCCAGCCCGTCGACGCCGTTCAGTCGCTCGGTCGTGAAATGCACCGCCTTGCGGATCGCGCGCCCGCGCGGTCCGGCCGGGAAATGCGGCTCGACCGCCTGCAGCACACGGTCGATCGCATAGAACACCTGGCTCCAGGGGAAACGATGATGTTCCCCCTTGGGCCACCGGCGCACCTGCTCGGGCGGCGTGCAAAACAGTTCCGCCACGCCCACCTGTCTCGGATTGCGCGCCAGTGGCCGCAGCGCATTGAGCACGGTCAGCGGCACCAGCACGGTGCGGGCCCAGTAAGAGACCTTGGCGATGTGAAACGGAAACCAGTGAGGAAGGAGCAGGATCTCTACCGGCATCACCGGCACGCTGCGCCAGGGTATCTGCCCGTAGAGCGCCAGCAGCGAGCGCGTAAATACATTGCAGCAGGCCGCGCCGCCGTACGCAAGGATCGCGTCGCGCGCGCGTGCCATGTGCGGCGCGTCCGGATCGTCGCCGATCATCTTCAGCGCGAAATAGGCCTTCACGCTGGCCGAGACGTTCGGGCGCCCGCCTTCGAACAGCGGCCAGCCGCCCTGATCGCCCTGGGTGCGGCGCAGATGGGCGGCAATGCGACGCTCCAACTGCAGGTCGGGCGTCTCGCCCAGCCAGTGCACCAGCAGCACGTATTCGGCCGGAATCGTCGCGTCGGCTTCGAGTTCGAACACGAAATGCCCATCGGGGCGTTGCTGATCGAGCAAGGCGCGGGTCGCCTGGTCGATCGCCCGCTGCAGCGAGCACGGAGCCACCCCACTCCAAGCCGAACCGGGCTTCGGCTCGTTCAGGCGTGCCGACATCCTGAGCACGTTGGATTGCGCCGAGCCGCGCAAGTCCTCGATCTGGGCCGATGCGCGCATGCGTGTGACTGCGCGCGACAGGCGCACCAGCTTGGCTCCGACCTCGCGGACCGGGTTGTTCGCCATCAGAGCACCCCGTGGCGCAGCACGGTCAGCAGCAGGCGCACCTTGCCCAGGCTGACGCGCTCACGTGGAGGTGCGAACCCCCGCCGCTCGATCCGGTCCAGGATGTCCGAATACACCGATGCCATCAGGCGGGGCGAGCGCACCAGGGCCCGCCGGCATGAATCCATCACGCGTGCGGCCTGGGCAAAATGCCCGCGCGCACGTTCAAGCAGCGGTGCGCAGGCCTGGGCGAGCTTCGGATGCATCACCACGGCGCGCGGCTCGCTGCCGGTGATTCCGGCGGCGGCCAGCGCCTCGCGCGGAAGATAAAGGCGGCCGATCGCGGCGTCCTCGTCAAGGTCGCGCAGGATGTTGGTCAGCTGCAGCGCCCGGCCCAGGTGGTGCGCCAGCGGAACCGCCTGCGGTTGCGGCACCTCGAAGACCCGCACCGAGAGGCGTCCGACCGCGCTTGCAACACGGTCGCAGTACAGGTCCAGCGTGGCCCAGTCCGGGGCCTGGATATCGCGTTCAGCGTCCATCAGCATGCCGTCGATGATAGCGTCGAAGTCCTGCTGTTCCAGGCCGTAGCGCCGGATAACCGATTGCAGGCTAAACAGACGCTCGGGTGTGTCGCGTCCGTGATACAGGTTGGCGATATCCTGCCGCCAACGGGCCAGTTCGGCCAGCCGTTCGGGGCGTGCTTCATTGCCGTCGGCGATGTCGTCGACGGCACGGCAAAACGCGTAAACCTGGTACATCGCCTCGCGCTGCGACTCCGGCAGGATCCGCAGCGCCGTGTAGAACGAGCTGGTCCTGGCAGCGGACGCGGCGCTTGCCCGTCCCGAAGTGGCCTGCTGCGACGTCACGCGCCGCCCCCGTGCGTGGCCCGGCTGGGCGCGCCGACCCGCCGGCGCAGCAGCTCTGCGATCACGGCCGTGGCCGCCAGCCACAGGGCTTCGACCCGGCTCAGGTGCACCCGCTCGCTGAGCGGGTCGCGCTCGAGCAGCCATCCGGCGAGCTTGCGCGCCACCGCCGCGATCACGGCCGTCTCGATGCCCAGCCGCAGGTCCTTGACCAGGTGCGGCAGTTGCGCACCCTGGGGCAGCAGGGATTGTGTCTTTTGCGCGACCGACTGCAGGCAGGCTTGCAGTTGCGGCGTCGCGCGCGGCGCGGCGAGCGCCTCCACGCCCAGGCCGTATCGCTCCAACGCATCGAGCGGCACATAGACACGGTCCAGCGCCTGGTAGTCCTTCTTGCAGTCCTGCAGGTGATTGATGACCTGCAAGGCCGAGCACAACGGATCGCTGGCGTCCCAGGTCGCGCGGCTCTCGCCGTGCACCTCCAGCACGAAGCGGCCTACCGGCATCGCCGAATAGCGGCAGTAATGCATCAGCTCGTCCCAGTCCCGATAGCGGCGCTTGGTGACGTCCATCCGGAACGCGGTGAGCAGGTCCAGCGCGTGCTCGGGCGACAAGGCGCGCTCGCGCAGCTGGGCGCGCAGCGGCAGGGCGGCCGGATCACGGTCGGTGCTGCCCAGCAGGGTCGCCTGCAGGCCGTCGAGCAGGTCGAATTTCGTTGCGGGCTTGAGCTCCGGGTGGTCGGCCACGTCGTCGGCTGCCCGCGCGAAGCGATAGTAGGCGAGTATCGGCGCGCGCAGGTTCGGCGCGACCAGGCGCGAGGCGACCGGGAAATTCTCCTGGGTCTTGCCGGTGCCGAAGTCTTCGGACGTTTTCATCCGATGGTTTGTCGTCAGGCTCCGTCAGCCGGCAGCGCCTGCACGCGGCCCTTCCACAGGCCGCCGCGGCCCCGCGCGTGCTGGACCGCGCTGTCGAGCGTGAATCCCAGATACACGGCGGCGATGGCGGGCAATGCCGGGGCCCACAGCGCCGAAAGCCGGTAGAAGCGCAGCGTGGGCCAGAACGCGATCGCCATCAGAATCCAGGCAGCAGCCGCGCTCCAGCGGCCCAGCCCGGATCCGAACAGCGCGATCGCCGGCGCCGCCAGGTATGCGAGCGCCAGTGCCGCGATCGTCGCAGCCAGCAGCCACGGAGAAAACCGAAGCTGGGCGTAGGCGCTGCGGGCCACCATGCGCCGGATGTCGCCGAAGAGCGGGTAGGGGCGAAGGCTTTGGACCTGCTCCGTCAGTCCGAGCCAGATCGGACCGTGTTGTTTCAAGCGCGCGGCGAGCGCACAGTCGTCGATCAGGGCGTCCCGGATCGATCCGATTCCGCCGGCCCTGGCCAGCGCGGCGCGCCGCACCAGCATGCAGCCGCCCGCCGCCCCGGCGGTCCTGGCGCCGCGCTCGTTGACCCACCGGAACGGGTACAGCATCTGAAAGAAGAAGATGAAAGCCGGGATCAGCGAGCGCTCGGCCAGGCTGTGACAGCGCAGCTTCGCCATCAGGGAAACCATCGCCAGTCCCCCCGCCTCGGCGCGCCGGACCAGGCCGCGCAGCACGTCGGGCCCGTATCCGATGTCGGCGTCTGTCAGCAGAAGATAGCCGGGTTGAGGGTTCGAGGCCTCGGCATGCGCGACGCCCTGGGTCACGGCCCACAGCTTCCCGGTCCAACCGGCCGGAAGCCGGGTGCCCTGAATGATCGTAAGCCGGCCTGCCGCGCCGGCAGCCAGTGCGTGCGCCGCCGCAAGCGTGCCGTCGTCGCTGTTGTCGTCGACCAGGATCACCGAAAACGGCCCCGGGTAACGCTGTCCGAGCAGCGAAGCCAGCGAGCGCACGATCAGGTCGGCCTCGTTGCGCGCCGGCACCACGGCCACGACGGCCGGCCAGTGGAGCGGATCGCCCGCCGGCGGATCGCGGTCGTCCCGTTCATCACAGCGCCAGAAGCGGCCGCGACCGAGCAGCAGGTAGAGCCAGACGGCCAGCGCCGACAGCGCCAGGACGGAGGTCGGCAAGCTCGCGCTCATCGAATCATGCCGGCCTGCCGGAACCAGGCGACCGCGTCCTTCAGGGCTTCGATCGAGGGACGCGCCGTATAGCCGAGCTCGGCATGCGCCTTGGCGCTGGTGAAGTACATCCGGTACCTGGCCATTCGCAATCCGTCCAGCGTGGCGAACGGCTCCCGACCGGTGAAGCGCGCGATCAGCTCGGAGACGAATGCGATCGGATAGATCGCGCGTCGCGGCAGGCGCACGCGCGGTGCGGCGCGACCGACCAGGCCGGCGATCATCTCGAGCATCCGCGCGAGCGTGACGTTCTCGCCGCCGAGGATGTAGCGCTGGCCGATGCGACCACGCGTCAGCGCCAGAAGATGGCCGGCGGCAACGTCGTCCACGTGCACCAGGTTCAGCCCGGTGTCCACGAAAGCCGGCATGCGTCCGGACGCCGCCTCCACGATGATGCGCCCGGTCGGTGTCGGGCGCACATCGCGTGGACCGATCGGCGTCGAGGGATTCACGATCACAAGCGGAAGCCCGTCGCCGGCCGCCATCTGCAGCGCCAGCGATTCGGCAGCCACCTTGCTTCGCTTGTAGGCTCCAATTGCGTCGTCCGGCGTCAGCATCACTGCCTCGTCGGCCGGCGCGCCGTCCGGATTCAGGCGCAGCGTAGCCACACTGCTGGTGTACACGATCCGCTCGACTCCTGCGGCCTGGGCCGCCCGCAACACGATGCGGGTACCCTCGACGTTGTTGCGGACGATTTCGCCCGGGTCCGGTGCCCACAGGCGATAGTCAGCGGCTACGTGAAAGACGTAACGCGCCTCGGCTACGGCCTGCGCGACCGCGCGCTCGTCGCGCATGTCGCCTTCGACGATCTGCAGCCCTTGCAGGTCCAGGTTGGAGCGCGGACTGGTCGGCCGCACCAGCGCGCGCACGCGCCAGCCGGCCGCAAGCAGCGCCCGCGCCACGGCCGACCCGACAAAACCCGACGCACCGGTGACGAATGCCAGATCCACGATCGGCGCGAAGCTTATCCTAGCGGGCCCTTAGCGGGCCCCGCCTCCCGCGGTGAGCGGCAGCTTCGGGGCCCGAAAAGCGGAGGATAAGCTTCGAGGTGGGTCTGCGCCCCCCTCTTCCGGCCTCCGGCCGAAAGAGTCAAGAGGAAGAGAACGAGGGGGCTCGGCCGGCCCCCTCGTGCTCCCCCAGCCGATGAAATCTCCCCGCGGCCTTCACAAGCGTCGCATTTGCTACTAGGGTTCATGGTCCTTGTGCAGTTTCGCCCGAAACGCCGGGCTTTCTTCGAAGCGGGAGGTCCATGCAGGAGTTCACGGGTGGTTGTCTGTGCGGTGCGGTCCGGTATCGGCTGACCGGTCCGCTGGCTGATGTGATCGCCTGCCACTGCACGCAGTGCCGGCGCCACACCGGACACTACGCGGCCCACACCTCGGTGCCCCTCGAGTCCTTCCAGCTCGAACGCGATTCGGCGCTCGCCTGGTATCGGAGCTCGCGCGAGGCCGAGCGCGGGTTTTGCCGCGTGTGCGGGTCGACCCTGTTCTGGAGGATGGCCGCCGAGGCTCGGGCCAGCATCAATGAGGGCAACCTGGACAGTCCCCCGACCGACCTGCCGATCGCGGAACACATCTACTGCACTGCCGGCACACTGGACGGCCCGACCAGCGTGTCGATTACGGAACACATTTTCTGCAAGTACAAGGGCGACTACTACGAGATCGGCGACAGCAAGCCGCAGAAGGAGGAGTGGTAAGGTGGTCGCCTAGCTGCGCGCGGCCAGCCACGCGGCAGTGATCGCCAGCGTCACCAGCGTGACCGGAACGCCCGTGCGTGCGTGCGTGCGCCAATCGATCCGGATCCCGCGCCGGCTGGCGGCGGCGACCACGATGATGTTGGCGATCGAGCCGACGATGAGCAGATTGCCCGACAACGTGCTGGCCAGGGCCAGCAACGGCCCATCCGACGCGGATCTGGCCATCGGCAGCAGCAGCATCACGGCAGGCACGTTCGAAACGATGTTCGACAGCAGGAACGCGGCCCCGAACAGCGGCGCCGGCGAGGCGAGCGGCACGCCGGCATCCGCCAGCCACTGCACCGCGTCTCGTGCCAGTCCCGTGTCCGCGAAGGCACGATTGACGACGAATAGCCCGATGAACAGGATCAGCAGCTCCCAGTCGACCTGCCCGAGCATCTCGCGCGAATGAAGCCGGCGGCTCATCAAGAGCAATCCGGCACCTGTCAGGGCCGCCACTTCGCGCGGCCAGGACGTGAGCAGAAATACCGCGACCAGGGCGGTGGCCACGGCCAGCCCTTTGGCGGTCTGCCAGCGGTCCAGCGCCACGCCGTTCGCGGCGGCCGGCGGCGGCGCCGGGCCGGCCTCGACGTGCCAGCGCCCGCGCACTTGCGATGCGATCAGCGCCCAGATCGCCACCAGGCCGCCAAGCACCGGAACGCTGGCTTCGAGCGCGTACCGGCCGAACGGCACGTTCAACATCTGGCCGATCAACATGTTCTGGGGATTTCCGATCAGCGTGGCGGCCGAGCCGACGTTGGCGCTGCAGGCGAGCGCAAGAAGAAAAGGCGCCGGGTCGAGCCGGCGCCGTGCGCACGCGTCGGCCAGTGCTGGTGCGATCGCAAGACAGACGACATCGTTGCTGAACACCGCCGACAGCAGCGCGACCACCGCGATCACGGCCGCGAGCAGCAACGCCGGCTCGAGCGGCAGTGCGGACAGCCGCAGCGTGACCCAATCGTAGAAGCCGCCCAGACGCATCTGGGCCGCGATCACCATGAAGGAAAACAGCAGCAGCAGTGTCGGCAGATGTACCGATCGCGCCGCCTGCTCGGGAGTGAGCGCGCCGATCCCGACCAGGGCGATCGCGCCGAGCAGCGCGATTCCGGTGCGATCCAGCTGCAGAAACGGCAGGGCGCCCAGCATCATTCCGAGGTACACCGCCCCGCAAATCACGACAATGGACGCGGTCACGGCGCGCTATGACCGTCGATTCGGAATGGATCTCACCTGAGCTCCTGCTCCAGCCCGGCCCGATCGATGCGGCCGTCGTGCAGCGCGCTGGCAACCAGCACGCCGGCGGCGCCGGCTTCGCGGCATCGCCGCAGGTCCAGTCCGTTGCGCACCCCTCCGGCCGCGTACAGGCGCGATCGCGGCGCCACGCGGCGCAGCACTGCGATCTGATTCAGGTCCGGCCCCGTGCCGCTGCCGACCCGGGCAAGATTCATCGCGATCACGTCGGCGGGCCAGTGCTGCAACCGCTGCAGCAGCGCCGGCTCCCCGACGAGGCGTTCGCCCCGGAAATCGACCGACAGGACCGCCGTGGGGCAGGCCGCCAGCAGACGCTCGGCGGCTGCCGCGGTCAGCATTTCGGTGGCCACCACGGGCGTACCGCGCTCGGCGATTGCGGCCAGGCCCTGGCCGTCACGGATGCCGGCATCGATCCACAGCGGCAGCCCCGGGGCCATTTGCCGCACGGTGTCGAGCGCCGACAGCTGACGGGCCCGGCCGAGCAGCGCGTCCAGGTCGGCGATATAAAGGCGCCGGAACGCGAACAAGCCGAGCAGTGCGGGCACAACGTCCTGAATGCGCGCCGAGGCGCAGAGGCGCGAGCGGATCGGCCGATAATGCGCGCGATCGCCAAAGCGGGCGTGCACGACCTGGCCGCCCATCAGGTCGATCACCGGAATCACCTCGTAGGATCCGTCAGCCGGAGCGTCGTGCGAATTCACGTATTCGAGTTTATCTGCGGCGGTGGACTGGCCGGCCGGCCGCTGCCGGCCCAGCTTGTGCGCGAAGGCGACCTGATGCTGGCAGCGCTGATCGGCGATCTGGTCGAGCTGCCGGGCGTTCGGGTCTCGTTTGCGCGCGATGTGCGCCTGGCGGCACCGGCCGATGCGCGGCTGCGCCAAGCCCGGGTGTGCTGGCGCGCGCCGGGCCTGTCGCCACGGCGGGCGCTGGCGCACGAAATTGCCGCATCCGACGCGATCTGGCCGATTGCGCCCGAAAGCGGCGGCGAGCTGGAGCGCGCGGCGCGCGCAGTGCTGGAGGCGGGGCGGGTGCTGCTCGGCCCGTGGCCGGACGCCATCGCGCTGGCCACCAGCAAGTCCGCCACCGCGCGCCAGCTGGCGCGAGCTGGCATCGCGGTGGCTCCGTGCCTTCGCCCGGGAGCAGCGTGGCCGCCGATCGACGGGCCGTGGGTCCTCAAGCCCGACGACGGCGCCGGTTGCGTTGGCGTGCGCATTTTTGGCAGCCGTCAGGAGGCGGAAAACGCGGCAGCGGCGGCGCCGGCCGAGAACGGACAGGCTTTGATCGCGCAGCCGTGGATCGACGGCGACGCGATGAGCCTGTCCGTGGTGAGCGCGCCCGGCCGGGTCGACGTGCTGAGCGTGAACCGGCAGCAGCTGCGGCTGCATGACGGCGCGGTGGAACTGGTGGCGATCGACGTCAATTGCGAGCCGGCCACGGCCGCTCTGGCGGCGCTGGCGCGACAGGTCGCGGATGCGATGCCCGGGCTGCGCGGCTACTTCGGAATCGACTGGGTGCGAACCCCCTGCGGCCCGCTCGTCATCGAAGTGAACCCTCGTCTGACCAGTTCCTACGCCGGCTTGAAACCTGCGCTCGGACTGAACGTGGCCCAACGGGTGCTGGCGGACATCGCCGGAGGACCCGTGCCGCCCAGGCGCGGCCATCGGGATCATCAGGTCAGATTGACGCTGAACGACGATGCCACCGGCTGAGGTCGCACAGGTTGGCTGGGACCTCGGCGGCGCGCACGTGAAAGTCGCCGCGCTCGACGCGCGCGGCCGGGCGGTCGCCGCGCTGCAGGTTCCGTGTGCGCTGTGGCGGGGCCTGGACCAGCTGGAACAGGCCTTGGAGCAAGCCGTGGCGGGTCTGCCGGCCGGCGCTGCGGACGCTCGCCACGCGGCCACGATGACGGGCGAGCTGACCGACCTGTTCGCCGACCGCAGCGAAGGCGTGCAGCGCATCGTGGCAACGCTGAAGGCGCGCTTCGGCCAGCGGCATCTGCGCGTATTTGCGGGCGAGCGTGGATTGCTCGAACCGGACCAGGCGCTTCGGTGCTGGTCCGAGGTTGCTTCAGCCAACTGGCTGGCCACCGCGCAGCTGGTTGCCGGGCACCTCGCCGATGCGCTGCTGGTCGACATCGGAACCACCACGACCGATCTGGTGGCGGTGCGCGGCGGCCGCGTCCAGACGGCCGGACGCACCGATTTCGAGCGTCTGGTCAGCGGCGAGCTGGTCTACACGGGTGTCGTTCGCACCGCGCTGATGGCGGTTGCCGACGCGATCGAGTTCGAAGGGCTGCGCGTTCCGCTGATGGCCGAATCCTTCGCGACGACGGCCGACGTGTACCGGCTGACCGGGGAGCTCGACGAGCGCTGCGATCAGCACGCAAGCGCGGACGGTTCCGAAAAAACACCGCCAGCCAGCGCACGGCGTCTTGCGCGGATGATCGGACTGGATGCACGCGATCGGCCGCTGCAAAGCTGGCAGAGGCTGGCTGCATCGTTCCGCGCCACGCAGCTGGATCGCATACGACGCGCGGCGCAGCAGGTCGTGCTGCGCGCGGCCGTCGCACCAGCGGGCCCGATGGTGGCCGCCGGCAGCGGCGCCTTCCTGGTGCCGGAACTGGCGCGCGAGCTGCACCGGCCCGTGGTCGGGTTCGCGAGCCTGTTCGAATCGCGCATCGATGATCCGGTGGCGCTCTCGGTCTGCGCGCCGGCCGTGGCCGTCGCGCTGCTGGCGCAGCGAGGGGACATGTAAGGATGGCGGCGCAAGTTCCGTGCATCGTCGTCAAGCTGGGGGGAAGCCTTGCGGGCGACCCGGCATTGGCGCATTGGCTGCGCGAACTTGCGGGCAACCGGATCGCGCGGTTCGTCGCAGTTCCGGGCGGCGGACCGTTCGCCGACGCGGTACGCGCTGCCCAGGGTTTGTGGCAATTCAGTGACGAGGTGGCGCACGTGATGGCCATCGTCGCGATGGACCAGTTCGGACACATGCTGTGCGGAATCGAGGCCGGGTCGATTGCCTGTTCGACGTTGCCGCAGATCGAGCGCGCATGGGCCAGCGGCCGCTTGCCGGTGTGGCTGCCAAGTTACCTGATGAGCGCTGATCGGCGGCTGCCGCGCAACTGGCGCGTAACGTCCGACACGATCGCGGCCTGGCTGGCCCGCGCCCTCGGCGCCGCAGGAGTGCTGCTGGTCAAATCGTGCGATTTGCCCGATGAGCCTGATGACCCCGCATCGCTCGCGGTTGCCGGAATCGTCGATCCGTTCCTACCCGATTTCCTGTCGGGTAATGGACTCGCTTTGCGTCTGGTCCAACGAGATCGTTGGGGTGATCTTTCTGTAGCGGTATCCCGGCTGGTGGGTCGGGATTG
This sequence comes from Burkholderiaceae bacterium, assembly GCA_036270655.1. GTDB lineage: Bacteria > Pseudomonadota > Gammaproteobacteria > Burkholderiales > Burkholderiaceae_F > VBCK01. The sequence continues at coordinate 27,299 of DATBCD010000057.1, forward strand.
AGGGTGAACACCCTACCCCAAGCAAAGGGCGCACACATGGGAGTACGCTCGGCGGGTGCGTCCCCAACCACGACCGGGTTGCTCAAAATCTTAGGTTCGATGAGTCCTATCGGTTCGCTGCGAAATCGACTGCGTTCGCTGTTGGGAGAGCACGTCCCACGCGCCGTGCCGCGCCGAAGCCGCAAGCCGCGCATCGGAACCTATGTGGTGCACGTCGAGGAGGGACTGCGGCTGGTCGTGCAAGCCGGGCTGACCGACGAGCTCTGGGAGTGGCTGTTGGATCAGGGTTGGCGCGTGCCGTCATACCACCCCGACCGGCGCGCGTATCGTGACCTTCCGGTGTCTCAAGTCACGCGACTGATCGATGCGGATCCCATACAGCGTGATCAAGTGATGTTCGAAGCGATCATGAACTCGCAGCGCAAGCCATTGCTGGGACGGCGCGGCTAGCCCTCCTTCGCCCTGCCGCGCGGAGGAGGGCATGCCCTGCGTAGCGCCGCCAGGCGCGGAGCAGGGGCTAGGGCTCGATCAGGCCGTGCCGTACCGCCAGCAGCGTGAGCTCCGACTGATTCTGCACGCCGAGCTTCTGCTTGATGTTGTAAAGGTGCGTGCCCACCGTGGAGGGCGCCAGCTTCAGGTTGTCGGCGATCTGGTTGACCGACAGTCCACGCGCCAGTTGCACGAACACCTCGAACTCCCGCTCGGACAACTGCTCGGTGGGGTTGTCGCCGCCTTCGATCTCCTGGACCGCCATGCGCTGCGCGATCTGAGGGTCAAGGTAGCGGCGGCCGCGTGCGATGGTGCGGATCGCCTCGATCAACGCTTCGGGCGCGCTGCGCTTGGACAGGTAGCCCAGCGCGCCGGCTTTCAACGCACGCCTCGGATGGCTCGTGTCCTCGTGCGCAGACAGCGCAAGGATCCGAACGTCGCGGTCATGCGCCGCGATGCGCTTGACCGCTTCGATGCCGCCCATGCCGGGCATCGCCAGGTCCATCACGACCACATCCGGGCGCAGCTCGGCCACGCGCTGACACGCCGTCTCTCCGCTGTCCGCCTCGCCGACCACTTCGATGTCGGCAGTGGCCTGCAACAGCAGGCGAAATCCCATCCGCACCACTGCGTGGTCGTCGACCAGCATCACCCGCGTCTTGGTCGTCATATGGTGGCGACCGCCTCCGCCTGCAGCGGTATGCGCGCCATCACGCTCACGCCGCCGCCGTCGGGCCTTTGCAATTCGAAGCTGCCCCCCAGGGCCACCGCGCGCTCGCGCATCCCGAGCACGCCGTAATGACCCGGCTGCCTCCAATCGACGGGCAGGCCGCGGCCGTTGTCGGTGACGCGGATCGCCAGATCGACGCCCTCCACCCGCACCTGGATCTGCACACGCGACGGCGCCCCATGGCGCAGCGCGTTGTTCACCGCTTCCTGCACGATCCGGTAGGCGGCCGTCGACAGCGTATCGCCCGGACCCGGCGGCAGGCGCTGCACATCGAGCGTGATTTCGACCTGCGGATGCTGCAGGCGCCAGTCGCCCAGCAGATCGTTCAGCGCCTCGGCCAGTCCCACATGGTCGAGCGGCAGCGGGCGCATCCGCGCGATGATCTGGTGCACCACGTCGTAGATCTGGCTGGCGGTGTCGACCACGAGACGCGCCGCCTGCTCGAGCGCCGAGTCCTGCCCGCGCACGCGCTGCGCGATCGACACGCCGGCACTCTTGATTGCAGTGACCTGCTGGCCCAGCTCATCGTGCAATTCGCGTGCGATCGCCGCCCGTTCCTGCTCGATCCGGGTCTGGATGATCTGGGTCAGCTCGCGCGACTGCGCCAGGTCGGCCTCGGCCTCGGCCGCCACCCGGCGCGCCTCGACGCTGTCCTGCACCACCTGGGCCATCCGATTGAACGCTTCGCCGATCGGTCGGGCTTCCTCGCCCGCCAGTTGCGGCAGCCGGGTCGAGTAATCGCCGCCGCCGATCTGGCGCAGGCCTTCGACCACCTGGGCCAGCGGCTTCAGTGCGCGCCGGATCAGCACATAGGCGAGCAGGTTCGCAACGACCAGGCCCGACGCGGCGCCACCAACCACTTTCATCAGGTCGTCCCACCCATCCAGCACGGAGCGGGACGCATCGGCCTTCAGCACGATCCGTCCGCCGTTCAGCTCGATCTCGGTGGGCCGCGTCGGCGGCGACACGAGGTGCGAGAACCAGGCCGGCGCTTCGCGGCCCGCCTTGTAGGTGGGCCCAGGGGAACTGAAGATCAGGTGGCCGGTGTCGTCGTACAGCGAAATGTCGTTGCCGCGCACGTGGCCCAGGCGCCTGAGGAATTGCACCATGCCGGGCACGCCCGCCTGCTCATAGATCCAGCCGACCCGGGACAGCACTTGCGATGCGACAATGCTGGCGGCTTCGACCTCCTCGCGAACGCTGCGCCGGGTGTCCTGGATTTCCTGCACGACCAGCAGCACCGTGAAGCCGGCAATCAGCGTCGCGAGGATCAGGTGGAGTTGCAGGCGCAGGCTCATCGCTGGCCGATCTTATGGCATCCGGACGGAGGGCCGCTGCGGTGCTGCACCGCAGCACACCGACTCAAGAAAATCATGAGGCCCGATTCCCGGAGGCGTCGATGCCGCGACGCTGCTGCTTCGAGCACACTGCGATCGGTACCGGAAGGTTGTGTGCGGTACAAATTTGCGGGGCCGGATTAGCGGCTCGTTCGAACCGACGAAGTGACTGACAGGAGATCCATCATGAAATGGGAAACCCCAGCAGCGGCCGAGATCCGCTTCGGCTTTGAAATCACGATGTACGTGGCCAATCGGTAACACCGGATCCCTGGGCCGCGGGCGGCGCATCGATTAATCCCCCGAACGGCGCTGCCCCGGCAGGTTTCCGACACCGGGCGCCACGGCGGATCGCTCCGCCACGGCGCCCGGTCCTTTATGCAGGGGCATTTTCCGCAGCCTCGCGTAATCTGTGGCGATGATAAGAGTGCGAGTGCTCGGAAGCGCTGCCGGCGGCGGCTTTCCGCAATGGAACTGCAATTGCGACAACTGTGATGGGGTGCGCAAAGGCACCATCCGCACGCGTGCGCGCACGCAGTCCTCGATTGCCGCCAGCGGTGACGGCCGTCACTGGGTCCTTTTCAACGCTTCGCCGGATATCCTCCAGCAGATCCGCGAATTTCCGGCGCTGCAGCCGGGCGACAAGCTGCGGACGACCGCGATTGCGGGGATCGTCCTGATCGACGCCCAGATCGACCACACGACCGGGCTGTTGATGTTGCGCGAGCATGACAGGCCACTCGAGCTGTGGTGCACCGACCCCGTGTTCCAGGACCTGACGACCGGCAATCCCGTGCTCAAGGTGCTGGGCCACTTCGCGGGGGTGCGCCGTCATGAGCTGCCCCTGACCGAGGGCGGATTCCATATCCCGGGAATCGAGGGGCTGCGCTTCGTGGCCCGCGCGCTGAGCAGCAAGGCGCCGCCGTATTCGCCGCACCGCGACCGCCCGCAGGCGGGCGACAACATCGGGGTGACGATCCTGGACGAGCGCAGCGGCAAGAAGCTTTTCTACGCGCCCGGCCTGGGCCAGATCGAGCCGCACGTGCGCGATGCGATGCGAAGCGCGCACTGCGTGCTGGTCGACGGAACCTGCTGGAACGACGACGAGCTGGTGCGCCTGGGAGTGTCCGGCAAGCGCGCGCGCGACATCGGGCATCTGCCGCAAAACGGGCTGGGCGGAATGATCGAGCAGCTCGACTCGCTTCCCGCCGGCACGAGGCGCATCCTGATTCATATCAACAATACCAACCCGATCCTGAACGAGGACAGCGCCGAGCATCGGGAGCTGACCCGTCACGGGATCGAGGTGTCCTACGACGGAATGGAAATCGCGTTGTGAGCGGGACGATGAATCGGAGCGACCTGGAGCAGCCGGCGTGGAGCCGCGCCGAATTCGAGGCGCGGCTGCGCGAGAAGGGCAAGGCCTACCACATCCATCATCCGATGAACGTGCTGCTGAACAGCGGCGGCGCCTCGCGCGAGCAGATCCGGGGCTGGGTCGCCAATCGCTTCTATTACCAGATCGCGATCCCGGTGAAGGACGCGGCGATCCTGTCCAACTGCCCGGACCGCGAGGTGCGGCGGGGCTGGATCCAGCGGATCCTGGATCACGACGGATTCCAGATCGGCGAGACGCGCGACGAGGGCGGGATCGAGGCCTGGATCCGTCTTGGCGTCGCGGTCGGCCTGTCGCGGGAGGAAATCCTGGATCTGAGGCACGTGGTGCCCGGCGTGCGTTTCGCGGTCGACGCCTACGTGAACTTCGCCCGCCGCGCGCCCTGGCAGGAGGCGGTGTGCTCTTCGCTGACGGAGCTGTTCGCGCCCGAGATTCACAAGCAGCGGCTGGCCAACTGGCCGCAACACTATCCGTGGATCGAGCCTACGGGCCTGCAGTACTTCCGCAGCCGCGTGAGCCAGGCGCGGCGCGACGTCGAGCAGGGGCTGGCGGTGACGCTCGATTACTTCAGGACGCGGCCGCTGCAGGAGCGCGCGCTGCAGGTGCTGCAGTTCAAGCTGGACGTGCTGTGGTCGATGAACGACGCGATGGCGCTGCGTTACGGGGTGCCGGTGTGACGGCGCCCGCGCTCGAAGCCAGGCCCCGGGTCGGCTCGCGCTTCCGGCTGCAGTGGGAAGCGGCCCAGCAGTCCTGGGTGCTGCTGTTTCCGGAAGGCATGGTCAGGCTGAACGGATCGGCCGGCGAGATCATGAAGCGCTGCGACGGCGCGCGCTCGGTGAGTCAGATTGTGGCGGAGCTGGAAGGCGGCTTCGGCGTGCAGGGCCTGCAGGCCGACGTGCTGGCGTTCCTGGACATGGCGCGCGGCAAACACTGGATCGAGGACTGAGCATGGATGCACCCCAGGCCAATGCGCTGCAGGCCACCAACGGCACGCCGCTGTGGCTGCTGGCCGAGCTCACGTACCGCTGCCCGCTGCATTGCGTGTTCTGCTACAACCCGGTCGATTTCGCGCAGACCGAGCGCGAGCTCGCCACCGACGACTGGATCCGCGTGCTGCGCGAGGCGCGCGCGCTCGGGTCCGTGCAATGCGGCTTTTCCGGCGGCGAGCCGCTGGTGCGCGAGGACCTGGAAGTCCTGGTGGCCGAGGCGCACCGCCTCGGCTACTACACGAACCTGCTGACCTCCGGCGTCGGGTTGACCGAAGAGCGCGCCGCCCGCCTCAAGCAGGCCGGCCTGGACCATATCCAGCTGTCGTTCCAGGACTCCACCCGCGAGATGAACGACTTTCTCTCGCACACCAAGACCTTCGACCTGAAGCGGCGCGTGGCCAGAATGATCAAAGCCAATGGCTGGCCGATGGTGATGAACGTGGTGATCCACCGGATGAACGTCGACTGCATCGACAAGATCATCGAGATGGCGGTGGACCTGGGCGCCGAATACCTGGAACTTGCCAACAGCCAGTACTACTCGTGGGCTCATGTGAACCGCGACCATCTGCTGCCCTCCCGCGAGCAGTTGCAGCGGGCCGAGCGCATCACCAACGAGTACCGCGCCAGGTTGGGCGACCGCATCCGGATGTTCTTCGTGGTTCCCGATTTCTACGAGAATCGCCCGAAAAAGTGCATGAACGGCTGGGGCAACGTGTTCCTGACGATCACGCCGGACGGCACCGCGCTGCCGTGCCACACGGCCAGGATGCTGCCGGGCCTGACGTTCCCGAACGTGCGCGACTCGCAGTTGCGGAGCATCTGGTACGAGTCCGATGGCTTCAACCGGTTCCGCGGCACCGGCTGGATGAAGGAGCCCTGCCGCAGCTGCCCGGAACAGCTCAAGGACCTGGGCGGCTGCCGCTGCCAGGCCTACCTGCTGACCGGCGATGCGGCCAACGCCGACCCGGTGTGCGACAAGTCGCCCTTGCACGGGGTCGTCACCGACGCCGTCGAAAAGGCGCAGCGGCCGGATCGCGAACGGTCGGATGTGCACCCGCTGGTATTTCGCGACCCGATGCAGTCGCGCCGTCTGGCGCCGGCCCTCTCCCCCGGCCCCTCTCCCGCTGGCGCGGGCGAGGGGCGATCGAGCGTCGCAAGCGCGTAGTCGTTCCCTGGGGCACGCGGTATCGCCCCGCGCAAGCGGGGAGGGCCATTCGGGCCTCGCAAGCGCGCAGTCGTTCACTGGGGCACACGCTATCGCCCCTCGCCCGCGACAGCGGGAGAGGGGAGGGGGAGAGGGTTAGGCTACAAGCGCTGCAGCAACAGGCCTTTGAGGTACTCGCCCTCGGGGTGCGTCATCAGCATCGGGTGATCGGTGCCCGGGCCAAGCCGGGCGCGCATCACGCAGTCGACGCCGGCGTCGATCACCGCGCCGGCCACGATCTTCTGGAACAGGTCCACGTCGATCGCGCCGGAGCACGAAAACGTCAGCAGCATCCCGCCCGGTTGCAGCAGGCGAAGCGCATTCAGGTTGATGTCCTTGTAGGCTCGCGCGGCGCGATCGACCTGGTGATGGCTGGCGGCGAATTTGGGCGGATCCAGGACGACCAGGTCGAAGCGCTCGCCCGCTTCGCGGCAGGCACGCAGCTGCTCGAATACGTCGGCGCAGCGCCACTGGATCGCCTCCAGCCCGATGCCGTTGAGCTCGGCGTTGGAGCGCCCCAGCGCCAGCGCATCGGCCGACGAATCGACCGACAGCACGTCGCACGCTCCGCCGCGAGCCAGCGCGACCGAAAACGCCCCCGTGTAGCAGAACGCGTTCAACGCGCGCGGCGCCCGGCCGAGCGTGGTGGCGAGCTCTCGCGCCAGTTCCCCGGCCAGGCGGCGGTTGTCGCGCTGGTCGATGTAAAAGCCGGTCTTGTGACCGCGCCGCACGTCCACCCAGTAGTCCAGGCCGTGCTCGCGAATCCCGATGCGCTCAGCGGGCTCGGCGCCGCGCAATACGCCCGACCCGGAGGCCAGCCCCTCGCGCGCCCGCAACGCACTGTCGGAGCGGTCGAACACGTCGCGGCAGCCCGTGGCCTGGCACAGCGCATCGAGCAGGTCGTCGCGATGGGCCTGCACGCCGGGCGCCTGCAGCTGCACCACCAGCTGCTCGTGGTAGCGATCGGCGATCAGTCCGGGCAACAGATCGGCTTCGCCGTAAACGAGGCGCAATGCGTTGCTGTGCGAAGCCAGCCGGGCGCGCCGCGCCACCGCCTCGCGCACCCGGGCCGCCAGCCACGGCCGGTCGATCCGGTCGGCCTGGTCGAAGCTCCAGCAGCGCGCCCGGATCGCCGAGTCGGGCGCGAACGCCGCCCACGCCAGCCAGCGGCCGTCGGCCCCGTGCACCGCGATCAGCTCGCCGGCGGCGGGCGCGCCGGCCACGCGGGCCACCGCGGTTGCATAGATCCACGGATGGCGGCGCGCGAGCGAGCGCTCCTTGCCCGGCTTCAGGACCAGCTGGTGCATCGTGCGGCTCCGGACTCAAGCCTTGCGGCGCGCGCGCGGATGGTATGCGTCGTAGGCTTTGGCCAGATGCTGCCAGTCCAGGCGCGTGTAGACCTGAGTGGTCGAGATGTTGGCGTGTCCGAGCATCTCCTGCACGGCGCGCAGGTCGCCGCTGGATTGCAGCAGGTGAGAGGCCATCGAATGGCGCAGCACGTGCGGGTGCACGCGCACCCCGAGCCCGAGGCGCGAGGCCAGCTGTTGCAGGCGCACCTGGACGCTGCGCGGCGTCAGGCGCGTGCCCCGGGTCGACAGGAAAAGGGCGCGCTGCGCGCCACGCGCCAGCGCCGGGCGCACCGCGAGCCAGGCGCGCAGCGAGTCGACCGCGGGCTGTCCGACCGGTACCGAGCGCCGCTTCGACCCCTTGCCGGTGACCGTCACTTCGCGCTCGACAAGGTCGATCCAGCCGAGCGAGGCGGCCCGCGATGATTCGGCCGGGTAGGGCTGCAGGTCCAGACCCACCAGTTCGGACAGGCGCAGCCCGCTCGAGTACAGCAGCTCCACGATCGCATGGTCGCGCAGCGCCAGCGCCCCTTGCCCGGGCTGCTGCGAGGCCAGCGCGACCGCCTGGTCCGGAGCCAGCGCCTTGGGCAGGCGCTGCGGGCGGCGCGGACCTTTGACCCCGAGCGCGGGATTGGACGCGCTGAGGCCGCGCGCGCTCAGGAAACGGAAGAAGGTGCGCCAGGCCGACAGCATGCGGGCGATACTGGCCGGGGCCAGGCCTTGCGAATGAAGGCGGCCTGCGGCGCGCCGCACATCGGCGCTGGTCAGGTCCGGCAGCGCTCGCCCCGGCGTCAGCTCGCTCAAGCGCTGCAGATCCCGGCGATAGGCGGCGACACTGAGCGGCGACAGGCGCCTGACTGAGCCCAGCTCGCGCAGAAACTGCTGCGCGACGGGTGCGAGCTCGCCGCGCCGCCTGCGGTTCTCCATTCCTATCCGCGCAGCCTGGAAAGCGCGGCGGCGGCGAGCTGCCCGATGCGGCTCAGAAATACCGTGCCCATGTCGCTGCGGAACCGCTGCAGATCGGCCGACCCCAGCGTCAGCAAGCCGAACGGCGCCGCCGCGGCTTCGTTGCGCAGCGGAATCAGCGCCAGGCTGCGGATGTCGCCCTCATCCGACCGCATCCAGCCGGCGGCCGCGAAATCGGCGTTCAGCCCGCAAAACGGCGCCTGCATGCTGGCGGCGAATCGCACCACGTCGGCGCCGACCGGTTTTGCGCATTCCAGTCCGCTAAAGCGCGGGTCGATCTCCCAGATCCGGACCGCCGCGGCCGGAACCGAGAACACCTCCTTCAAGCCGTCGACGACGCACTGCGGCAGGCGCGCCTCGTCGCGTTCGGCCAGCAGCGCGCTGGACCACTGCGCCAGGCCTTCACCGAGCGCGTCGTTGTCGCGGCCGTTGCGGGTCAGGTCGGCCAGGCTGGCTTCGAGCGAGCGGATGCGCTCGCGCAGGATCTGCGTCTGGCGCTCGGCCAGCGAGATGGCCTGGCCCTCGTGCGGATCGGGCAGCTCGATCGAGCCGAGCAGCCAGGGCTTGCGCCGGAAGAACGCGGGGTTGTTCTCGATGAAGGTCGCGACGTCGTCTTCGTTCATTCGATGTCGATCTCGCCTTCGAATACCTTGACCGCCGGTCCGGTCAGGAATACCGGTGCGGCAGGGTGCGTGGATCCGCCCGCCCAGCTCACGTCCAGCCGCCCGCCGCGCGTACGCACCGCGACCGGCGAGGACAGCAGTCCGCGCTCGATTCCGGCCACGACCGCCGCGCAGGCGCCGGTGCCGCAGGCGAGCGTCTCGCCGGCTCCGCGCTCCCACACGCGCAGCCGGATCGACCGGCGGTCCAGCACCTGCATGAATCCCGCGTTGACCCGGCCGGCAAAGCGCGCATGGCGCTCGATCGCGGGCCCGTCGGCTTCGACCGGCGCCGAGTCGGCGTCCTCGACCCGCTGCACCGCGTGCGGATTGCCCATCGAGACGATCGTCACCCACGCATCGCGCCCGTTGACGGCCAGCGGCCACAGCGCCGCGCGGTCCTCGGTGCGCGCGGTCAGGCCGGCGGTGGAAAAGCCGCTCGCGGCCGGATCCAGGTCCGGAGGGCCCATATCGACGGACACGGTGCCGTCGTCCAGCAGCCGCAGCTCGATCAGTCCGCCGGCCGTCTGAACCCGGACCGAGGTGCGGCTGGTCAGGCCGGACTGGCGCGCGTACCTCGCGAAGCAGCGCGCGCCGTTGCCGCTCTGCTCGACCTCGCCGCCGTCGGCGTTGAAGATCCGGTAGCGAAACTCGGCGCTCGGGTCGGTGGCGCGCTCGACCACCAGGATCTGGTCGGCGCCGACGCCGAAACGGCGGTCAGCCAGCGCCTGCGCCTGCCGAGCCGTCAGGTCGAGCGGCCGCTCGATCCCGTTGAGCACCAGGAAGTCGTTACCGGCACCCTGCATCTTGGTGAATCGAAGCCGCATGGGCGCCATTATCGCCGCAGAAGCAAGGCGCGTGGGCCTTGTACGTTGCCAGGCTTCCCATTCACGCCCGCCGCAGCTTCACCTGGGTCTGCACCACGTAGACGCCCGCGCTGACGGCCATCAGCACGAACAGGCCGGCGACTTCCTGGCGTGATGCCACGGCGATCAGCGCCAGCATTCCGGCAACGCCGACCACTGCCGCCAGTCCCAGCCAGCGAAAGTTCAGCGGCTCGCCGGCCGTGGCCACACCGCGGCGCGCCAGCCACCAGGCTGCCGCACACCCGCCGATGTAATACGGCGCGATGGCGACGGTCGACAACACCGCCAGTTCGGTGAAGGTACCGCTGAGCGCCAGACCGGCAGCGAGCACGGCGTAGCAGCCTATCGCGACCCGTGGCGCGTGGCTGAGGGGATCAACCCGTCCCAAGGCGCGAGGCAGCAGGCCTTCGCGCGCGAAGGCGAAAAGAATGCGCGGAGTGGCGAGAATGTCGCCGCTCATGAAACCGAACAGCGAAATCGCGGCGCCGGCCAGCAACAGCAAGCGCAGAGACGGGCTGATTTGCGCCATGGCGTCGGCCAAGGGCACGGTTGACGTGGCGAGCGCCGGGCCGAGTATTCCCTGGGCGACGACCTGGATGGCAACGTACAACAGCGTCACAGATCCCAGTGCCAGCGCCAGCGCGCGCGGTATGGTGCGCGCGGGTTGCGCCACCTCGCCGCTCGCGGACAGCGCCGATTCCATTCCCGTAAGAGCAAAAATCGCCAGGATCACAGCCCTTCCAAGGCCGGCGCTGCCGGGCGCCTGCGACGGATGGAAATTCCCGATATGGATTGCGCTTGCGCCCACGACGACGAAAACCACCAGCGGAGCCAGCTTCAGCACCGTAGTGGCCTTGACCAGGCGCATGCCGCTTGTGACGCCGCCGAAATTGGCAAACGCGATCCCACCGACGGTCCCGACGATGGCAGCCGCGTGCGCAGGCCCCTTCAGGGTTTGAGGCAACGGGTCGACCAGCACATCGGCCAGGGCCGCCGCGATCCCGCCGCAGGCCAGCACGTCGCTGAACCAGAGCAGCGTGCCGGCGACGTAACCGCTCAGCGGACCGAAGGCGGCCTCGATATAGACGTAAGCACCGCCGCTGCTCGCAATGCGGCTGCCGCCTTCGGCGAAGCAGATTGCAGCCGAACCCACCGCGACCGCGCAGACCAGAAAGGCGAGCGGCGCAAACGGGCCAATGCTTGCGGCCAGCGCGGCGGGGACGGCAAATATCCCACCGCCGACGACGATCGAGATGATGCTGGCGGCCAGACCCCAGGGCCCGACCGCGCGTATCAGCCCCGCGTCGCGTTGGTTCACGTCCAAGCGGCGCACGCTAACAGGGAATTGCGGATTCGGGGTCTGCGCGGAGTCTTAATAGATCGACGGCGCGCCGGGGGGCCTCGTCTTGAAGCGCCGGTGCGTCCACAGGTACTGGTCCGGCAGGCGCCGGACCCATCGTTCGATCTCCTGGTTCATGCGCTCCGTGTCGGATTCGACGCTGGGTCCCGGAAAGTCGTCCCAGGGTGGCTCCACGTGCAGTACGTAGCCGTCCCGCGTCTGCTCGGTGACCGTCATCGATACGCGCGCTCCGATCATCCGGGCCAGCCGCGACACCATAGGCAGCGTCGCCGTCGGCACGCCCATGAACGGAACGAAGATCGAGTTGGACGGGCCGCCGTCGATGTCCGGCAGATAGTAAAACGGCAGGCCCTCGCGCATCGCGCGCACGACGGCGCGCAGGTCCCATCCGCGGCGCGCGATCAGCCGTTGCGGCATGAAGCGCGAACGTCCATGCTCCAGCCACCGGTCCCATACCGGGTTCGACTGGCGTGCGTAGATCGAAACGGCCCGGATTTCGATGGCCAGCCGCACAGCCCCCGCGTCAAGGCCGACGAAATGCGGCGCCAGCATGATTAGGGGGCGGTTGGTCGGATCAAGCACCGGCCCGAGGCCCTCGATCCGGACCAGGCGTTCGACGTCCTGCCGCTGTCCCTTCCAGAGTACCGAGTGATCGATCGTGGCTCGGGCCAGATTGCGGAACACCCGGCGCCCCAGCGCGCGGCGCGCGGGCTCGTCGAGCTGCGGAAAACAGGCGGCCAGGTTGGCCAACGTGACGCGGCGGCGCGAGGCCACCAGGCACCAGCCGAGGTCACCGATCACGCGAGCCAGGTCGCCACGGGCGCGGGCCGGCCAGCGCGCGGTCCGGTTGATCAGCGCGATCGCCAGGCCGGCCGCCCACTGGTTGATCCGCTGCCGCGGACGCTCTCGCGCCTCGATGGCCAGCTCGGAGGGGGCCTGATTCACGGCCGCATGGTAACGGACGGGAAATCGGGACTCGCCGATCCCGTATAATCCGGTCCGCCGAGTTAACGTACAACTTGCAGGGCATTTCGCGATCAAAGCGCGCGATCGGATCGCGCAGATCGGGAAAAAATTCTGCTAAAGCGTCACCCCCTCCCCCGCGGTCGTGGCGCGCTGCCTAACTGGAGTGTGATCCATGACAAGCGACTTTCTTTTTACCTCCGAGTCGGTTTCCGAAGGCCATCCGGACAAGGTGGCGGACCAGATCTCGGATGCCGTGCTGGACGCGATTCTGGCGCACGATCCGCGCGCGCGCGTGGCGGCCGAGACGCTGGTGACCACGGGCCTGGTCGTGCTGGCCGGCGAGATCACGACCAGCGCCGTGGTCGACTACTCGGCGGTGGCGCGCGAGACGATCAAGCGGATCGGCTACGACAACACCGACTTCGGCATCGACTACCGAGGGTGCGCGGTGATGATCTGCTATGACCGGCAGAGCCCGGACATCGCGCAGGGCGTCGACGAGGGTCGAGGGCTGGACCTGGACCAGGGCGCCGGCGACCAGGGGCTGATGTTCGGCTACGCCTGCGACGAGACGCCCGAGATGATGCCGGCGCCGATCTACTACGCGCACCGGCTGGTTGAGCGGCAGGCGGACGTGCGGCGCGACGGGCGCCTGCCGTGGCTGCGGCCGGACGCCAAGTCGCAGGTGACGCTGCGCTACGTCGACGGCAAGCCGCATTCGATCGACACGGTGGTGCTGTCTACGCAGCACGAGGCGGACGTCGACCACAAGACGCTGCAGGAGGCGGTGATCGAGTTGATCGTCAAGCCGGTGCTGCCGCGGGAGTGGCTCAGCCAGACGCGCTACCTGATCAACCCGACCGGCCGCTTCGTGGTCGGCGGCCCGCACGGCGACTGCGGACTGACCGGACGCAAGATCATCGTCGACACGTACGGCGGGGCCTGTCCGCACGGCGGCGGCGCTTTTTCGGGCAAGGACCCGTCCAAGGTCGACCGCTCGGCCGCCTATGCGGCCCGTTACGTGGCCAAGAACGTGGTGGCGGCGGGGCTGGCGCGCCAGTGCCAGATCCAGGTGAGCTACGCGATCGGCTATTCCAGGCCGATCAACGTGACCGTCTATACCGAGGGCACGGGCGTGCTTCCGGACGAACGCATCGCCGAGCTGATCGGGGAGCATTTCGACCTCAGGCCCAAGGGCATCATTCAAATGCTCGATCTGATGCGCCCGATCTACTCCAAGACGGCCGCCTACGGGCATTTTGGGCGCGACGAGCCCGAATTCAGCTGGGAACGGATCGACAGGGCGGCCCAGTTGCGCGAGGCCGCCGGCCTGAAGAAAAAGGCGGCCTGACCCTCCTTCGCGCCGCCAGGCGCGAAGGAGGGGGTAATTCCGGCGTAATTTCCCCGCGCTGCCTGGCTCGTGTTTGCGCGATGCTTGACATCCCAATAAGGGGTCGAGGCATCGTGCTGAAGCGGATCGCCGTGTCCGAGCTGCGTACCGGCATGTACATCGAGGAGCTGTGCGGTTCGTGGATGGAGCATCCGTTCTGGCGCACCCGTTTCGCGCTGAAGGATGACCAGGACGTGCGCCGCATTGCGGAAAGCGGCATCCAGGAAGTCTGGATCGACACCGAGAAGGGACTCGATCTGGAGGCCCGAACGGCCCAGGCACGAACCCGCGCCCAGGCCGAAGCCGAGATCGAGCGCAAGCTGCTGCAGTCGGACGCGGAGGCGCCGGAACGGGCGGATGATCGCGCGGCCTTCGCCGAGGAGCTGGAGCGTGCTCACGCGGTGTATGCGCGCGCCCGCCCCGCGGTGCTGAGCCTGTTCAGCGAAGCCAGGATGGGCAACGCCATCGCTTCCGAGGCGGCGGTCGATCTGGTCGATGACATCTTCCAGTCGGTGCAGCGCAATGCGGGCGCGTTGATCAGCCTGTCTCGCCTGAAGCGCGCCGACGACTACACCTACATGCACTCGGTCGCCGTGTGCGGCCTGATGATCGCGCTGTGCCGTCAGCTCGGCCTGAGCGAGAAGGACACGCGCGAGGCGGGCCTGGGGGGCCTGATGCACGATATCGGCAAGGCGAAGGTGCCCGACCGCATACTGCGCAAACCCGACAAGCTGACGGACGACGAGTGGGTCAAGATGAGAGCCCACCCCGAGATCGGCCACTCGATCCTGTCCAAAGGGTCCTATGGGCCGGTTCCGATGGACGTGGTGCTGCATCACCACGAGAAAGTCGACGGGAGCGGGTACCCGCACCGTCTGACCGGAGCCTCGATCAGCGTGTTCGCGAAGATGGCCAGCGTGTGTGACATCTACGACGCGGTCACATCGAACCGTCCGTACAAGTCCGGCTGGTCGCCGGCCGAAGCGATCCGCAAGCTGGCCGAATGGGCGCCCGGGCATTTCGAGGACCGGATCTTCCACGCGTTCGTGAAAGCGGTCGGCATCTATCCCGTGGGAACCCTGGTGCGCCTGGAATGCGGCCGCCTCGGCGTGGTGCTCGAGCACAACGAACGCGCGCTGCTCAAGCCGAAGGTCAAGGCGTTTTTCTCGATTGCATCGCAGAGCCGGGTCCCTCCCGAAGTGATCGACCTGGACCACCCGCGCAGTTCGCACCGGATCGTCGGGCGCGAAGATCCTGCCGCCTGGGGCCTGACGCGCATCGACGATCTGTGGACCGGACACCCGATCCGCCTGTAGCGGTCACGTTCGTCTCGAAGCTTGCGCCGCCGAGCGGTCCGAAGAGCCGCCCGGCTTGCCTGTTGCGTGCCGGCCCCCGAAGCGGTGTCGCTTACCGACACGCTGGCGTCGCCGTCCGGTCAGCAGCGCCTCGCACCGGTCGGTAGGATCGTTTCACCCGGTCGGGACCGACCGGGGGCGCCGTGGCCGCGGACGCTGACAGGAGACCCCGGATGTCCGACGACTACGAAGAGATCGATTTGCGCGCGCTCGACGACGACGAGCTGGTCGAGCAGATGCACGACGACCTGTACAACGGTCTGAAGGAAGAGATCGAGCAGGGCACGCACATCCTGCTGGAGCGCAAGTGGTCCGCCGACAAGGTGCTGGATCGGGCGCTGGTCGGCGGGATGCAGATCGTCGGAGTGGATTTCCGTGACGGCATCCTGTTCGTGCCGGAGGTGCTCCAGGCCGCCAACGCGATGAAAGGCGGGATGGAGATCCTGCGGCCCCTGCTGGCGCAGACCGGCGCCGAGCCGATCGGCAAGATCGTGATCGGGACCGTCAAGGGCGACATTCACGACATCGGGAAGAACCTGGTGTCGATGATGATGGAAGGCGCCGGCTTCGAGGTGATCGATATCGGCATCAACAACCCGGTCGACAAATACCTGGAGGCGCTCGAAACCCATCGGCCGGACATCCTGGGCATGTCGGCGCTGCTGACGACCACGATGCCATACATGAAGGTCGTGATCGACACGATGAAGGAAAAGGGGATCCGGGACGACTACATCGTCCTGGTCGGAGGCGCGCCGCTCAACGAGGAGTTCGGCAAAGCGGTCGGCGCCGATGCCTACTGCCGGGATGCCGCCGTTGCGGTCGAAACCGCCAGGGCCCTGATCCATGCGCGCCGTGACGCGCGTCGCCTGGCGCGGGTCGCCTGAGGTTTCGATGGGTGCGCCCGAGCGCACGCTGGTGATCGCCTGCGGCGCGCTGGCGCGCGAGCTGCTGGCGGTGATCCAGGCCAGTGCCTGGCCCCATCTTGCCATCCAGTGCCTGCCGGCCGACCTGCACAACCGCCCCGAGCGGATCACCGGAGCGGTGCGCGACAAAATCCGTGCCGCGCGCGGTCGCTTTGCTCACCTTTTTGTCGCATACGGCGACTGCGGCACCGGCGGCGCGTTGGACCGGATGCTGGCCGAGGAAGGGGTGGAACGGATCCCCGGTGCGCATTGCTACGAATTCCTGGCCGGGTCGGCGGCCTTCGAGCGCCTGACCGACGAAGAGCCGGGCACCTTTTACCTGACCGATTTTCTGCTGCGCCACTTCGACCGGATCGTGATCCGCGGCCTCGGGATCGACCGTTACCCGCATCTGGCCTCGCAATACTTCGGCAATTACCGTCGGCTGGTGTACCTGGCGCAGCAGCCCGGCGCCGAGCGCATCGCAGCGGCCCGGGCGGCCGCCGCGCGGCTCGGCCTGGCGTTCGAATCGCAGGACACCGGGCTCGCGCCGCTGGCGCGGGCGCTGGCGTCCGCGAATCGGGAGACCATAAAATGGGCAGGCTGATCGTGGTGACCTGGCGCGACATTCCCGCGCAGGTGATCGTCAAGCGCGGCCGCGACACCGCACGGGCGCCGTTGTCGGATCGCTTCCAGATCGCGATCGACCGGGCCGCGATGCGGGCCGGCAAAGGCAGCTCCGACGCCTACCTGGCCGATTGGAAACGCAGCGATCCGCGCGCTTGCAGCGACGACATCGAGCAGGAGGCGCGCGCCGAGGCCCAGCGGCTGGAGTCGCGCTACAGCGACGAGGACCTGGAGCGGCTGATTCGAGCGCGCGGTCTGGATGGGCCGGCTCAGCCCGGCGAAGAGTAGTTACCAATGATTGCAATGCGCCGCTGGTCGGTGCGCCATGCGCGCGGCCTGGAGACGGTCTACCGTCTGCTGGAACGGGTGTTCGTCGCGCTCGATCCGTTGTGGCGCCGCCTCGGCTACCAGCGCATCGACGCGCCGGTGGCGGCCGTCGAGCGCGTGGTCAAAGGGCTGCTGTTCGACTGCCGGATGTGCGGCCAGTGCGCGCTCAGCGCGACCGGAATGTCCTGCCCGATGAACTGTCCGAAGAATCTTCGCAACGGCCCGTGTGGCGGGGTGCGCGCCAACGGTCATTGCGAAGTCGACCCGGACATGCCGTGCGTCTGGGTGCTGGCGTTCGAAGGCAGCCGCAGGATGCGTGACGGATCAGTCGCGATCCGGCTGGTTGCGCCCCCGGTGGACCGCCGCCTGCAGGGCCGATCCTCGTGGCTGGCGGTGGCGCGCGAGCGCGCCGGATCGAGCCGATGATCTTCGAGGACGAGCCGGTACCAGGCTATCCGCTGCCGATCCTGCCCGGCCACACCTCGCCCGGGCGGCTGGAGCGCGTGCTGCGGGCCGGCGCCTTCGCCGTCACCACCGAGCTGGATCCGCCCGATTCGGCCGACCCCGAGGAGGTGTTCCGGCGCGCGCGTGTGTTCGACGGGACCGTGGACGGCATCAACGCGACCGACGGCAGCGGAGCCAACTGCCACATGTCCAGCCTGGCCGTGTGCGCGCTGCTGACGCGGGTCGGCTATGCGCCGGTGATGCAGATCTCCTGCCGCGACAAGAACCGGATCGCGATCCAGGGCGACATCCTGGGTGGCGCCGCGATGGGCGTGTGCAACATCCTGTGCCTGAGCGGCGACGGGGTGCAGTCGGGCGACCATCCGCAGGCCAAGCCGGTGTTCGATCTGGACAGCCTGTCGCTGCTGCAGATGGCGCGCACGCTGCGCGACGAAAAGCGCTTTCAGAGCGGGCGCAAGCTGACGTACGCTCCGCGGGTTTTTCTCGGTGCGGCCGAAAACCCGTTTGCGCCACCGTTCGAGTGGCGCGCGGCACGCCTCGCCAAGAAAGTGGAGGCCGGCGCGCAGTTCATCCAGACCCAGTACTGCTTCGACATTCCGATGATGCGCGAATTCATGGCGCGCGCGCGCGACCTGGGGTTGCTGGAGAAGGTGTTCGTTCTGGCCGGGGTCGGCCCGTTGAAATCGGCCAAATCGGCGCAATGGATGCGCACCCACGTGGCGGGCACCCATATCCCGGATGCGGTGATCCAGCGCCTGGCCGGCGCCCAGGATCAGGCGCAGGAAGGGCGGCGCCTGTGCATCGACCTGATCCACGAATTGCGCCAGATGCCCGGCATCAGCGGCGTGCACGTGATGGCCTATCGCCAGGAGGAGTCGGTGGCCGAGGTCATCGAACGCTCGGGCGTTCTCGGCGGCCGCAAGCCGTGGTTTCCCGAACGTGATCAAAAACTGCAACCGGAGAATGTTTCGTGACCGACACCGTCGTCAGTTCGGCCACCCAGGAGGTGGTCATCGGCTTCGAGCGCCCCTTCGTCATCATCGGCGAGCGGATCAACCCGACCGGCCGCAAGCTGCTGGCCGCCGAAATGGCCGCGGGCAACTTCGAGCGGGTCAAGGCCGACACCCTGGCGCAGGTCGAAGCCGGCGCCCACATGCTCGATGTGAACGCCGGCATTCCGCTGGCCGACGAGCCGGCGATCCTGGCCCAGACGATCCAGCTGGTGCAGTCGCTCACCGACGTGCCGCTGAGCATCGATTCGTCGATCGTGGCGGCGCTGGAGGCCGGGCTGAAGGTCTACAAGGGCAAGGCGCTGCTGAACTCGGTGACCGGGGAGGAGGAACGGCTGCAGGCCGTGCTGCCGCTGGTGAAGAAGTACGGGGCTGCGGTGATCGCGATCTCCAACGATGAGACCGGCATTTCCGAGGATCCGGACGTGCGGTTCGAGGTGGCGCGCAAGATCGTGCATCGGGCCGCCGACTACGGGATTGCGGCTTGCGACATCGTGGTCGACCCGCTCGTGATGCCGATCGGCGCGATCGGCCAGGCCGGCCGGCAGGTGATGCGGCTGGTGCACCGGCTGCGCACCGAGCTGAAAGTCAACACCAGCTGTGGAGCTTCCAACGTCAGCTTCGGGCTGCCGAACCGCGAGGGCATCAACGCGGCTTTCCTGCCGATGGCAATCGCCTCCGGGATGACCTCCGCCATCACCAATCCGCTGCAGGAAGACCTGCTCAGGGCGATCATGGGGGCCGACGTGCTGATGGGGCACGACCCGCAGTGCACGCGTTGGATCCGGCGCTACCGGGATCCGGCGGCCGCCGGCAGCGAGGCCGAGCGTGGGCGGCGCGAGACCCGGCGCCGCCGCGCCTGACGGTCCGAGCGGGCTGACGCCATGACTCGCGACGCGCTGGTAGTTTTTACGCCCTCGGGTCGTCGGGGCCGCTTTCCGATCGGCACGCCGGTGCTGCAGGCCGCGCGTTCGCTGGGCGTGGACATCGACTCGGTGTGCGGGGGCCGCGGCATGTGCGGCCGCTGCCAGGTGATGGTCAGCGAAGGGCACTTTGCCAAGCACGGCGTGACCTCCAGCACGGCCCATTTGAGCGCCGTCTCCGAGGTCGAGTCGCGCTACGGCGCCGAACGGGGGTTGGCCGAAGGCCGGCGCCTGTCGTGCTCGGCCCAGGTGCTGGGCGACCTGGTGATCGACGTGCCGCCGGAATCGCAAGTGCACCGCCAGCTGGTGCGCAAGGGCGTCGAAGCGCGTCCGATGGCGCGCGATCCGGTGGTGCGTCCGTACTACGTCGAAGTTCAGGGGCCTGACATGCACGATCCGTCGGGCGACCTGCGCCGGTTGAAAGACGCGCTCGAATTCGAGTGGCGCCTGTCGGGCCTGGATTGCGATGTGCGCGCGCTGCAGCGGCTGCAGCAGGCGCTTCGCAAAGGCAACTGGGCGGTGACGGTGGCGGTCCACCAGGGCCGGCAGATCCTGGCCGTGTGGCCCGGATTTCGCGACCGCATCTTCGGCATGGCGGTCGACGTCGGCTCGACCACGATCGCCGCCCACCTGTGCGACCTGGGCTCGGGTGACGTGGTGGCATCCAGCGGCATCATGAACCCGCAGATCCGTTTCGGCGAAGACCTGATGAGCCGGGTCTCCTACGTGATGATGCACCCGGACGCGGAGCACGAGCTCACGCGCGCGGTACGCGGCGCGATCAATCAGCTGGCCCAGGAGGTATGCACGGCGGCCGGCATCGAGACGCGCGACGTGCTCGAGCTCACGTTCGTCGGCAATCCGATCATGCACCACCTGCTGCTGGGGATCAGCCCGGTGGAGCTGGGCGGCGCGCCTTTCACGCTGGCCACCGACGAATCGGTGACTCTGTGGGCCACCGAGCTGGACCTGAAGGTGCACCCGAACGCCCGCATCTACGTGCTGCCGTGCATTGCGGGCCACGTCGGCGCCGACACCGCCGGCATGATCCTGGCCGAGGCGCCGCATTTGAACGACGAGATGACGTTGCTGGTCGATGTGGGCACCAACGCGGAGATCGTTCTGGGCAATCGCGGCCGGCTGCTGGCCTGCTCCAGCCCGACCGGACCTGCGTTCGAAGGCGCTCAGGTCAGCGCCGGCCAGCGCGCCGCCCCGGGTGCCATCGAGCGGGTGCGGATCGACCGCGACACGCTGGAGCCCCGCTTCAAGGTGATCGGATGCGACCTGTGGTCCGACCAGCCCGGTTTCCGGCAGGCCCGGGGGACCATCGGTGTCACCGGCATCTGCGGGTCGGGCATCATCGAAGTGATCGCCGAGATGTTCCTGGCCGGCATTCTGGATGCGGACGGCGTGATCGACGGCTCGGCGGCGCAGCGCAGCGGCCGGATCCGGGCGGACGGCCGCACGTTCGCCTACACGTTGTATGAGGACGGCTCGCGCGTGCTGCGGATCACGCAGGCGGATGTGCGCGCGATCCAGCTGGCCAAGGCGGCGCTGTACGCGGGGATACGCTTGCTGATGGATCGAATCGGCACCGACCGCGTCGACCGCATCCGCCTGGCCGGCGCCTTCGGCAGCCACATCGATGTGAAGTACGCGATGCTGCTCGGGATGATTCCGGACTGCGATCTGTCGAAGGTGAGCTCGGCGGGCAACGCGGCCGGAACCGGGGCGCTGATGGCGCTGCTGTCGGGGGCCAGCCGGCGCGAGATCGAGCAGGTCGTGCGCAGCGTGGAGAAGATCGAAACGGCGATCGAGCCGCAGTTCCAGGCGCACTTCGTCGAGGCCATGGCGATTCCTCATGCGCGGGCGCTCTTTCCGAATCTGGCGCGCGAGGTCGAGCTGCCTGAACGGACGCGGTCGCAGCCGGCGCCGCGGCGCCGGCGTGCAGGCTGACAACTTTGTGTCTGCCCCCTCCCTTTACACGCGATTGGCCGAGTATTTTTACCTACCTTGCGGATCTTTTTTGCCTAATGTCTGCACAGTCCTCGGCGGCTTACACTGCGGCCCAGTCACCCGAATCGAGTAAAGCATGCACGAGGCGATTGTCGCCGCCGGCCTGGTCCTGACGACCGTCGCGGCGCTGTATTCGAGCGCGGCCTGGGTGCTGCTGCGGCGCTGGCGCGAAGCGCTGCCGGCGGCGACCTGGCGCCCGCCGGTAACCGTGCTCAAGCCGTTGTGCGGGGCCGAGGCGCAGCTGCCCGATTGCTTGCGCTCACTCGCGCGCCAGTCCTATCCGGGACTGCAGATCGTATTCGGGGTGCGAGAGGCCTCGGACCCGGCGATCGCAGTCGTGGAGCAGTTGCGACAGGAATTTCCGGCGCTCGACGTCGAGCTGGTCATCGACGGGCGGCTTCACGGAGAGAACCTGAAAGCCAGCAACCTGATCAACATGCTGCCGCGGGCGCGCCATCAGGTTCTGGTGATCTCCGACAGCGACGTGCGCGTCGGTCCCGGCTATCTGGACGCGGTGGTCGCCGAACTGGCCCCCGCCGAAGTCGGCGCGGTGACCTGCCTGTATCGGGGGCGTGCCGGATCCGGACCGTGGTCGAGGCTGGCGGCTCTGTTCATCAACGACTGGTATTTCCCGGCGGTGCTGATGTCGCAGGCGTTGGGAGATCGCTCGTTCGCATCGGGCGTCACGATCGCGCTGCGGCGCCAGACGCTGGAAGCGATCGGGGGATTGCAGGTGATTGCGGACCACCTGGCCGACGACTGGCTGATCTGCGACCACATCCGCCGCGTCGGGCTGAAAACGGTGCTGAGCCACTTTGTGGTCGAGACCGAGGTCGCCGACGAAGACTTCCTGGCTCACGCGATGCGCGAGCTGCGCTGGATGCGCACGATCCGCACCGTGGCGCCGCTTGGCTACGCGTTCATGGGTCTGTCCATCTTCCTGCCCATCGCGCTGGTCGGCCTGCTGCTGGCCTGGCCGTCGCCGTGGGCCCTGGCGCTCACCATTTTGACCCTCGTAAACCGGGTGGGTATTCATCGGGAGCAGCGCCGCCGCAGCGCAGCGAGACTGGGGTACGATTCGATCCTGATCCCACTTCGCGACGGTCTGCTGCTGTTGGTGTGGGTTGCCGGATTTCTCGGCCGCGGTATTACCTGGCGGGGCCGGCGGTACCGGGTGCGCAGCGGCGGGGCCTTGAGCCCGCTCGGCGGCTGAGAAGAACCGATCACCGGGGTCATCCCCGGTTTTCCTGGGTGGGCTGACTCCGATGGCACTGAAGACGATATTTCTGCATCCCCCATCGTTCGATGGCTTCGACGGTGGCGCCGGCGCGCGCTACCAGGCCAAGCGCGAGGTGCGTTCGTTCTGGTTCCCGACCTGGCTCGCCCAGCCCGCTGCGCTGGTGCCGGACAGCGTGCTGATCGACGCGCCGACCGACGGCCTGACGATGGATGACGTGCTGCCGCGCGTGAAAGAAGCGGACCTGGTGATCATGCACACCAGCTCGCCGTCGTTCCCCAGCGATGCGAAAGTCGCCGAGCACCTGAAGGCGGCCAATCCGCGCCTGCTGATCGGCCTGGTGGGTGCCAAGGTTGCGGTCGATCCGGATGGGTCGCTGAAGTCGGCGCCGGCCGTCGATTTCGTGTGTCGCGAGGAGTTCGATTACACCTGTCTGGAGGTTTCCGAGGGCAAGCCGCTCGGCCAGATCACAGGGCTGTGCTACCGCGGCGTCGACGGCAAGGTGGTCCATACCCCGGCGCGCGCGCCGATCGAGGACATGGACGCGCTGCCGTGGGTGTCGCCGGTGTATCAGCGCAACCTGAAGGTCGAGAACTACTTCATCGGTTACCTGAAGCATCCCTATGTGTCGTTCTACACCGGGCGCGGATGCAAGTCGCGCTGCACGTTCTGCCTGTGGCCGCAGACGGTCGGCGGACATCGCTACCGGGTGCGCAGCCCGGCCAGCGTGATCGAGGAAGTCGCCTGGATCCAGAAGAACATGCCGCAGGTGCGCGAGATCTTCTTCGACGACGACACCTTCACGGACCTGCTTCCGCGCGCGGAGGAAATCGCGCGCGGGCTGGGCAAGCTCGGCGTGACCTGGTCGTGCAATGCCAAGGCCAATGTCCCGTACGAGAGCCTGAAGATCATGCGCGACAATGGGCTGCGCCTGCTGCTGGTCGGCTACGAGACCGGGTCGGACCAGATTCTGCGCAACATCAAAAAGGGCATGCGGACCGATTTCGCGCGCCGCTTCACGCGCGACTGCCGCGAGCTCGGCATCACGATCCACGGCACGTTCATCCTGGGCCTGCCGGGCGAAACGCGCGAGACGATCGAGCAGACGATCCGCTTCGCCAAGGAAATCAATCCCCACACGATCCAGGTTTCGCTGGCCGCGCCCTATCCGGGCACCGAGTTGTATCGCGAGGCCGCCGCCAACGGCTGGCTCAGCAGCCCGGATCCGTCGCAACTGGTCGATTCGTCCGGCACGCAGCTGATCCCGCTGAGCTACCCGCACCTGAAGGCCGACGAGATCTACCACGCGCTGGAGCGCTTCTACAAGAGCTTCTATTTCCGGCCCCGCAAGATCATCGAGATGGTCGCCGAGATGGCGACCAGCTGGGAGATGACACGGCGGCGCCTGCGCGAGGGCGTCGAGTTCATGCGCTTCCTGAACCGCCATGCGGCGTAGGCAGGCGATCGAAAGCTGTGCGCGCCGGGTTCCGACCTCTGGTGCTTCCTTAAAGAAAGTGCGCTCATTCAGGCCAGCTCGGCTCGGTCGCCCCTCGCCCGCGTAGCGGGAGAGGGGGCGGGGGAGAGGGTAGAGGGTGCGTGCTATGCGCCACCTGATCGTCACCGCCGACGACTTCGGCCTGGACCTGGCGATCAACGAAGCGGTCGAGCGGGCTTACACGGAAGGCGTGCTGACCGCGGCCAGCCTGATGGTTGGCCAGCCGGCCGCTGACGACGCGGTCCAGCGCGCCCGGCGGCTTCCGGGTCTGCGCGTCGGCCTGCACGTGACGTTGACCGGCGCGCGCCCGGTGCTGGCGCCGCAGCAGCTTCCCGACCTGGTCGACGAGCAGGGCCGGCTGCCCGGGAACCTGGCACGGCTCGGCTGGCGGCTGGCTTGCAGCGCGTGCGCGCGCCGCCAGGCCGAGCAGGAGATCCACGCGCAGTTCCAGGCGTTCGCCGACACCGGGCTGGCCCTGGATCATGCCAACGCGCATCAGCACTACCACATGCATCCGTTCGTGCTGGACCGGATGCTGCACATCGGCGCCCGCTTCGGCTTGCGCGCGGTGCGCGTGCCGTTCGAGCCGCTGTGGCTTGCGCGCTCGGTCCCGGCCAGCGCCTCGCGCGCCGGTCGCCTGTCGGCGCTCGGCTGGGCGTTGGGAACGGGCTGGATGCGGCGCCGGCTGCGCCGCGCAGGGCTGGCCTGCAACGACGTGCTGTTCGGCTTGCGTTGCACCGGGCGCCTGGATGAGGCGGCGCTGTGCGACGCGCTGGAGCAACTGCCGACGGGGGTTGCCGAGGTGTACCTGCACCCCGCGACCCGCTGTGGTCCGCGCGAACAATCGGCCGGCGTCGGTGCTCATGCAAGCGAGGAATTCGAGGCGCTGCTCAGCGCGCGCGTGCGCCAACGGCTGCAGGCGCTGAGCGTGTCGGTGGGCGGCTTCGTGGATATTCCGGGTCAAGCGCCGGCATTGCACGGAGCGGTGGCGTGAAGCGCCTCGCGTACGTGCTCGGTCTGGCCGGCCTGGCCGCTGCCATCGTGCTGGTCGCGCGCGCAGGCTGGCACGCGGTGCTCGATGCCGTCGCCGCCGCGGGCTGGCCACTGCTGTGGCTGGTGCCTCTGCGCGTGGTCGCGATCGGGTTGGATGCGCTGGGCTGGCGCGTGCTGCTGGCACCGCGTGATCCGCGCCATCGCGCCGGCTGGCCGGTGCTGCTGGGAGCGGCGGCGGTGCGCGAGGCGGTCAATCGTCTGCTGCCGGTGGCCGGAGTCGGGGGCGAGCTGGTCGGGATCCGTATCGTGATCCGGCGCGGGCTGGAACCGGCGTCGGTGGCGACCAGCGTGATCGCCGAAGTCGTGCTGACCGTGTTGAACCTGGTGCTGTTCGCCGCGCTCGGCCTGGCGTTGCTGACGGCTTCGGCCCGGGACACCGGCTCGCTCGACTCGATCCTGGTGGGCGTTTTGCTGGCGCTGCCGATTCCTCTGGCCGGCCTGTGGCTGATCAGCGAGGGGCGCCTGGTCGCCTGGCTGCATCGCTTTGCCTCCGTGGTGGCCGGCAACTCCGGCCAGGCGCTGCCCTGGTTGCAGTCGATGCCGGCGTTCGAGGCCGAGCTGTCGGCGCTGGCGCGGCGCAGGGGGCGTCTGGCGCTGGCCGCGCTGTGGCAGCTGGCGGGAATGATCGTGGGCGCATCCGAAGTCTGGCTTGCGCTCAAGCTGCTCGGTCATCCAGTCGGTGTCGTGACCGCTCTGATCATCGAAAGCGTGGTGCTGTTCGTGCGCAACCTGGCCTTCGCGGTGCCCGCGGGACTGGGGGCGCAGGAGGCCGGCATTGTGTTGATCTGCGCCGCGGTCGGCCTGGACCAGGAGGCGGCGATCGGGCTGGCGCTGGCCAAGCGGATGAGGGAAGTGCTGTTCGGCCTGCCGGCGCTGCTGGGATGGCATGCGTGGGAAACGTTCGGCGGCGCCCCGCTGCTGCCGGCCGGCTCGGCACGACAGGGCCGCGAGTAGGCGATCAGAGCGATGCTCGGAGCCGCGACTGACCGATGAAAGCATTCGAGCCGAAATCGATCATCGAGCCGTTCCGCGTCCGCTCGGTCGAGCCGATCCGCTTCACGACGCTGGAGCAGCGCGAAGCCGCGTTGCGCAACGCCGGTTACAACCCGTTCCGGCTGCGGTCGGAGGACGTGCTGATCGATCTGCTGACCGACAGCGGAACCGGCGCCATGTCGGCGCGCCAGTGGGCCGGGATGATCGCCAGCGACGAGTCGTACGCGGGAGCCTCGTCGTTCTACCGGTTCGAGCACGCGGTTCAGGACATCACCGGATTCAAGCATGTGATCCCGGCTCACCAGGGCCGGGCGGCCGAGCACATCCTGTTCGCGACCATCGCGCAGCCGGGCCAGGTGATTCCGAGCAATGCGCACTTCGACACCACGCGCGCGCACATCGAGCGGCAGGGGGCCCAGGCGCGCGACCTGCCGTGCGCCCACTCGCTCGATCCGAGGCGGGTGTATCCGTTCAAGGGCGACATGGACCTGGATGCGCTGCGCGCGACGATCGAGGAGTTCGGACCCGCGCGCATCCCGGCCGTGATGATCACGGTGACCAACAACGCGTGCGGCGGTCAGCCCGTGAGCATGGCCAATGTTCGCGCGGCCAGCGCGCTGGCCCGCGCCCACGGCATCCCGTTCATCATCGATGCCTGCCGCTTCGCCGAGAACGCCTGGTTCGTCAAAACGCGCGAGGCCGGCTACGAGCGCGCCAAGCCGATCGACATCGCCCGGGAGATGTTCAGACTGGCTGACGGCTGCACGATGAGCGCCAAGAAGGACGGCATGTCCAACATCGGCGGATTTCTGGCGCTGAACGATGACGCGCTGGCCGCGCGCTGCCGCAACCTGGAGATCCTGACCGAAGGGTTTCCGACCTATGGCGGGATGGCGGGCTACGATCTGGAAGCGGTCGCCCAGGGACTGTACGAGGCGCTGGACGAGGGATATCTGCGCTACCGGATCCGCTCGATCGAGTATCTGGGCGAGAAGCTGCTGGCGGGCGGGATACCGATCGTCCAGCCCACCGGCGGGCACGCGGTGTACATCGACGCGCGTGCGCTCCTGCCGGATATTCCCCCTCGGCAGTACCCCGCCTGGTCGCTGAACAACGGGCTGTATCTGGTCGGCGGCGTGCGCGGAGCGGAGATCGGATCGGTGATGTTCGGCCTGCAGCCGGACGGCTCAGAGAAGATCGCGGCGCTGGATTTGGTTCGCCTCGCGTTTCCGCGCCGCGTTTATACGCAGAGCCACGTCGACTACCTGGCCGAGGTGATTCTCGAGGTCGCGGCGCAAAAGGCGGATCTTCCGGGCTATCGGATCGTGGAACAGGCACCCGTGCTGCGCCATTTCACGGCGCGGCTGCAGCCGGTTGAACCCGGCAGGCCGTGAGCTGGGCGCCGGATCTTAAGCCGAGCGAGCTGAACGGTTCGATCGCCGCCACCGCGCGCACGCCACGTATGCACAGGCCAACAAATAGCCTGTCATACGCCTGCGACGAAAGTGTGCGGCGAAATTACCCGGCCTCGCATGGCTACATTCTTCAGTAGCCGCTTGTCACCGGTCACCAAAACTAAGTCGGGCCGCGCTGCGAGCAGGTCCCACAGCAGTTGGTCACCGGGATCGGGAGCGGCCTCAGCAGGGACGGGGATCAACACGATCGCGTGCTGCGCAAGGTCCGTCAAAACGGAGTCGACCTCGGCCGCTGCGAGTCCGTGAAGCTTGCAAATCTGCGACCGCATCAGCACCGAACGGTATTCGGCGAGCAGTGCCTCGGACACGACAAAGGGAAAAGCTGCGGACAGCATCCCGTCCAGTATGCGGGCTACCGGAGATGCGTCGTTCCCTGTGAGTAAGCCCGCCACCACGACGTTGGTGTCGACGATGACGGCAGCACCGGTCACGACTTACGGCGTACCGCGCGAACCTGTTGCTGCGCCATCTCCAACGCCTGTTCTTCGTCGAGCTTGCTGCGCGCTCGCGCGCGGCGCACGAGATCGCGCGCGCGCTCGCGCGATTTGATGCCGTAGAACTCCAAGCTTTCGTCGATCAGTTGCCCGATGGTCTTGTCGCGCTGCACCGACGCTTCCTTCAGCGCGCGATAGCGCGCTTCCGACAAGGTGATCGTTAAACGGCTCATCGTTTGCTCACTTTGGTGCGTGTACACCAATATGTTATCGCATCAATGTGACCCCCGCAACCCCGGGTTAGCTGCGCGTTTCAGCCTCGCCTGCGCAGAAAAACATGCGTCGCGCGTTCGCCCATCACATGGTTCGCGCATTCATAGCCCAAGGCGCGCACATCGATATCCCTGAAGAGCTGCTCCCCGGACCCCAGCAGGACAGGCCGGACGGCCAGATGCATCTCGTCGATCAAGCTCGCGCGCAGGTACTGGCGAATCGTGGATACGCCGCCGCCGAGGCGGACGTCGCGTCCACCCGCCGCCTCGGACGCCCGCGCCAGAGCCGAGTGGATCCCTTCGGTGACGAAGTGAAACTCGGTGCCTCCCTTCATCGCAAGCGGCGCGCGCGGGTGATGCGTCAGCACGAAGACGGGCGTGTGATACGGCGGCTCCTCGCCCCACCAGCCTTTCCAGCTGTCGTCGGGCCAGGGGCCGCGCACAGGACCGAACATGTTGCGCCCGAGAATCCAGGCGCCGATGCCGGCAAAGCCCTGCTCGGCTATTCCATTGTCGATGCCCGTCTCGCCATCATCATGGCCGTGCATTCTGCGCCAGAGGCGTGTCTGGAAGAACCACTCCATCAATTCGGTGCCGCGGACACCGATGGGATTCTGGAGATCCTGATTCGGCCCGGCACCATAGCCATCGATTGACATCGCGAAGCTCTGGACGCGGAGTTTTGACATCGCATTCCTCGCTGCTTGATCAGGAGCCGGGGGTAAGGGTCGCTTGGCTTGGCCGCACCATACACCGGGTCAGGCGCGCCACACGCTCGAATCGGAGCGGCCGACGCCGAACCAGGAAAAGCGTCAGCGCCACCAGCGTTCCGCCGGGAAGCAGCAGCTCCAGCATCAGATAAGGCCCCACCAGTTTTCCAATTCGACGCAGCCACGCTGCAAATGCTGTCACGATATCCATAGGCAGTGCTCCTTTGACTCTTAGTCGATCTGGCCGCCCCGAAATCGACACCGGCTGCCAGCGCCCAGCCGCGATCGCGGGGTGGGTGATTCGCACCTCCGGGGCCGATACACTTGCGCGAAATGCCCACACAGCGATCGATCCGAATCGAGCCGGGGACGGCGACCCGAGCGGATCGAACGGACGCCGCGAGGTAGCCATGACTTCCGCATTCATCGAGCACGTCGAAGCCGAGCTGTCCGGCTTGCGCGAATCCGGCTTTTTCAAGCCCGAGCGCGTGATCGCCAGCCACCAGCGCGCCGACATCCGGCTGCGCGACGGCCGGGAGGTATTGAACTTCTGTGCCAACAATTACCTCGGCCTGGCCGACGATGCGCGGCTGATCGAGGCCGCGAAGAGGGGCCTGGATGCCTATGGCTACGGCGTCGCCTCGGTGCGCTTCATCTGCGGCACGCAGACGGTGCACAAGGACCTGGAAGCGGCGATTTCGCGCTTCCTGGGCACCGACGACACGCTGCTGTATTCGAGCTGTTTCGACGCCAACGGCGGGGTATTCGAGACCCTGCTGGGCGAGCAGGACGCGGTGATTTCCGATGAGCTGAATCACGCGTCGATCATCGACGGCATTCGCCTGAGCAAGGCGCAGCGCTATCGATACCGGAACCGCGACATCGCCGATCTGCAGGGGCAGGTGCAGGCGGCGGACGCGGCCGGCGCGCGCTTCAAGCTGATCGTTACCGATGGCGTGTTCTCGATGGACGGGTATATCGCCGATCTGGCCGCCGTTTGCGAGCTCGCCGATCGGCATCGCGCGCTGGTGATGGTCGACGACTCGCACGCGGTGGGCGTGCTGGGCGAACATGGGCGCGGGACGCCCGAGCACTGCGGCGTTGCGCAGCGGGTAGACCTGATCAGCGGCACGCTGGGCAAGGCGCTGGGCGGGGCCAGCGGCGGCTATGTCTCCGGGCGCGGCCCGATCATCGAGCTGCTCAGGCAGCGGTCGCGGCCGTACCTGTTTTCCAATTCGCTTGCGCCTTCGATCGCGGCTGCCAGTCTGGAGGTGCTGCGGCTGCTCGAGCGCGAGGGGGCGGACTTGAGGTCACGTCTGCGCGCCAATGCACAACGCTTTCGCGGCGCGATGGCTGACGCGGGGTTTACGCTCGCCAAGGGCGAGCACCCGATCATCCCGGTGATGCTGGGAGACGCCGCGGTCGCCGGCGCGATGGCGCAGCGGCTGCTCGAATGCGGAGTCTATGCGGTCGGCTTCTCCTTTCCGGTGGTGCCCAAGGGCAAGGCGCGCATCCGCACCCAGATGAGCGCCGCCCATGCCCCGGAGCACATCGAACGGGCCGTGGCCGCGTTCACGGCCGTCGGGCGCGAGCTTGGCGTGATCGGTTAAAAGGATCCAGCGACGATGAGAGCGCTCGTAAAGGCCGAATCCGGGCCAGGCCTGACCCTGCAGCGGGTCAAGAAGCCGGAAGTCGGCCACAACGATCTGTTGATCAGGATCCGCAAGACCGCGATCTGCGGCACCGACGTCCATATCTGGAAGTGGGACGAATGGGCGCGCAAGACAATCCCGGTCGGGATGCACGTCGGTCACGAATACGTCGGGGTGGTGGACGGCGTGGGCTCGGAGGTGCGCGGCTTCCGGATCGGCGATCGCGTGTCGGGCGAGGGGCACGTCACCTGCGGGTACTGCCGCAATTGCCGCGCCGGGCGGCGTCACCTGTGCCGCAACACGGTCGGCGTGGGTGTCAACCGCGAGGGCGCGTTTGCCGATTACCTGGTGATCCCCGCTTTCAACGCGTTCAAGATCCCCGATGACATTTCCGACGAAGTCGCTTCGGTGCTCGATCCGCTGGGCAATGCCACCCACACCGCTCTGAGTTTCGATCTGGTCGGCGAGGACGTGCTGATCACCGGCGCCGGGCCGATCGGCGTGATGGCCGCGGCGATATGCCGGCACGTCGGTGCAAGGCACGTGGTCGTGACGGACGTGAACGACTACCGCCTCGACCTGGCGCTGAAGATGGGCGCCAGCCGGGCGGTCAACGTCGCCAGGCAGGATTTGCAGTCCGTGATGCAGGACCTGGCCATGACCGAGGGGTTCGATGTCGGCCTGGAGATGTCGGGCAGCCCGCAGGCGTTGCGCGGGATGCTCGCCTCGATGAATCACGGCGGAAAAGTCGCGCTGCTCGGGATTCCTCCGGGCGACGTGGCGATCGACTGGAACCAGGTGATCTTCAAGGGCCTGGTGATCAAGGGCATCTACGGCCGCGAAATGTTCGAGACCTGGTACAAGATGGTCGCGATGCTGCAGTCGGGTCTGGACATCACGCCGGTGATCACCCATCGGTTCGCGATCGACGACTATGTCGCCGGCTTCGAGACGATGCTGTCGGGGCGGTCCGGCAAGGTGATCCTGGACTGGGCGGCGGCTGATGCGAAATGACGCCGGCTCAATCGCCGGATAGCGCGACCATCACCTTTCAGCTGCCCCGGGACGAACTGGTGCGGACGCTGTGGCGGCGCGTCGTGTCGCGGCCCCGATACCTGCAGTCGATGGGTCTTTTCTTCGCGCTGGCGCTGATCGCAATGTCCGCGGGGCCGCGATCCTTCTACGTGGGCCTGTTGCTGTTCTTCTACGTGCTGGCCCGGCCGTGGGCGGCGCGGCAGGCGATCGCGCGCAACGTCGACGCCAACACGATGCTGACCGATGAGCGAACGGTCGAATTCGGCCCGGCTGGCATTTCTGCGGCCGGGCCGGACTGGAAGACAAGCGTTCCGTGGCGCTACTTCAAGGTCTGGTCGGAGGACGATCGGAACTTCTATCTGGAGGTCGGCGTCGTCGGCCTTGCCTCGATCATCCCGAAGCGGGTCATGACGGATCAGCAACGCCAGCTGCTCAGGATGTATCTGGCGTCGATTCCGGGCGGCTGATCGGGGAAGGGGTTGCGGCCCCGGCTCGCGCCTCTGAAATCTGACCCCGAAGAAGTTACAGGCATCCTCCGTTGAGTGTTGGTTACAAATTAATGGAACGGTAGCGATGTTTCTGCGCGGCGTCGACGGATTGACGAAAGGTCCGGAAAAATGAGCGGGATCGTCCGGGCGCGCACCAGCAAGTCGAAGTCGCAAGCGGGTGCGATCCGGAGGTGGCTCGCCAGGGATTGATTCGCGCGCCGCGAGTCGGCCTGCTCGAACGTGCCCGTCGACCCGAAATGTCGGATTTGCGTGCCGCAATCCGTCTGCGGAAC
>DATBCD010000058.1:0-13990 GCA_036270655.1 Burkholderiaceae bacterium
AACATGGACAGCCTGGCGAAGGCGTACGAAAGCACGACCCGGTCGATTTCGCTGATGCTTTCGCTGATCGGCTCCATCGCGCTGCTGGTCGGCGGCGTCGGCGTGATGAACATCATGCTGGTCTCGGTCACCGAGCGGACGCGGGAAATCGGCATCCGGATGGCGGTCGGGGCGCGCCGCTCGGACATCGCCAAGCAGTTCCTGGCCGAAGCCGTCGCCATCTGCCTGATCGGCGGAGCGCTCGGTGTTGCCGTCGCGCTGGTGTCCGGGCCCGTGTTTTCGGCGTTCGTCAGGGAGTGGCGCATGGTGTTCACGCCCGGCTCGATCGCCCTGGCGTTCCTGTGCTCGACGCTGGTCGGGGTGGTGTTCGGCTTCATGCCGGCGCGCAAGGGCTCGCAACTGAGCCCGAGCGAAGCGCTGGCGCGGGATTGATCGGGCGCGATGAAAGGGTTGAGTGTCATCCTGATCGCGTGCGCTGTCGAGCTGGCCGGCTGTTCCACTCAACCGGCCCGGCCCGACCGATCGCGACTGTCGATGCCGGCGTCGTGGAGCGCCGAGGCCGGCGGCGCGATCGGCAATCCGGACAGCTGGTGGAAGAATTTCCAGGACCCGCAGCTCGACGACCTGGTCGACCGCGCGCTGCACACCAACAACGACTTTGCCGTCGCGGCCATCCGCGTGCACCGGGCCCGGCTGCAGTCCGCCCTGGTCGGCACCAACTGGGCCCCGGCGGTTGCGGTCGATGGCTTTTCAACGGCGACCCGGGGCTTCGACCCGAAGTTCACCGCGCGCTCCAGCGGTCTGACCTCCCTGCTCAGCTTCGAGGTGGACCTGTGGGGCAAGCTCGAAAACCAGCGCCAGGCGAGCCGCTGGGAGGCGGACGCCTCGGTGGCCGACTGCCGCGCTTTCGCAGCCTGGCTGGTCGGCACCACGGCCAAGCTCTACTGGCAGCTGGCCGAGCTTAACCAGTTGCTGGCGATGGCCGATGCCGACATCCACTACGCCAGGCGCACGCTGGAGCTGGCCCGCGCCAAGTACGAGGTGGGCTCGATCTCGAAGTTGAACGCCGCCGAGGCCGAGCTCAGTCTGTCGACGCAGGAGGCGGCGCGAACCGAACTGGTGCAGCAGCGCGCCGAGGCCCGCAACGCGCTGGCGATCCTGTTCGATCAGCCGCCCCAATCGACCACAAGCGAGCGCCCGGCCCTGGCCGAAGGGGCCATGCCGCCGATCGGCGCCGGATTGCCGGCCGAAATCCTGGCCAACCGTCCTGATCTGCAGGCCGCCGAGCTGCGCGTGCGCGAGGCGCTCGTCAACGTCGACGTGGTCCGTACCAGCTTCTATCCGACGCTGACCCTGACCGGCACGCTCGGCACGAGCAGCGACAGCCTGGTGAAGTTTCTGCAGAACCCGGTCGGCACGCTCGGCGGGGACCTCGCGCTGCCCTTCGTGCAATGGAAGACCGCGCAGCTCACGACTCGGATTGCGCGAACGCAGTACGAGGAAGCGGCGGTGGGGTTCCGCCAGCGCCTGTACACGGCGCTGGCGGAGGTCGAAAACGCCTTGTCGGCCCGCGCGCAGCTGCAGGCCGAGGAGCGGACCCTGCGCAGCGCGATCGAGCAGGCCCGGCTGGCCGAATCGATCGCCCGCACCCGGTTCGAAGCCGGCGCCAGCGACGTGCAGCTATGGCTCGATGCGCAGGCGCGCGTGCGCGGCGTTGAAAGGTCGCTGGTCCTGAACCGGCTGAACCAGTTCGACAATCAGGCGGATCTGTACCGGGCGCTGGGCCTGGGCGTCGCATCGGACCGCCCCGCCTGTGGGGCGTGACGATTCCGAATGCGGACGCGGCCGTCAGGCAGGTGGCTGAAGCACGCTGTGGGCAGCGCCGAATTGCGACAGCCGCCTCAAGGCGTCGTCCAGCTCGTATCCGGGTCGTACTCCTTGATTTCCCCGGCAAGGCGCTCCGTGTCCGGCCCGAGGTTCTTCTGGAACACGATTCCGTCCTGATTGACCATGAACGTCATGATTCCCGAATCCCCCCACCTTGCGGGAAAGGCCAGCAGGGCGAAGCCCGCGGTCATGTGACCGCCGACCACGTAATCCTTCGCGCCGCGTGGAGCATGGGCGCCCTGGCGGGTCAGAATCCGGTAGAAGTAGCCGTGATACGGCGACGGCTCCCATCCGTGGGCCTCGTCACCATAACCGTGCGCGCGCGCCTTCGCCACCAGCGGCCCGAGCGGACTTTGCGGCTCGCCCGGCGCCGCCTCCCAGTAAAGGCCGTCGTGCTGGCCCGGGCTGCTTTCGAATTTCTGCGCGTACTCGTGCGTTCCTTTGCCGAGCGGGTGCTCGGACGAGTATTCCCGCTGCGCCGCCACATAGGCGCGGCACACCTCGATCACGCTCAACTCGTTGCGCCCGACGCGGCGGTCGATGATCTTCTGCGCGCTGGCGACCGTGTCGAAGCGCCAGCGATCGCCCGTTTTCACCATCGGGATCGGCAGCGACCAGCTTTCCGCCCCGACGATCAGCGTGGCCGCGCCGCCTTCGACCTGGACCCGGTGCGCCTTGTCATACGCGGCGACGAGGCGCTCGCGGCCTCTGCGGTCCGCGACCGGGTCCCCGGAGTGAATCAGCTTTTCCCCGTCGGGCCCGAGAATCTGCAGAATCGTCTTCTGATCGTTGGCGCGCAGTGCGGCCACCAGCGCAGCAGCCGCCTTGTCCGGAGCCGGAAAGTCCCGCTGCACGGCGTCGGCCGCCAGGGCCGGGCCGCCGGCCGCGCAGGCAGCCGAGGCGGCGATCATCCAGGAAAGCGCCAGATGCCAGAGGGTTCCGCCCGGACGGCGCGCGCGCAGGCGCGATTGGCTCATCGGTGCCCCCCGCCGCCGGCAGGCGCGGCCCGACTGGCCACACCGCGCTGCTCCTGCACATGCACTTCCGCACCCCGGCCGAACGACTCCATCGCCGGAGGCATCGGGCGCTCAATCATCGCGGGCCGCGGAGCCTCGGGCCTGGGCATTGCAGGCGCGGGCCGCGGCGCTTCGTACCTGGGCATCGCAGGCGCGGGTCGCGGCGCTTCGGGCCTGGGCATCGCAGGCGCGGGCCGCGGCGCTTCGGGCCTGGGCATCGCGGGTTCGGGGCGACGAACCTCGGCGCGCGGCATCTCGGGGGCAATCCGCTGCACTTCCGGCACCGGCGCCGGGCGTTCCGCAATCGGAGCGCGAGCGATGGGCGCAGGCGACCCCGACCGCGCCGGCGGCCGGTTCGACTGCGCCGGCTGGGAGCCCGCAGGAAAGCCGCGGTAACCGCTGCCCGCCGCGTGGATGTCGGCGTGCCCCTCGTACCTGGCGCGCGTGACTGGATCACGATACGGCACGCCGCCGCGGTGCACCGGATCATGCCGCCACGGCACCCGGTGCCCGGGTCCGCGGTCCGGGCGGTCCGGGTCCCGCCGCCGGCCTCCATCGCCGTCAACGTCGATCCGATGATGGCGCCAGTCCCAGCGATCCCAACCCCAGTAGGGCACCAGCACCGGGAACGCGATGTAGGTGCCCACCGCGTAGCCCGGAGAAAAATCGTAGGGAGGATAGTCCGGATTCGGCCAGGGCCCATAGGCCGTATCCGGGCTGTACACAGGCACGTATTCCACGCTCGGGTCCGGCGACGCGATCTGGATGGCCTGATCGCTGCCCGTCACCGTCTCCTGCGGCGTGGACGAGAGCGACCCGGCAGCCTGCGCGCGGCTGCGCAGCCGCTGCACGCTGTCCATCACGTCGGCCTGCTGGGCCAGAAACGCATCTCCCGCCGCTTCCGTCCAATCGAGCGCGCTATCCAGCCAGGACAGGATTTGCGGGTACGCAACGAGCGACTTGACGCTGGTATCCCATGGCAA
The DNA here is from genome assembly GCA_036270655.1 of Burkholderiaceae bacterium. Classification (GTDB taxonomy): domain Bacteria; phylum Pseudomonadota; class Gammaproteobacteria; order Burkholderiales; family Burkholderiaceae_F; genus VBCK01. The sequence continues at coordinate 3,887 of DATBCD010000058.1, forward strand.
TTGCTGTAGCGCATCGGCCAGCGGCGAACCACGCAGCGACGCGTTGGAAGGATTCTGCAGCCAGCGGTCGGCCTGAACGACCTCCAACGGATAGGTTGCCGCCATCAGGATCTGTCCGAGCAGATCGTCCGGATACAGGGCGACCGGCGCCAGCAACTGATCGAGCTGCGCCGGTGAATAGATCGGAGCACCCGTTGCCGGTGCGCCAGGCGCGCCGGTCTGCGCGTTCGCCGGTGCCGCCAGCAGCAGCCACCCGAGCAGCGCGGCGCCGGCGATTGCGCCGACGCGCGCGCAAGCCCGGCGCATCAGCGACGCGTGCAGGCAGAAGTCGGCGGAACCCATGTCTCAGATCGAAGCGCCAGGCCGCAATATAGTCCCCTGGATCAACGGCCGAGCCTGCTCGCGGCGGTTGCGCAGATTGAGCGTCATCAGCAATGCCGAGCCGCTGATCGTCGCCCAGACCATCGGCCGGTCGGCGATCAAGGCGGCGAACCGCAGCAGCGTGTCCGGGCTGCACTGCTCGAGATAACGGGCCAGCTCGAGCACATGGTCGGACGTGATGCGGGCCGCATCGTCGATCGAAATCGGCATCGCATTGCGCTGCAGGCGGTACAGGAAGCGGGCGAACGCCCCAGCCGCGATCGCCAGCAGCGCCAGCGGCCCGACCGGCTTGAGCAGGCACTCGAGCAGGTTCGCGCGCAAAAATGCAGGCGCCTGGTGATAGACCTGCGAGACCAGCTCCGGGATGCCTTGAGGCCATCGACCCTGCGCCGTCGCACGCGACCACCAGGCCGCCCTCGCCGATTTGCGGTCAAACGGATCGTCGAGCACGTCGGTCACGAAGCACCTCCACTGCAGCTGGAGCGCAAGCGCGGCAGGCCGCACGCTTGCGACATTCAAACAGAAGGACGATGGTGGGCTATAGTGGGATGTGACCCGGCGGCGCCCGCGGAGTTCCTTGCAAGCGAACAACGCGCCGTGTCGGCATTTCAGCTGACGGTACGTGCCTGCGAACGCACGTCGGCCGAAGCGGCCGCATCGGTCTGTTCGTCGGCGCCGAATTCGACGTACTGGACATTCAGCGTAATCGCTTCGCTATAGCGAAGAACGAACGAGTCTCCGTCGATCTGGTAGTAACGCTCGGACAGGCTCGAACCCGGCAGGTCCTTGTCCGCCTCGAGCGGGCGTCGGTCCGCGAACTCCAGAACGATGCGGTCGAGCTCCCCGTTCGGCTTCACGAAAAAGTCGGCCACGAACCCTCGAACCACGTAGCACCTGCCGCCGAAGTTCACGACGGCGGCAACCAGGGCGTCGGCGCCCCGCTGGGCCGATTGCACGCGCAACAGGTAGTACCAGGGCGCGTTGATCCCGAAGATCCGATACAGGCGACTGTCGGGCAGATGCCAGCCCTGGCTTTCCGCCACGCGCCGGATGGCCGGGGCCAATACGAACGGCGCAAGCAGAATGCTCAGGAAATAGAGCAGCACCGGATACTGGTGGGCCGCGACCCTCTGTATCGCCTCCGCCTGGGCCGGGCCGTCCGTCCCGACCAGCAACAGAAGATCTCTGAGGCTTGGAGCCCATCCGAACAAACGAGCCACCAGCAGCCAGATCACGTGCAGCACGGCCGCAAATACCACCCCCAGGACGACCGCTTCACCGAACGGTGCGTAGTCGAGCGAGGTACGCTCGATGCGCCGATAGCGTGACCGGAATACGAACCCGGGAGCGGCGATGAAAAAAACAACGATGGCCGACAGCGCGACATTCATTCGCGCCAGCGCCGGCCGTCAGCGGGTGGGTACGAGCCGGACCCAGAACCGATGGCCGTTGCTGGTCACGACGACGTCCGCTGCCTGCCGTTCCGCCAGGGCCTGGCCCTGCCGCACCGCAAGGCCTCTTTTTTCGAGGAACGCGCGAAGCGACCTTCTGCCCACCGGATCCTGCAGGATCTGCCGCCGGGCTTCACTCTGGTATGCCTTCATAGGTCGTAATGTATGGGATTCATCGCTGGCTTTCAAGGTGCCCAAGGTCGTGCGAGGCCGGGGCGCACATCATCAGAAGTCCATCCGTATGCCGATGCGCGCATTGTGCGCGATCAGGCCCGCCTCGATTCCAATGCGCCCCCATTGCCAATAGGGCCGATAGCGCGCTGGCAGCACCCATGTGACGCCCGCGTTGGCCACCAGGCTGACTGAGAACAGCGTGTCAACGCGCCCGACCGAGGGATGCTGGCCGAGAAAAGGATTGATCTCGTGGTAGCGATCCGGATGCTTGGCGAGGTATCGGGTCTGCCCCCAATCGATGATCTCGACCGCCGTGAAAATGCCCTGGCGCATCAGGTCGGCATTGGACCAGGAGTCGGCTGCGTGCGCCTGAGCCGATACCAGAACCAAAGCGATCCCGATGAAAAGACGCATCCTCGCTCCGAGCAATCGCCGCACCCGATTGGCACCATTGGAACAGGCGCGTCGTGACGATGCTGTGATGCACCCGTTCCTCGTGTGGCCAACCTCCTCGTGTGGCCAACCTTGACGCCGATTTGAAACGAGCCAAGGATTCTGCGCCTGGTTCCGAATCGATGCTCCGGGGCAAGCCTCAAAATGGGAAGGAGACTGGCATGAACACGTCTGGTTCTGTATTGACGAAGGCGTTTGTCGTTGTGCCTTTGATCGGCTGTCTGAGCGCTCTGGCTGGCACGCCGGCGCGTGGGCAAAGCTCCGATCAGGGGGAATTGGCGATCAAGGTGACCGAGGCCGACCGGGCGGCGGTGCAAAAGGCCGTTTCCGTGCGCCCGCACGCAAAACCACTGAAGGCGTCGGACGGATCGCGGGCCCGCGTTGTACCGATATCGTCCGCTCACTTAAGAGCGATGGCAGCCGCGGAGCAATCCGGGCAGGCCGCGCCCGCGGCGGCGCAGGTGCGATATCCGGCGGACCTGACTTTCCAGGGCGGTCCCACGGTGCAGTCCGCCCAGCAACACGCCATCTACATGCGTCCAAACGGCAGGTGCCGCGTCTCCAGGTGCTGGGGTGATCCGGAGGGTTTCCTGCGCGACCTGTCGCAGAGCGATTTCATACACGTGACCGACCAGTACGTCGGCGCCAGCGGCGGCAACCGCTACCCGGTCGGAGAGCACGCATCGGTCGGCTTTACGCCGCCCTTCAATTTCACGCCGCCGGCGGTGCCATTTACCGACGCGGACCTGCAGGCCGTGATTCATGCGGTGGCGTCCCGTACGGGCCAGACCGGGTATGGACACATCTACCACGTATTCCTGCCAGAAGGCACCGACGAGTGTTTCGATTCCACCTTCACGGTCTGCTACTCGCCCGACAACCTGAGCGCTTTTGCTTTCTGCGCCTATCACAACTTCGTCGACTTCGCCGATATCGGCCATGTGCTGTATTCGGTCGAACCGTTTCAGAATGTTCCGGGCTGCAACGATCCTCCGACCACCCCGAACGGTCAGCTGGTCGATTCGACCAACGACACGCTGTCGCACGAAACGTTCGAAACGATCACGGATCCTGACCTGGACGCCTGGTTCAACGGCGGCGGCAATCTGTCTCTGCTGGGCCAGGAGATCGGCGATGAGTGCGTGTTCATCGCGTCCGCAGGGAGCATCGTCTACGGGGATCCGGGCCTGTTCAGCGTTAACGAAAAGACCTACGCAGTGCAACCCGAGTTCGACAACGCGCACCACGCGTGCACGATGGCGCCGTAGTCGCGCGCATCGGCAAGCGCCGCTGCGCCGCCGACCCCGGCGCACGGCGCTGTCAGGTTGGACATTCCTTTGACACAACGGCACTTGATGCCGCTGCGAGGGGACAGTGTCGCGCCATTGCGTGAAATTGGTACGTAATCGTCCTTATTACGCCGCCAAGCCGAACGCGCGATTTCGGTAATTTGTTCGACAGCAGACGCGCTACTCGCGCTTCATACAGCCGCTCCTGCCGGCCGCGTTGCGGGCGCTCAAGCCTGGAAGTCCCGCACCCTTCTGTAGGACGGAAATCATGGAAGACATTCGCCTTCTTCGCGCGGGCGTCGGAAGGATTGCGGCGATCGTTTGCACAATCGGTCTGCTGCTCGGTGTTCCTCTCGAGACTCACGCGCGCGTCACCAGGATCGCACTGAGTCCGCCCGTGCCCGCCTACTCGGGCGCGACATTCGGCGCCGTGGGGCAATACGAGCAGATCGACGGAATCGCCTATGGCGAGATCGATCCAGCCGATCCTCTGAATGCGGTGATTCAGGATATCGAGCTGGCGCCGCGCAATGCGCGTGGGATGGTCGACTACTCGACCAAGGTCTCGATCCTGAAACCGGTCAACATCAGCGTCGGCAATCACGCGATGCTGCTCGAGATCGTCAATCGTGGGAACAAGCTGAACCTGACCACCTTCAACGTCGGCGCCAGCGGGACCACTGCGGGCGATGGATTTCTGGAAACCCAGGGCTTTACCCTCGCCTGGGTGGGCTGGCAGGCCGACCTGACGCCGCTGGCCAACCTGATCACGATGTCGGCCCCGATCGCACACCATCGAAACGGAGGGACCATCACCGGACCCGTCCGGTCGGAGTTCATCATCGGCGCATCGACCACGAGCACACCGCAAACACTCACGACGCAGCACATCCTGGCCGCTTCCAGCTCGAATACCGCCGGATATGCGACGGCGAGCCTGGACAACTCGCATGACACGCTGACGATGCGGCAGCACCAGAACGACCCGCGCGTGCTCATTCCAAACAGCCAGTGGGCCTACGCCGACTGCACCACCACGCCGTTTCCCGGCGTGCCGGATCCGCAAAAGGTGTGTCTGAGGGGCGGATTCAACAGCGATCACATCTACGAGCTGCTGTATACCGCCCGCGATCCGATCGTGATGGGGCTGGGCCTGGCGGCGATTCGCGATGTGGCCAGCTTCCTGCGCCACGCCTCGCATGACGACGTAGGCACGGCCAATCCGCTGGCCGGGCAGATCCGCTGGTCGCTGCTCAACGGCATATCGCAAAGCGGGCGCCTGCTCAGAACCTTTCTTGAGCTGGGCTTCAACCGGGACGAGGAGTTCGGCAAGGTGTTCGACGGCATGCAGCCGCACATCGGCTCGGTGCGCAATTACATCAACGTCCGCTTCTCGCAGCCGGGGCGGCTGGCCGGCACCCAGCATACCGAGAAGCAGTATCCCGGCCCGGAAGGGCCGCTCACCTACGGCAGGTCCTTCGACCCGTTCACCCGCGAAGAGGGCGGGCTGCTCGACCGCTGCGAGGAAACCAGGACGTGCCCGAAGATCATCCACACGATGAGCGACATCGAGTACTGGGAATCTGCCGGTGCCTTCGACACGGTCGATGCTGCCGGAACGCAGGACCTCGATATCCCCGACAATGTCCGCATCTATCAATTCTCGAGCACCCAGCACGGCGGATTTTCGCCGGTGGCGCCGCTGCCGATACCCGGCGTGACCTCGACGGGCGTCTGCCAGCAGCTGCCCAATGCGAACTCCTACACCTACAACCTGCGCGCATTGCTGGTCGCGCTGCTGAACTGGGTCGCGAAGGACATCGAACCGCCGCCCAGCCGGTATTCGACCCTGGAGAAGGGAACGCTGGTGCCGCCCGATGAAGTGGCCTTCCCCTCGATACCGAACGTGACCGGCCCGCACGGCATCTGGAACACCCGCCTGGTCTACGAACGCGGCGAGCGGTACAAAGCGCAGGACGTGTCGGGCGTGATCTCGATCGAGCCGCCGATTGCGCGCGCCGAATATCCGACGCTGCTGCCGCAGGTGGACGCCGACGGCAACGATCTGGACGGGCTGCGCTCGGTCACGCTGATGGCGCCGCTTGGCACGTACACCGGGTGGAACGTGCGCCGCGCCGGCTTCAGCCAGGGCGATGCCTGTGATCTGACGGGCGGTTACGTTCCGTTCGCGCTGACCCACGCGCAGCGCAGGGCCTCGGGCGATCCCCGGCCCTCGTTGCAGGAGCGGTACGGCGATCTGACGCGTTACACGGCGGCCGCAAAGGCGGCGGCCGCGCACCTGACCGAGCACGGTTACCTGCTGCACTCGGACGAGGCGGCGGCCGTGACGTCCGCGGTGAATCAGGCGCAGCAAGCCGGACTTGTGCTGCAATCGGCTGGCCAGTGATACCGAGGTAATCGGCACGCCCGGGACCCCCGGGCATGCCGATCAGCCGCCCTCCCGTTTTGTCCGTTCCGACTTGTCCGCGGTCCTGCGCAGCCGCGCGACGGTGCGCCGAAACCGGTCTTTTTGTAGCCGTTGCGTAACACGCCGTAATGCATCCGGTTTGAACTCATCCGCTATTGCGTGGCTCTAACCGCCACCTTAACGCAGGTGGAGGTATCAATGAACCGGATGACCAGCCAGCTTGCGCCCGCGGTCATGATCGCTGCTTCAACCCTGTTCACAACGGCAGTAAGCGCCCAGGATGGCGAGCATCGCAACGCGTACGCAGTCACTCACCTGACTTCGGACATCCCGGGCGCGGCGGCCAACCCGGACCCGGTTCTTCAGAACGCCTGGGGGATCGCGTTCTCGCCCGCCGCCAGCCCCTTCTGGGTCAACGACAACTTCAACGGCTGTTCGACGCTGTACGACGGGGCCGGCGTGATCACTCCGCTGAAAGTGAAAATCCCCCTGCCGGGGGGCGTCGTGGCGCCGGCCACCTGCACCCACATCGATCCGAACAATCCTCCGACTCTGACTCCCGCGGCGCCCACCGGAATCATCTGGAACCCGTCCAACAAGTTCCTCGTGCCGGGGACGGCCACCCAGGCGTCTTTCATCTTCGCCACCGAGGACGGCACCATTTCCGCCTGGGCCGGCGGTCTGACTCCTTTCGACACCGCGGTGCTGGCGGCCGACAATTCCGCCCATCCAACCGTTGCCGGCGGGGCCGTGTACAAGGCCCTGGTCTTTGCCGTCAACGCCAACGGCGCCCGCCTTTTCGCAACCAACTTCCGCGCCGGCACGATCGACGTGTTCTCACCGACAGGACCCAATGGCACCTATGTGCTGACGACCACCGACGGCGGGTTCACGGACCCGGAGATTCCGGCCGGATTTGCGCCGTTCGGCATGCAGCTCATCGACGGCGACTTGTTCGTCACTTACGCCAGGCAGAACGCGCTGAAACACGATGACGTAGCCGGGCCGGGCAATGGCTTTGTCGACGTGTTCGACACGGATGGCCACCTGCTGCGGCGGTTCGCGAGCCAGGGGCACCTGAACTCGCCTTGGGGCGTCGCGCAGGCCTCCTACAACTTCGGCAGATTCGGCGGTGCCATTTTGATCGGCAATTTTGGCGACGGCCAGATCAATGCGTACGATTCGCGCGGGCACTTTCTCGATGCCCTGCAGGACGACAACGGCCAGCCGATCGTGATCGACGGCCTGTGGACGTTGACGCTGGGCGGCGGTCTTCACTCCAGCCCGGACACGCTCTTCTTCGCTGCCGGCCCGAACCACGAGACGGACGGCGCATTCGGGACGATCACGCCGATCGATCCCAATTGATCACGCGCGCAGGGCCGGCTGCGCCGGCCCATGCGCCGCCCCGGCTGCGTCACCTCTCGGGCAGAATGACCAGTCCGGCTTGCTGTGCTTGATTGACCGCGGACGCGACCGCCGCCGCCTCGTCCGCGGGCAACAGATAGCCGAGACTGGCCAGGTGCGCCGCTGCGGCCGTCACCACCTGCGTAAAGCCCGACAGGCTCCGGTAGCGCTCCTGCAGCGACCGCCGCACATCGCTGGTCGCCAGGCGCTGCGCCGCCGTCGAAGCGAACGGAATGTAGCTGCCGATCAGATCGCAGGCATCGCCCTGGCTGAAGCCGGCGCGGCGCACGTTCCAACCCGTGTACGTACCCAGCGGCGCCATCAGCGTCACCGAACGCAGCCCGTCCAGGTCGTTGCCATCGGCGTCCACCTGTGGCAGCAGCGCCGGATATTCGGTGCCTGCAATCGGCGGTTCGATCGAGATGACGCCCGACACGTCGTGCGCCCTGTACCGCTCGCCTCGTTGATAGACGAAGCGGGTGTTCCAGATGCCCTGCGGGCCGGTCACGTTCGGGATGGACGGGAAGGCCACTTTGGCCGCAGGCACCAGCGTTCCCCTGGCAAGGCTCGAATACACGCTGGGCGGCGGATTGACGCCCTTTGCAACCCAGTTCAGCAGCGCGACCAGCAATGCGCGCATGTGGTAGGTGTACGAGTTCGTATTGGGCAGCTGTTCGCAGATGCCGGTCGAAGTCGGTAGCGGCGCCACCGGCGAAAAGCCGCCGTGCTGCGTGCTCGCAAACTGATAGATGCGGACATTCTGCGGGATGACGAGGTCCTGGGTTCCAGTCGGATCGACCGTGTCGAAGGCACCGGAGGATTCCCAGTACTCGATATCGCTCATCGTGTGGACGATCTTCGGGCAGGTGCTGGTCTGCTCGCACCGGTCGAGCAGTCCGCGCGCTTCCTCGTCACCGGTGAACGGGTCGAAGGATGTGCCGTACGACAGCGGCCCTTCCGGCCCGGGGTACTGCTTCTCGGTGTGCTGGGTGCCGGCCAGCCGCCCCGGCTGCGCGAAGCGGACGTTGATGTAGTTGCGCACCGCGCCGATGTGCGGATGCATGCCGTCGAAAACCCGGCGCGACTGCTCGTCCTGATTGAAGCCCAGCTGCAGAAAGGTCCTGAGCAGGCGCCCGGCTTGCGAGACGCCGTTCAGCAGCGACCACTGGATCTGGCCTGCCAGTGGATTGGGAGACCCCACATCATCGGCCGACGCATTGCGCAGAAAGGCGCCTGCATCCCGGATGGCCGCCAGGCCGAGACCCATCACGATCGGATTTTTGGCGGTATACAGCAGCTCGTAGATATGATCGGTGTCGAACCCGTTCTTCAGGCACACCTTCTGCGGATCCGGTGCGCCGGGAAACGGCGTGATGGTGCAGTCGGCATAGGCCCACTGGTTGTTTGGAATGACGACCCGAGCGTCGTTCTGGTGCTGCCGCATCGTCAGCGTGTCATGCGAGTTGTCCAGGCTCACCGTCGGATATCCGCGCGTGTTAGAGCTGGAATCGGCCAGAATGGGTTGTGTCGTGGCCGGCGCGCTCAAGATGAACTCCGAGCGCACCGGTCCCGTGATGGCACCGCCGCCGCTCTGCTGCGCGATCGGGGCCGACATCGTGATCAGGTCAGGCAGCGGCGTCAGGTCGGCCTGCCAGCCCACCCAGACGAGCGTGAAGCCCTGAGCTTCCAGAAATCCGTCGCCCTGCGGGTTGGCCGCGGTGGCGCCGACGTTGAACAGGCCGGGATCGAGCTTGTTTCCGCGATTGACGATCTCGAGCAGCATCGCGTGATTGCCCAGGCTCATGTTGACCGGCTTCAGGATCGAGACCCTGGTCGAATACTCGACCATTCCCCTGGCGTTGCGTGGCGCCAGCCCGATATCCTGAATCACGGCGTTCAGCGGGGCGGCCGGATCGAGCTCGCCGTAGGCGATTCCGTCGATCTGCTCGTATTGCCCCACGGCTCCGAAAGTCGCGCTGCCGTATGGAAAGGCAGGCGCACCCAGAACGATCCTGGTCACGCGCGCGTGAGCCTCGGGACACAGACAGGACAGAAGACCTGCGATGCACGCAATGGCGGCAGCCTTTCGGGTGCCGGCACGAGGAACGCGAACGTTCGCCATACTCCACCTCCTCCGAAAGTCGCAAGACTGAGAGCACACAAGCTACCGGATTTGCAACGTTGCGCTCAAGCTGTTACGAGTTTTTTTCTCAACTCAAGTGCCGGGTTGTGCAGCGCGCAGAGCGTTCAATCTGGAGGGTAAACCCGACTATTTTGTATTTACGCAGGTTTCCCGGACCACCGTACAGGGGTCACTACGTACGCGAAGAAGGCCCGTTGGACGGAAAGGGGGGAAGCTCTGTGGGGTGAAACCCGACTACGAAGACCGACCGGAACGAGTTCCAGCTCTACAAGAACCAAACCTGCCGAAGCGTCGACCCGCTGGCTACCGCTTCGAGGCATCGATCGTCGGAGCGTTGCCGCAACGCAATGTACAACTGCGCTAGTCGGGGAGCCCGGG
>DATBCD010000059.1:0-25605 GCA_036270655.1 Burkholderiaceae bacterium
CAGCCCGTGGCCGCCGCCGCCGACGATCAGCACATCGTATTGGCGCTTCGGCTGCAGGCTGCGCCAGGCCTGCGGCCAGTTCCGGTGGCCCGTCAGCGCGTTGCGAGCCAGCGCAAAGATCGAATATCGGCTCATCGATCAACACTCGATGACGTTGACCGCCAGGCCGCCGCGCGATGTTTCCTTGTACTTGTCCTTCATGTCGGCACCGGTGTCGCGCATCGTCTTGATCACCTTGTCCAGCGACACGAAATGCGTCCCGTCGCCGCGCAGCGCCATGCGCGCGGCGTTGATCGCCTTCACCGAGCCCATCGCGTTGCGCTCGATGCACGGCACCTGCACCAGGCCGCCGACCGGATCGCAGGTCAGGCCCAGGTTGTGCTCCATGCCGATCTCGGCCGCGTTCTCGACCTGCTCGGGCGTGCCGCCCAGCACCTCGGCCAGCGCGCCGGCGGCCATCGAGCAGGCCACGCCGACCTCTCCCTGGCAGCCGACCTCGGCGCCCGAAATCGACGCGTTCTGCTTGTACAGAATGCCGATCGCGCCAGCCGTGAGCAGAAAGCGCACCGCGCCATCCTGGTCGGCGCCGGGAATGAAACGGTCGTAGTAATGCAGCACGGCCGGGATGATCCCGGCCGCCCCGTTGGTCGGCGCGGTCACCACGCGGCCGCCGGCCGCGTTTTCCTCGTTGACCGCCAGCGCGTACAGGTTGACCCAATCCAGGATCGTCAGCGGGTCGCGCAAAGCCGCCTCGGGCGCGGCAGACAGCTGGCGGTACAGCTCGGGCGCGCGCCGCCGCAACTTGATTCCGCCGGGCAGCACGCCTTCGCGGCTGCAGCCTCGCCGCACGCAGTCCTGCATCGCGCGCCAGATCTGCGCCAGACCGGCGTGCGTCTCGGATGCGGGCCGCCATGCCGTCTCGTTCTCCATCATCAGCTGGCTGATCGAGACGCCCCGGTCGCGGCAGCGCTCGAGCAACTCGGCCGCGCTGCGGAACGGATGCGCAAGCGTGCGGTCGTCCTCGCGGATGCGGTCGGCCCCAGCGGCGCGCTCGTCGACCACAAAGCCGCCGCCGATCGAGTAGTACTGCCTGGCGAGCAGCTCCCCGCCGTCCGCCCCCAGCGCCGCAAAGCGCATCCCGTTCGGATGAAACGGCAGGCTTTCGCGCCGGTGAAACACCACGTGCTCGCGCTCCGAAAAAGCGATCGGGTGCTGTCCGAGCAGATCCAGCGCACCGCGCTCGCGAATCCGGGCCACGCGGGCCTCGATCGTGTCCGGGTCGATCCGCTCCGGCTCGTCGCCTTCCAGGCCGAGCATCACGGCGCGGTCCGAGCCGTGTCCGCGCCCGGTCGCGCCGAGCGAGCCGTACAGCTGCACGCGAACGGCGCCCGTGCGCTCCAGCAGTCCCGCGTCACGCAGCGAGGCCGCGAACTGCCGCGCTGCACGCATCGGCCCGACCGTGTGCGAGCTGGACGGCCCGATGCCGATCCTGAACAGCTCCAGAACGCTGATGGCCAAGACGCTCGACCCCTTTCAGTGAATCCCCAGGTAGGCGCGCACTGCGCTCGTGGCGTCCTTTCCGTCGAAAGTCTGCACACCCTGCAGCCAGTTGCCCAGCACCGCCGGATTGGCCCGGAGCCAGTCTTGAGCCGAGGCCACCGGATCGCGTTTCTGCAGGATAGGCGCCATCACCTGGCTTTCCATCGACAGCCCGAACTTCAGGTTCCGGATCAACGTGCCGACGTTCGGGCACCGCTGCAGGTAGCCGTTGGCGACCGCGGTGTAGATGGCTGCCCCCCCGTAGTTCGGTCCGAACACGCTGTCTCCGCCCGTCAGGTAGGTCATCTTGAATTTCTCGTTCATCGGATGCGGCTCCCATCCGAGGAATACGATGAACTTGTGCCGGTCGATCGCGCGCTGCACCTCCACCAGCATCCCGGCCTCGCTCGATTCGACCAGACGGAAGCCCCCCAGCCCGAACTGGTTGGCGCCGATCATCTTCTGGATCAGCGCATTGCCGTCGTTACCCGGCTCGATCCCGAAGATCCTGCCGTCCAGCTCCTTGCGGAAGCGCGCGATATCGGCGAAATCCTTCAGACCCGCCTCGGCCACGAAGGTCGGCACGGCCAGTGTGTACTTGGCGCCGGACAGGTTAGGGGCCGGCAGCACCTCGAACGCCTTTTCCTTCAGGAACGGATCGATGATCGGAATCATGCTCGGGTTCCAATAGCCCAGGAACACGTCGATGCTCTTCTTCTTAAGTCCCGTGAAGGCAATCGGTACCGAAGCGATCGTCGTGCTCGGCTTGTAGCCCAGGCCCTGCAGCACCACGGTGGCCAGTGACGTGGTCGCCGTGATGTCGGTCCACCCGATATCGGCGAAACGGACCGGACGGCACTCGGTCGGTTCGGCCGCGCCCGCGCCACCCGGCGCGAGCCACAAGCTCCCCAGGACTGCGAGCAATACGGCTGCGCGAGGGGCGGTCATCGTCGTGATCTCCTGAACGGCGGATCGGATACCGAACGCTCCGGCGGCCGACTGTAGCGGCGCGGCCGCGCCCGGACTTGTTTGCGCACGACGCTCAGCGATCTATAAGCGTCCCAGCCCTGCGGCCACCCTCATCCTGTCCTTCTCCCGCAAGCGGGAGAAGGGACCTCCTAATTGACCTCTCCCGCTTGCGGAGATGGAGGCAACTGTGCGCCCCTCTCCCGCTTGCGGGAGAGGGGCGGGGGAGAGGGTGGCGGCTCAATTGACGGCGTGAGTGCCGGCGCGCACGCGCCGGCGCTCCATGCTGGGCGGATAGCCGAACAGGCCCCGATAGCATTTGGAGAAGTGCGGCGGCGACTGGAAGCCGCACGCGACCGTGATATCCATCACCGACAGGTCGGTCTGCAACAGCAGCTCGCGCGCACGGCGCAACCTCAGTTCCAGGTAGTAGCGCGTCGGCACCCGGCCCAGGTAGCGCTTGAACAGGCGCTCGAGCTGGCGGCGCGACACGCCCACATACGAAGCCAGCTCTTCCAGCGCCAGCGGCTCCTCAACGTTGGCCTCCATCAAGGTCGCCGCCTTGATCAGGATCTGGTTGTGCGCGCCGACTTGCGCCTGCAGCGGGATGTGCTGCTGGTCCTTGGCGTCGCGCATCCGGTCCAGAATGAACTGCTCGCAGATCGCGGTTGCCAGCTCCTTGCCGTGCCGCTCGCGAATCAGGTTCAACATCATGTCGATCGGCGCGATACCGCCGGAACAGGTGAAGCGGTCGCGGTCGATCACGAACAGTTCCGGCGTGAACGTGGTGCGCGGGAACTCCTCGCGGATCGCCGACATGTTCTCCCAGTGGATCGCGCACCGGTAGCCGTCGATCACGCCGGCGTGAGCCAGCGCATAAGTCCCGGTGCACAGGCCGCCCAGCGCCGCGCCGCGGCGCGCGGCCTCGCGCAGCGCCGACTGCAGCCGCTGGTCCACCGCATCGCGCACATCCACTCCACCGCACACGAACAACACGTCGAAGGGCCCGGCTTCGGCCAGAGCGCGAGTCGGCGTGATGCTCAGGCCGTTGCTGGCCAGCGCCGGCCTTCCGTCCAGCGTCAGCACGGTCCATTCGAAAAGACCCCGCTGCCCGACCCGGTTGGCCATGCGCAGCGGCTCCATCGCGTTGGCCAGTGCGATCAAGGAGTAGTTTGCGAGGGTCAGAAACCCGAAGTGCGCCGTCGCGCGTTTGGAACCAACCGGTTGCTTCACGAGTGCCGCTCCGTTGACCTCGGTCTGGAAGGGATCAGTTCGGAGGGCATTATTACCCAGATCCCGGCACCTCCGCGCCGGACTGCAATGACCTGGACGTCGGGTCAGACGCCAGTTCCGCCTCGGCCAGTCCCTGCTCCCGCAGATACTGCCAGATCGCCTGAGCGGCCTGCAGCGGGTTCGCATCGAGCAGTCGCGTGCCGGTGCCGGCGCGCACCGATTGGATGCCGCGCAGTCGCTCGGCCGCACTGCCATGGACCACTTGCAACCGGCGTGGTCGAACCCGGGCCGGCCGCTCGAGCCAATCGGCCGGGAGCGCCGGCGCGCAGGACGGCGCGGTAAGGTCGATGGACCGGATCTTTCCGCGTCGGGCCACCCCGAAGGCGCTCATGCGCGGTTGCGGTCCGGCCCGATCGACCGTCAGCGTCACGGGCAGCGCAACGCGCAGTGCGCGCCGCCCGCCACGCGGCAGGGCCTGGATCACGCGCGCCGAGTCGCCGCGCAGCATGATCGACACCGCGTCAGCGATCAACGGCGAGTCGAGCTCCTGCGCGATCACGTAAGGCAACATGCCGCCGGCTTCGCCATGCTCGGCCCGGCTGCCGGCCAGCACCACGGCAGGTCGCAGTCGCTTCAGATGCTCGGCCAGGACCGTACAGACATCGCCTTCGGCCGCCAGCACGTTCACCGAGTCGATTCCCATCCCGAGGTAGTCCCGCAGCGCCGGCTCGCCCGGATCGCCGGCGTGGATCGCGTGCAGGCGCGCCACGTCGGCCAGGCCCAGCGCAAGCTCCAGCGCGCGGGCGTCCAGATCGGCCCGCCGCGCGCGCCCGCTGGCGGGATGGCGGCCGACCGACAGCAGGACTGCGACGTCAGGCACCTGGTCTTTCCCGCTCGATCAGATCCGTCAGCGCCGGCATCACCTGCTGCACGTCGGCGACGATCGCCAGATCCGCGCGCAGCATCATCGGGGCGTGCGGATCCGAGTTCACGGCAACGACCCGCTCGCAGCGGGCGATCCCTTGCAGGTGCTGCGGTGCTCCCGAAATCCCGAATGCGAGATAGCCGCGTGGTTCGACCACCGCACCCGAGGCGCCGATCTGCCGGTCGCGGGGCAGGTGGCCCAGGTCGCAGACGACCCGACTGGCTCCCTCGGCCGCGCCCAGGCGGGACGCGAGCCGGTGAAAAGCGTCCCAATCCGAAACTCCGGCCCCGGCGCTGATAATCAGCTCAGCTTCAACCAAGGGCACGGCACTGCGGTCGACCTTGACCAGACCCAGGTCGATGATGGCTGGCTCGCGGCCCAGCGCCAGTTCCGGCAGCCGCGCGGCCTGGTGTCGCGCGCCGCTGACCGGCTCGGCACAGCCGGCCTCCACCAGCAGCACGAGCGCAGGGGCGCGCAGGATTTCGCGGCGACCTGCATCGGCCAGGCTCACGGCCTGCCCCGCGGTCAGCGACGTGACCCGCACCGCGGGACGCACGCCGAGCTGCGCCGCGACCCGCCGCCCTACATCAGCGCCGCCTCCGAGCCCCTCGCCAAACACCAGGTGGCTCGCCCCGTGGCGGTGCGCCAGCTCGATCAGCGCCGGCGCCAGCACGGCCGGCAGATAGGTTCCGGCGGCGGGCAGCGCGTACCGGGCGACGCGATCGGCGCCGGCACCACCCAGATCGTCGGTGCAATCGGACGGCACGACCGCCAGCACCGCGCCGCGGTGCGCGTCGGCCAGCACGCGCGCCGCCCCGATCAGGTCCCGATCCCGCGCGGTGAGGCGGCCGCGGTCCAGGTCCGGCACCGCGATCACGATCGATTCCGGCTGCTCGATCGTCACTTGCGCAGCTTGCACCGTCTGAGCCGGCAAGCGCGCAGGCCGCGCCGCGGCCGGGCCGGCGCCGGGGTCGCGCTCGCGGCGTGGATCGCGCCGGATGACGCCGGAGTCGCGGTGGGGCCGGCGCTCGCTGCGGCGGATCATTGGACCTCCTGCACGGCCCGCTGCACCAGCTCGGCCAGGTCCAGCACGACCGGCCGCGGGGCCACCACTGCCTCGAGCATCACGGCACAGTTCGGGCAGGCCACTGCGACGACCTCGGCTCCGACCTCGCGTGCCTGCTCGATCCTCACATCCGGAATGCGCCGCTTGCCCACCACGTCGGTGAACGCGGCTCCCCCACCCCAGCCGCAGCAGCTGGAGCGCAGGCCGGAGCGCTGCATCTCGACCGCAGCGATGCCGATGGTCCGCAGCAGCTGGCGCGGCGATTCGACGTCGCCGTTGTAGCGGCCCAGGTAGCAGGGATCGTGGAAGGTCACCGGCCCTTCCATCGACCGAGGGTCGACCGGCAGGCGGCCGGACCGCACCAGCTCGAGCAGGTAGGCCGAGTGATGCCAGACCTCGTAGCGTCCTCCGAACGCCGGGTATTCGTTGCGCAACGCGTGCAGCACGTGCGGATCGGCGGTCAGGATGCGCGCGAAGCGCCGGGTTGCGAGCGTGGCCACATTGCGGCGCGCCAGGTCCGCGAAGGTCGCCTCGTCGCCGAGTCGCCGCGCCAGATCGCCGCAGTCCAGCTCGTCGGCACCCAGCACCGCAAAATCGACCGCGGCCCGCTGCAGCAATTGAACCAGCGCGCGCAGCGTGCGCTGGCCGCGTAGATCGAACGCCGCCTCTCCGAGCCACAGCAGCACGTCGCACGAGGCGCCGGACTGCAGCGGACGCAGCTTCAGGTCCGCGGCCCAGTCGAGCCGGCTCACGGTGCTGCGGCCGCAGACGGTATCGGTGGCGCGCAGCTCCTGCAGCGCCTGCACCGCCTTGCCGGGCGTGGCGCCGAGCTCCAGCGTCTGGAACCGGCGCAGGTCGATCACCGCGTCGACGTGCTCGATCATCATCGGGCATTCGTAGACGCAGGCGCGGCAGGTGGTGCAGGCCCAGAGCGTGTCGGCATCGACCGGCGCGCCGACTCCGATCAGCGCGCGGTCGGTGGCGGATGCGGCCAGGTCGCGGATCAGCTGCTTCGGATTCAACGGCAATCCGGCCGCGTACGCGGGACAGGCGGCCTCGCAGCGGCCGCACTGCACGCAAGCGTCGAATCCCAGCAACTGATTCCAGCGAAAATCGACGGCGGACTGCACTCCGAGCCGGGTCGAATCGAGTGCGATCGGCTGCAGCGCGGCGTCGATGCGCCGGGCGTCGAAACGCGCCGGGCGTGGATGAAAAACCAGGTGGAGCGCGCCGGCCAGCGCGTGCCGCATCGGTCCCCAGGACACCCCGGTGAAGATTTCGACGCAGGCCCATGCGCCCAGCGCAGCCAGCGCCACGCCGGGCGATCCGTCCCAGCGGATCGCCGGGCCGATGGCCAGGTCGGCGCAGGCCGAAAGCGCAAAGAAAGCGACGAACGCCGTCAGGGCGAACGGGAGCCGGTCGAACCCGCCTCCGGACAGCCGCGCCGGTCGAGGACGCGGCCAACGCCGCCACCCCAGCAATACCACTCCGCAGGCCATCGCGACGAGCGCGGCCAGCAGCAGCATCGCCAGCCATGGGCCGCGCAGCGCGCTCAGGCTCTGCAGCAACGCCAGCGGCGTGGCCACCACCAGGCCGCCGGCCGTCAGCACGTGCATGCGCGCGGTGGCCCTTCCACTCGCACGTGTCTCGCTCGGCCCCGGTGGATCGCGCGCTACCACCGCGTGCACGTCGACCAGGTAGCGCCTCGGCAGCGCGGCCAGGCCTCGGAGCACATCGACGCCCGCCGGGCGCCCGGCGCGCCAGCGGCGCGCCCGCCACAGGCCGCCGGCCAGCGCCGCGAGGAGTGCGACGGCAAGGACAAGGCCTGGGAGTCGGTCAGCCAGCATCGACCCTCTCCCCCGCCCCTCCCCCACTGGCGTGGGGGAGGGGAGGAACAGCAATTGGCTCTCTCACAGGTCCTTGCACAGGCGGATGGAGTCGTAAATGGCGGCGTGGATGTCGCGCGGCGAGACGCAATCGCCGACCCGATACAGCACGAATTCTCCGTCGTAGCGAGGCTCCGGCTGCGGCTGGCCCTGCGACAGGCGCTCCAGGTCGATCTGGCCGCGGTTGCGGCTCAAGGGCTTGAGCTCGAAGTACAGCGATTCGTCGGGATGCACGCCGTTTTCCACCACGACCTGATCGACCACGCGTTCTTCAGCCTGGTCCGTGAACTCGCTGTGCAACACGGCCACCAGGCGGCCCGCCTCCCGGTACACCTCGTGCAGCGACAGGTTCACCGTGAGAATCACGTCCTTGTCGTAAAAGCGCTTCAGGTAGACCGGGCGGGTCGTGCCACCCAGGTCCTCGGCCACCATCAGATCCGGAGTCACGATCTCCACCAGCGAGCCGCGCTGCGCCAGGAAGTCGGCACAGGTCGCGCCGGCAAAGCCGCCGTGGCCGTCGTAGACCAGCACGTTGGCGGCCGGCGGCACGACGCCTGCCAGCACCGCGTGGCTGGACACCACGTTGCCTTCGGCCGCGCGCCACAGCGGCTGCTCGCCCAGGTCCGGCCGGCCGCCGGTGGCGATCACGACGATTTGCGGGCCGAGCGCACGCATCACCTGCGGATCGGCCGCCTGGCCCAGCCGCAGATCGACCTTCAAGCGCTGCAGCTCCATCGACAGCCAGCGCGTGATTCCCGCCATCTGGTCGCGCGCGGGGGCACGCGCCGCCAGCGTGATCTGGCCGCCGAGCGCGGTCGCCTTCTCGAACAGCGTGACCGAGTGGCCGCGTTGCGCACACACACGCGCTGCCTCCATGCCGGCCGGGCCGCCGCCGGCCACCACCACGCGCAGGCCGCGGGCGGCGCGCGGCACGACGTGCGGAATCGAGCGCTCGCGCCCGGTGGCGGCGTTCTGCACGCACAGCACGTCGGCGCCCCGATAGTTGCGGTCGATGCAGTAGTTGGCGCCGACGCACTGACGGATTTCGTCGGCCCGGCCTTCGCGCAGCTTGTTGACCAGGTGCGGATCGGCGATATGGGCGCGCGTCATCCCGATCAGATCCACGTGCCCTTCCGAGATGATCCGCGCCGCCGATACGGGGTCCTTGATGTTCTGCGCGTGCATTACCGGCACATCGACCTCCGACTTGATTCTCGAGGCCAGGTACAGGAACGGCTCCGGCGGATAGGCCATGTTCGGCACGATGTTGGCCATCATCGCGTGGGTGTCGGCGCCGGACCCGATCACGTCGATGAAGTCGACCAGGCCGTGCCCGGCGTAGAAGCGGGCGATCTTCAGCAGCTCGTCCTGGTCCAGACCGTCCGGATGGAATTCGTCGCCGCACATCCGCATGCCGACCACGAAGTCGTCACCGACCTCGCGCCGGATCTGTTCGAAGATCTGCACGCCGAATCGAAGCCGGTTCTCGAAGCTGCCGCCGTAGCGATCGGTCCGCTTGTTGGTGCGCGGCGACCAGAACTGGTCGATCAAATGCTGGTGCGCTGCCGAGATCTCAGCGCCGTCCAGGCCGGCTTCCTTGCAGCGCCGCACGGCCTGGCCGAAGTCGCGCACGATGCGCTCGATGTCTTCGATTTCCATCGTCTTGCAGCTTGCGCGGTGTACCGGTTCGCGGATCCCGCTGGGTGACACCAGGTGCGGCCAGTTCTGGATGTCCCAGCGGCTGCGCCGCCCCATATGCGTGAGCTGGATCATCAGAGCGGCACCATGCTCGTGCACGGCGTCGGCAAAGCGGCGCAGGTGCGGAACGATCCGGTCGTGGCTCACGTCCAGGCCGTTCCAGGCCGCGCTCGGGCTGTCGATCGACACCGACGAGGAACCGCCGCAGATGGTCATCCCGATGCCCCCGCGCGCCTTTTCCGCGTGGTATCGGATCTGGCGCTCGGACGGCAGGCCGGCGTCGGCATAGACCTCGGCATGGCCCGTGCTGACGATCCGGTTGCGGATCACCACGTTGCGGATCTTCAGCGGTTCGAACAGCTTGTCGAACGGGGTCATCCTGCTCCAGCCTGGTCGATGGGGGCCGCGCGCCGGCCGGGCGAGCCCGTTCGGCGCGGCAACTGCCGGCAATCATAGTTTTACGGTCGTGGCGGCAGCCGCATCGGCACGACCCGGCGATGTCCGTTTGCGACGCGGCCGCCCGCGTCCGACCCCGACCGGCCACGCACGGCCGGCGTCCCGCGCGCTACGATCGGTGTCGCATACAGAACAGGCCGGCGCGGGAGCCGGCGCTATGGTTATCGGAAAGCCCGCGGGAGGGGTGATGCAGCGAACCGCCGTCAGATACGCGAGCGGGCTGTCGGATCGATGACGGCCGCCTGGTGGTTCCTTGCCGCCGCCATCGTGCTCGAAGTCGCAGGCACCGTTTCGATGAAGCTTTCACAGGGGTTTACGCAGGCGGTCCCGTCGGTGCTGCTGTTCCTGTTCTATGGCGGGTCCTTCACCTGCCTGAACTTCGCGCTTCGAACGATCGACGTCAGCGTCGCCTATGCGATCTGGTCGGCGCTCGGGCTGATCCTGGTCGCAGCCATCGGGATCCTGGTGCTGCGCGAAAGCGCCGGTGCGTTGAAGATCGGCAGCATTGTGCTGATCGTGCTTGGGGTGGTCGGGCTGTATGCGGGGGGCGCAAGTCACTGATGCCAGCTGACCGGCACATGCCCGCTGCCCTCTCCCCCGGCCCCTCTCCCGCAAGCGGGAGAGGGGAGGTTCAGCATCCCGGCTCCTCTCCGAGCGGGACAGGGGAGGTTCAGCATCCCGGCCCCTCTCCGGGCGGGAGAGGGGAGACCTCGCCGGCCAGGAGTGAGACTTCGCCGGCCAAGATCGTCGTGCGCAACCTGGTCAAGGTGTTCGGCAGCCGGCCGGCGCCGGCGCTGCGGATGCTGGCCGAAGGCCTGCACAAGGACGAGATATTCCGGCGCACCGGCCAGATCGTCGGCGTGCAGAACGCCTCCTTCGAAATCCGCTCCGGCGAGATCTTCGTGATCATGGGCCTGTCCGGTTCCGGCAAGTCGACACTGATCCGGCTGCTCAATCGCCTGCTGGAACCGACTGCCGGCGAAGTGCTGGTCGACGGGCAAAACGTGGCGTCGATGAACAGGCACCAGTTGATCGATCTGCGCCGGCGCGACATGAGCATGGTGTTCCAGTCGTTTGCGCTGATGCCGAATCGGACCGTGCTGGAGAACGCCGCCTTCGGCCTGGAAGTGGCCGGGACCAGCAAGGCGCAGCGCGAACGGCGCGCCTTGCAGGTGCTCGAGCAGGTCGGGCTGGCCGCGTTTGCGGGCAAGCGTCCCGCGGAACTGTCCGGTGGAATGCAGCAGCGGGTCGGCCTGGCACGCGCGCTGGCGGTCGACCCCTCGCTGATGCTGATGGACGAGGCGTTTTCCGCGCTCGATCCGCTCAAGCGGCACGAAATGCAACATGTGCTGCTGGACCTTCAGCGCGAGCAGAAGCGCACCATCGTGTTCGTCTCGCACGACCTGGACGAGGCCTTCCGGATCGGCGACCGGATCGCGATCATGGAGGGCGGTACCGTCGTGCAGGTCGGAGATCCGCACGAGATCGCGCGCAATCCTGCCAATGACTATGTGCGGGCGTTTTTCCGCGGCGTGGACCTGACGCGCCACCTGACGGTGGGCGACATCGCGCGCACCGACCAGGTGCCGGTGTTCCCGGTGCCGAGCAACCTGGCCGCCGAGCTGGGGGCGGCCGTCGAGCATTTGCGGTCGATCAAGCGCCACTACGGCGTCCTGGTGGACCCGGCGAAGCACCTGGTCGGCGTGGTATCGATCGACTCGTTGTTGCGATGCCTGGACCAGAGCCGGCCGGATCTGACCGGTGCCCTGCTCGACCACGTGCCCGCCCTGGCCGGTGCCAGCCCATTTCGAGAAGTCCTGGGGCAGGTCGCCCGCAACCCGCATCCGTTCCCGGTGGTCGACAGCAACGGCATCTATGTGGGGGCGGTGACCCAGACGATCCTGCTGGAGCATTTGTGCGACGAGGAGACCCGCAATGCATGAGGCGATTCCGATCGGCCAATGGGTCAGCCAGTTCATCAACTTCGTGCTGGCGCACGACAACGGCACGCTGGAAGACTTCGGCAAGGTCATCGCGGGCTTCACCGAGACCATCGAGGATGGACTGGTCGCTCTGCCGGATTGGGTCGTGGCGGCCGCGATCGCGGCGATCGGGCTGTGGCGGGTCGGCTGGAAGTTCGGCCTGTTCTGCGCCGCTTCGTTCTTCGTCATCATCGGCACCGGCTTCTGGCCTGCCACCATGAGCACGCTGGCGCTGATCATCTCGGCCACCGTGATCAGCCTGCTGCTGGGCATTCCGCTGGGTATCTGGATGGCCCGCAGCGACCGGGTGGCGGCCGTCGTGCGGCCGGTGCTCGACTTCATGCAGACCATGCCCGCGTTCGTCTACCTGATCCCGGCGGCCATGCTGTTCGGCCTGGGCAAGGTGCCGGGCGTTCTGGCCACCGTGATCTTCGCGATGCCGCCCGCCGTGCGCCTGACCAACCTCGGGATTCGCCAGGTCAACAAGGAGCAGGTCGAAGCCGGCATTGCATTCGGCTGCACGCCGCGCCAGCTGCTGTTCAAGGTGCAGGTGCCGGGCGCGATGCCCTCGATCATGGCCGGCGTGAACCAGACCATCATGATGGCGCTGTCGATGGTGATCATCGCGTCGATGGTCGGCGCCGGAGGGCTGGGCAACGACGTGCTGGCCAGCATTCAGCGCCTGGACATCGGACTGGGGTTTGAAAGCGGTCTGAGCGTGGTGCTTCTGGCGATCATCCTGGACCGGATCACCGAGAGCTTCGGCGCGACCTCGGCCCAGCCCCACGCCAGCCTGCGTGAGCGGGCGCGCAACCTGCTCGCCAGGCGCGAGCCGTCCGGGACGTGAGCGAGCGCAACGCCTCGTGGGCCGCCGCATGAATCCGACCGACTGCAGCAGCTTCATCGGGGGGCGTTTCGTCCCCAGCACGTCGGGGGTCGTGCTGGACAACGTGAACCCCGCGACCGGGGAGCGGATCGGCGGCATCGAGCTGGCCGGGCTGGCCGAGGTCGAGCAGGCCGTGGCCGCCGCCGAGCGGGGATTTGCCCAGTGGTCGGCGATGACCGGGGCCGAGCGCGGCCGGATCCTGAATCGGGCGGCCGCCATCCTGCGCGGCCGTGTACGCGGGCTGGCGCGCCAGGAGGTGATCGACACCGGCAAGCCGATCCAGGAAGCCGAGGCGGTGGACATTCCGAGCGCGGCCGACTGTGTCGAATTCTTCGCCGGGCTGGCCGCGACGCTGCATGGCGCCCACCACGAGTTGCGCAACGCGTTCGTCTACACCCGGCGCGAGCCGCTCGGCATCTGTGCGGGCATCGGCGCCTGGAACTACCCGCTGCAGATCGCGTGCTGGAAATCGGCGCCCGCGCTGGCGTGCGGCAACGCGATGATCTTCAAGCCGGCCGAGCTGACGCCGACCACGGCCGGCGCCCTGGCGGAGATCTACCGCGATGCCGGCGTGCCGGACGGCGTCTTCAACGTGCTGCAGGGCGATGCCCGCACGGGGCAGCTGCTCACGCGGGATCCGAAGATTTCCAAGGTGTCGCTGACCGGCGAATGCGCGACCGGACGGCGCGTGATGGCCGATGCCGCAACCACGCTCAAGCGCGTCACGATGGAGCTGGGCGGAAAGTCGCCCCTGATCGTGTTCGACGACGCCGACCTGGAGCAGGCCGTGGCCGGCGCGATGATGGCCAACTTCTTCACGCAAGGCGAAGTCTGCACCAACGGGACGCGCGTGTTCGTGCAGGAGGCCGTGCACGATGCCTTCGTCGCTCGGCTGCTGACGCGGGTCGCCCGCCTGAAGCTTGGCGATCCGCTCGATCCGTCCACGCAGGTCGGGGCGCTGATCAGCCGGGAGCATCTGGAGCGCGTGATCGGATTCGTCGAGCGGGGCCTGGCCGCCGGCGCGCGCCTGGCGTGCGGCGGGCGGCGGCCGGCCGATCCGCAACTGGCTCGCGGCTGCTTCGTCGAACCCGCGGTGTTCGTGGAGTGCACCGACGCCATGGAGATCGTGCGCGAGGAGATCTTCGGCCCGGTCATGTCGGTGCTGCGCTTTGCCGACGAGGACGAGGTCGTGCAGCGGGCCAACGCGACCCCGTATGGGCTGGCGGCGGGAGTCTTCACGCGCGACCTCGCACGCGGGCACCGGGTGATCGCCCGGATCGACGCCGGCGTATGCTGGATCAACAACTACAACGTGACGCCGGTCGAAGTTCCGTTCGGCGGCTTCAAGCAGTCCGGCATCGGCCACGAGAACGGACACGCCGCCGTCGAGCACTACACCCGGGTCAAGAGCGTGTATGTCGAGCTCGGCCAGGTCGCCTGCCCGTACTGAAGTGCGGTAAGCCATCCATGGCGGCAAGCGGGCAATTCGACTACGTGATCGTCGGAGCCGGTTCGGCTGGATGCGTGCTGGCCAACCGGCTGACCGAGGACGCCGACGTGCAGGTCGCGCTGCTCGAGGCCGGTGGTCGCGACAACAGCATCTTCATCCGTATGCCGGCCGCGTTTTCGATCCCTCTGGCCGACGATCGCTACAACTGGTACTACCACACCGAACCCGAGCTCGCGATGGACGGGCGGCGCATGTACTGCCCGCGCGGCCGCGTGCTGGGCGGCTCTTCGTCGATCAACGGGATGGTCTACATCCGAGGCCACGCGTTCGACTACGACGCCTGGGCGGCGCGGCCGGGCCTGCCGCGGTGGTCGTACGCGCATTGCCTGCCCTACTTCATCCGCTCCGAAAACCGGCTGCAGGGGGCCGACGACTATCACGGCGTCGGCGGGCCGTTGGCGGTGACAACGCCGCCCATGAGCAATCCGCTGTTCCAGGCCTTCGTCGAAGCGGCCCAGCAGGCCGGTTACGCGTACACGCGCGACATGAACGGGTACCGGCAGGAGGGGTTCGGCCCGATGGACCAGACCACGCTGCACGGGCGGCGCTGGAGCGCGGCGCGGGCCTATCTGGAGCCGGCGATGCGCCGGCCCAATTTGCGCGTGATGCCGCGCTGCCTGGCGCTGCGCGTCGTGTTCGAAGGCCGGCGCGCGGTCGGGGTCGAATATGCCCGCGACGGCGCGGTGCACGTGGTGCGCGCGCGGCGCGAAGTGATCGTCAGCGGCGGCGCGATCAATTCTCCGCAGCTGCTGATGCTGTCGGGCGTGGGCGAAGCCGACGCGCTGCGGCGCCTGGAGCTGCCGGTGGTCGCCGACCTTCCCGGCGTCGGCAGCAACCTGCAGGATCATATCGAGATCTACGTGCAGCACGCCTGCACGCAGCCGATTTCGCTGTATTCGACCCAGAAGCCGCTGGCCAAGCTGGTGGTCGGAATGCGCTGGCTGCTCAACGGCAGCGGCCCCGGCGGCAGCAATCACTTCGAAGCTGGCGGCTTCATCCGCAGCCGGGCCGGTGTGCGGCACCCGGATCTGCAGTACCACTTTCTGCCGATCGCGGCCGACTACGACGGCAAGGAGAAAATCGACCAGCACGGCTTCCAGCTGCACGTGGGGCCGATGCGCCCGACCAGCTCGGGGTCCGTGCGGCTGCGGTCATCGGATCCACGCCAGCACCCGGCGATTCAGTTCAACTATCTGCAAGCCGAGGGCGATCGGGCCGAGATGCGCGCCGCCGTGCGGTTGACGCGCGAGATCCTGGCCCAGCGCGCGTTCGACCCGTTTCGCGGGCTCGAGTTGCGTCCTGGCGCCTCGGTGGTCAGCGACACGCAGATCGACGCATTCGCCCGCGCGCGCGCCGAAAGCGCGTACCACCCGTCGTGCAGTTGCGCGATGGGGTCCGACGGCCGCGCTGTCGTGGACGGCGAGTTGCGCGTACGCGGGGTGGAGGCATTGCGGGTGGTCGACGCGTCGGTGATGCCGGCCGTGGTCAGCGGCAACCTGAACGCGCCTACCATCATGATCGCCGAGAAGGCGGCTGACCTGATCCGCGGACGCGCGCCCTTGGAGCCGATGCAGGTACCGGTGTTCGAGCACCCGAACTATCGGACCGCCCAGCGCTGAGCGATGGCGCCGCCGCGCAAGGGCAGGTCGCGTGGCGGACGGCCCGGGAAGCGGGCGGTGGCGATACTGTCGGATCGAGGTTGACGCGACGCGCCCCTGAAGCGGAGGATTACACAATGAGCGAAGACACGACGGTTGCGCACGCCCGCCGCTCCGGCGGCCGCGAGGCCAAGCGCGCGGCGCGCCTGGCGCGCGGCAACGTTCTGGTGCCGTACATCACGCGCAAGATCCCGGCCTACGAGGTGCTGGACGAGGAAGGCCTGGCGCTGATCGAGCGCAACGCCGAGACGATCCTGCAGGAGATCGGCGTCGAGTTTCGCGACGATCCGGAGGCGCTGGCGATCTGGCGCGCGGCAGGTGCCGACGTGCAAGGCCAGCGGGTGCGCTTCGAGCGCGGCATGTGCCGCCGGCTGATCCAGGCCAGCGCGCCGCGCGAGTTCATCCAGCGCGCGCGCAATCCCGAGCACGACGTGCACATCGGCGGCAAATGCACCGTGTTCGCCCCCGCCTACGGCAGCCCGTTCGTGCGCAGCCTGGACGAGGGCAGGCGCTACGGAACGATCGAGGACTTCCGCAATTTCGTGCGGCTCTCCTACATGGCGCCATGGCTGCACCATTCAGGCGGCACCGTGTGCGAGCCGGTGGACCTGCCGGTCAACAAGCGCCACCTGGACATGGTGTATTCGCACATCCGCTACAGCAATAAGCCGTTCATGGGCTCGGTCACCGCGCCCGAGCGGGCCGCCGACACGGTGGAGCTGGCGAAGATCGCGTTCGGCGACCGCTACATCGACCCGGCCAGCGGCAAGCCGAACACGGTCATCATCAGCCTGATCAATGCCAATTCGCCGCTGACCTTCGACGGCACGATGCTGGGAGCGGCCAAGGTGTATGCGCGCAACAACCAGGCCTGCCTGATCACCCCGTTCATCCTGGCCGGCGCGATGGCGCCGGTGACGGTGGCCGGGGTCGCCGCGCAGACGCTGGCCGAGTCGATGGCCGGCATGGCGTTCGTGCAGCTGGTCAATCCGGGCACGCCGGTCGTGCTGGGCAGCTTCGCCTCGTCACTGTCGATGCAGTCGGGCGCGCCCACGTTCGGCACGCCGGAGCCGGCCCTGGTCCTGTATTGCATGGCAGCGCTGGCGCGCCGCCTGGGCGTGCCGTTCCGCTCCGGCGGCGCGTTGTGCGCGTCCAAGATCGCCGACGCGCAGGCCGCGTACGAATCGGCCAACACGCTGCTGCCGACCTGCCTGGCCGGAGTGAACTTCGTGCTGCACACCGCCGGCTGGCTCGAGGGGGGCCTGTCGATGGGTTACGAGAAGTTCATCATGGACGTGGACCAGGCCGGCATGATGCACACCATGCTGGCGGGGGTGGACCTTTCCGAAAACGGCCAGGCGCTCGACGCGATCCGCGAGGTCGGGCCCGGCAAGCATTTCCTGGGCTGCAGCCACACCCAGGCCAACTTCGAAAATGCGTTTTACCGCTCTCCGATCGCCGACAACAACAGCTTCGAGCAATGGGAATCGGAAGGCCGCCAGGATCTGGCGCAGCGCGCCAATGCCCGGTGGAAGAAGATGCTGGCCGAATACGAGGCCCCGCCGATCGACCCGGCGGTCGACGAGGCGTTGAACGATTACATCGCGCGGCGCAAGGCGGCCTTCCCCGACTCCAACGTATGAGCCGCTGGCTGGCCGCTGCGCTGCTCGCACTCAATGCGGCGGCGCCCGCGGCCGAGCACAGCGTGATCCGGATCGGGTGGACCGCGTGGTCCGACGCCGAGGCCGTGACCCATATTGCCAGGGAAGTGCTGGAAAAGCGCCTCGGCTACAAGGTGGAGCTGGTGATGACCGACATCGGGCTGCAATACGCCGGGATCGCCCGAGGCAATCTGGACGTGATGCTGATGGCCTGGCTGCCGAACACCCAGAAGGCGTACTGGGACAAGGTCTCGGGCGACGTGGTCGACCTGGCCGTGCTGTACGACCACGCCCGCCTCGGCTGGGCCGTGCCGGCCTACGTGCCCGAAACCGAGGTGAGCAGCATCGCGGACCTGAACAAGCCTGAGGTCCGAAGCAGGCTGCACGGCCAGATCCAGGGAATCGACCCCGGGGCAGGTCTGATGCGCGCCTCCGAGCGGGCGCTGGCCGACTACGCGCTGGCCGGCTACACGCTGCGAAGCGCTTCGGACGCGGGCATGATCGTGGCGCTGGATCGGGCGATCAAGCGCGGCGAGTGGATCGTGGTGACGACCTGGTCGCCGCATTGGATGTTCGCGCGCTACCCGGTGCGCTACCTGGCCGATCCCAAGGGTTCGCTTGGGAGCAACGAGGCGATCCACGCGCTCGCCCGCAAGGGGTTCGAAGCCGATTTCCCGCGGGCCGCCGCGTTCCTGAAGCGCTTCAAGCTGACGATTCCGGAGCTGGAAGCCCTGATGCTGCGCGCCAAGGACAGCTCGTATCACGACGTGGCCGTCGCTTACGTGCAGTCGCACAAGCAGCTGATCGATCGCTGGGTCGGCGGCGCCGGCACCCTGACGCGGTGAACGCTTCAGGCAATGCGCGGGTCAAGGCCCGCCGCAGGGCGGCTCGCCTCGGCGCATTGCTGGCGATCGCGCTGGCTACCGGCGCCCTCGGGGCCGGGCCCGAGGTGATTTCGCGCGATATCCGCTCGCCGGAGGGACCGATCTTCGTCGACAGGGTGCTGTACCTGGTGGACTACGCCGGTCACGACGTGGTGCGGCTCGAACAGCCGCCGGCCAAGGTCATCTGGCACCGCGATGGCTGCGGACCCACCGGTCTGGCGCGTGTACCCGAGGGCCTGCTGGTGGCCTGCTTCGACGGCAAGCAGGTGGTGACGATCTCGCTCGAAGGCAGGACGCTCGCGACGGTGGAAAACGACGAGACCGGACAGCGGCTGCGCGAGCCCAATGATTTCGCGCTCGATGCCAAGGGTGGCGTCTATGTCAGCGGCACCGGGCCGTGGGAGCCGCGCCCTATCGTCGGGAGGATCTACTACCGCTCGGCCGACCGCAGGCTGCGCACCGTCGCCTCCGACCTGCACTCGCCCAACGGGCTCGTGCTGTCGCCCGACGGCAAGCTGCTGTACGTGGCCGAGTCGTTCGCCTCCCGCATCCTGCTGTTCGACGTCGCGCCGGACGGGTCGCTCAGCGGGCGGCGCGAGTTCGTCAAGCTCGCCGAGGTGCTGCCCACGACAGGCGGCCGCACCTACACGCCGGACGGGCTGCGCATCGATGGCCACGGCAATCTGTTCGTCGGATTCTGGGACGGCGCCTGCTTCGCGGTGATCGGCGCCGACGGCAAGCTGATCAAGCAGGTCGACCTGCCGGCCCCGCACGATCCGAACCTGGCCATCACGCCCGACGGTGCGCATCTGATCCTGACCGGCGTGTTCGACCTGCCGGACAATGGGTCGCGCGGCGAGGTGTATCGGGTTCCGAATCCGCTGGCGCCCCTTTCCCGATAGCGCCCCCCAGCACCGAATTTCGACCCGGAGGATCCAACCGATGCGCTTGATCGACTCCAGAGTCCTGAACATCGACGAACTGAAGCTCGAGCACTTTGCGAAGGGCGACCAGTTCGAGTGCAACGCGGTGCGTATCGGACCGCTCCTTGGCGCCAAGGATCTCGGATACTCCTACGACGTGGTCCCGCCGGGCAAGCGCTCGTGCCCCTTCCACAGCCATCGCGCCGAAGAAGAGATGTTCTTCATCGTGAGGGGCGAGGGCTTGCTGCGCTATGGCAACGAGACGCGCAAGATTCAGGCCGGAGACGTGATCTGCTGCCCGACCGGCGGCCCGGAAACGGCACACCAGATCATCAACGATTCGGACGCCGAGCTCGCCTATCTGTCCGTCAGCACCATGATGCCGGCGGAGATCTGCGAGTACCCCGACTCGAAGAAGATCGCCGCTTTCGGCGGAGGCCTGCGGCACATGACGCGCACAGTCGACGGTCTGGACTACTGGGTGGACGAGGTGTGACCGATCCGAGACGGTTGCCGGACAACCGATCGCGCGCCGGGTTGTACCGGATTCCGAATTCGGTGGCGCCGAAGTAGGAACTGCCTAAACTTCGGGCTTGGCGCGTCGTGCGCCGCCGTAAGGGTTACGAGCAGGCAGTTCGGGTTTGCGCCCACCCGGCGAGCAGGTAAATGGCATGTTCAGCGTGGGTTGCCTCCGTCGTTCGATTCGCGCGAGCACGCCCTGGCACTGTCGCCACCACTGGCGCGTTGGTCGCGCTCCTCGGCGCGGCGTTGTGGTTAGGGTCGCCACGAAGCGCGTCCGCGCCGTCGCCATCTGACCGAACGGCGGCGTCTCCGCTGATGCGCCACCTCGAACCGCCGTTTACGGCGCCGGTGCAAACGCAGTCGGCGACGCCAAAGAGCAACGAGCTATGCGGTTACGGGCCTGTCCCGGTGATCGACGGCATCCCGCAGATCCCGCCGATCGAGTCAACAGCCGAGGCGACCCTTGCAAGCCTTGCAACGGACCTGGCAGCGCGATCCACCGAGCGCGAGCGCGCTTTGGGACTGTATCTTCGGATGATCGCGGCTTCGGAGGCTGCCGCTACGGCCTGGAGGCGCGGCAACGGCGAGTGTGCGGACAGCGATACCGCTTGCCAATCCGCGGCTGCCCAAGCGATTAGGGCCGCCACGGCGGAGAGCCGAGGTGCCCTGGCGCGCCTGGCAACGACCACCTCGAATGCGAATGCCTACGCATTGGCTCTCTATTCATGTCGTTGGGAAACTGCGGTCAGCGATTGCGCGTTGCTGAGCTACTCGCAATGGGCCCGAATCGAACCGGATAATGCGGTGCCCTGGCTCTATGTGGCGGGCGATGCGGCGCAACGTCGCGATCGGGGCAGCCTCGAAGCAGCGTTGAACCGGGCGTCGAAGGCCCGATACAGCGACCCGCATTGGGATGAGATATCGCGGTTCCTCGCGTCTGATGCCCTGGGGGCGCAGCCACCGCCCGTTCAATTCCAGCTCGCGATTGAGCTGCTAGGGATCCAGGCTGCATTTCCCCTTCCCGATTTTCCTGTCCTGCACGAGTACTGCAGCACAGCCTCGCAAGATCCGAGCCGTGTCCAAACCTGCGATGATTTAGCCGCCGTGTTGATCGAGCACGGCAGAAGCCACATTGAGGTCCTAATCGGTGGCAAGATCGTGGAGTGGGTAGGTGCGACCGATCCACGCCTGTCGGCGCTCCGCGACGAGGCCGATGCGATCGGATGGCAGTGGTCACAAATGGTCAGATCGGCGCAAGACCGCACGCAAGACGACGTCCTGCTTAGCTGCGATTCGCTGCGGCGGTTGCGCCGGAACACCGCCGCTCGACTGCAGTTCGGAGAGGCCGGTTACTTGCGTCGCGAGTTGGCCGCAAGCGGTGTCACCATTGCGCAGGCCGCTCAGCGACGCCGCGCCGAACGGCAAGCCCTCTTACGGCAAGCAGAAAACCTCAAGCCGGCCCAGTAAGGAATGCAGGCGCGGTTCATCCGACTCGCCGGCAATCCGCGG
Organism: Burkholderiaceae bacterium; assembly: GCA_036270655.1. GTDB lineage: Bacteria > Pseudomonadota > Gammaproteobacteria > Burkholderiales > Burkholderiaceae_F > VBCK01. Next base: position 21,305 of record DATBCD010000059.1, read on the forward strand.
CGGCCGCACCTTACCCGTACTGCATCTGGCCGTTGCCGAACGACCAGTTTTCCTTCACGACCTCGACCAGGTTGATGAAAATGTCCTGCTGGCGCAGCCCGAGCTTGGCGTGCAGGTCGTCCGCGATCCGGCGATAGAACGCCTTCTTCAGTTCCACCGATCGGCCCTGGTTCAGCGTGATCTGGATGAACACGATCGCCGGCGAGTACTCGATGCCGAGGTAGCTCGCCGGGTAGACGAGCTCGTTGCCGGCGTGCCGCGCGATGATCTGGAACTTGTCGTCGCGCGGTACATTGATCACGTCGATCATCGCCTGATAGATCAGCTCGCCGATATCGCGCCCGAGGCTGGCGGGCGCATCCTGGGAAAGATCGATCCGAACAAGTGGCATGTTGGTTCTCCTCACATCGACGCGGCGGCGAATTCGTCCCGCAACAACCCGAACAGTACCGAATCGGACACTTCCTCCCCGACGATCCAGCGCTGGCGCAGGTAACCCTCCTGCTTGAAACCGAGGCGCTCGAGCAGGCGTGCCGAGCGCCGGTTCCGCGGATCGATATCGGCCTCCACCCGATTCAGGCCCAGCTCGGCAAATCCGAAGCGCAGCAGGGCCAGCAAGGCTTCGTGCGCGTAGCCGTGCCCCCAGCAGTGGCAGGCGGTTCCGTATCCGACATCGGCGCGCTTGCTTTCCCTCACGAAGTTGAAAAGCGTGCATTTTCCCAGAAGCTGCGCGTCGCCCGTGCGCTCGATCCCAAGCTGCAGGTATTCTGCCGCGGCCATCGCCTTCAGATCAGCGGCGATTTTCTCGCGCGCCACGTCGACGCAGCTCCAGGCCGGGCTGCTCCAGTAGCGCATCACCCGCGGGTCGGAGAAAATGGAAAAGAGCTCCGGCGCGTCCGCTTCCCGAAGCGGCCGCAGCAGCAGCCGCTCGGTGCGCAGCATGACCCGATCGAAGGAGGGCATGCCTCAAACTGTACCCGCCGGGCGCGAAGGCGGAGCGTTACTCGTCGTCGAACAATTCACTCCCACTCGACGGGAGCAGGACCAGGTTCGGGGTGCCCCAACCGGTGGCCAGATCCCATCCGGGTGCCGCGCTGTAGCCCGGTACTGCGGCCACCGCATTGGTGCCGACCGTGACGTCGTGGAGGAAATCATAGATTTTTCCGCGGCCGCCGAGGGCGTACAACTTCCCATTCAGGAAGCCTAGCGGGTGCCCGGCAACCTGATTCAGGTCGGCGACGATCCCCGCCCATTGCGGTGAGCCCTCGCTGGTGCCCCCGGCGAAGGTGTAACCGGTCGCAGTGGGTCCAAGGAAGCTCACGTAGATCAGGATCGCGGAGAAGCCATCGGCGTTGTACGAAACATCCGGAATCCCACGGTGGCCAGCCAGCGTCGCCTGAAGCTGTGGCGACAGCGACTTCTCTTGATATTCCGGAATCGAAAAGACCTGGCTGATGCCACCGCCGCCGGCTGCAACAAAACCGAAATTGGCGTCATTCCAGACGGTTTCGTATTGGTAGTTTCCTGACGTGTCCGCAAAAAGGGTTGTTCCGCCAATCGCCGTGACCAGCGGCGACGAGGCTGGGAATCCAACGGTGGGAAACGGATAAAAAGTTACCAAATCCAGCCCGACATTGGCGCTTCCGCTGTCACCGGTCGACGCCAACACGGTGACATGCTCCCGGCGAGCGCGCTCATAGAACTCGTTGAAATTAGCGAACACCTGCCGCCCGCTCGGCGTGAACAGCGTGTTTTCCGTGGCTCCCCAACTTTGCGAAATGATCTTGCCGAGCTTGTGATCCAGAGCATATTTCTCGAGAGCCAGGAACTCGGGCATGCCCTGAACGCCTTCCGTCTCGTTGATGGGGCTGGTCAGGACGACGATGTTCGCACTGGGGGCAATCGCGTGAGCCCATTGCACGTCCAGCGACGTTTCGAATGCCCAGCCGACCTGACCGCTGTCGGTCGGGTCAAAAGGGACCGTGCCGAGCGGGGACAGTACCGTGAGCGACGGGGGATCGGGCAGGCCGTATCCCTGGTCGAAGGCCTGCAGGTCGGCCAGCGCGGTCGGACTCCCATACGATTCGATCAGGACGATCGTCTGATCGACCCCGGTGAACCCCGCGTCGATCATCGGCGCCAGCCCATACGCGGTGCGAATCTCCTGGGGGCTGTAACAGGGCACGCCAAAGTTCGCCCGGCAGAAGGCGTCGGTCGGAGGCAGATCGGCCGGCGAGGTTGAAACAAGCCTGCCGACGCGAATCGTGGGGGCAGCGGCTGCCTCGCCCGCGATCAGCAGACCGACACAACCGGATACCAATGCAGCAGCACATGCGCGCTTCGAATCGATCCAGAGAGCATTCATCAGGCCTCTCCCATTGACTTTCGCATGTTCCCCGTGGCAACACGGGGTCCGTTCTTATCGACCAGCTCTTGAAACAACTCGGGGCGCGACGGGCGCTCTCTAAGACTGACCAGTCGCCGGGCCGAAGCCCCGCGATGCGAGGCCAGCTTTGACCAGTTTCCGACCCGCGTCAATGAGCCGCCCGGCTTGCGAAGCGTCAGTCCACGTAATGCGCAGCGCCCGTCACGTACCGGGCTTCCGGTTAGCGCCTTCAAGTTGCGCGTCCTATTGCTCGGGCTCGACGCAGGATGCGTCCGCGTTCAGTGCGGCTTTGAGCAGCTGCATCACCGTCTTCGCAATTTCGTCCTTCTTGATGAAGTCGCTCAAGCTTCGGTCGATGGTTTGTGACCAGATGTGTGTTCCGTCGATCGTCCTGATCAGCTGGGCCGTGATGCGCAGTGTCCTGCCGGATTTGACGGCAACCGGCCCAACCCGCCTTGCCGCCCCGAGCCGACCAGCAATCGAGCGGCCTGCGTCGCTGCCGCCGTTGAACTGAAACGACGAGGTGCGCGCCATGACCCGAAGCTTCGGGTTGCGCGACAGCTGGTCGACAAGTTCCTTCGTGGTAAGCCGATCGGGCCTGGCTTCTACCGGCTCGCCGCTCAGGTAGGCCTGCAGGTCGTCAGCCAGCGCCGCTACGGTGGGATAGCGATTCGGGGGTCGCCTTGCAAGCGCCTTGAGCGCGATCGCGTCCAGATCGCCGCGCAGCCGACCGGCCAGCCTGCCCTGCGTCGTAGCCCGCGCGATTCCCGCTCCTGGCCCCACTTGGGCGCTGGGCGGTTCCACCCGGGTCCATGCGATGGCCTGCTCCAGCTGTGCCGCCGAGACGCCCAGCTTGATCTGATAGGGACGGCTGCCCGCGAGCAGCTCGTACAGCACCACTCCGAGCGAATAAACGTCGCTGGCCGCGTCGACCGGATCGCCTCGCAACAGCTCGGGGCTGGCGTAGTCCGGCGTGAGCGCACGCGCGTAGGACTGGGTCAGCGGCGCTCGCTCGGCTTCTTCCTGCTCCTCGAGCAGCTTGGCAATCCCGAAGTCAAGCAGCCGAACCTGGCCCGATTCGGTCACCAGGATGTTGGACGGTTTCAGGTCCCGGTGAATGACCTGGCGCGTATGGGCGAATTGCACGGCATCGAGCACCTGCAGGAAAAGCTTCAAGCGCTCGCGAAGACCAACACCTCGTGCATCGCACCAGGTCGTCAGCGCAGGGCCCTGAACATATTCCATCGCGAGGTACGGCAGCCCGTCCGGGCTGACGCCGGCGTCGTACAGCCGTGCGATGTTGGGGTGCTCCAGGCTCGCCAGAATGTCGCGTTCCCGCGCAAAGCGCCGTGCCAGGTCCTTGCGCAATCGAGCCAGCGTGGGCAGCTTCAAGGCCACGTTGCGCTTGTAGGCCCCGTCAGCGCGCTGCGCCAGCCAGACTTCCGCCATGCCGCCGGTGCCCAATTCGCGGACGAGCAGGTAGGGCCCGACGCGTTCGCCCGGCTTCAGCGTGCTGACGCTGATCGGGCTCCAGTACTTCCCGGAATCGATTTTGGGCAGGGTCGCGAGCTCACTCCAACTCGCGGTGCTGCCCCCCTCGTGCAGCAGCGCCTGTCGCAGCGCCGGGGCCAGATCTCGAAACTGGGGCGCGAGGCAGTCCAGCCAGCGCTGGCGGCCATGCGCGTCCAGAGGCAGCGCCTCGTCCAGCAGCCGGCTCATCCGTACCATCTGCGCAGCCGAGATCGCCATGGCACACCTCCCGCCGAGCGTCGTTGTTCCGCAGACGGATTGCGGCACGCAAATCCGACATTTCGGGTCGACGGGCACGTTCGAGCAGGCCGACTCGCGGCGCGCGAATCAATCCCTGGCGAGCCACCTCCGGATCGCACCCGCTTGCGACTTCGACTTGCTGGTG
>DATBCD010000060.1:0-49903 GCA_036270655.1 Burkholderiaceae bacterium
GCGCCTGAAACACCTGGCCACGAAAGACGACGTCGAGCTGGGCAAGAGCAACATCCTGCTGATCGGGCCGACCGGGTCGGGCAAGACGCTGCTGGCTCAGACGCTGGCGCGCCTGCTGAACGTGCCGTTCGTGATCGCCGACGCGACCACGCTGACCGAGGCCGGCTACGTCGGAGAGGACGTCGAGAACATCATTCAGAAACTGCTGCAGAACTGCAGCTACGAGGTCGAGAAGGCGCAGCGGGGAATCGTCTACATCGACGAGATCGACAAGATCTCGCGCAAGAGCGACAACCCGTCGATCACGCGCGACGTGTCGGGCGAAGGCGTGCAGCAGGCGCTGCTGAAACTGATCGAGGGCACGATCGCCAGCGTGCCTCCACAGGGCGGACGCAAGCACCCGAACCAGGATTTCGTTCAGATCGACACCACCAATATCCTGTTCGTCTGCGGCGGCGCCTTCGACGGACTGGAAAAAATCATCCGGAACCGCTCGCAACGCAGCGGAATCGGCTTTGGCGCGGAGATCGCCGCCTCGGGTGGCGACCACTCGGTCAGCGACCTGCTGCAGGATGTTCAGCCGGAGGACCTGATCAAGTTCGGTCTGATCCCGGAGCTGGTCGGACGGCTGCCGGTGGTTGCGACCCTGGATGAGCTGAGCGAAGAGGCGCTGGTGAAGATCCTGGTCGAGCCGAAGAACGCGCTGATCAAGCAGTTCCGGCGGCTGCTGTCGATGGAAGGTGTCGAGCTGGAGGTGCGTCCGGAGGCGCTGGACGCGATCGCCAAGCGTGCGCTGAAGCGCCGCACCGGGGCGCGCGGCCTGCGCTCCATCGTCGAAAGCATTCTGCTCGACGTGATGTACGACCTTCCGAGCATGACAAACGTAATCAAAGTGGTCATCGACGAGAATTCGATCGAAGAAGGGCGCCCGTTCCTGATCTACTCCGATCAGCCGAAAGTGGCGGGCGCCCCGCGCTGATAGCCCGATAACCGAAGTTACGTAGGATTTCCCCCTCCGAATCCGCACAACTGCCCCCGCGGTTGGCCCTTTCGCCGCCCCGGCGCCGTGCTAGAGTCGAACTGCCTGTGGCACCGGCCGGTTTTTCTCCCTTGAATTGGCACGGAGTGTCCCCACTTCCACGGCATCGAGCCGTGAGGATGACCTAAATGTCCACTGCCTTGTTGCCTTTGGAACCCACCGTGCTGCCCCTTCTGCCGTTGCGCGACGTGGTCGTATTCCCCCACATGGTGATTCCCCTGTTCGTCGGCAGACCGAAGTCGATCAAGGCGCTCGAGGCGGCGATGGAGGCCGGCAAGAGCATCATGCTGGTGGCCCAGAAAAACGCGGCCAAGGACGAGCCGTCGGCCTACGACATCTACGCGATCGGCTGCGTGGCCAATATCCTGCAGATGCTGAAGCTGCCCGACGGCACGGTCAAGGTGCTGGTGGAGGGAGCGCAGCGCGCCACGATCCACCGCATCGAGGATCTGACCACGCACTTCGTGTGCGACCTGACGCCGATGGCGCCCGAGACCGGCGGCAATGCCGAGCTGGAGGCTCTGCGCCGCGCGATCGTTGCGCAGTTCGACCAGTACGTGAAACTGAACAAGAAGATCCCGGCCGAGATCCTGACCTCGATCGCCGGCATCGACGAGGTCGGCCGGCTGGCCGACACGATCGCCGCGCACCTGCCGCTGAAACTGGAGCAGAAGCAGCGGATCCTCGAGATGTCCGGCCTGAACGAGCGGCTGGAACATCTGCTCGGCCAGCTCGAAACCGAGATCGACATCCTGCAGGTCGAGAAGCGGATCCGCGGCCGCGTGAAGCGGCAGATGGAAAAGAGCCAGCGCGAGTACTACCTGAACGAGCAGGTCAAGGCGATCCAGAAGGAGCTGGGCGAAGGCGAAGAGGGCGCCGACCTGGACGAGCTGGACAAGAAGATCAAGGCCGCGCGCATGCCCAAACAGGCGCGCCAGAAGGCCGAGTCCGAGCTGAAGAAGCTGAAGCTGATGTCGCCGATGTCGGCCGAAGCCACCGTCGTGCGCAACTATATCGACACGCTAGTCAATCTGCCCTGGAAGAAGAAAAGCAAAATCAACAACGATCTGGCCAATGCCCAGCGCGTGCTCGACGAGGATCACTACGGGCTGGAAAAGGTCAAGGAGCGCATCGTCGAGTACCTGGCGGTGCAGCAGCGGGTCGATCGCCTGAAGGCGCCGATTCTGTGCCTGGTGGGCGCGCCGGGCGTGGGCAAGACGTCGCTGGGACAGTCGATCGCGCGGGCCACCAATCGCAAGTTCGTCCGGATGGCTCTGGGCGGGGTGCGCGACGAGGCCGAGATCCGCGGACACCGCCGCACCTACATCGGGTCCATGCCGGGCAAGATCCTGCAGAACCTGAGCAAGATCGGCGTGCGCAACCCGCTGTTCCTGCTCGACGAGGTCGACAAGATGGGAATGGACTTCCGCGGCGACCCGTCCTCGGCGCTGCTCGAAGTGCTCGACCCGGAGCAGAACCACACGTTCGTCGACCATTACGTCGAGGTCGACTATGACCTGTCGGACGTGATGTTCGTCGCGACGGCCAATACGATGAATATTCCGCCGCCGCTGCTGGACCGGATGGAGGTCATTCGTCTGTCGGGCTACACCGAGGACGAAAAGGTCAACATCGCGGTGCGCTATCTGCTTCCCAAGCAGATGAAGAACAACGGCGTGCTCAAGCAGGAACTGGAAGTGACGGCTGCCGCGATCCGGGACATCATCCGGTATTACTCGCGCGAGGCGGGAGTGCGCGCGCTCGAGCGCGAGATTTCGAAGATCTGCCGCAAGGTCGTCAAGAACTCGCTGATCAAGGAAAGCGGCGGCAAGGTCCGCGTGCTGCCCGGCAACCTGAACAAGTTCCTGGGCGTGCGCCGCTACACGTTCGGCGTTGCGGAGAAGGAAGCCCAGGTCGGGCAGGTCACGGGGCTGGCATGGACGGAGGTCGGCGGCGAGCTTCTGACGATCGAAAGCGCGATCATGCCGGGCAAGGGAAACATCATCAGAACCGGGTCGCTCGGTGACGTGATGAAAGAGTCGGTCGAGGCGGCCCGCACCGTGGTGCGTGCCCGCGCCCGCCGTCTCGGCATCAAGGACGAGGTGTTCGAGAAGAGCGATATCCACGTGCACCTGCCGGAGGGCGCCACGCCCAAGGACGGTCCGAGCGCGGGCATTGCCATCACCACCTCGGTGATCTCGACGCTGAGCGGCATTCCGGTGCGCCCCAACGTGGCCATGACCGGTGAGATCACGCTGCGGGGCGAGGTGCTGGCGATCGGGGGTCTGAAGGAAAAGCTGCTGGCGGCGCTGCGCGGCGGCATCAAGACCGTGATGATCCCCGAGGAAAACGTCAAGGACCTGGCCGAGATCCCGGATAACGTGAAGAACCGGATCGAGATCGTACCGGTCAAATGGATCGACCAGGTGCTGGAAGTGGCGCTGACGCGCCAGCCGATCGCGCTTTCGGATGAAGAAGCGGCGGCGCCGCCCAGCGCGAAGCCTGCAACGGTCGAAGCGGTAAAGCCCGAAGCCGCAACGGGCGAATTCGTCAAGCACTGAGGAAATCCGCGCAGGCACTCACGTGCCTGCGCTGTTGCGCGCGCGCCGCAACTCGACCCGCTTGACACTGTGAAAGCGGCGCGGTTGAATAGCCGCGTCTCGGGCCTTGCGCTGACGATCGCGCCTTTGGCGCGTGGCGGTCGCCTGATTCGAACGAAAAGGTCGTCAAGACTAAAACGGGAGGGGGTAGCAGTGAACAAGACCGAACTGATCGAGCATATCGCGCGCCAGGCCGATATCTCGAAAGCGGCAGCCGGACGCGCGCTCGAAGCGATCGTGGGCGGCATTCGTACGTCCTTGAAAAAGGGCAATTCCGTCACACTGGTCGGCTTCGGCACGTTCATGGTCGGCAAGCGCGCGGCACGCCTGGGGCGCAACCCCCGCACCAATCAGCCGATCAAGATCAAAGCGGCGAAGGTTCCGAAGTTCCGGGCTGGCAAGGCGCTGAAGGATGCAGTAAACTGATTTTCTGGTGCCCTTGTACGCAAGCGAATACCGGCAGGCCGTCGACAGGCGGAGTTTTCGACAGCCTGGTGGGGAGCGGGGGTGCTTAGCTCAGTTGGTAGAGCGGCGCCCTTACAAGGCGTAGGTCGGGAGTTCGAACCTCTCAGCACCCACCACAGTCGGCGCATCGATGAGCAGGTAGCGCGGAGTGGTAGTTCAGTTGGTTAGAATACCGGCCTGTCACGCCGGGGGTCGCGGGTTCGAGTCCCGTCCACTCCGCCAGATACCGTACCGAGGCGAACCGTAGTTCGCCTTTTTCTTCTTCGACAGCAACGCTCGCAGGTCGGCGTCAAGACTCAAAATGTTCGATTCGATCCGATCCCGGCACCGCTTTTTCACAATTGCCGTGATGATGCTGTTCGTGATCCCGACGTTCATCGCGACCGGTGTCTACAGCTACAACCAGTTCCTGGCGACCGACACCTCGATCGCCAAAATCGGCTCCGAGCGCATCAGCCAGCAGGACCTCGACCTGGCATTACGGGAGCGCCTGGACCGGATGAGGCAGATGCTCGGCGATAAATTCGATGCCCGCCTGTTCGACACCCCGCAGGCGCGCGCCGCCACGCTCGATTCGCTGCTGTCGGAGCGCGCGCTCAAGCTCGAGATCCAGCGCTCGCGCCTTCTCGTAAGCGACCACAAGGTGCAGGAAGCGATCGGGTCGACCCCGGCGTTCCAGCAGGCCGGCCGCTTCGATTACGACACGTACAAGACGCTGCTGACTTCGCGCGGCATGAGCGAGGGATCGTTCGAAGCCGACGTGCGCGGGGACCTGGCGCGCCAGTCGCTGATGGAGGCGGTCGCCGAGTCGGCCGTGCTGCCGAAGTCCGTCTCGGACCGCCTGTGGCAGCTGCAGCACGAAAAGCGCGAGGTGCGCGAGCTGGCGTTCCGCCCCGACGCGTACCTGGGAAAGGTCCAGATCGGCGACGAGGCGATCCAGGCCGATTACGAGAAGAACAAGTCGCACTACATGACGCCCGAGACGGTGAAGGCCGAGTATGTGGTGCTGCGCGCTGCCGATCTGGCCAGCCAGGTCACGGTCTCCCCGGACGATGTGCACGCGTTTTACGATCACAATCTGAAGCGCTGGGGCCAGCCGGAGCGCCGGCGCGCCAGCCACATCCTGATCACGGCCGGACCCGACGGCTCGGCGCCCGACAAAGCCGCGGCACGCAAGGTGGCCGAATCGGTGCTGGCCAAGGTGCGCGCCAAACCGGCCGATTTCGCAAGCCTGGCCAAGGAATATTCGAAGGATCCCGGATCCGCGCAGAAGGGCGGCGATCTGGGCTGGTTCGGCCGCGGAATGATGGTCAAGCCGTTCGAGGACGCCGTGTTTTCATTGAAGGACGGCGAAATCAGCGGCGTGGTGGAGTCTGATTTCGGTTTCCACATCATCCGTGTGAGCGGGATCGAGGCGGCCAGCATCAAGCCGTTCGCCGAGGTCAAAGATCAGATCGAAGGCGAGCTGAGGCAGCAGGCGGCAGAAAAGCGCTATTCCGAGATCGCCGAGCAGTTCAGCAATTTTGTCTATGAGCAGGCCGACGCGTTGAAACCGGCCGCCGACAAGTTCAAGCTGCAGGTGCACGAAGTCGATGGGCTGACGCGCCGGGGCACGCAGTCGCCGGAAGCCGCGGGCGTCTTCACGCCGGCGGTGATCGAGGCGGTCTTTGCTCCGGATTCGCTGCAAAAGCGCAGGAACACCAAGGCGATCGAGATCGGAGGCAATGCCCTGGTCTCGGTACGCGTGCTCGATCACCATCCGGAGGCGCCCATTCCGCTGGAGGTCGTCAAGCCGGGCATCAAGGACAGGCTGCAGCGCGCGGCAGCGGCCGAAATGGCCACCAAGGCCGGACAGGCCCGCCTGGCCGAGCTTCAGAAGGCGCCTGGCGACGACGGCTTCGACGCGCCGCGCTGGGTCGGGCGCGATGATGCCCAGCAGCTGCCGCCGGCAGCGCTGACTTCGATCATGCAGCTGGCGCCGAATCATCTTCCCGCGTTTGTGGGGGCGGGCTCAAGCGACGGCGGCTTTCTTGTGTTTCACGTGCTTTCGGTCAAGCCCGCCGATGCACCGGCCGCCGACGCCGTGGCCAGTGCGTCGGAGCAGTGGTTGCGGCAGCTTTCCTCGGCCGATGAGGCCAGCTACGTGCAAGGGCTGCGGCAGCGCTTCGGGGCCAAAGTCGTTCGCAGCGAGCTGGCCGCACCCGCCAACGAATCGCAGTAAACCCGGTCACTGCGACCGGATCATCGCCCGCCTCAGTCGGTTAGCGCCAGTTCCCGCGCGGCTTGCTCGAACTGCAGCGAATCGGCGCCGGGTATCGACACGCAGAGCGCTTCGCCCGCGTGGCGATAGTTGGTCTGGATCGAGCGGCGGTACACCGGGTCGTAGTGTTCCTGGAGCAGGCAGCCGACGAGCGCGTCCCAGTCGCCGCTCTGCACCAGCGCCTTCCAGCGTTCGACAGCAGCGCGCCCGTGCAGCGCGGTAAGGCGGTCCAGCTGCAGGCACAGCTGCTCGGGGCAGCGCTCGTAGTGGCGATACTCGTCGCGCAGCAGGGCAATGCGCTGCGATAGCGGGACATCCAGCGTGATGCAGGCCGACTGGCGGATCGCGTCGAGCAGCTGATCGGGCAATTGGCAGTCTCCGATCTTGCGGCTTTCCGATTCCACGAAGACCGGGCGCGCGGGATCCAGATGCCTCAGTGCCCACCAGAGACGGGTTTCGAACTGCTTCTGGCTCGGCTGCGGCTGGCCGGGAAGGCTCCCCAGCAGCGAGCCACGATGAGCGGCCAGGGCTTCCAGATCCAGCACCTGCGCGCCGGCCCGATCCAGATGGCTCAGCAGGCGGCTTTTCCCGCAGCCGGTGGTGCCGCACAGGACGCGGTAGCGGAATTGCGCCGGCAGCGTTGCCAGAGCTGCGACCACGAGCCGCCGAAAGGCGCGGTAGCCCCCCTCCAACTGCAAAGGGTGCCAGCCGACCCGCCACATCACATGCACGATCGATGCGCTGCGCTCCCCGCCCCTCCAGCAGTAAACGAGCGGGGACCAGGTGCGCGGGCGGTCGGCAAAGCACGTGCGCAAGTGGCGCGCGATGTTGTCGGCCACCAGGGCGGCGCCCGCGCGGCGCGCATCGAAGGGCGAAACCTGCTTGTAGAGCGTTCCGATCCGCTCCCGCTCGGTGTCGGTCAGTACCGGGCAATTGACGGCTCCGGGCACGTGATCGGTTGCGAATTCCGACTCGCTGCGAACATCGATAATCGCATCGAACTGCGCCAGCCGATCCAGCGCCTCGTCACAGGCAATCGTCTTCAGGTGCACTAGCGCGCCGCCCGTCGCAGCATCGGCTGCAGTTTGGGCCAGACGTTGTCGAGCATCAGCGCCTGGCCCTGCTGGTTCGGATGAATGCGGTCGGGCTGGAACAGGTCCAGGCGATCGGCGAATCCTTCGAGCAGGAACGGGACGTAGCCGATGCGGTTGCGACCGGCCAGCAGCGCGTAGCTGTCGAAGAAGCCTTCCGAGTAGTCGCGTCCGTAATTGGGCGGGATCCGGATCCCGACCAGCAGCACGCGCGCGCGCGTTGCGCGGCACGCATCGATCATCGCCTGAAGGTTGCCGCGCATCTGGTCCAGATCCAGCCCGCGCAGTCCGTCGTTGCCGCCCAGCTCGATCACCACGATGTCGGGTTCGAGCCGGTGCAGAAGCGGCGGCAGCCGCGCGCGCCCTTCGCTGGTGGTGTCGCCGCTGATGCTCGCATTGACGACGCTATACTCCGGGCTCTGCCTCGAGAGGCGTTCCGACAGGCGGCTGACCCAGCCGGTGTCGCGAGGCAGCCCGTATTCGGACGAGAGGCTGTCGCCGACCACCAGGATTGTCCGGGCCGTCGGCGTGGCTGGTGCGGCCGCTGAATCCACCCCAAGCAGCAGGACCAGCGGCAGGCATAGCGCGAACAGACACAGGTGAAACCGGTTTTGGACAGTGACAAGCCAGCGCAATTTCCGTCTGCCTTCGCCGTGGAGGCATCGGATCTGTGCAAGATCGTCCCGGATCCGACAGGCAGCCTGACGATCCTCGATCATATCAACCTGGCCGTTGGCGCCGGCCAGACCATTGCGATCCGGGGCGCGTCGGGTTCGGGCAAGTCGACGCTGCTCGGTCTGCTGGCCGGGCTGGATGTTCCGACCAGCGGCACGGTCCGGTTGTTCGGTCAGGATCTGACGGCTCTGGACGAAGACGGCAGGGCGCGCTTGCGGGCCGGCCGGGTCGGCTTCGTGTTCCAGACGTTCCAGCTGCTCGATCACCTGACGGCGCTGGAAAACGTGATGCTGCCGCTCGAAATCGGCCCGGCGCCGATCGGAGTGCCGGCCCGTGCGCAAGCACTGGAGCTGCTCGGGCGGGTCGGACTGAGCGGTCGCACCGGACACGAGGCCCGCACGCTTTCCGGCGGGGAGCAGCAGCGCGTCGCGCTGGCGCGGGCGTTCGTCACGCGACCGCAGATCCTGTTTGCCGACGAACCGACCGGCAGCCTCGACTCGGCAACCGGAGCCACGGTGATCGATCTGATGTTCGAGCTCAATCGCGAGTTCGGATCGACGCTGTTGGTGGTCACGCACGATCCGGAGGTCGCGTCCCGCTGCTCGCGACGGGTGGAACTGCGGGCAGGGCGGATCACGGCGCAGGGCAGCGAGGAGGCGCCTCAGGCGGCCGCGCGCTAGCGCGCAAACCCGGCGCCTCGCAGGCGAGCCAGCTCGCGCACCGCCAGTTCCGGTACTTCCGAGGCCAGCAGCCCGATGTCGGCGCCGTACGCCTCGGCTGCGCGCCCGTGCAGCCAGGCCGCGGCCAGCGTGCTCGTCAGAACGCCGTAACCCTGCGCGATCAATGCGCCGATCATCCCGGACAGCACATCGCCAGTGCCCGCCGTCGCCAGCGCGGGGCTGCCCGTCGGGTTGATCCAGTAGCGTTCGCCGTTGGCGGGTCGATCGACGATCACGCTGCCCGCTCCTTTCAGCACAACGGCGCAGTGCAGCTGCTGGGCCAGCAGATGCGCAGCGGCGATGCGGTCGGCGTTCACGTGGATGGGCGGCACTCCCGCGAGCAGCCGCGCCGCTTCCACCGGATGAGGCGTCACGACGCTGGGCGCTTCACGCGTGCCCAGCGCCTGCCGCAGGCGTTCATCGAGCGCGATCAGATTCAACGCATCGGCGTCCAGCACCAGCGGCGTGTCCTGCGCCAGAGCCTGCCTGAGCGCGCGGCGGGCCGACTCCGAAGTTCCCAGCCCGCAGCCGATCACGGCCACTTCGACCGGCGGCAGTCGTTCCGGGGTCCGGATCATCAGCTCGGGGCAGGTCGGATCGACGTGCAGCTCGGTTGCACCCAGGCAGCACACATAAACCCGACCGGCACCCAGCCTCAGCGCGGATCTCCCGGCCAGCAGCGCGGCTCCGATCATCCCGACCTCGCCCCCGATCACCGCCACGCTGCCGTAGCGGCCCTTGTGCGAATTGCGTCGCCGTGGCACCAGGACCGCGGCGAACTGGTCCGGCCCGTTCAGGTGTCCGGCGGCGGCACCCGCATCGACCTCGAGGTGGTCGACGTGAACCGCTCCGGCCGCATCGCAACCGTCGCTCATGTGCAGCCCCGGTTTGTCACCCAGGAACGTCACCGTCGCCTGCGCGCGCACACCTTGCACATCGCCGACCCAGGTGCCGGAGTCGGCGTCCAGCCCGCTGGGCACGTCGAGCGCGATAACCTGTGCCCCGCTCTGGCTGGCCCAGCCCGACGCCTCCAGGTACGGTCCGGACAGCGGACGGCTCAGGCCAATGCCGAACATCGCATCGACGATCACGTCGAAGCGGCCGTCCTCGGGCAGGTGCACCGTCGATTCGCCGCCAGCGCTCGCCCAGGCGGCCTGGGCGTCGCGCGCGTCGTCCGCCGTCGGCACCGATGGGGACCAGCAGACGCAGGCGTGTCCGAGTTCACGCAACACGCGCGCGCAGGCATAGCCGTCACCGCCGTTGTTGCCGGGCCCGCACAGCACAAGAAAGGTTGCGGGCCGCACCGACACCCGGCGATCGAGCCACTGGGCGGCCGCTCGGCCGGCCCGAGCCATCAGCGTGCCGGGCGGCAGATGCCGCGCATGCTCCTGTTCGATGCGACGCAGCTCTTCGGTCCGATACAGCGTGGTCATCCGGTTCACGCTCCTGGCGTGTCAGCCGTCCAGCGCCAGCTGGCTTACCTGCTGGCCGACGGCGAGCGAACTGGTCAACCCGGGCGACTCGAAGCCGAACAGCTGAATCAGGCCTGGCAGGCCGTGCTGGGCCGGTGCGTCGATCACGAAGTCGCGCGGCGGCTCCCCGGGACCGGAAAGCTTCGGACGGATCCCCGCGTACGCGGGCTGCAGCGCGCCGTCGGGCAGGCCAGGCCAATAGGTTCGAATGCTGGGGTAGAAGAGGTCGGAGCGGCGCGCATCGACATTGAAGTCGATCCGGTCGACCCACTCGACATCGGGGCCGAACCGGGCCGCGCCGCCCAGGTCCAGCGTCAGGTGAACACCCAAGCCACCGTCGGCCGGCAGCGGGTAGATCAGCCGTCCGAACGGCGCCGGTTGCGACAGCGAAAAGTAGTTGCCGCGCGCCAGCCGCAGCATCGGAATGCGGTCCTTCGGATACCCGTCGATCGTGGCCGCGACCCGCTGCGCCGACAGGCCGGCCGCGTTGACCAGTACGTCGCAACTGATCCGATAGGGCTGGTCCAGCCCGGTGGTCAGCTGCCACACCCCGTTGTGTCTGGTGGCGCGTTGCATCGGCGAGCGTAATGCGATCGATCCGCGGTGGGACTCGAGATCACCATACAGTGACAGCATCAACGCGTGAGAGTCCACGATTCCCGTATCGGGTGAATGGAGGGCGCCCCTGCAGCGCAACCCCGGTTCGAGCAGGGTCGTCTGGCCTGCATCGATCAAAACAAGGTGTTCGACCCCGTTGGCCAGCCCGCGCCGCTGCAGATCGCCCAGCGCTGTCAGCTGCGCGTCTTCCGTGGCGACGATCAGCTTGCCGAGCCTACGGTGCGGCAAGCCCCGCTCAATCAGGTAGCGGTACAGCACCTCGCGTCCTTGCACGCACAGCGTCGCCTTCAAGCTGCCTTGCGCGTAATACAGGCCGGCGTGAATGACCTCGCTGCTGCGCGAGCTGACCCCTGATCCGATCCGCGATTCGGCCTCCAGCACGATGGTCTGAAGCCCGGCCATCGCGAGGGCGCGCGCGCAGGCCAGCCCGATCACTCCGGCCCCTACAACGATGCAATCAGCGTGCTCCAAGCGGTCTCTCCGGATCCGGGTCGGGCGATTTAAGCACGGAATTCCACTGGGCTGCGCCGACATTTCGGCCGACGGCACCGGCCCGGTTCTGGCTAATCTGCATCAGCCCACCAAGTCTGAAACCCATGAACGCGCCAGAACGAATTGCGAACGCCGCGATCGGCGTGCTCGACACGCTGCCGATTTGCTATGCGCCGTTGATCGACAAAAAGCGCAAGGCGATCGGTACGCGCCTGACGATGGTGGCCACCAATCCGAACGATCGCCTGCCCATCGGGCACGTGCTCGAGGCCCTGAACACCGTCTGGCCCGAATCGAGTGCTCCGGTGCTGGTGGCTCCGCTCGATGCGACGTTCGACGAGTCGGCTCTGGACTGGGATGCGCCGAGCAACGCCATCCTGGAGATCTCGACGGCAGCCATGCGCGATCCGCTCACCCAGACGGTGGCCCAGTCGCTGTTCCGGGACGGCAAGCGGCTGGCCCTGAGGGGCCGTCCGGACGTCGCGCTGCCGCCGGCGCTGCTGTCGTGTTTCGAGTACACGCTGGTCCATATCAGCGATGACCGCCGCCGCGGCCCCGACGCCGGCCCACCGGCCGGAGTCACCCGCCGCATTCCCTTCATCATCACCGGCGTGCAGACGGTGGCCGACGTGGACGCGGCCTACGAACGCGGCGCCGCCGCCAGCGTGGGCTGGCCGCTGGAGGATGTGGCGCAGAAATCGGCGCGTCCGCTGCAGCCCGGGCAGGCCGTCGTACTGGAATTGCTGCGTCTGGTGCGCGACGACGCCGACATCGCCAAAATCGACGCGACGCTCAAGCGCGACCCCGCGCTGGCGTTCAAATTGCTCCGACTGGTCAACTCCGCCGCATTCGGCCTGCCGGTGCAGATCACCTCGTTCCAGCACGCGGTGATGATGCTCGGCTACAAGAAACTGACACGTTGGCTCTCGCTGCTGCTGGCGACCGCCTCCAAGGACACCAACACGTTCCCGCTGATGCACGCCTCGATCCGGCGCGGGATGTTCCTGGAAAACATCGGCGCCGAGGAGCGCCAGACCGAGTTGCGCGACGAGCTGTTCATCACCGGCGCCTTTTCGCTGCTGGATCGGATCACCGGGGCGCCGTTCGCGCACCTGTTCGAGCTGATTTCGCTGTCGGAAAGCATCGTGGATGCGATCGTCCGCCGCACGGGGCCTTATGCCCCTTATCTGACGTTGATCGAAGCCATCGAGCGCAGCGACCCGATCGGGATCCGCAAGCAGGCCGACCAGCTGGCACTGTCGATCGGCGCCTGCAACCAGGCGCTGCTCAGGTCGATGAACACGGCCGAGCTTCTCGACGTCGAGATCTGAAAAGAGCCCTCTCCCCCGGCCCCTGTCCCGCGAGCGGGAGAGGGGAGTTAGCGGCGCAAGCGGGAAAGGGGAGTTAGCGGATCCGGCGCGGGCACTATAATGTGCACGCAGCTCGGGTCATGTCCAACCAACCCCACGGTTTCTTTCTCGACGGTCCGGCCGCTCTGACGAGCGCGCACAGTACACGCCTCGCGGCCAGGTTGAGGGCGGTCGAGCCATCGCTGGTCGCGGTCGGCGCGCGCTACCGGCATTTCGTTCAGTGCGCTCGCCAGCCTGGCGCGTCCGAGGCGGCCCGCCTGACCAGGTTGCTGGAGTACGGGGAGCCGTTCGAGGCCTCGGGGTGGGCCGGGTCGCGCGAAGCGCTGGTCGTGCCGAGGCCGGGAACCGTCTCGCCATGGTCGAGCAAAGCCACCGACATCGCCCGCAACTGCGGATTTGACTGGGTCGCTCGCCTCGAGCGCGGCGTGCTGTTCCTGCTGCGCCTGGACGGCTCAGCGGCGCGCCTGCCGATCGAGGCGCTCCTGGCGCCTCTGCATGACCGGATGACCGAGTCGGTGATGGATCCGCAAGGCGCGGAGCGACGCCTGTTCGAGCCGGCTGAAAAAAAACAGCTGTCCAGCGTGCCGCTGGGCGACGACGCCCGCGCAGCGCTGCAGCAGGCCAACCTTCAGTTCGGACTGGCTTTGTCGGTGGAGGAGATCGATTACCTGGCGCGGGTGTTCTCGCGCGCGGGGCGCGACCCGACCGATGCCGAGCTGATGATGTTCGCGCAGGTCAACTCCGAGCATTGCCGCCACAAGATATTCAACGCCCGCTGGACGATCGACGGCCAGCCCCGGCATGAGTCGCTGTTCGACCTGATCCGATCGACCCACGCGGCGGCGCCCGATGGAACGCTGGTGGCCTACCGCGACAATGCCGCGGTGCTGCAGGGCCGCCCGACGCGCCGCTTGACGCCGCGCCCCACGACCGACGATCCGGCCGCGCTGTACCGGCCAGCGGGGCAGGTCGAGCACATCGTGTTCAAGGTCGAGACCCACAATCATCCGACCGCCATTTCGCCGTTTCCCGGCGCAGCGACCGGTTCCGGCGGCGAAATTCGCGATGAATCGGCCACCGGGCGCGGCGCCCGCCCGAAGGCCGGGCTGTGCGGCTTCAGTGTCTCGAATCTGAGGCTGCCCGCAATGGACGCTGCGTGGGAATCCGACCGGGACGTGGGACAGATCGACCCAGAAGGCGGCGCCGCCGACTACGGCTTTCCGGCCCGCATCAGCGACGCGTGCCAGATCATGCTGGAAGGGCCGATCGGCGCGGCATCGTTCAACAACGAGTTTGGCCGGCCCAATCTGCTCGGTTACTTCCGCGCTTACCAGCAAAACATTCTGGGTGATCGGGTCGGCTATCACAAGCCGATCATGATTGCAGGGGGCGTTGGCAGCATCCGGGCCGAGCAGGTCGACAAGCGGCCGCTGCCTGCCGGGGCGCTGCTGGTGCAGCTGGGCGGTCCGGGAATGCGGATCGGCCTGGGGGGCGGGGCCGCCTCGAGCGTGGGAGGCGGTGCCAATGACGAACAGCTGGACTTCGACTCGGTGCAGCGTGGCAACGCCGAAATGCAGCGCCGGGCGCAGGAGGTGATCGACGCGTGCGCCGCGCGCGGCGCGGACAACCCGATCCTGTCGATACACGACGTCGGGGCCGGAGGGCTTTCGAACGCTCTGCCGGAGCTGGTGCACGCCGCCGGGCGGGGAGCCCGCATCGATCTGGCCGCGATTCCCGTGTTGGACAGCGGGATGAATCCGCTGGAGATCTGGTGCAACGAATCCCAGGAAAGGTACGTGCTGGCGATCGAACCGGCTCGACTGGACGATTTCGCGAGCCTGTGCGAACGCGAGCGGTGTCCGTTCGCCGTGCTCGGCACAGCCAGCGCGGAGGACCGGCTGTTTGTCGGCCGCGACGGCGAACGCGCCGCGGTGGACATGCCGATCAGCACGCTGCTGGGCGAGGTGCCGCCGCTGCAGCGCGACGCGCAGTCGGTGCCGGTGCGACTGCCGCCGTTGCAGACCGCCGCCGTCGATCCATCGCAAGCGGCGCTGGAGGTATTGCGGCACCCGACCGTGGCCAGCAAGTCGTTTCTGATCACGATCGGCGACCGGTCCGTGGGCGGCTTGTGCAGCCGGGACCAGATGGTCGGACCGTGGCAGATGCCGGTGGCCGATTGTGCGGTCACGCTGGCCGATTACGAAGGCTACGCAGGCGATGCGCTCGCGATGGGGGAACGCACGCCACTGGCGATCGAGAACCCGGCGGCGGCTTCGCGCGTTGCGATCGCCGAAGCGCTGCTGAATCTGGCTGCGGCCGACGTCGATTTTGCGCGCGTCAAGCTGTCGGCCAACTGGATGGCCGCGTGCGGCCAGCCCGGACAGGACGCAGCCCTGTACAGCGCGGTGCAGGCTGCCACGTCGATGTGCCGGGCGCTGGGAAGCGGAATTCCGGTCGGCAAGGACTCCTTGTCGATGTCGACCCAGTGGTGCGACGGCGATCAGCAAAAGCGGGTGCGCGCCCCGGTTTCGCTGATCGTCAGTGCCGCCGGTGCGGTGGCCGACGTGCGGCGCAGCCTGACGCCGCAGCTCCGGTTGGACGCCGGAGCGACGGACCTGATACTGATCGACCTGTCGGCCGGCCGGCTGCGCATGGCCGGGTCGATACTGGCTCAGGTCATCGGCCAGTTCGGGTGCGAGGTTCCGGACGTCGACGATCCCGCGCGGCTGCAGGCGCTGCTGTCGGTGATCCGCGCACAGGCGACGGCCGGGCGCATCCTGGCCTACCACGATCGGTCCGATGGGGGCCTGTGGGCCTGCGCGGCCGAGATGGGCTTCGCCGCGGGCTGCGGAGTCACGCTGAATATCGACGTGCTTGCGATCGACCCGCTCGCTCTGGATGGGGGCGATTTCCGGATTCGGGCGGACCAGCTCGCCGCGCGCCGCAACGATGCGGTGCTCAAGGCGCTGTTTAGCGAGGAGCCCGGCTGCCTGATCCAGATCCGCCGTGCCGATCGTTCGCTGGTGATGGACGCATTGCGCGCGGCCGGGTTGGGCCCGTGCAGTCACGTCGTCGGCTCGCCCAATCTGACCGACACGATCGAGGCGTGGTACGACGCCAAACCGGCCGTGCGTCATTCGCGCGAGGCGCTGCTGCGGGCCTGGGGTGAGGTGTCGTGGCGAATGGCTCGGCTGCGCGACGATCCGGGCTGCGCCGACACCGAGTACCAGGGCCTGGGCCAGCGCGGGCCGCTGTCGATGTCGCTGACCTTCGCGGCCGACGAGGATGTGGCGGCATCCTGGATTGCGCGAGGTGCCCGCCCTCGGATCGCGATCCTGCGGGAGCAGGGCGTCAACAGCCAGCATGAAATGGCGGCGGCCTTCGACCGGGCCGGCTTTACCGCGGTCGATGTACACATGTCGGATCTGCTCGCGGGGCGCATCTCGCTGGCGAATTTCAAAGGCATGGCCGCCTGCGGCGGCTTCTCCTACGGGGATGTGCTGGGCGGCGGCGGCGGGTGGGCCAAGTCGATCCTGTTTCACGCCCGGTTGTCCGACGAGTTCGCGGCTTTTTTCGGGCGGGCCGACACGTTCGCGCTCGGCGTGTGCAACGGCTGCCAGATGATGAGCCGGTTGAAGTCGATGATTCCAGGGGCCAAGCACTGGCCGCGCTTCCTGTCCAACGCCTCGGGGCAATTCGAGGCGAGGCTGACGATGGTCGAGGTGCTCCAGTCGCCTTCGATCTTCCTGGACGGCATGGCGGGCAGCCGGATGCCGATTGTCAACGCGCACGGCGAAGGCCGCGCCGTGTTCGAGGACGGCCAGGCGCGCGAGCAGGCGATCGTCGCGCTGCGCTACGTCGATGCGCTCGGGCACGCGACCGAGCGGTACCCGGAAAACCCTAACGGCTCGCTGGGCGGCATCACGGGGCTGACCACGCGCGACGGGCGCTTCACGATCCTGATGCCGCACCCGGAACGGGTTCGCCGCACGGTGCAGATGTCGTGGCAGCCGCCGGGACTGGGCGAGGATTCGCCCTGGATGAGGTTGTTCCGCAACGCGCGGCGCTGGATCGGCTAAGGCCCAGGGCACCCGGGCTTCACGGAAGCCCCTCCCTTCAAGAGCTCATTGCCGTCGCGGTCAAAGGGATCGTGGAGGGCAACCGTGCTCGTGCTTGGCGCGATCCCGGTATGACAACAGGGCTCGAGCGTGCGAATCTCGTCGCCTAAAAGAACAACCGGGAGACTTCGATGCCGATCATCAAGAAGCAACTGGCTCTTGCTCTAGTCGGTCTGGCCGTCTGGGCGGCCACGCCCGATCGGGCCGATGCGTGGGACCGCGGTGACGCCCGGATCTTCGCCACACTGCCTGCCGGCGCCTCCGGACCCGAAGGGTTGGAGGTCGACTCCGTAGGTCGCGTGTACGTGACGACGTTCGGGTTCACTGCCAGCGGACCGGCCTGTTGCCTCGGCCAGTTGTATGTGTACGGCGCCGATGGCGATCTGCTGCGCCAGGTGTCCATCGCCGGGTCGAGCCCGCATCTGCTCGGTTTGCGTTTTCACCCGACGACAGGGGCGCTGTTGGTGATCGATTTCGGTGGCGCGCAGGTTCTCGATGTGGACCCGAACACGGGAAACGCTTCGGTGTTCATGTCTCT
This sequence comes from Burkholderiaceae bacterium, assembly GCA_036270655.1. Classification (GTDB taxonomy): domain Bacteria; phylum Pseudomonadota; class Gammaproteobacteria; order Burkholderiales; family Burkholderiaceae_F; genus VBCK01. The sequence continues at coordinate 17,458 of DATBCD010000060.1, forward strand.
GCCGCCCTTGCCTCATCCGTCGCTGGGCTCGGGTCTGAACGACGTCACGTTCGACCAGACCGGCAACGTTTACGTCTCCGATTCCTTCCAGGGGGTTGTATGGAAGACGGGCCCGCACGGGGGCGTCGCATCCTCGTGGCTGGACAGCCCCCTTCTGCGGACGACCGGCGTGCCGCCGTTCGGTGCCAACGGGCTTCGTTTCAACCGGAACGAGAGCGCGATGTTCGTGGCCAACACGGGCGACGACACGTTGATCAAGGTCCCGGTGGTCGGCGGGGCGCCTGGAGTGCCGGAAGTGTTCACGAACAGCATCAACGGCGCCGATGGCGTCATCATCGACGATCAGGACAACCTCTGGGTTGCGGCCAACCAGGCCGACGAGATTGTCGTGGTCGACCCGACCGGCAAAACGATCTCGAAGTTGGGCGACTTCGGCGGGCTGCATGATGGCTCGCCGGTCGATATGCTGTTTCCCGCGAGTCTGCGCTTCCAGGGCGACGGCCTGCTCGTCACGAACCTCTCGCTTGACCTGAGGTTGTTCAACCCGTCGTTCGCGACGGTGGATTCCGAATGGTGTGCGCAGGTTTCGCGCTACACGGTGGTGAAGATCGACGCCCGCATCAGGGGCTTCGGCCAACAGTCCCGCTAGAAAACCCGGGCGCCGCCGAGTTCGGTTCAGCCGCCGATGTAGGACATCTCGACTTTGGCGGCGCCTTCGGACTGGCCCAGCCCCCGGAGCTCCGAATAACGATCGGAGCGGGCGTTCCAGATCTGGCCGATCGCGGTCGACAACTGCTCGTCGCCGGCGCTGCCACGCAGCAGCGCGCGCAGGTCGTGCCCCTGCGAGGCGAACAGGCACAGATACAGCTGGCCTTCGATCGACAGGCGGGCCCGCGTGCACGTGCGGCAAAACGCCTGCGTGACGCTCGCCACCACGCCGATCTCCCCGCTGCCGTCGCGGTAGCGCCAGCGCCGGGCGACTTCTCCGGGGTAGTTCGGCTCGATCGCCTCCAGCGGCATCTCGGCATCGATGCGCGCCACGATTTCCGATGCCGGCACCACCTGGTCCAGACGCCAGCCGTTCGTCGTGCCCACGTCCATGTATTCGATCATGCGCAGCACATGGCCGCGCTCTTTGAAGAAGCGCGCCATCGGCACGATCTGCTGCTCGTTGGTGCCGCGCTGCACCACCATGTTGACTTTCACCGGCAGTCCTGCCGCCGCAGCGGCGTCGATGCCGTCGAGCACGGCGGCCACCGGAAAGTCGACATCGTTCATGCGCCGGAACACCGCGTCGTCCAGCGCGTCGAGCGACACCGTGACACGGTCCAATCCCGCCTGTACCAGGCCTGCCGCGTGGCGCCGCAGCAGCGAGGCATTGGTTGTCAGCGCCAGGTCGATGCCGTGGCCGTCGGGCGTCGACAGGTCGGCCAGCATCGCGACCAGACGCGTCAGCTCCTTGCGCAGCAGCGGCTCGCCTCCGGTCAGCCGGATCTTTTCGACACCGTGCGCGACGAACACGCGCGCCAGACGGGTGATCTCCTCGAAGCTGAGCAGTTGCGAGTGCGGCAGGAAGGGGTGCTCGCGATTGAACACCTCCTTGGGCATGCAGTACGTGCAGCGGAAATTGCAGCGGTCGGTGACCGAAACCCGCAGATCGCGCAGAGGGCGCTGGAGGCGATCGGTCAGATGGCCCAAGGCCGGCCGGATCTGGCTGGGCTGGGGCAACGCCACGCGGCGCACGCGGGCATCCAGCAGGGGGACGAAACGTTCGGACATCAGGTTCCCGTCAGGGTTGCCCGCGCGTTTCAACCTGCGTGAGCGGCGCCTCCTCGACGGGCGTCAGCACCGGGCGTTCACGGCCGACCCGCGCCGGCGGCGGTTGCAACGCATCCGCACGGGCCTGAGCTGCCGCCAGCTTCTGCGGGTCGGTCTGCGCCAGCTTCATTCCGGACGACTCGACGATCGGCAGCAACTCGGCCACTGCCATCGGAGCGGGTTCGATCGGGGTCGGACGCGGGGTCTCTCTGGCCACTGCGATCGGCGCGGCCGCGGGCGTCCTGACCACGGCTGCCACTTCGACGGCCGCAGGCGCACTATCGACGGCCACGGCCGAGGCGACCCCGTCGGCCTGTCCGATCGTTGCCGGTGCGGCCGGCATCCCGAGGTCGTGCTCCTCGACATCTTCGAGTGCCGACGGCCCGTTGCCCGACGCGGCCGCCGGGCCTCGATCACCACGTTCGGAACCGCGCCCGCGGCGCCGGCGGCGCCGCCCACGCCGTTCTTCGCCCGCCTCCGCACCGGACGCTGGCGCGCCCGGCGCTTCGGCGGGCAAGCCCGCCCCGGTCGTGTTAGCAGACGCGGGCTTGCCCGCCGTAGCGCCGGCAGGCGCGGAGGCGGGCGCCAGGGCCTCGATCGCAGGGCGCGATTCACCCGCTCCATCGCCATGCGCGCGGTTTTCCCGTGCTGGTCTGCCAGTTCCTTCGCCTGGGCGACCACCGCGCTTCCTGGAGCGGTCTTCTGATCCTTCCGGCCGCGCTGCAGCGGCGGCTGGCCGCTCCTTGCGCGGCGGCTGCTGCTCCCGACCTCGCTCAGGCCGCTCGGACCGCTCGCCGCGACCCTGGCCCGCTCTGTCCGCTCCCTTCTGGCCGCGTGGCTCGCGCCGTTCGGATCCGCGCTCGCCGCGCCCGTGTCGGTCGCGCTCGGGGCGGCCGCGGGCAGCCGCAGCGGGCGCCGCAACAGCGGCCACCGGCTCGGGTCGCGCCTGGGGTGTAAACCAGGCGAGGATGCGCGACCACAGCGACGGGCCGGCCGGCTCGGCCGGCCGTGGGACGATCGTGGCCGGAACGAGCGGCGCCGGCGTGTCGGGCACCACGCCCTTGACCACCGCCTCCTGGCGCCGCGTGCGCGCCTCTTCGCCGCGTGCAACCGAATAGGGCTCTTCCTGGCTGGGCGCCGTGACCCGGTCATAGCTCGGCTTGGGCTGGTCGAGCCGTTCGTCATCGTGCTTCATGCGCTCGATGCTGTAGTGCGGCGTCTCGAGGAATTTGTTGGGGATCAGGACGATCGAAACCTTCAGCCGCGCCTCCAGCTTGGCCAGATCCGGGCGCTTCTCGTTGAGCAGATACGTCGCCACGTCGACCGGAACCTGCGCGTGCACCGCCGCCGTGTTGTCCTTCATCGCCTCTTCCTGCAGGATACGAAGGATGTGCAGCGCCGAGCTGTCGGTGTCGCGCACCTGTCCGACTCCATTGCAGCGCGGGCAGGTCACATGGCTGCCCTCGCTCAGCGCCGGGCGCAGCCGCTGGCGCGACAGCTCCATCATGCCGAAGCGCGAGATCTTCCCCATCTGCACGCGGGCGCGGTCGTGGTGAAGCGCTTCCTTCAGCCGCTGCTCGACCGCGCGCTGGTTGCGCGCGTCCTCCATGTCGATGAAGTCGATCACGATCAGGCCGCCCAGGTCGCGCAACCGCAACTGCCGCGCAACCTCGTCGGCCGCCTCCAGGTTGGTCCGAAGCGCGGTCTCCTCGATGTCGGAGCCGCGCGTGGCCTGCGCGGAGTTCACGTCGATGGCCACGAGCGCTTCCGTGTGATCGATCACGATCGCGCCGCCCGAGGGCAGGGGCACCTGCCGCGAGTGCGCGGTCTCGATCTGGTGCTCGATCTGGAAGCGTGAAAACAGGGGCACGTCGTCCCGGTAGCGCTTGACGCGGGCCGACACGTCCGGCATCACCAGGTCGACGAAGGTCTTGGCCTGGTTGTAGACGTCCTCGGTGTCGATCAGGATTTCGCCGATCTCCGGGTGAAAATAGTCCCGGATGGCCCGGATCACGAGGCTCGACTCCAGGTAGATCAGCTCCGGCGCCTTGACCTGGTGGACCGCGTCCGTGATCGCCTTCCACAGCTGCAGCAGGTATTTCAGGTCCCACTGCAGTTCCTCGACCGCTCTTCCCAGGCCGGCCGTGCGCGCGATCACGCTCATGCCGGGCGGGACGTCCAGCTGGTCGATGGCCTCGCGCAGCTCCTGGCGGTCTTCGCCTTCGACGCGCCGCGACACGCCGCCGCCGCGCGGATTGTTCGGCATCAGCACCAGGTAGCGCCCGGCCAGCGAGACGAACGTGGTCAGCGCCGCGCCCTTGTTGCCGCGCTCCTCTTTTTCGACCTGGACGATCAGTTCCTGTCCCTCGGAAATGGCGTCCGAGATCCTGGCCCGGGCCACTTCCACCCCCGGCTTGAAATACTGGCGCGAGATTTCCTTGAACGGAAGAAACCCGTGGCGCTCTTCGCCGTAGTCGACGAAACACGCCTCCAGGCTCGGTTCGACCCGGGTGACCAGGCCCTTGTAGATGTTTGACTTGCGTTGCTCGCGGCCGGCTGTCTCGATATCCAGGTCAAGCAGCTTCTGGCCGTCGACGATCGCAACGCGCAGCTGCTCCGCGTGAGTCGCGTTGAACAGCATCCGCTTCATCAGCACTCCCTGCGCCCCTCGGGGCGCTTGTGTGCCGATCGGATCCGGCTTCAGGCGCCAGCGTCCGCGGGGGGCGCTGAAAAGGCGTTGCGCAGGCGCACGACCCGGCGCAACGCACACCCCCGCGCGCGGCGCCAATGGCCACCTGCGCGCGGTCCCGCGTCGTTGTCGCTCACGATCCGTGCTTCCACTCGCAATGCACTCTGCCTGGTTAAAGCCTGCTGCAAGGTTGCCGCGTAATCGCCGACCGATGCTGTCATACCACCCGTCGATTACGTCCGTCGATCACCCGGCTCCCGCGCACGATCCGAATTCGGCTGGCACCGGCCATCTCATTTGCCTGGATGGCAGCGGCGCCGACAATTGCAGAAGAAACCGGTCGCGCAGCGTCCGCCGCCGCAACATCGGCCCCCCCGTTCCTACGCGTGGCACACTTCGGCGTACCACGCACCCTTTGGCTGCACAATCCGACCACCGGGCGCTGTACGCCAAACCTGGCGTGTGGGCCCCGCTTAGAATTGCAGCCGAGGACTGCGCCGCAGCGGGCGCGCCTAGCGGCGTCCGCGACCGGCGGTCGATCCACCCTGCCGCCCCGCGCAGAGGCGGAGGGCGCCTGATGTGCGAAATCGGACGCAGTCCCATTACAAACAGATTAAGTATAGGGAACATGGGGGTCGAACGCAAAGCGGGGGCCGCCCGTCCGGCCGCAGTTCGTTACGTCACCGTGGACGCCGAATCGGCGGGCCAGCGGCTCGACAACTTCCTGATCAGGCTCAGCAAGGGCGTACCCAAGAGTCATATCTACCAGGTCGTTCGCAGCGGACAGGTCCGCATCAACCGCGGGCGGGCCGCGGCGGATCGACGTCTGGCGGCTGGCGACGAGATCCGGATCCCGCCCATGCGCGTCAGCGCCCGCGCCAGCGCGACGCCGCCCGCCGCCCCATCGATGTTGCCGGTCGTTTTCGAGGACGAACACCTGCTGGTAGTGGATAAGCCGGCCGGGATGGCGGCCCACGGCGGCAGCGGGATCTCGTTCGGGGTGATCGAGCGAATCCGGGCCGCGCGCCCCGAGCAGGCCTTTCTGGAGCTGGCGCACCGGCTGGACCGGGGCACATCCGGGCTGCTGGTGTTGGGCAAATCCCGCCGTGCCCTGCTGCAGCTGCACGCGATGCTGCGCCAGGGTCAGGTCGAGAAGCATTATCTGGCGCTGGTCGCGGGCCGCTGGCTCAATGATCGGCAGCATGTGAAGCTTGCGCTGTCCAGGGGCGGGGCTGGTGCGGCCGGCAAGGTGCGGGTCGATCCGGACGGCGGGGCGGCGTCCCACACGGTGTTCGAGCTGCGCGAGCGGTTCAAGCAGTTCGCGCTGCTGGACGCCGAGCTGCGCACCGGGCGGACGCATCAGATCCGGGTACACCTGGCGCATATTGGATTTCCGATCGTGGGCGACGAGAAATACGGCAACTTCGAGTTGAACCACCGCGTCAGCCGCGGCGAATTCGGGCCTCGGCTCGGGCGCATGTTCCTTCACGCGTGCCAGGTGCGCCTGCCGCACCCGGCCAGCGGCGAGCCGATCGTGTTCGCCTCGCCCCTTCCGCCGGACTGCGAGGCGTTTCTTCGGGACCTGCGCAGTGCTTGACCGGTTCGATTCGATCGTATTCGACTGGGACGGCACGCTGATCGATTCGACCGCAACGATCGCGGGCGCGATCCGCGCCGCGGCGGCCGACCTCGGACTGCCAGATCCGGGACCGGAACGTGCCGCCCAGGTGATCGGGTTGGGGCTGACGCAGGCGCTGTCGATCGCGGTGCCTCAGCTGCCGGCGCAGCGTGCGGCCGAGTTCGCGGCCCGCTACCGCGCCCACTTTCTGGCTGGCGAATCGCGTTTGCAGCTGTTTCCCCACGCGCGCGAGTTGCTCGGCGAACTGCGCGCTCGCGGCCAGCGCCTGGCGATCGCCACCGGCAAGACCCGTGCGGGACTGGCGCGCAATCTGGAAAGTCTGGGGCTGGCGGCGCAATTCGATGCCAGTCGCTGCGCTGACGAGTCGGAGCCCAAGCCGGCCCCGACGATGCTGCTGGACCTGGCCCGGATGTTGCGGGTCGACCCGGCGCGGATGTTGATGGTGGGCGACACCACGCACGACCTGCAAATGGCCGAGGCTGCCGGCGCAGCGGCGGTGGCCGTCACACATGGTGCGCACCCGGCCAGCCAGCTGCGCCAGGCCGGTGCGCTGGCGGTGCTGGATTCGCTACAGGAGTTGCGACGGTGGCTGATTCCGGCTTGATCCCGATCTGCGAGGCGGCCGCGCTGATCGAATGCGGCGATGGCGTTCGATTCAGCCTGAGCTTGAAAGGCATCGAACACGAGGCCTTCGTGGTGCGCCATCAGGGCAGGGCGCTCGGGTACTTGAATCGCTGTGCGCACACGGGGCTCGAGCTCGACTGGATGCCGGGCCGTTTCCTGGATTCCGAGCGGCGCTGGCTGATTTGTGCGGCGCACGGCGCCCTCTACGAGCCTGCGACGGGCGGCTGTGCTGCCGGGCCCTGCGCGGGACGCGGCGGGCTGGTCCCGGTACCGGTGGTCGAGATCGATGGCGTGGTCTACTGGTTGAGCGAAGCCGGCGCCCCGTCCGCGTGAAGCAGAAAGACCGCCGGGCGCCGCCGCAGCGCGGGCCGCTCGGTGTGTGGCATCAGCCGCCATTGGGCGATGCGCCGCGTGATCGTGGTCTGCGCTGCGCTTTCCAGGTCCAGCGCCAGGCCCAGGCGGGTCGACTCGGCGCAGTGCGCAAGGACCGCCTCGAACAGGCGTTCGGTCCGATAGGGTGTCTCGATGAAGATCTGCGTTTCGCCGTGCAGCGCATCGCGTTCGAGGCGCCGCAGGCTGTCTGCCAGCGCGCCCGCGTCTTGCGGCAGATAGCCGTGAAAGCGGAAGCGCTGGCCGTTCATGCCGGAAGCCATCAAGGCCAGACACACCGAAGACGGTCCCACCAGGGGGCGCACGCGTAAGCCAAGATCGTGCGCGCAAGCCACCACCGCGGCGCCAGGGTCCGCGATGCCGGGGCACCCGCACTCCGACACGAGCGCGGCGTCGGTCTGTCCCGCGCGCACCGGAGCGAGCCACTCCAGCGCCTGCGACGGCGTCGGCTCATGCCCGATCTCGACGATCCGTACCTGCTGGATCGGACCCGGATGGCCGGCCGCCTTCAGGAACGCCCGCGCGCTGCGTGCGTTTTCCGCCAGCACGTAACGCGCCCCACGGGCGATTGCCAGCACCGGCGGCGGCAGCGAGTCGCGCGGATCGCCGTCGGTCAGCGGAACCGGCAGCACAAACAGGGTTCCTGCCATGAGCTCAGCGCGCCGGCAGCCGGACGCCGAATCCGCCCAGCATCGAGGTCAGGCTGATCAACGGCAGCCCGATCAGCGCGGTCGGGTCGTCCGATCGGACCGACTCGACCAGGCAGATCCCGAGCGACTCGATCTTGGCCGAGCCGGCGCAGTCGTACGGTTGCTCCAGTTGCAGGTACCGCTCCAGCGCCTCGGGCGGCAGCTGGCGAAAGCGCACCGAAGTGTCCACGCAATCGTGGCTGACGCGGCCGTCGGAGCGACGCACCACCGCGAGCGCGCTGTGGAACAGGACGGTTCGTCCTTGCATGGCCAGCAACTGCCGCAAGGCGTCCTGGTGCCCGGATGGCTTGCCGATCGCCGAGCCATCCATCTCGGCGACCTGATCGGATCCGATCACGATAGCATCGGGATGGCGCACCGCGACCGTCGTGGCCTTAAGCAGGGCCAGTCGGCAGGCCAACTGCAGCGGGGTCTCGCCGGCGCGGCTTGCCTCGTCGACCTGGGGTGCCACGCAGTCGAAGGGCACCCGCAGCCGCTCGAGCAGCTGTCGGCGGTACGGCGAGCTCGAGGCGAGTACGATGGGCACTGGCGTCATTCCGACCTTTGCCCTAAGTATGAAGCAGACGGTTGAACGGCGGACGGTCGACGTATTGGAGCTGGCACGCGACGGCGGCAGCGTTGACGGAGAGCTCGAAGCGAGCGAGCTGGCGCGGCTGGCGAGCCTGCTGGTGGCCCCGATGGGCCGGATCCGGTTCCACTTCCAGGGGCGCATCGACGCGCAAGGCCGCACTGCGGCGCACCTTCGGATCGAAGGGCGCCTGGGCCTGCGCTGCGACCTGTGCGGTGGGCGGTTCGAATGGACGCTGGACGAATCGCAGAGCTTCTTCTTCGTCGATGATGAAAGTCAGCTCAGTGCGCTTCCCATCACGGTCGAAGGCGACGAGCCGTTGCTGGCCAGCCGCCGGTTCGATCTGCAGAATCTGGTCGAGGATCAGGTGATTCTGGCGCTGCCGCTCTCGCCGCGTGATCCGGCGTGCGACCAGGCCCGCGGCGGCGAGGCGCAAGACCCCGCCAGCCGCCCGTTTGCGGCGCTCGTCTCGCTCAAACGCGGCCGAACCGATATACAATAAATGGTTTAACTTTTGGTTGGGTGCCCACGATGGCTGTCCAGCAAAACAAGAAATCTGCCTCGCGGCGCGGCCAGCACCGCGCGCACGATTTCCTTACACCACCGCCGCTTGCCAACGAGCCGTCGACGGGTGAAGTGCATCGCCGTCACCATGTGAGCCCGAACGGCTTTTACCGGGGCCGCAAGGTTCTGCAGACCAAGAGCGACGAGTAGCGGCGGGGCGACCCGGAGCATCGTCCAGGTCGATGGAATGCGCGAGCTGAAATGCGCCAGCTGAATGCGCGAGCTCAATGCGGGGCTCAACAGGCGCGTCGATGAAGGGCGCTGGCGCACCGAGTCGGGGGTTCGCCGAACGATGACCGTCCGGATCGCGATCGACTGCATGGGCGCCGATCAGGGCCTTTCGGTCACGGTGCCGGCTGCTGCCCGGTGTGCCGCCAGCGACCCGGACACGGAGTTCCTGCTGGTCGGCCGTTCGCAGGACATCGACGCCGCGCTGCGCGACGCCGACGGCCGTTCGGCGCCGGGCAGGCTCCATGTCGTGCATGCGGAGCAGGCGGTCGCGATGGATGATCCGCCTGCCGTGGCGCTGCGCGCCAAGCGCGACTCGTCGATGCGCGTGGCGCTGCAGCTGGTCAAGAACGGACAGGCCGACGCCTGCGTGAGCGCCGGCAACACCGGCGCGCTGATGGCGATTGCGCGCTTCGTGCTGAAGACGCTCGACGGCATCGACCGGCCGGCCATCGCGCACCTGCTGCCGAATCAGAAGGCGGGCTTTACCACCGTGCTGGATCTTGGCGCCAACGTCGATTGCTCGGCCGAACAGCTGCTGCAGTTCGCGATCCTCGGCTGCGCCCTGGTGTCCGCGCTGCACGGCACCCAGCGTCCGACGGTCGGCCTGCTGAACGTGGGGGAGGAAGTGATCAAGGGCAACGAGGTGGTCAAGCGGGCGGGCGAGCTGCTGCGCGCAAGCGAGCTGAACTTCTACGGCAACGTGGAAGGCGATGACATCTACAAGGGCACGACGGACGTGGTCGTGTGCGACGGTTTCGTCGGCAACGTCGCCTTGAAAGCCTCCGAAGGGTTGGCGCAGATGCTGGCAGGATTCGTGCGGGAGGAGTTCACCCGCAACCTCCTGTCGCGGCTGATCGCGCTGATCGCGCTTCCGGTGCTGTCTCGCTTCCGGCGCCGGGTCGATCACAGAAGGCACAACGGCGCCTGCCTGCTGGGGTTGCGCGGCATCGTGATCAAGAGCCATGGCTCGGCCGATGCCTATGCGTTCGGCTTTGCGATCCGGCGTGCGGTCGAGGCGGCCCGTCACGAGTTGATGACGCGCACGCAAGCCGCGGTAGCGCCGCTGGTGGCGAATCGGTCGGCGCGGCCGGCCGAGGCGAGCGCCGGGGCGCTCTGAACGGATCATGCCGGCCCCTGCAGGCTCGCGCATCATCGGCACCGGAAGTGCGCTTCCGGCGCGACTCGTTAGCAACGAGCAGCTGGTGGCAGAGCTGGCCCGGCGCGGCGTGCAGACGTCCGACGCGTGGATCGTCGAGCGCACCGGGATCCGTCAGCGCTACCTGGCCGAGCCGGGCCTGACCACCACCGAGCTCGGTGCGCGTGCCGCCGTATCCGCGCTGGCGGCCGCGGGTGTGCCGGCCGATTCGATCGATCTGGTCGTGCTGGCCACCTCGACGGCGGACCAGATTTTCCCGAGCACCGCGTGCCTGATTCAGGCCGAGCTCGGCATTCGCCAGGGTGCCGCGTTCGATGTGCAGGCCGTCTGCAGCGGGTTCGTATACGGGCTGACGGTGGCCGACGCGCTGCTGCGCACGGGCGCCCATCGGCGGGCGCTCGTGATCGGCGCGGAGGTCTTTTCCCGCATCCTGGATTGGAACGATCGAAGCACCTGCGTGCTGTTTGGCGACGGGGCCGGTGCCGTCGTGCTCGAGGCGTCGGACCAGCCGGGCTTGCTCGCGCAGTGCCTGCATGCGGACGGTTCACGAGCGCGCATTCTGTGCACCGCCGGGCGGGTTGATCAGGGCAGGATTCAGGGCGATCCGTTCCTGCGGATGGACGGACAGGCTGTCTTCAAGGTCGCGGTCGAGGTGCTCGCCAGTTCGGCGCGTGAAGTCCTGCAGGCCGCCGGTCTGGGCGTCAAGGACCTCGACTGGCTGATTCCGCATCAGGCCAACATCCGGATCCTGGCCGCGACGGCTCGCCGGCTCGAAGTGCCTGCCGAGCGGGTGATCGTCACCGTCGATCAGCATGGCAACACATCGGCCGCCTCGGTGCCGCTCGCGCTCGACTGGGGCGTGCGGCGCGGCGCGATCCGGGCCGGTCACAGCGTGCTGCTGCAGGGGGTCGGTGGCGGCCTGACCTGGGGCTCCGTGCTTGTGAGAATGGTTTGAGCCTCGGCGAGTCGTGATGGCGCGCATCGCGTTCGTATTCCCCGGGCAAGGCTCCCAGTCGGTCGGGATGCTGGGGGCCTTTGCCGGAACTGCGGTGGTCGGCGCCATCGTGCAACGCGCCTCCGAGGCGCTGGGCGAGGACGTCGGTCGCATGATCGCCGAGGGCCCGGCCGAACAGCTGGACCTGACGGTCAACACGCAGCCCTGCCTGCTGACGGCCTCGTACGCCATTTACGCCGCCTGGCGTGCCGCCGGCGGGCCGGCCCCGGCCTTGATGGCAGGGCACAGCCTGGGTGAGTACACCGCCCTGGTGGCGGCCGATGCGATGCGCCTGCAGGACGCCGTGCCGCTGGTGCGATTTCGCGCGCAAGTGATGCAGGAAGCCGTGCCGGTCGGTGTCGGTACGATGGCCGCGATCCTCGGACTGGACGATGGGGCCGTGATCGAAGCGTGCGCGCAGGCGGGCGGCGGCCAGGTGGTCGAGGCGGTCAACTTCAATGCGCCGGCCCAGATCGTGATCGCGGGGCATAGCGCCGCCGTGGCCCGCGCCTGCGACATCAGCAAGCGGCTCGGTGCCAAACGGGCGGTGATGCTGGCCGTGTCGGTTCCCTTTCATTCGAGCCTGCTCGCATCGGCGGCCGATCGACTGCGCGCACGGCTGGCGGCCATCGAGCTGCGCCCGCCTTCGGTGCCGGTGATCAACAACATCGACGTGGCCGTCGAGTCCGATCCGGACCGTATTCGGGATGCACTGGCGCGCCAGGCCGCTGGTCCGGTGCGCTGGACGCAGATCATTCAAGCGATGGGCGAGCGCGGCGTCACGCACGTGATCGAGTGCGGGCCGGGCAAGGTACTGAGCGCCCTGACGCGCCGCATCGTGCCCGGGTTGCAGGGTCTGTCTGTCTCCGATCCGGACTCGCTGAGCAAGGCCTTGTCGGCCGTGCGGGACTGACGTGGCGGAGCTGGCGGTGCTGCGCGGCGACGCGCTGGAAGGCGAGGTGGCCCTGGTGACCGGGGCTTCGCGCGGGATCGGACGCGCCGTGCTGGTGCATCTGGCGCGGGCGGGCGCCTGCGTGGTCGGCAGCGCAACCACGCAGGCCGGTGCCGATGCGATCGCCGCGCAGATCGCCGAGCTGGGTGGGCGCGGAAGCGGGGTGCTGCTGAACGTCCGCCAGGTCGAACAGGTCGATTCCGTGATCGAATCGGTGGTCAAATCCCACGGCAAGTTGTCGATCCTGGTGAACAACGCCGGCGTCACCAGCGACATGCTGGCGATGAGGATGCGCGACGACCAGTGGGACCAGGTCATCGATACCAACCTGACCGGCGCTTTTCGAGTGTCGCGCAGCGTGATCCGCGGCATGATGAAGGCCAGGCACGGGCGGATCATCAACATTTCCTCGGTTGTCGGCGCCAGCGGCAACGCCGGGCAGGCCAACTACGCGGCAGCTAAGGCCGGCCTGGAGGGCATGACGCGCGCCCTGGCCAGGGAGTTGGGAAGCCGCGGAATCACGGTGAACTGCGTGGCGCCGGGGTTCATTGACACCGACATGACGCGCGCGTTGACCGCGAACCAGACGCAGGCGATTCTGGATCAGATCCCGCTGGGACGTCTCGGGCTGGCCGAGGAGATCGCCGCCGTGGTGGCGTTCCTGGCGTCGCCGCCAGCCGGCTACATCACCGGCTCGACCGTGCACGTAAACGGCGGAATGCACATGGCATGATGAGAGCGCTCAGTTTGCCTGCTGACCTCTGATAGAATCCGGCCCGCTTTCGGGAGGTGCTGACGTTTTGTCGCCAAGAACGAGTCAAATTCGCGAATGCGCCCTGCTGACGTGCGGCCGGCCGGGAGTCTGGCCGCGGTCGCTTGGCGCTCGACCAGCACACGCATCGCCGGTTCGGCAGTGAGCCAACAAGGCGCAGGAGGAGTACATGGACAGCATTGAACAGCGGGTCAAGAAGATCGTCGCTGAGCAGCTCGGCGTGAACGAAGCGGACATCAAGAACGAATCGGCCTTTGTCGACGATCTTGGCGCCGACTCGCTCGATACGGTGGAGCTGGTCATGGCCCTGGAAGACGAGTTCGAGTGCGAGATTCCCGATGAGGAAGCCGAGAAGATTCGCACGGTTCAACAGGCGATCGATTACGTCAACGCGCACTTGAAAAAGGCCTGAGGGCGGGCTCGCGCACGCGCTTCCAATGAATGGACACCGCGATGTCGTCACGACGTCGTGTCGTGGTCACGGGGCTCGGGATCGTCTGCCCCGTCGGCAATGACCTGCAAAGCGCCTGGCAGCACTTGCTGGCCGGCCAGTCCGGAATCGCCCGGATCACGCGCTTCGACGCGTCGGCCTACCGCGCCCAGATCGCCGGAGAGGTCAAGAACTTCGATGTGACGCAGTACGTTGCGGCCAAGGAAATCCGCCGCATGGACGTGTTCATCCACTACGGCGTGGCTGCCTCGGTGCAGGCGATCGCCGACAGCGGAATCGAAGTCACGGACGCCAATCGGGATCGGGTCGGCTGCATCGTCGGATCCGGGATCGGCGGTTTGCCGCTGATCGAGGACAACCATTCCGAGGCGGTCAATCGCGGCCCGCGCCGCATTTCGCCGTTCCTGATTCCGGGAGCGATCATCAACATGATTTCGGGCAACGTCTCGATCATGTATGGATTAAGGGGCCCGAATTTCGCCATCGTGTCGGCCTGTACCACCGGGCTGCACTCGATCGGCGAGTCGGCCCGGATCATCGAGCGCGGCGATGCGGATGCCATGGTGGCGGGCGGCGCGGAATCGACCATCTGTCCGCTCGGGATCGGGGGCTTCGCGTCGATGCAGGCGCTTTCGGTCCGCAACGACGATCCGGCGGCAGCCAGCCGCCCGTTCGATCGCGGCCGCGACGGCTTCGTGCTGGGCGAGGGTGCCGGCGTGCTGGTGCTGGAGGAGTACGAGCACGCGCGGCGGCGCGACGCCCGCATCTATGGCGAGCTGGTCGGATTCGGCATGAGCGCCGACGCCTACCACATGACGGCGCCCGATGTCGACGGGCCGCGCCGCTGCATGCTGGCCGCGCTGCGCGACGCCGGCATCTCTGCCGGGCAGGTCTCGTACCTGAACGCGCACGGAACGTCGACGCCGCTGGGCGACGTCAACGAGACGAAAGCGATCAAGGCGGCATTCGGGGACGCGGCGAGCCGGCTCGTGGTCAATTCGACCAAGTCGATGACCGGTCACCTGCTCGGTGGCGCCGGGGGCATCGAGTCGGTGTTCACCGTGATGGCGGTTTATCACCAGGTGTCTCCCCCGACCATCAATCTGACGGACCCGGATCCGGAATGTGACCTGGACTACTGTGCCAATACGGCGCGGCAGCTGAAGATCGATTACGCACTGAAAAACTCTTTCGGCTTCGGCGGCACCAACGGCACGCTGGTATTCAGACGTGCTCCTTAAGACCGCGCCGTCCGGCTTGCGGCGGCGCATGATGTCGGCGGCGGCCGCGTTCAGCGGCTCGATGGCGGTTTTTTGTCTCGGTACGGCGATCGCCAGTCGGACGCCGGGGCCGGCCGGCGGGTTCCTGGCCGGGCTGATCGCGGCCGTTGCGCTGGCGCGCGCTGTCCGGGGCGGTCCGGCCCAGGCAGCGCTTCTGCGGATCTGGCCCGGCAGGGGGGTTCTTTCCGGGGAAGAAGACGGGGACGGGGAACTGCCCTACCAGCCTATTGGGGTCACCCGCAATCTCATCTGCCTGGCGCGGAATCGGCGCAGACTGGAGCGGTGGCCGATCTGGCGCGATAGCATCGCGCCGGATGCGTTCCGGCGTATCGCCGCCTACGGGCTGTGGCGCCGCGGTGCAGCGCCGGAAACCGCCGTTCGTTCCGAACTAATCGCGCGGAAAACTGTCACAGAAGGGCCATTGATTCCGCGCATCGGAAGGCCACAGGGCCAATGACCGAGCGCGACGTCGACTGGCAATTGGTGACTCGCGTACAGCGCGGAGACAAGCACGCGTATGAATTGCTGGTTTCGAAATACCAGCGCAGAATCACGCGCCTGCTCTCGCGCATCATCCGGGACCCGTCCGACATCGAAGACGTTGCACAAGAGGCTTTCATTAAGGCGTATCGAGCACTGCCCAGCTTCCGGGGAGAAAGTGCTTTTTACACGTGGCTGTATCGAATTGCGGTCAACACGGCTAAGAATCATTTCGCGGCGCAGGGCCGGCGAGCCCCGACACGTTCCAGCGGGGATCTGGAAGAGGCCGAAAACCTCGAGGACGGTGTTGCGCTGCGGGACGTTGCAACTCCCGATGCGGTGCTGCTGTCCAAACAGGTTGGCGAAGCGGTCAACCGTGCGATCGAACGACTGCCGGAAGACCTGCGCA
This sequence comes from Burkholderiaceae bacterium, assembly GCA_036270655.1. GTDB lineage: Bacteria > Pseudomonadota > Gammaproteobacteria > Burkholderiales > Burkholderiaceae_F > VBCK01. The sequence goes on from DATBCD010000060.1 coordinate 33,185, forward strand.
CAGCCATCGTGCTGCGCGAGCTCGAGGGTATGAGCTATGACGAAATTGCGACCGCAATGAACTGCCCGGTGGGCACGGTGCGATCGCGAATCTTCCGTGCGCGTGAAGCGGTGGCCGCCGAACTGCGGCCGCTGCTCGGCACCCGGGAAGACCAACGCTGGTGAAGGAGACGATTCGATGACTGCAACGCGCAGAACCGACGGGGCGTTTCCGGCCGACGCGGACCTGGAACAGCTCTCGGCCTGGCTTGACGGCGAACTGGAGGGCGGCCTTGACGGCGCGATGCTGGATCGTGTGAAGAGCGATCCGAAGCTGCGCGCGCAGTTCGAATGGTTCAACCTGGCCGGCGACGCGCTGCGCTCGCACGAAGTTGCGGCCTGTCATCGCCCGCGACTGGTCGCGCAGGTATGCCGGGCGCTCGATTCAGAGCCGGTCAGAATCGGTCCCGGTGCGCTGTCGGCGAGGGTGCGATGGCACATCGCCGCCGGGATCACGGTGGCTGCGGCGGCCGGGGTGCTGGCGGTGGTCGCGTTGCCTCAGTTACGCGGCGGCGCTGACCTGGCGCCGGGGACCCCGGCGGCCGCACCGACGGTTGCGGTGGGCCAGCCGCCCGCCCTGGCCGGCGGCGCCTCGCGGCCTGCTGCCAATGCGCTGGCCGCCCGCAATACGCAGCTGGATGCCTACTTCAGGGCGCACCGTGAGCTGGCCACAACCGGGGTGATGCCCTCGGCGGCGGCCTACATACGAATGTCGGGGGAGCCGGACCGGTGAGGCGGTCGGCTTCGGAGCGCCCTCGCTGGCTGGGCGCGTTGTTGCTGGGTACGGCGTTTTGGTTTGCGGGGCAGGTCGCGCGGGGCAACGAGGTCGCCGGCCCGGCACCGCAGGGGAGCGAAGGCCGCAGCCCGGTGCAGTGGCTGCAGGCGATCCGGGCTGCCGCGCAGCGCGGCAACTACACCGGAACCATCGTGTATCAGCGTGGCGACGAGGTGCGCTCGTCGCGCATCGTTCACTTCTTCGACGGCGCGGTTTCGCGCGAGCGCGTACAGACGCTCGATGGCTGGCCGCGCGAATTCATACGCCAGGGCGACGAGGTCCAGTGCCTGTATCCTAGGCAACGTCGGGTCGTGATCGAGCAGGCCGGTCCCCGCACCACGTTTCCGGCGCTGGGTCAGGTCGGGTTGAGCCGGGTGCTGGAACACTACCTGCTCACGGCCGGCGAGATCGAGCGGGTTGCCGGCGTCGATTGCAAGGTGCTGCACCTGGCGCCGCGCGATTCGCTGCGCTACGGCTATAAGCTGTGGGTCGAACCGAACAGCGGACTGCTGCTGAAGGTTCAGGTGCTGGGCGGTGACGATTCGATGATCGAGCAGATTGCGTTCAGCGACGTGCGGATCGGCGGTTCGATCGATCCGGCGCAGTTGCGGTCCTCCTGGTCGACCGCCGGCTGGGAGGTGGTGCGCCATCCGTCGCACCAGACCGAGCTGAGCCGGCAGGGTTGGATGATTACGGCGCCTGAAGGTTTCCACATGCTCACGGAAGTCGAGCGCAATCTCAGAAGCGATTCGGCGCAGGCGGCGCTGCAGGCCGTATACACGGACGGTCTGGCGACCGTGTCGGTGTTTATCGAGCCGGGCGCGGCCCTGGTCGACCCGGAACCGGCCCAGCATCACGGCCCGTCCAGTGCCTTCATGCGGCGGGTCCACGACGCGCGGGTTACAGTGGTGGGAGAGGTGCCGCCTCTGACGGCGCAGTCGATTGCCGAGTCGGTGCGGTACGTGGCCGGCCGCTGACGGTCTGTTCAAATCTCAACAGCGCGCCGTAGCCGCGCCAACTTCAGACAAGAGTCGAGAAAAATGACCAAAGGAAGCTTGTTATTTGTGTGTGCGCTGGCGATTTGCGGAATCAGCGCCGCGCAGCCCGCGACCCCGCCCGATTTCACCGAGCTGGTGGAGCGAAGCGCGCCGGCTGTGGTGAACATCCGTACGACGGCGCGCCTGTCGCAGTCGCACATGCAGCAATTCCCGGACATGGACGAAAACGACCCGGGCTGGGAATTTTTCCGGCGCTTTTTCCCGCAGCCGGGGCCGCAGCCGAACCCGCATCAGGGGCCGATGCCGCGCCTGCCGAGACCGGACCGCGAGATCCCTCGAGGCCAGGGGTCGGGCTTCATCATCTCGCCCGACGGCTACGTGATGACGAATCACCACGTGGTCGACGGAGCCGACGAGATCCTGGTGACGCTGCCCGATAAGCGCGAATTCAAGGGCCATCTGGTCGGCTCGGACCAGCGCAGCGATGTGGCGCTGGTCAAGATCGAGGGAAGCGCGCTGCCGTCCAGCAAGATCGGCGACCCGTCCAAGCTGAAGGTCGGCGAATGGGTGATTGCGATCGGCTCGCCGTTCGGCCTGCAGAACACCGTCACGGCCGGCATCGTCAGCGCCAAGGGGCGCGAGACGGGCGAGCTGCTGCCCTTCATCCAGACGGACGCGGCGGTCAATCCGGGCAATTCGGGCGGCCCGCTGATCAACATGCGAGGCGAGGTGGTCGGAGTCAACTCGCAGATTTTCACGACCTCCGGCGCCTATGCGGGAATCTCCTTCGCCATTCCGATCGACGAGGCGATACGGATCAGCGACCAGCTGCGCACGCAGGGCAAGGTGGTGCGCGGGCGCATCGGCGTGCTGATCGGCGAGGTGCCGCACGACGTGGCCGAGGCGATCGGCCTGCCGCGGGCGTCCGGCGCGCTGGTGTCGAGCGTCGAGGGCGACGGGCCGGCCGACAAGGCGGGCGTGAAGCCCGGCGACGTGATCATCAAGTACGACGGCAGGCAGGTCGAGAGCTCGAGCGATCTGCGCCGGATGGTCGCCTCGACCAAGCCGGGCTCGAAAGTCACCACGACGGTATGGCGCAACGGCGCGCCGCGAGATTTGCAGATCGCGGTCGGCGAGATGCAACCGGATCAGCCGCGCCAGGCACGTGCCGACCAGGGCCACGGAACGGCGCCCGCCGCCGACGCGCTCGGTCTGGTGGTCTCCGACATCGCGGCCGATCAGCAAAAAGACCTGAAGATCAAAGGCGGTGTGCAGGTCGATAACGTCGACGGGCCGGCGGCGCTGGCAGGCATCCGCGCCGGGGACTTCATCGTCTCGATCAATAACATCGAGGTGACCGGCGCCAAGCAGTTCGCCGAGCAGGTGGCCAAGCTGGACCTGACCAAACCGGTCGCGCTGCTGGTGCGCAGCGGGGAGCAGAGCCGGTATGTCATCGTCCGGCCCCCGGAGCACTGAGGCGGGCAGGGCCTGCGGCCCCGGGTTACAATAGCCCTTTTGTCGGTCGGCCGACGAAGCAGGCCGATCGCAGGGGCAGACTGCAAGGGGGTGATCCCGTAGGTCACCCCCTTTGCGTATCAGGCTCCGCGTGGTCCGCTTACGGACTGTCCGGCCGGCGCTTCTGGCCACTGCATCCGAATGCAGCACATCCGCAATTTTTCGATCATCGCGCACATCGACCACGGTAAATCGACGCTGGCCGATCGACTGATCCAGCGCTGCGGCGGGCTGGCCGATCGGGAAATGGCCGAACAGGTGCTCGATTCGATGGACCTGGAGCGGGAGCGCGGCATCACGATCAAAGCCCAGACCGCCGCCCTGCGCTACAGCGCGCCGGACGGGCAGATCTACCACCTGAATCTGATCGACACGCCCGGCCACGTCGATTTTTCCTACGAGGTCAGCCGCTCGCTGTCGGCCTGCGAGGGCGCCCTGCTGGTGGTCGATGCCTCGCAGGGCGTCGAAGCGCAGACGGTGGCCAATTGCTACACGGCGATCGAGCTGGGCGTCGAGGTGCTGCCGGTGCTGAACAAGATGGACCTGCCGCAGGCCAATCCGGAGCAGGCACGGGCCGAGATCGAGGACGTGATCGGCATCGACGCGCACGACGCCATCCTGGCCAGCGCGAAAACGGGCCAGGGCGTCGATGAGATTCTGCAGCGGATCATCGAACGCATCCCCGCGCCGGGCGGCGATCCGGCCGCCCCGCTGCAGGCGCTGGTGATCGATTCGTGGTTCGACAACTACGTGGGCGTGGTGATGCTGGTACGGGTGGTCAACGGCGTGCTCAAGCCCAAGGACAAGGTGCTGTTGATGGCGACCGGCGCCACCCACCTGTGCGAGCAGGTGGGCGTGTTCACGCCGAAGGCGCAGACGCGCGAGAGCCTGGGTGCGGGCGAAGTCGGCTTCGTGGTGGCCGGCATCAAGGATCTGCGCGATGCGCGGGTCGGCGACACGGTCACGCACGCCTCGCGGCCCGCCCATCGGGCGCTGCCCGGGTTCAAGGAGATCAAGCCGCAGGTGTTCGCGGGCCTGTACCCGGTCGAGGCCAACCAGTACGAGGCGCTGCGCAACGCGCTGACCAAGCTGCAGTTGAACGACTCGGCGATGCACTTCGAGCCGGAGGTGTCGCAGGCCCTCGGCTTCGGGTTCCGGTGCGGGTTCCTGGGCCTGCTGCACATGGACATCGTGCAGGAGCGGCTCGAGCGCGAGTACGACATGGATCTGATCACGACCGCGCCATCGGTCGTGTACGAGGTGGTGCTGCGCGACGGCTCCGTCGTGCAGGTCGACAATCCCTCGAAGATGCCGGATCCGGCCAAGATCGCGGAAATCCGGGAACCGATCGTCGAGGTCACGATCTTCGTGCCGAAGGAGTACGTGGGCGCGGTGATGACGCTGTGCACGAACAAGCGCGGCGTGCAGACCAACCTCAGCTACCACGCGCGCCACGTTCATCTGACCTACGAGCTGCCGCTGGCCGAGATCGTGCTCGACTTCTTCGATCGGCTCAAATCGGTGTCGCGAGGCTACGCCTCGATGGACTACGAGCTGCGCGAGAGCCGCCCGGCCGACGTCGCGAAGGTCGATCTGCTGATCAATGGCGACCGCGTCGATGCGCTGTCGGTGATCGTGCACCGCTCCAACGCAGCCCGGCGCGCGCGCGACCTGGTGTCCAAGATGAGGGAGCTGATTCCGCGCCAGATGTTCGACGTCGCGATCCAGGGCGCAATCGGCTCGACCATCATCGCCCGGGAAAACATCAAGGCCCTTCGCAAGAATGTGCTGGCCAAGTGCTATGGCGGCGACATCACCCGCAAGCGCAAGCTGCTCGAGAAGCAGAAAGCCGGCAAGAAACGGATGAAACAGGTCGGAAGCGTCGAGATTCCCCAGGAAGCTTTCCTCGCCATCTTGCAAGTGGAGGATTAGTGAGTCCCATGAGCGTATTGACCGCTGTCGTGCTCGGCGCGCTGGGCGCTTACGTGCTGGCGATGATCGGCGGCCAGGTCCCGACGGACTTCGCGCTGTTTCTGTTCATCTGCACCGCGGTGAGCGGGATCTACTTTGCCGCCGAACTGTGGTTGTTCGCCCCGCGCCGCCGCGAACAGGCGGTGCGCACCCTGCTCGAGTTCGATCGGCGCAACCGGCCCGCGCAGAGCGCCCGGCCCGAGGTGCTGGCCAAGGAGCGCGGCGCGCTGCAGGAAGAGCTTTCGCGCCGGCCTTGGTGGGTCGAATACACGGCCGGTTTCTTTCCGGTCATCGCGCTGGTGTTCGTACTGCGTTCGTTCCTGTTCGAGCCGTTCCGCATCCCGTCCGGCTCGATGATACCTACTCTGCAAGTAGGGGATCTAATTCTGGTCAACAAGTATCAGTACGGCATCCGCCTGCCGGTGCTGAACCGGACCGTGGTCGAGCTTGGGCGCCCGCAGCGGGGCGATGTGATCGTATTCCGATATCCCCACCAACCCACTCAGGATTACATTAAGCGGGTAGTCGGCCTGCCCGGCGACCGGGTCGACTATCACGACCGTCGGCTAACCATCAACGGCACGCTGGTCACGATGCGGGAGGTGGCCCCGTATTTCGACCCCGGACGGCTTCAGAACTTCCCGCAGTTCATCGAAACGCTGGGAAGCGTCGAGCACCGGGTGATCTTCAATGATGGCGAGGGAGCCTCAATTCATCCCGCGCTGCAACATACAAATCGGGACGCTTGCGTCTACAGTGCGGGCGGCGTGGCCTGTACGGTGCCGCCGGAAAGCTACTTCGTGATGGGCGACAATCGCGATAACAGCGAGGACAGCCGCTTTTGGGGCTTTGTGCCCGATCGCAACGTGGTTGGTCGTGCATTCTTCATCTGGATGAACTTCAGCAATGTCGGACGAATCGGTCGCTTTCACTGAACCGCTCCAGTCGGCGCCGCAGCGCCAGCGCGGCCTGAGTCTGATCAGCCTGATCTTTCTCGGGCTGATCGCCATCATGCTGCTGACGATCGGCTTCAAGCTGGTGCCGTCGCTGATCGAATACCTGGCGATCGACCGAGCCGTTCAAAAGATCAAGAACGAGGGCTCGACCGTGAGGGAGATTCGCAATGCGTTCGACCGCTACTCGACGATTGACGACATCAAGTCGATTTCCGGCAAGGACCTGGACATCACGAAAGACGCCGACGGCGTCGTGATCTCGTTCGCGTATTCGTACTCGGTGCCGCTGTCGGACAACGTTCGGCTGGTGATCGATTATTCCGGCTCGACGCGAGACCGGCATGGGAAGGCGGCGGCGCCATGAGCGGCATCAACGGGCGGGAAAATGGACCTGGAGGCGCTTGAAGAACGCCTGCAGTACCGGTTCAGCGGTGCGGCGCTGCTGCAGCAGGCGCTTACGCACCGGTCGCACGGCTCGGTGCACAACGAGCGACTGGAATTTCTCGGCGATGCGGTGCTGAACTGCGTGATCGCGCAGTTGCTGTTCCAGAAGTACGGCCGCCTCGACGAGGGCGATCTGTCCAGGTTGCGCGCCAACCTGGTCAAGCAGCCGTCGCTGTCCGAAATCGCCGAGCGGCTCGGCCTGAGCGAGTTTCTGAGGCTGGGGGAAGGCGAGATGAAGAGCGGCGGCTTCCGCCGCCCGTCGATCCTGGCCGATACCATCGAGGCGATTTTCGGCGCGGTCTTCGTCGACGGCGGATTCGAGGGCGCCCGCGATGTGATCGCGCGGCTGTTCGAGCCGGTGCTGAAGACAGTCGATCCGAAAACGCTCGGCAAGGACAGCAAGACGCTGCTGCAGGAGTACCTGCAGGCCAAGCGGCTGCCGCTGCCCGTCTACACGGTCGTCGAGACCCGGGGCGCCGCACACAATCAGGAATTCGAGGTCGAGTGCGCCATTCCCAAGCTGGAGGTCGGCGTGCGCGGCAGCGGGCGCAGCCGGCGCGCGGCCGAGCAATCGGCGGCCAAGCAGGCACTGGAAGCGGCGCAGGCCGTGGCTCAGGCGATGCGGCGGGCGCGCCGCAAATCCGGCCAGGCGCCCGATGCCGCTCCCGTCGTCACCGTGGAGCCCGGCGGCGAGGCCGGCACCGAATCGGCCGAAACCGAACCGGCCGGCCAGGCTTAGCGTCCCGGGTGCTGTCTCCTAGCCCCATGCCGGAGTTCAGAACCGGCCTGATCGCGTTGATCGGCCGGCCCAACGTCGGCAAGTCGACGCTGATCAACGCGCTGGTCGGACAGAAGGTTTCGATCACCTCGCGCAAGGCGCAGACGACGCGCCACCGCGTGCGGGGCGTGCTGACACGGCCCGACGCCCAGTACGTGTTTGTCGATACGCCCGGACTGCAATGGGAGCGCCGGTCGCTGCTGTCGGAGCGGATGAACGCGACCGCCGCATCGCTGATCGGCGAGGTCGATGTGGTGGGGCTGATGATCGATGCGCGCGGCTGGCGTGCCGAAGACGAGCGCATCGCGCGCCTGCTGCCACGTGCCGCCGACGGCCCCGGCCAGGCGGTGCTGATCATCAACAAGATCGATCAGGCGGGCAGCCGCGACCACCTGTTGCCCTTGATCGAGACCTCACGCCATGTGTATCCGTTCGCCGATATCGTCCCGGTCAGCGCCGAGCGCGGTGATCAGCTGGACGAGCTGCTGGCGGTGTTGCGGGGCCACCTTCCGCCGGGCCAGCCGCTGTTCGATGCCGATCAGCTGACCGACCGCAGCGTGCGATTCATCGCCGCCGAGCTGATCCGGGAAAAGGCCATCCGCCTGCTCGGCGACGAGATTCCGTACGGTCTGGCGGTGACGATCGAGCAATGGACCGAGTCCGACGGCAGGGCGGTGATCGGCGCCACCGTCTGGGTCGAGCGCGAGTCGCATCGAGGCATCGTGATCGGCGCCGGCGGCGGCAAGCTGAAGGAAATCGGCCGCATGGCGCGGCTGGACGTCGAACAACTGCTTGAAAAACCGGTCCACCTGGACCTCTGGGTGAAGCTTTGCCAGCGCTGGCGCAACGATGCAGCGCAGATGGCACGGCTCGGGTACGGGCTGCGGGAGTGAACGAGGCACGGATGCCGCTTTCGGGTGGCCCGGCTGATGCGGCCGGGCGCGCAGCGGTGCGGCGCGCGACCGCAAACGAGGCGCGCGTCGACCACCAGCCGGCCTTCGTGCTGCACAGCTACCCGTGGCGGGAAACCAGTCTGATCATCGAAGTTCTGAGCCGCGACTTCGGCAGGATGGCGCTGGTGGCTCGCGGTGCCAAGCGCCCGACGTCTCAGTTCCGCGGGATCCTGATGCCGTTTTCACCGCTCGCGCTGTCCTGGTCCGGCCGCTCGGAGCTCAAGTCGCTGGTGCGCGCCGAATGGCAGGGGGGCCTGGTGCCGTTGCGCGGCGAGGGTCTGCTGGCGGCGTTCTACCTGAACGAGCTGCTGGTGCGCCTGCTGCTGCGCGCCGATGCCCATCCGGCGTTGTTCGCCTCCTACGTGCAGTCGCTGGCCGCGCTGGCCGGCCGCGACGGCGGCCGCGAGCCGGTTCTGCGCTGTTTCGAGCTGGACCTGCTGCGCGACCTGGGCGTGGCGCCGTCGTTCCAGTCTTGCAGCGACGGCGAGCCGATCGACCCGGACCAGTGGTACTGCGTCGATCTTCAGCGAGGCTTGCAGCGCAGCGCCGATACGAGCGAACCGGACCGGCTGCGCGGCTCGACCGTGCTGGCGCTGGCCCGCCGCGATCTGTCCGATCCTGCCACGCTCGAGGCAGCCCAACCGATGCTGCGGCGGCTGATCGGCTACCATCTGGAAGGAAAGCCGCTGAACGCGCGACGCGTGCTGATGGATCTGCGCGCGTTGTGATGAGCCGCACGCCATGGTCGCCCTCAGCGTGAATTTGAACAAGGTCGCGTTGCTGCGCAACTCGCGCAAGCTCGACATTCCGAGCCCGGTGCACGCCGCGACCCTGGTGCTGGAGGCCGGTGCCGATGGCATCACGGTTCATCCGCGCCCCGACGAGCGCCATATCCGGCCGTCGGACGTGCGGGACCTGGCGGCGCTGCTGAAGAACTGGCCGGCGGTCGAGCTGAACATCGAGGGAAATCCGCTCCATCAGCTGATGGACCATGTGCGCGCGGTCCGGCCGCGCCAGTGCACGTTCGTCCCGGACGAGGCGGGCGCCGCAACGTCGGATCACGGCTGGGACCTTGCGCGCGATGGCGAGCGCCTGCGCCCGCTGATCGCCGAGGCGCGCTCGCTCGGCTGCAGAGTGAGCCTCTTCATGGACCCGGACGCAGCGCAGATGGCGCTGGCCCGGCAGGTGGGCGCGGACCGGGTCGAGCTGTACACCGAACCGTATGCGCGGGCCTTTGGTACGCCGGAGCAGGGAACCTGTCTGCGGCGCTACCAGGACGCCGCGGTGGCAGCGCTGCAGGCGGGGCTCGGTCTGAACGCCGGCCATGACCTGAATCGGGCCAATCTGCGCGCGTTTCTCGAAGCCGTGCCGGGCGTTGTCGAAGTGTCGATCGGACACGCGCTGATCGCGGACGCGCTGGAGTTCGGGCTGGCGCGCACGGTCGGCCTGTACCTGGCCGAGATCCGGCGTGCCGGCGCGAGCCAACGGGAGCTGCGGTGATATTCGGCATCGGCCAGGATGTGATCGAAATCGAACGGGTGGCCGCGGCGCTGGGACGTCACGGGGAACGCTTCGTGTCGCGCGTGCTGGGTCCGCGCGAGCTGGCCGTGTACGAATCGCGCCGGCGCCGCTCGGCGCAGCGGGGCATGGCTTTCCTGGCGACCCGGTTTGCGGCCAAGGAGGCCATCGCCAAGGCGGTCGGCCTGGGGATGCGGCAGCCGATGAGCTGGCGTTCGGTTGAAATCGTCAACGAGCCCAGCGGCCGGCCTTGCGCCATCGCGAACGGCCGGTTTGCCGCTTTTCTCGAAGGCAAGCGCTTGCGGATCCACGTCTCCGTGTCCGACATCGCAAACCTGGCGGTCGCGCACGCCGTGGCCGAGACGGTCGACGGCTAGAAAGGCCCGCCTTGCTCGGACCGTTGGTGATCGACATCGCAGGCGTTGCGCTGACCCAGCAGGAGCGCGTGCGCCTGCGCCATCCGCTGGTCGGGCAGGTCGTGCTGTTCAGTCGCAATTTCGAATCGCTGCAGCAGCTGGGCGAGCTCGCCGGCGAGATCCATGCGCTGCGGCAGCCGCCGCTGCGGATCTGCGTGGATCACGAAGGAGGGCGGGTGCAGCGGTTTCGCGAAGGATTTTCCGCGATCCCGCCTATGTCGAAGCTGGGCGAGCTGTGGGACCGCGACGTGCTGGCGGCGTGCCGAACCGCGGTCTCGATCGGATATGTGAACGCCGTCGAGCTGCGCAGCCAGGGCGTGGACCTGACGTTCGCCCCGGTGCTCGATCTGGCTTGGGGCCGCAGCGCCGTCATCGGCGACCGGGCCTTTCACGCCGATCCTCGCGTGGTGTCGATGCTGGCGGCCCATCTGATGCACGGCTTCGCGCTGGCCGGGATGGCCAGCTGTGGCAAGCACTTTCCCGGGCACGGCTGGGCCGAAGCCGATTCGCACCACGAAGTGCCGGTGGACGGGCGCCCTCTGGAGACGATCCTGGCGCAGGATGCCGCGCCTTACCGCTGGTTGGGCGTATCGCTGAGCTCGGTGATGCCGGCCCATGTCGTGTATCCCCGGGTCGACACGCTGCCGGCCGGATTTTCGCGCCGCTGGATCGGCGAGATCCTCAGGGCCGACCTGGGGTTTGCCGGCGCCGTGTTCAGCGACGACCTGTCGATGGCCGGCGCGGGCGTGGCCGGCGACTTGAACGCCCGCGCGCGAGCGGCGCTGGCGGCGGGTTGCGATTTCGCGCTGGTATGCAACGACCCGGAAGGCGTCGATCGCCTACTGACCGATCTGCGCTGGCAGGCCGACAGCTCGTTTGCGCAGCGCCTTGCACGGATCGCTCCGCTTGACACGTTCATCGGCCGGCCGCTGCGCGAAGACGCCGCGTATTGCGCGGCCCTGCGCGACCTGGATCAGATCAACCGCACCTGAAACAGTCCCCGCACGGCGTTGCACAGGTACACGCCCTGAGCGTGCTGCAATTGGTGCCGCAGGATCGTTCGCTCGACCGCACCTGCGGCCGGATCGGCCAGCACCCTTGCCCGCATCACGCCCGGCAACGCGCCCGATTCGAGGGGCGGAGTCGCCAGTTGCCCGTCAAGGCGGACGAACACGGAGCTGCGCGCACCTTCGACCAGCTCGTCGCGCTCGTTGAAGAAAAGCAGATCCCACAAACCGCCGGACAGCGCCTGCTGCAGCCCAGGGTCGTACAGCGGGCGCCAGGTGGTCTTGTGGGGCTGGTACCACGCGTCGGAACGGACCGTGGAGCGCGCAATTCCCACCGCGGGTACCGTTCCGGGGGCCGGGATCGCCAGCGGTTCGGTCGAGACCCTGACTTTCCCGGCCTTGTTCAGTGTCAGGCGGACCCGGTGCGCCCCCGCGGGCAACTCGGAAAGCGAGCGCGTCAGGGCGCCCACGAGCTCGCTCGGATCGAAATGGAACCCGAAGTATCCGGCCGAGTCCTGCAGCCGCTTGTAGTGGCGGTCCCACAGCGCGATGCAGGCCCACGGCGCCAGGGCCGATGGTGCCTGCCGGTCCGCCGGCAGGTCGGCACGCAGCGTCTCGATCAACTCGAATCCCGGGTCCGCGCGCGTCAGGAAGCGGGCCTTGATGAAGCATTCGTTCCACTCGTCCTGCGCGGTCGAATCGGCAACCAGGCCGCCACCGATTCCGAGCCTGCCGCGACCGTCCGGTTCGAGCTCCAGCGTGCGGATCGCGACGTTCAAGGCCAGGCTTCCGTCCGGATCCAGATACCCGATCGATCCGGTGTAGATGCCGCGAGCCCGCTGCTCGAGCTGCGCAATGATCTGCCGGCTGCGATGCTTGGGAGCGCCGGTGACCGAGCCGCAGGGGAACAGGGCGCGCAGGATCCGTTCCAGTCCGACCTGCGGCGAAAGGCGGCCCTGTACGGTGGAGGTCATCTGCAGCACCGTGTCGAACGTTTCGACGTCGAACAGGCTCTTTACCTGGACCGAACCGACCTCGCACACGCGCCCCAGGTCGTTGCGCAGCAGGTCGACGATCATCAGGTTCTCCGCGCGCGATTTCGGGTCGGCGCGCATCTCGTCGGCGCTGGCCCGATCCTGCTGGGCGTTTGCCCCTCGCGGCCGGGTGCCTTTCATCGGGCGGGTCCGGATCGACTCACCGTGCCGGTCGATGAAGAGCTCCGGCGACAGCGAGACGATGATCCGGTCCTCCAGCTCGATCAAGGCGGCGTAGGACACCTTCTGGCGTTCACGCAGCCGGCGATAGAGTGCGATCGGATCGCCGAACCAGCGAAAATGCAGCGGGAACGTCAGGTTGATCTGATACGTATGACCGTCGCGGATGAACTGCTGCACTTGATCGAACTGCCGCTCGTAGCGACTCTGGGACAGCGCCGCCTCGACGGCGGCCACGCCCGCGGGCGCCGCTTCGGCGTCCCTGGCGCGCAGCTCCTGGTCGAGCCACGCGTCGACGTCGTGGGTGGAGCCCGTCTGCACGGATTCGAACGCCAGCGCCTGCGCCGCGCAGGCGCGCCCGCCGGGCCGATCCGCAACGGCGGCCGCATCGAGCAGGTTGCCGAATTCGTAGTCCAGCAGCAGCACCACCCGCAGCCCGGCCTGGCGCCAGGACTCGACAGTTGCGAAGAAACCGGCCAGGTCCTGCGGCCGCCCGCACCGCACCGAGCCGGCCGGGCGCTGGTAGCGCCGGCTGCGGGGCTCGCCGCCGGCCAGCATGTCCTCCAGTAGTACGAAACCGCCCGCTTCAGGCATTTGTGCTCGGCATCAGGCCATCCGCAATCGCCTCGTGCGGCCGTTGCAGCGGCCCGACGAAATCAGGCGCGTTCCATGTAGCTGCCGCTGTCGGTGCTGACGCGGATCTTTTCGCCTGCGCTCACGAAGCCAGGAACCTGCACCGTGATCCCGGTCTCCATTTTGGCCGGCTTGAACGAATTGGTGGCCGTCGCGTTGCGGATGCCCGGCTCGGTCTCGACGACTTCCAGCACCACGGTGGTCGGCAACTGGATTCCGATCGGGCGGCCATTGTGGAAGTTGATCTGCACTTCCAGGTTCGGGAGCAGATATCCGGACTGGCCCTCGAGGAATTCGGCTGGCAGCGTGAGCTGCTCGTAGGTCTCGTTGTCCATGAAGACGTAGCTGTCGCCGTCCTGGAACGAGTAGGTCATCTGGCGCGAGTCGATGGAGGGGCGCTCGATCTTCTCGTCGGTCGACAGCCGCTCGTTGCGCTTCTGGCCGGACTGGATGTCCTTGATTTCGATCTGCATGTAGGCGCCGCCGCGACCGCCGACGTGAACGTGGTAAGACTTCAGGACGCGCCACAGGCGTTTGTCCCATTCGAGCAAATTGCCTGCTCGGATTTCGGTCGCCAGGATTTTGGCCATCTTCAGTTTCCCCGTTCGGGCGACCGCTCGGTCGGCCGGATTGTTCGAGGCGCGGGCCTCGAGTGGAGCCGCACGGACCGCCCGGGGCCTTACAATGGCCCGGCGTCCGCGGTGAAAAACCGCTCATTATATTGCGACCACAGCAGCCGGCCGTGACGGAACCGCCGCGCTTCGACCCGAAGCCTGTAATCGAAAGCCTGCCGCATCTGCCGGGGGTGTACCGCATGCTCGATGCGAAGGGCGCGGTGCTGTACGTCGGCAAAGCGGGCGACCTCAAAAAGCGGGTCGGATCCTACTTCGGGCGCGCCGTGGCTCCGCGTATCGCGCACATGCTGCAGCGGGTGGCGCGCATCGAAACCACGGTCACCCGCTCCGAGGCCGAGGCCCTGCTGCTCGAGAACAACCTGATCAAGTCGCTGGCGCCGCGCTACAACGTGCTGTTCCGCGACGACAAGTCGTATCCGTACCTGAAGTTCACGGACCACGCCTTCCCCCGCATTGCCTACTACCGCGGCGTGATCGAGCGGCGCGCCCGCTATTTCGGCCCCTACCCGAATGCCTGGGCCGTCAAGGAGACGATCCAACAGCTGCAAAAGGCGTTTCGCCTGCGTACCTGCGAGGACAGCGTATTCAGCCACCGTTCGCGTCCGTGCCTGCTGCACCCGATCGGCCGGTGCAGCGCCCCGTGCGTCGGTTTGATCGGCCCCGAGGACTACGCGCAGGATATCGAGCGCGCGGTGCGATTCCTCAATGGCGCCGGCGGGGACGTGGTGGCGGAGCTGGAGCAGCGCATGAACGATGCGGCCGCGCAGCTTCGGTACGAGCAGGCCGCCGAGCTCCGGGACCGGCTGGCCGCGATCGCGCGCGTCCAGCACCAGCAGTCAACCGACGTCAGCGGCCAGACGGGCGATCCCGAGGCTGACGTGATCGCGGTGGCGGTCGAGGGGTGCAGCGCCTGCGTGAACCTGGCGATGATTCGCGGCGGCCGCCATCTGGGCGATCGCCCGTATTTCCCGGTCGGCGCCCCGTCGGAGCCGGATCCGGCCGATCTGCTGGAGGCGTTCATATCGCAGCACTACGTGGAGCAGCAGTGCCCGCCGTTGCTGCTGGTGGGAGCCGGCGTGGACGGCGGCGAGCTCGCCGCTGCGCTGTCGACGCCCGGCCGCAGCGTTCAGATCGTCGGCCCGCACGATGCGGGGATGCGCGGGCAGCGGCGGCATTGGCTGGAAATGGCGCAGTCCAATGCGAATCTGGCGCTGGCGCGCCACATCGCCGAGCATGGATCGCAGCAGGCCCGCACCCGGGCTCTGATCGAGGCGCTGGGCCTGGAGATCGAGGACTCGGAGCAGTTGCGGATCGAGTGCCTGGACGTCAGCCACACGATGGGAGAGGCGACCCAGGCATCCTGTGTCGTTTTTCAGGGCCATCAGATGCGAACCGCGCTGTATCGCCGGTTCAACATCGAAGGGATCGAACCCGGCGACGACTATGGCGCGATGCGGCAGGCGCTGACGCGCCGCTACGAGGCGGTGGCGCGCGCGGAAGGCACCGTACCGAACCTGGTGCTGATCGACGGCGGCGCCGGCCAGGTCGAGGTGGCTCGACAGGTGTTCGTCGAGCTTGGTCTGGATCCGACCATCCTGGTGGGCGTGGCCAAGGGCGAGCATCGCAAAGTCGGTCTCGAGACTCTGGTATTCGCAGACGGGCGGCCTGCGCTGGTGCTCGGACGGGAATCCCAGGCGCTGATGCTGATCGCGCAGATCCGTGACGAGGCCCACCGCTTTGCGATCACGGGCATGCGGGCGCGGCGCGCCCGCGCGCGCAACGTCTCTCAGCTCGAGGAAATGGAGGCGATCGGCCCGGTACGGCGCCAGCGGTTGCTGACGCGCTTCGGAGGGCTGAAGGGGCTGATGGCCGCTTCGATCGATGACATCGCCGAGGTGCGCGGGATCTCGCGTAAGCTTGCCGAACGGATTTACTCTCAGCTTCATGGCACGGCGCGACTCGCCGAACCGCTCGAACATGGCGAGCCGACTTAGCCTGCCGATGCTGCTTACCTGGGCACGCATCGCGATGGTGCCGCTGGTGGTCGGCGTCTTCTATCTGCCGGACGCATGGATTGCGCCGTCGCTGAAGAACATCACGGCCTGCTCGCTGTTCACGCTGGCTGCCATCACCGACGCCTTCGACGGCTACCTCGCGCGCCGCTATGGGCAGACCAGCCAGCTGGGTGCCTTCCTGGACCCGGTGGCCGACAAGCTGATGGTGTGCTCCGCGCTGCTCGTGCTGCTGGAACTTGGGCGCATCGATGCCCTGGTGGCGCTAGTCATCATCGGGCGGGAAATCGCGGTATCGGCGCTGCGCGAGTGGATGGCGCAGATCGGCGCCTCACGCAGCGTCGCGGTCAGCTCGCTGGGCAAGATAAAGACCATCGCTCAGATGATCGCGATCCCGGTGCTCTTGTTCCACGACCCTCTGTTCGGGGTGATCGACCTGAAGCCGATCGGCACCGCGCTGATCTACCTGGCCGCGGTGCTGACCACGTATTCGATGCTGTATTACCTGAAGCTCGCCTGGCCGCACCTGGACGAGCGCCGGTGAGCGCGGGGCCGGCGTTTCGGGTGGAGCGGAGCCAAGTTATAATGACCCCGGACCGTGCGGGAATAGCTCAGTTGGTAGAGCGCAACCTTGCCAAGGTTGAGGTCGCGAGTTCGAGACTCGTTTCCCGCTCCAGAGAGCAGGCGGGGAAGCCCGAAAAGGCTTCCCCATTTTCTTTCGGCACCGAGCCGTAAGAGACTGCGACTGAGCGGTCTGCCGTGCTCACGACCGTGCGGCGGGGTGGCAGAGTGGCCATGCAGCGGACTGCAAATCCGTGTACGCCGGTTCGATTCCGACCCCCGCCTCCAGTATTTT
>DATBCD010000061.1:0-25137 GCA_036270655.1 Burkholderiaceae bacterium
GGAAAGTACGTCAGCACCGCCAACAGGCACCCGGCCATGATGATCTTCTTGCGCCCGATCTTGTCCGACAGCGAGCCGAACACGATGAAAAACGGCGTGCCGATCAGCAGCGAGGCGGCGATCATCAGGTTGGCTGTGCCGCCGTCGACCTTCAGCGACTGCGTCAGAAAGAACAGCGCGTAGAACTGCCCGCAGTACCAGACTACGGCCTGGCCGGCGGTGCCGCCCAGCAGCGCCAGCACCACGATCTTCAGGTTGCTCGCGCGCCCGAACGATTCGGTCAGCGGCGCCTTGGACGTACGTCCGGCCGACTTCATCCGCGCAAACGCCGGCGACTCGGCCAGGCTCAGCCGGATCCACACCGAGATGATCAGCAGGAAAAACGACAGCAGGAACGGCAGCCGCCACCAGCCGCTGTTGGCGAACGAGTCCTCGCCCACCCAACTGCGCGTGCCCAGGATCACCAGCAACGCCATGAAAAGGCCCACGGTGGCGGTGGTCTGGATCCAGGACGTGTAGGCCCCGCGCTTGCCGTGCGGCGCGTGCTCGGCCACGTAGGTGGCCGCCCCGCCGTATTCGCCGCCCAGCGCCAGCCCCTGCAGCAGCCGCAGGCCGATCAGGATGATCGGCGCCGCGATGCCCCAGCTCGCATAATTAGGCAGCAACCCGACCAGGAAGGTCGACGTTCCCATGATCGTGATCGTGATCAGGAACGTGTACTTGCGCCCGACGATGTCGCCGATGCGGCCGAACACCAGCGCGCCGAACGGGCGCACCGCGAATCCGGCCGCAAAAGCCAGCAGCGTCATGATGAACTGCGCGGTCGGCGACAGCGGCGCGAAGAACTGCTTGCCGACGATGGCCGCCAGCGTGCCGAATATGTAGAAGTCGTACCATTCGAACACCGTGCCCAGCGAAGAGGCGAATATGACTTTGCGCTCTTCCGGGGTCATTGGACGCCCGCTGACGTCCGGTGGCCGCTTTATGGTCGGGATGCTCTCTGCAGCTGCATTCATCCGCCTCTCCCTTATCGAGATGCTTTAGGGACACCCTCCGCGTCCCAATCAAATCAAGCTACTGCAAACGCGGTCGAGCGGCAATTCGACTTAAGTCGAATAGCGCGCCGGCGACGCACCAAAATAAAGAGGCTGCCCCGGCAGATCCCGCGCAGCCCCCGAATGCGGCTTGAGCCATGCACCGCTAGGGAGACGCGGAGACTTCCCCGGCCTTTCGCTTGCCTGGGCTTTGAGCGGTCTTGACAGCGACGGCGACCGGCCTTGGTTCTTTGTCGCCCTCGCGGATTTCGTATACGCGGTCGCCTGCGATCGGCCCGGTGAACCGCTGTATCAGACCACTGCCGGGCCACTTGATTTCCAGCGCATCGATCGCGCTCGCCTTGCCCAGACCGATGTGAGGCCGCAGGCTCGATGCGCCGAAGCTGCCGCCACTGCTCACGGTCCTGAAGATCTCACGAGTCTTCCCATCTTCCGTGATCTGCACCCGGATGCGCGCGCCGACCGCGAAACGATTGGCCTTGACCCCGACCAGATTCAGCTTCACCCAGTGATTGCCATGACCGGGGTTCTTGAAAAGTGCGCTCCAGAACTTGTCGCTGGTATAAGCGCCGCCGATGACCTCGAATACGTCCTGATTGCCGTCGTTGTCGATGTCGCCGAACGCCACCGCGTGGCCTTTTTGCAGGTGTCCGAACCCGCCCGAGGTGGTGACGTTCTGGAAGTATTGCCCCTGGTAGTTTCGGAACATCTGATGCGGCACGATGTTGGTCAGCGGCGCCGCGCCCGTGCCGGCGTAGAAGTCGAGCCACCCGTCGTTGTCCAGGTCGCCGAAGTTGGCTCCCATCGTCAGCAACAGCTGGTCCAGGTGCGCCTCGTGCGACACATCGGTGAAGGTCCCATCCCGGTTGTTGCGATAAAGGCGTGGCCGATCGCCGACCGCCTTGTCCTTCTGGCCAAGGTATTCGCGAACGATGTTGGGCATTGTCGCCCAGTAGCCCGATACGAAGATGTCCGGCCAGCCGTCGTTGTTGTAGTCGAAGAACCAGCAGGTGAAGCTCATGTTCGGCTCCGCCACGCCGGCCTGCGCCGTCACGTCGACGAACTTCGGAACCTTGCCTCGAGCGCCGACATTGCGGAACAGGTGATTGGGGCCGCCCATCACCGACACGTACAGGTCCTGCCAGCCGTCGTTGTCGAAATCGTCCGCCGCGGCCCCCTTGATCATCCCGGTGAGCTGGATACCCGTCTCGGGGCCGACGTCGGTGAAGGTTCCATCCCCATTGTTGATATACAGCCGGAAGCTCCTCGCGCCGTCCGGCCACGCCACCTTGTCGCGCACGATCTCGTTGCCGACGAACAGGTCGAGCAGGCCGTCGTTGTTGAAGTCGGCCCACACGGCCGTCTGCGTCGGGTAATCGTTCAGCAGGCCCGCCTGCGCCGTGACGTCGGTGAACGTGCCGTCGCAGTTGTTGCGCAACAGCGAGCTGGGGATCTGGCCTTTGTCGTGCAGCCAGGCGCCGCGGGGGATGAAAACGTCGATGCATCCGTCGTTGTTGTAATCGCCCTGGACCATGTTGAGCCCGCCGGTGATCCCTTTCAGGCCCGCCTTCTCGGTCATCCGGCTGAACATTCCGTCGCCGTTGTTATGAAAGTACTCGAGCTGCTCCTCGATCCCCATGTGCGAGACCATCAGATCCAGGTGCCCGTCATTGTCGAAGTCTTCCAGGACCACGCCGCCCGCGCGCCCGAAGATCGTGAGGCCGCGAGACGGCGCAACGTCGCGGAACAGTCCGATGTCGTAATCCGACTTGAAGGTTTCCGGCGGGATCAGCCATTGCTTCGGAACCCCGTCCGGATACCTGCCGAGCACCATGTACGAGATGTTGAGCAGCCAGCGGTAGACCAGGGCGTTCTCGGGATCGGTGGACGGGTCCGCCAGCAGCTCGCCGTAGCGCTTGGCCGCCTCCGCGGCACCCAGCTGCTCCTTGTGCACGCCCTCGTTTTTTACCGGGAAGATGCACGAATCCGAGTTGTGGTTCCAGGTGCAGTTCTGCAGCTCGCCGAGGCGCAAGTAAGCCAGTGCCTGATCCGCTTTCAACGTTTCGATGTCGCGCACCGGCAGCGATCTGCCGTAGTCGGCCAGCAGCTTGTCCAACAGGGCGATGCCCGCCTCGGAGGCTCCGCCGTAGACATATTCCTGCGCCAGCTCGCGCTGGGTGATCAGACGCTTGATCGGGTCGGTCTGCGTCTTCAGATCGGATTGCAGGCTCGCGATCTTCTTTTCCTGCAGGTCCCAGGGGTTGTCCCAGGCCTCCTCCTTCTGCGCGATCGACGCCAGCGTCCCGACCATGTCGAAATGCGGCCGCGGCCAGAGCAGCGCAGCGATCGCCAGGACCCCGACGGCGCTGCCGGCCAGCACCAGCCAGGCCGGCCGCGCCATGCTCAGGAGCGAGCGGCGACGGGGTGGGCCGCCATCCGCAAGCGCATCGGCTGCCGCTTGCGGCCCGGCTTGCACCGCAGCTGCGGGATCGACGCGCGGCTTCGCGGCGTCGCCGCCTGTGCGTGAACTAGCGCGGCCGCGCCTGCCCACGGGTGCCCCCGCGCCAGGGCGAGCGGCCCGTCAACGCTGACGCGGCACCGCGCGCGGCGAGCCGGGTGTCCGCCATCGCCACCACCGCCCCGGCGGAGCCGGTCGGCAGCGGATCCTGCACCTGGCCGGCGGCAATGGGCAGCGACAGTATTCTCAAGCCGACCGTCGTCAGCAGCATCATCAGCGCAAGCATCGGAAACTGGCTGACGACCCCCTGCCGTCCGCGCGGAAACGTTTCAAGCGCCAGCACATGCGCCAGATACACGCTCACGATGTGCCCGAACAGGATCAATCCCACCTGGGTGTGCCAGACGCTGTCGGCCAGCAGGATGATCGGCTGCCGGACGGTCCGTGCGGTGCCGAAAAGATCCCACCCCAGCCCGAACGGGTCGGAAATCATCGACAGGATCATCGGCCCCTGGCTCACCAGCAAGGTGTAATAGTGGGTGATGTTATAGACGAACGCGATCGGGATCAGCGTGAGCGCAAATTGCAGTGCCAGGTCGCGCACTGCCTTGCCGCTGCCCGTGACGATCTTCATCATCCAGACGAAGAGCAGATAGACGGCCAGGTAAACGAACGGCGACACGAACAGCATCGCCCATTGCCAGTAGTAGTAGAAATCGACCAGGACCAGGTACGGTCCCGGCACGAGGCTGGCCAGGTGCGGATAAATGCCCTTCCAGAATACGAGTACCCAGGGGCGCGTTTCGTGCAGGCCGTCGAAGGCTGTCGAAGACAGCATGAACAGGACGAACAGCAGCAGGCTGAAGTGATCGGCCGGCTCCTGCAGCAGACCGATGAACGGCTGTCGCAGCCGCACCGCGGTCGGCAGCCCGGTGGCCGGATCGATCCGGTAGTCGAACGGCGCGATCTTCCCGATCAGCCGCAGGAAGACGGCGAACAGCTCGCCGTAGCGGAACCAGGCATCCGCACCGAACACAGCCGCGGCGGCGACGTTGGCAACGCTGTAGCCGATCAGGATCGCGCCCAGGCCCCGCGGCGGCGGCTGGCCGAACAGCTCGAGCCAGATGAACGCCATGTAGAAGGCCAGCGCAGGGTAATAGCCGAGCCATCGCGGATACTGAACCCGTGGACGGAAGGCGCCCGGATTGAAGCGCTCGATCCAGTCGCACATCACACGCCACGGGTTGATCTGCGCGTAAACGTCGCCGATCAGCCCGGTGAGGTACATGAACCCAAGCGCAAAGACGACCCAGAAGAAGGTCATGCTGAAATTGGCGAACGGGTTCGCAGGGCCGAAAAGGCCGCTCAGGATCGTCAGCAGCAACGCGAAAACGCTCAACACGCGCAGACCGGCCAGCACCGCCTTGCAGATTGCCGGGGCCGGGACCCCCAGGTCGAGGGTCTGGAAGTTCCGAGCCGCGCTTTGCGCGGTGACGAAGTAGCCGACCATCAGAAACGACAGCGCCAGGGCGCCCGACGCGGCGAAGGCGTACATCCAGAACGGAATGGGCAGGTTGTAGACGACCCCCATCATGTGCGCCGCAGCTGCGCCCGAGGACAGCAGGAAAATCGGCGCGATCAGGCTGCGGGCTGCTCTACTCATGAGACACGTTGCGGGTGGCAGACCCTAGCGGGGATAGACCTCGAGCGCACCGAGCTCCGTGTGCGCCTTGTGCAGCTCCAGACCGAAGCGCCCCGTATGGTTTGCGGTGAGGTTCAAGGTGACCATCTGGCCTGGCTCTATCCGTGCATGCAAGTCGTACCCGTGCAGGTGCAGCTCGTCGCTGCGATCGGAGCTGATGTGCAGGGTCACCTGTTCGCCTTCGTGAACCTGGAGCAGTGCGGGGCCCGAAACCAGCTTGCCGTTTTTTACCACCAGTTCGAACACATCATCGCCGCTCGATGCACTGCGCGCCGCCGGCCCCGCGCTGGCGCCTGGAACGCTCAGCGTCGCAGGCGCATCCGCTGCCGCAGCCCCTGCCCCGTCCGCTGCCTTCGGCTCGGAACCATGCGGCTTGAAGAAAAGCCACAGCGCCGCGATCACGACGAGTGCAACGGCCACGAAAGCGATGGGTTTGATGGTCACGTGTCTATACAAACGAAAGCCCCGGCGATGAGGCCGCCGGGGCTATAAACCGATCGAGATGAACCCGCCGCTGCTGGCTGCCCTTGTCAGTTTTGTTGGCCCGGCGGCGTGGAGCTGTCCTCGAACGGCCAAACATGGTTCTCGAACTTTAACATCAGCAGCCCATTGTCCTGGCAGGTACTCCACAGCGTCGCCTGCCGGCCGTGATCCTCCGAGATGCGCAGATGGACCTGAGCCGAGCACCAGTCGGGAGCGCCCGGGACGAAGTTGTTGGCAAACAAGTGGTTGGACCCGGGGCTTGGCGTGGTGGCTCCGGCCGGGTTGTAGTAGGCGATCTCCTTGGGCCGGCTCGGATTGCGGATGTCGAACACGCGAATGCCGGAGTTGAAGTAGCCGCACGCGAGGGTTGTCGCATGGTGCTTGTTGTCGACGCTGCAATAGTGGCTGCCATAGGTGAAGATCGTCAGACCGACCAGGTCGGGCAGGACCTTGCCGCAGTTGGCGGGGTTGTGCACCTCCAGCGCCAGCCGCGACACGATCTTCGGCTTGGTCTCGTCCTTGATGTCGATGATGCGTGCCATCGGGAACGGCGGCAGGCCCGCCGCGCATGCGGCCTGCTCCTGCGCCGCACCGCTCAGACCGCCGGAGCCCCCCTCATCGACAAAGATCACGTACGGATGGCCATCGATGCGCACAGGGATCGTGTGCTGCGCGACCGAGCCGTCCTTCCACAGGATCCTGCCGACCTCCCGCACCTGCGGATTGGGCACACGGGCCTGAATCTGGCTCAAGTCGTAGATCACCAGGCCGTTGTTCGCTGGAACAGCCGGGTTGGTCAGGTCGGAAAGGCTGCCGCTGAGGCCGCCGATCGATACGACATAGCCGCGCTTGCCGTCGTCGCTGATCGACAACCCGTGTACGTTCGAACCCGCGATCCCGGTGGTCCAGGCCGTGATCAGCGTCGGATGAGTCGGATCGGTCGTGTCGACCGCGTAGTACTGGCCGGTCGCCTTCGTTACCCCGTCAGGCAGCGTGTAGCTGTAGACAAGATCTCCACCGTAGTAGGTCAGCCCGTCCGGTGCCCAGGAACCTTCGTGGCCCACCACCGGGTGTGGCAGACCCGTGCTGCCGTCCGCCTTGCCCACCGCCACCGAGGCCAGCAGCTGGGGCGCACGACAGTCTCCGGACAGGTCGTAAATATCGACCTCGGGACCGCCGGCGCCGAAACCGCCGTTGTGAGCATTGTCCGCGGCCAGCAGCTGGCGCCGCTCGTTGACCTTCAGCGACTCCCACGGGTCCAGCATCGAGGTGGTCGTCAGATAGCCGGTCGGGGTCGGAGAATCGGGATCGCTCACGTCGATCACCGGCACGCCCAGGTGCGTCCGGTTGGCCGTGCTGAACGACGTGCCGTGATAGGCGCACACGTGATGGTGCTCGTCCCTGAATTCGGTCGTCTGCCAGTTGGCACCATCGCCCCGGCTCTGCCCGATCAGCGCCAGGTTGCAGTTGAACCCCTTGAACCCGGCCGCTCGCAATGCCGCCGGCACCTGGCCCTGCAAGGCGGTCTCGGGGTGATCGTTGGGGCCGCAGGTGGCTTTAGGTACCGTCAGCGGCGCCGGCTGGTCCTCCTGGTCCTCGCCAGCGGACCCGACGCTGAACGCCGACAATGCAACGCACGAAACCACGATCAGGGCAAACCTTCCCGACTTAAGGTGCCCGCTGTTAAGCAGCCACGGTTTCATAAATATAGATCCTCCATCAAATGACGCGGCATCCGCTTGTTTTTTTGGGAGCGCCGCCCTTATTCCTTTTTGCTCACGGGCGGGCGCCGCAGGCTCGAGGGTATGCGGTCCATTCCGCGTTGTAAATAAGACCAAGGTCGAATATTTGTTCGCGCGGGTTGCGGCAGCGCAGCAGCGTGAGCTCGTGAGATACCATCGCCGCGGAGGAGAACAGACTGATGCATGGCGCTCGACCTATTCTGTTTGGAGCACTGTTGCTTGCGGCGACAGGTTCGTCAGCCTTCGAAAGCGATGTGCATCACGGGCTGACGCAGTGGCTCGCGTTGCAGGCGGGTTTCGACGAAGAAGCAGCCAAGACGATCGCGATCGGCGATCAGCGTGTCGATTCGGGCGACATGCAATATCTGGAGCTGGTTCTCGCCTATGCGTGCGTCCGCAAGGAGGACCTGGGATCCAGACTGACCGGGGAGCATCACTACCCATCCGCCGGCACGGTTCCCGGAGCGCCGGAAACGCGGACGGTCATCGCGGGCGGCGACGCCGCACAAAAGGCGGCGCTGGCTGTCATCAAGGTTCCCCCGGGTCAGGCCAGTTACATGCTGTTCAAGCTCGGGGAGGCTCTGCATATTCTTCAGGACTCCTGGTCGCACCAGGGCGTCCCGAGCACGCCGCAGCCCGCGCAGGGTGTTTTCACGTGCGACAGCGCGCGCGCGTGGGGGCATCCGGCAGCGCGCGGCGGCTGGAGCTCGCACAAGGCCGACCTGACGATGGCCTGGCCCGCCGACTCCCTCGCGATGGCCAAAGCCACCTACGACGTGCTGACGCGATACCCGATGCTGACTCAGACCCCGCGCACCGCGCGCAGCTGGGAGCAGATCCGTCCGTTGCTGACGGGATTCATCACGGCGTCGACCAAGACCGAAAAGGCGCGCTGGTTCGCGTCCCACGGCATCGCCGACGTGTCGTTCCTGGAAGGTATCAGCTTGAAGGACGGCGCCCATTCGTTCGACCTGAAATGGGCGGGGCGCAAGCTTCCGCCGCTTGCCGCACTGCAGTCGCGACAGCACGCGGTCGATCCCGAGCTGCTCGATTTCTACAATCGCTTCTTCGCGCAGTGGGTCGCGACGCACGACTTCGGCGCGCTCGCATCGGCCTTCGGGGCGCATCCAGCCGGGTCTTTGCGTCCGGCCGGCAACGCGGAGCTGGTCGCCCGTCTTAAGGTCTGGCGCCTGCGGGACCACGGCAGGGTCGCGCAGATCGCTCACTCCGCACCGCCTCTGACCGAGCAGCAACGTTCGCAACTGGACGCGATCGGCAAGGAGCGCAATGCCTACGCCGATTACGACCCGCCCACGGGGGCCTTCTTCCCGCTGCTGCCACGAGGCAACGACGTATCACCGTTGCTGCCGTTCATCGTCAGCACCGACGTGGCGCCGACGGGGAAAAACCCGAGAGCGGTTGCGGTGGCCAAATTGCGCCATGTTCCATACGATAGCGTCGGTGTCGTTGCCGAAAAGATCGACGGGCGCTGGCGCGTGACATCCATCGTTTCCGTGGTCGATCACTAAAATCAGCCGGCGGCGCCCCGAATTGCGCCGCCAACCATTCGATGGGCTTCTACGCCGCCGCCTGCCAGACCGATTTTCCCAATCCGAACACAAGAACGGGAATCTCGGCGCACACCCGGCGCATGTGCGCCATCATCGAGCAGACGATCGTCGGCTACGAGCCTTTTTTCGACGTGCGGCTGCTCGCCTTTCCCGAGTTTGCGCACGCCGCGCCGATCTACGACACGCTGGCCAAGCTGCGCAAGCAGCTCGCGGTGCCGGTTCCCAACGAGCACACGGCCGCCTATGAGCGCCTTGCACGCAAGTACGGTTGCTATATCCAGACCGGAAGCTTCCTCGAGAGCGACCCGGACTGGCCCGACGTCGTGTTCAACACAACGGTGTTGATCGGCCCGGCCGGAGTCCTGCTCAAGTACCGCAAGGTCAATCCCTGGATCCCCTGGGAGCTGCATGCGAGCCCCCACGACCTGCCGGGCTACGACCAGGACCCGTTTCCGGTCGCCGATACCGAGCTTGGCCGCATCGGCGTGGCCATCTGTTACGACTGGCTCTTCCCCGAAACAATCCGCCAGCTGGCGTTCAACGGCGCCGAGATCCTGGTGCGCGTTTCGGCCTACATGGATCCGTGGGGAGCGACGCCGCCGATGGATTGGTGGACGCTGTTCAACCGCGCCCGCGCGGCGGAAAACACGGCGTACGTGGTCGCCGCCAATCAGGGCGCTCAATTCGCGAACTATCCGCCCTTCAGCTGGCCGGGTGGCAGCATGATCGTCGACTACGACGGCAGGATCCTGGCGCAGGCCGATCCCGGCCCCGGCGAGAAGGTCGTGGTCGGACCGGTCGATGTTGCGGCGCTGCGCGCGGAGCGTGCGCGCCGCGTCGGCCACGACATGCGCGCCCACCTGCGCAGCGAACTGCACACCTACTTGGGCCGGACCTGGCTTGCTCCCGGCGGTCGCGATGAGCTCCAAAAGTCCCGCATCGAACAGCGCATCCGCAATGCCAAACGCAAGCTGTCGAAATAGAGCAGCGCCCGTTGCTCTCATTGCGCTGGCGCTGTCGCTGGCCGGCTGCGGCCGCAGTGATGCGCCCGGCGCGAAGCCCAGCGCGCCGAGCGAGGCCGAGTCGGCCGACCTGGACCGCGGCGTGGGCCTGATGGGTCAGTTCGATTTTGCGGCGGCGCGGGAAGTGTTCGCCACCCTCGTCTTGCGCCACCCCGACTGGTATGAAGCGCGCTTCGACCTGGCGGTCGCGAGCCTGAACCGGCAACAGGAAGGCGACGAGCGGGCAGCCGCCGAGCAGACTCGCGCCCTGCTCAAGGAGCGGCCGGACGATCTGCGGGCGCTGTATCTGTCGGGGTTGATGGCGCTACATAGTCAAACGGCCAGGGACGCCGAGCCCTTGTTGCGCCGGGTCGTGGACGGCGACCCGCGAGATGCGTACGCAAGGTACTTCCTGGCCCAATCGCTGCTCTCTCAGGGGCGCCTCGAGGAGGCGCTCGTCCTTTTCGACGGCGCGATCGCGGTCGATCCGCGCCTGCGCAGCGCCCAGTACGGCGCCTCGCAGGCGCTGCAGCGCCTGGGCCGAACGGCCGAGGCGGCCGCCCGCCTGGAGGAATTTCAGCGCCTGCGCAATAACCCGCTGGCGCGTCTGGCTGAGTTCAAGTACACGCGGATGGGCCCAAAAGCCGAGGCGGTCAACGCGATCCGAAACGACCATCGCTCGCCGCCTCCGAACGGGCCGTTGTTTGCCGAGCCGGTGGCGCTGCGCCCCAAGTTCGAGCCGGCACCTGCGACCCGGCCGGTGGCTTCAGCGGCCGACATCGACGGCGACGGGCAGGTCGACCTGTTTCTTCCGGCAGGACCCGGCGGGCACAGCCAGGTGCTGCTGCGTCAGGGCGATCATTTCGAAACCCATCCGGAGCATCCGCTGGCCGCGTTCGGCGGCGTCGAGTTCGCTGCCTGGGGCGACATCGACAACGACGGCCTGACCGATGTGCTGCTGTGCCGATCGGGCGCTTCACCGATCCTGGTGCGCCAGGCCTCGCGTGGCCACTGGTCTGCCATGAGTGTGCCGGCCCTTGCGCGCCTGGGCGAAGCCCGCGACTGTCAGATCTTCGATGCCGACAATGACGGTGGCCTCGATATTTTCGTAGTAACACGCGGCGGAGAGCGCGTTCTGCTTTCGAACAACGGCGATGGAACGTTTCGCTCGCTGACCGATCGCCTGCCGCGCCAGGCAGGCGGCGATGCGATCCAGGCACTGGCCACGGACCTGGACAACGGGCGCCGATTGACGATCGTCGTGCTTCACCGCGGCGCACCGCACGAGGTGCTCGAACAGGACGGCCTGTGGGACTGGCGGCCCGCACGCGGCTTCGATGCGTTCGTGCGGGAGCCGGCGCTGGCGGTGGTGGCGGCCGATCTGGACGCCCGCGGAGAGCCCGATCTGCTGACCCTGACGCCGGAATTTGGCGTGCGCCGTTGGACCAGGGGAAGCGACGGGACCTGGGTCGCCACGACGGTCGTCCCGAAATCGGAAGTGCCGCCGCAAGGCGTGCGCGCGCAGCTCGCCGCCGCCGATCTGGACGGCGATGGGCGGCCCGAAATCATCGTCACGTCAGGCCCTGGGCTGGCCGTTTGGCGGCTGACGGGAAGCAGCGCCGAACAGGCGCTGCGACTGTCCGATGCGACGATGACCTCGTGGACGCTGGCCACGCTGGACGAAAAAGGGCCTTCGCTGATCGTCCACCATCGGGACGGCTCGGCGACGC
Source organism: Burkholderiaceae bacterium (assembly GCA_036270655.1). Classification (GTDB taxonomy): domain Bacteria; phylum Pseudomonadota; class Gammaproteobacteria; order Burkholderiales; family Burkholderiaceae_F; genus VBCK01. The sequence continues at coordinate 11,743 of DATBCD010000061.1, forward strand.
TGGCGCGGCCGGGTCCGGGCCGCTTCAACTACGCCCTGATCGCGCTCAGTGGACGCGATGACAAGGCCACATCGTCGCGCTCCAATGCCTCGGGCATCGGCGCGCGCGTAGCGGCCCGGATCGACGGTCGCTGGGTCGTGCAGGACAGCTTGCGCAACACCTCGGGGCCAGGTCAGAGTCTGACGCCGATCCCGATCGGCCTGGGCGGAGCCTCGAGGATCGATTACGTGAGCATCGACTGGTCCGACGGGGTATTCCAGACCGAGCTGGCTCTGAGCCAGGCCACGTTGCATCGGATCGCCGAAACGCAGCGCCAGCTGTCCAGCTGCCCGCTTGTGTTCGCATGGGATGGCAGCCGATACGGATTCGTCAGCGACATCCTGGGCGTCGGCGGCATCGGGTACCTGCTGGCTCCCGGCCGATATGCGCCGCCACGCCCATGGGAAAACCTGTTGATCCCCGCTGCGGCGCTGCGACCCAGGGATGGACGCTACCTGATCAAGATCGGCGAGCCGATGGAGGAAGCGGCCTACATCGACTCGGTGCGGCTGGTGGCGCACGATCTGCCACCGGGCTGGGACGTCGCTCTGGACGAGCGCATGCAGGTCTCCGGCCCCGACGTCACCGGCCGCGCCTTCTACTTCAGAAGCGAGGCGCTTCCGATCAAGGCGGTCAACGACCGGGGCCAGGACGTGACCGAGGCGCTGCGCCAGGCCGACCTGAAAGCCGCCGATCCGGGAGAGCACGATCGGCGATTCATCGGACGGCTGGCCCGCGACCACGTTCTGAGCCTCGAGTTCGCGACCGACCTCGATGCGGGCCCAGGCCAGCCCCTGCTGATTGCCGACGGTTGGATCGAATATCCCTATTCGCAAACGATGTTCGCCGCGTGGCAGGCGGGCGCCGACTATCGAGCGCCCACGCTGGAGGCCAAAGGCGCCGATGGCCGCTGGCGTGTGGTGCTCGAGCAGTTCGGCTACCCCGCCGGCATGCCACGCAGAATGGCCGTGCCGCTGGCCCATCTGCCCAAGGCGACGCGCTCGCTTCGATTGCGTACCAACCAGGAGATCTATTGGGATCGCCTGTCGGTGGCATGGGCCGAACCGGCACAGGCCGTCACGCACGTGCTGCCGCTGGCCACTGCCGAGGTGCGCTCGATGGGATTTCCCCGAAGCTCCATCGGGCCGCAACGGCAGCCCTCCTACGACTATCGTCGTAGAGCCCCGCTGTGGGACACCCGAATACAATCGGGCTCGTATACGGCATATGGAAGAGTCGACGAGCTGGTCGCCGGCCACGACGACGCGCTGGCAATCATCGGACCGGGAGACGAAATCCACCTCGAATTCGACGCAGCGCTGGCAGATCCGCCGCAAGGGTGGTCCAGGCGCTTCGTACTCGAGACGCACGGGTGGGCCAAGGACATGGATCTGTACACCCGTGACGGTGATTTCGTCGAGCCGCTTCCGGTGACGGGAAAAGACGCTGCGCGCCGGGATCGACTCAACAACAAATACAACACGCGATTTGCCTCGGGCCGCTAGAGGCGGTCAAGCGTGGCGTGACCGCGGAAGCAGGGGGAGGCCGAGGGATGGCATCACAAGACCCGGTTGCGCAGGCTGCGGCCCCTCGGCCCAGGGTCCGCTACGTGCCGGCGATCGGGCCCAGGCTCAGAAAACTTCTGCTCGTTGTTTTTGCGCTGTTCGCGCTGCTCGCGGTCGACTCGGTCTACCTCGCCACGATCACCGGGTTCGAATGGTGGTCCGGCAAGACGCTGCAGGACTACTTCTACCAGATCGTGTTCCTGTTGCATCTGCTGCTGGGCTTTCTGATCATCGTGCCGGTGATCGTTTTCGGCGCGCTGCACTTTCGCAACGCATGGAAGCGCCCCAATCGCCGCGCGGTCACCGCCGGCATCGCGCTGTTTTCCACCGCAGTGGTCCTTCTGATCTCGGGGATCGCGCTGACCCGCCTCGGGTTGTTCGACCTGAAGGATCCGGCGCTGCGCAACAGCACGTACTGGGTGCACGTGGTTTCGCCGCTTGTGCTGGCCTGGCTGTACGTGCTGCACCGGCTGGCCGGCAAGCGCATCAATTGGAAGCTGGGGTGGCGATGGGCCGCCTTCGCAGCCACCTTTGCCGGCGCCATGCTGCTGATTCAGGCGCAGGACCCGAGGCACTGGAACGAGAAAGGCCCGGCATCGGCCGAGCGCTATTACTCGCCGTCACTGGCGCGCACGGCCACCGGCAACTTCATCCCGGCCAAGACGCTGATGATGGACGCCTATTGCAAGGAGTGCCACCAGGACACGTATGAAAAATGGGACCACAGCGCCCATCGCTTCAGCTCCTTCAGCAATCCCGCCTACCTGTTCTCGGTGCGCGAAACCCGCCGCGTCAGCATGCAGCGCGACGGCAACGTGCATGCCTCCCGCTGGTGCGCGGGGTGCCACGATCCGGTCCCGTTCTTCTCCGGGGCTTTCGAGGACGCGCGATTCGACGATCCCAACTATGACATCGGCAGGGACTCGATGGCGGGCGCCGGAATCACCTGCACCACCTGCCACGCCATCACGAACATCAACTCGACCCGGGGCAACGCCGATTTCACGATCGAGGAGCCGTTGCACTACCCCTTCGCGTTCAGTCGGAACCCGATCCTGAAGTGGGTCAACCGCCAGCTCGTCAAGAGCAAGCCTGCCTTCCACAAAAAGACGTTCTTGAAGGATCTGCACCGCAGCCCGCAGTTCTGCTCGACCTGCCACAAGGTCCACCTGCCCGAGCAGTTGAATCATTACAAGTGGGTCCGCGGGCAGAATCACTACGACACCTACTTCCTGAGCGGCGTATCGGGCTACTTCGCCCAGTCGTTCTACTACCCGCCGGTCGCCACCCACCGATGCAGCGCCTGCCACATGCCGCTGATGCGCTCGGCCGACTTCGGCGCGCGTCATCTGGACGATTCGGGCGAGCTTAAAGTGCACAACCACCAGTTTCCCGCCGCCAACACCGCGCTGCCCCAGCTTCTCGATTACCCCGGCTGGGTCAACCAGGCGCACGTGAGGTTTCTGGACGGCGTGGTCCGGGTGGACCTGTTCGGTCTGAAAGCCGGCGGCTCCATTGATGGCGAGCTGGTGGCGCCGCTGCGTCCGGCCGTCCCCGTGCTCCAACCCGGCCGCCGCTACCTGCTGGAGACTGTGATCCGAACGCTCAAGCTCGGCCATCCGCTGACGCAGGGCACCGCCGACTCCAACGAGCTGTGGTTGGACGTGGTCCTGAAAAGCGGCGAGCGCATCGTCGGTCGCAGCGGCGGCATGGACGCCAACGGCACGGTCGACCCGTGGTCGCATTTTGTCAACATCTATATGCTCGACCGCAACGGCAACCGGATCGATCGACGCAATCCGCAGGACATCTTTACGCCGCTGTACAACAACCAGATACCTCCGGGCGCTGCCGACACCGTGCATTTCGGCTTCACCGTGCCGCCCGGCCTGCAGGCGCCTCTGAGCGTCGAGGTCCGGCTGCAGTACCGCAAGTTCGACGCGACCTACGTCAGGCTCTTCAAGAGCGACCCGGGCGCGAAGGATGACCTGCCGGTGGTCACGCTGGCGAGCGATCGGATCACTTTCCCGGTCAAGGGGCTGGCGGCGACGGTGGACGATGCCCCACCGGGGATCGATGTGTGGCAACGCTGGAACGATTACGGCATCGGCCTGCTTCGCAAGGCCGGGCGCGGCGAGCTTCGGCAGGCCGAGGCCGCCTTCGCGCAAGTCGAGAAACTCGGCCGCGGTGATGGCGCCGTCAACCTGGCCCGCGTCCAGTTGCGCGAAGGCAGACTCGACGAGGCGGCCGCTTCCCTGCAGCGCGCTGCGAAGGCTAAGACGCCTGCCTATCCATGGTCCGTGGCGTGGTTCAGCGGGCTGGTGAACAAGCAAAACGGCCGGCTCGACGAGGCCATCCGGAACTTCAAGGATGTGGTGGAAACCAACTTTGCCGAGGCCCGTAAGCGCGAATTCGACTTCGGCAAGGACTACGTCGTGCTCGACGAGCTCGGCCAGACGCTGATGGAGCGCGCCAAGCTGGAACGGACGGCGCAGCAGCGCTCCGAGCGCGAGAAGTTGCTGCGGGAAGCGGCTTCGTGGTTTGAAAGAACGCTCCTTCTGGATTCGGAGGATCTGGCCGCCCACTACAACCTGTCTCTCATTTATGCGCAGCTCGGCGATGCCAGGCGCGCCGCCGAAGAGCAGGCGCTCTACGCCCGCTACAAACCCGATGACAACGCCCGCGATACGACCGTCGCCTTGCACCGCATGCGCAACCCCGCCGCCAATCATGCGGCGGAAGCGGTCGTCATTTACGAGCTGCAACGCGACGGGCGCTATCTGGCCGACGTCGGCCCGATTTTGAAGCTGGCGAATCCGATCGCCGTGAACGCTGCCAATGAGCGATCGCCAGGCTCCATCCGCTGAGGAGGAGTCCGACGAGCTCGTCGAGGCGGATGACCGCCGCATCGGCGTCGCATTCCGCCGCTCGATGTGGGTCCTTGGCGCTGCCGCGCTGGCGGCGTTGATCCTGTTGCTGGTTACGCGCCTTCCCCACGCACCGGCGCCGTTCAGCGAAGCCAGGGTCGAGGCGCCCGCGGCGCCCGAGGCCGCCCCGGTGGCCGCTCCCGCCGCGCGCTTCACCGACGTCACGAGCGCCTCCGGCATCGACTTCGTCCATCACAACGGGGCCTACGGCGAGAAACTGCTGCCGGAGACCATGGGCGGCGGAGTGGCCGTGATCGACGTGGCCAACGACGGCCATGCGGATCTGCTGTTCGTCGATTCAGGCAACTGGCCTTGGAAGGCGGCCGGGCCGGCGCACCCGACCCTGAAGCTTTACCGCAACGACGGCCATGGACACTTCCGCGACGCCACTGCCGGCTCGGGACTGGAGTCGGTACACCTGTACGGAATGGGTCTGGCGATCGGCGATTTCGACAACGACGGCTATGACGACATCGTCGTCACCGGCGTCGGTGCAATCCGGCTGCTGCGCAACCTGGGCGGAACCGGCCGCTTCGAGGACGTCACCCGCAAGGCCGGGATCGCTTCCGGCCCGCAGGACTGGAACACCTGCGCCGCCTTTTTCGATTTCGACAACGACGGTCTGCTGGATCTGTTCGTATGCCGGTATGTTCGCTGGTCTGCCGAGATCGACCGCGCGATGGATTTCCGGATGACGGGCATCGGACGCGCCTATGGGCCCCCGAACTCGTTCGAGGGCTCCTTTCCCCGGCTGTTCAGGAACCGGGGCGACGGAACATTTGCCGAGGTCAGCGAAAAAGCCGGCCTGCGAGTGATCAATCCGGCCACCGGCAAGCCGATCGCCAAATCGCTTGGCGTGCTCCCGGTCGATTTGAACGGCGACGGCTGGATGGATCTGGTGGTCGCCAACGACACGGTGCGCAATTTCCTGTTTCTGAACCAGCACGACGGAACCTTCAAGGAAGCGGGCCAGCAGAGCGGTATCGCCTACGACGTGAACGGAAACGCGCGCGGAGCGATGGGAATCGACGCCGCGTACTACCGCAACGACCAGGACCTGGCCATCAACATCGGAAACTTCGCCAACGAGATGTCGGCCCTGTACGTCGGCAGCGGCCCGCAGCGGCGCTTCGAGGACCTGGCCATCGCGGACGGCATCGGCGCCGCAACGCGGCAGACACTGACCTTCGGCGTTTTGTTCTTCGACTACGACCTGGACGGGAGGCTCGACCTGCTGCACGTCGACGGTCACATCGAGGATCAGATCAACAAGGTGCAGTCGAGCCAGCAGTATGCGCAACCGATGAAGCTCTTCTGGAATTGCGGTCCCGCATGCCCGCATTCTTTCGTCGAGGTGCCGGCCGCACAGCTCGGTGCGCTGTCGACGCCGATGGTCGGGCGCGGCGGCGTCTACGCCGACCTCGATGGCAACGGCGATCTGGACCTGGTGGTCACGCAGATCGGCGGGGCCGCACGGGTGCTGCGCAACGGCCAGGCTTCGGGCAACCACTGGCTGCGGGTGCGGCTCGAAGGCGGCGGAAAGGTCAACCGCGATGCCATCGGCTCGTGGGTGGAGCTGACTTCAAACGGCCTGACGCAGCGCAGGCAGGTGATGCCGACCAGGGGCTACCTGTCGCAGGTCGAGCGCACGCTCACGTTCGGCCTTGGCCGGTCGGCGGGCGTTGAGCAATTGAAGGTGCACTGGACCGACGGCACCACGCAACAGGTTGCGGTACCGCGGGTCGATCGCGAGATTCGAATCACGAAGACGCCTTAGCCAGCCGCGCCGCCGGGCTGCGCGGCTGGAACACCGGATCGTCAGCGGCCCATCCTTCGCGGGTCGGCTTGCGTTGCTCGTAACGGGCGAGGTTTTTCTGCAGAAAAGGCTTCTTGCCCTGCCCGCCCGTGTGCTCGAAAACGATGATGGTCTCCTTTTGCAGCACCACCGCCTGCTCGAAACCCCCGGTTTCAGCCATCGCCATCGCGTAGGTCTGCCCGACATCGGGATCGCGCGTGGACTCGAACAGCGCCTTGGCCAGTGCCAGCGCCCGCGGGCCGTCCCGCACCATCGATTCGGGTGCGGTCGCCAGTATCCGTGCAAGGGCGTTGGTGATCTCCGGGTTCCCCGGGTGCGCCTTGAGCGCCAGCTCCAGATCATTGCGCGCTTCGCCGTAGTGCCCGGCCTTCACATTGGCCATCGCCAGCGACAGCTGCATCCGAAGGGAATCGGGCGATTGCTTGAGCGCCTGCCCGTAGAGCACGCCCGCCTCGTCGGCCCGCCCCACCCGCATCTTGGCATCGGCGAGGTAGACGCGCGCCTGCACGTTCGATGGATCACGATCCAGGGCTGCCCGGTACTGATCCATCGCGGGCCGGTCGAGCCCCTGGCGATCCAGGATCACGCCGAGGCTGAAATGCGCCACCGCGCTCGTGTCATCGATCGCAAGCGATTCCGAAAGCCGCCGCTGCGCCTCATCGATGCGCCCCAGGTTGGCGAGCGAGATGCCCAGATTCGCAAGGGCATCGGCACTGGTGGGGTCGGCTTCGACCGCCGCTCGAAACGCGGCCTCGGCCAGGTCGAACCGCCCTGCCTTGCCGAAGCGCTTGCCGCGCCGAACCAGCGTGCGCGACGCGGCCACCTTCGCCTCCAAGGCGTCCGCCAGCGGATCGACAACGCCGGGCTCCATGCCGTCGACCGAATACTGGCGCAGGTTTTCCTCGGCCTTGGCACGGTCGCCCAGTCCCATGTACGCCATCGCCAGCGGCTGCCGAAGGCGCGTGGAACCCGGCGACAGGCGCAGCGCCTCCTCCAGGTACTGGACCGCCTCTTTGTACTGATGCCTGGCGAGCGCCACCTTGCCCAGGCCGGTCAAGGCGGCCGCCCGGGCCTTGTCGTCGGACTCGAGCCTCTGGTACATCGTCTGCGCCTTGTCGAGCTCGCCGTGCTGCAGGTACACCTCGCCCAGCGACAGCAGCGTGGGGCTGTCCTTGCCGTCGATCGCGCGCGCTGCCTCGAGTGCGACGATGGCCTCAGGCACCCGGCTCGCGTCGTTGTACAGGTGCCCGAGCAGGTAAGGCCAGCGTTTGTCGCCTGGCGCCAGCGCGCGCGCATTGGCGTACGCGGCTTCGGCGGGCGGCACAAGGCTTTGCGCCTGGTAGGTCATCGCCAGTTCGCCGTAGGCGTCCGCCAGTTCAGCCGGCTTGGGCTTGCTGCCGGCCACGCGATCGAATTGCGCGCGTGCCCGCTCCAGCGCGGAGCGCACGGACGGCTCCAGGCCGGTCGAATCCGGGATCGGAACCGGCACCAGCTCGCGCTTGGGCTCCAGGCAGCCGCTTGCCAATGCGGCAGCCAGTCCGATCGATACCCATCGAACCAGCGTCGAACGGCGCGCCGTCCTCACTTGCCCGAATCCCGCGACCCGGCGCCCTCGATCAGCGTCGTGTACTGGCGCAGCGGCGGCACGGCAAACACCTCACTGCGGCCGTCGGGCCAGCGTACCGTCAGACTGTCGATTCGCGGCGCCTCGCCCAATCCGACCAGAATGCGCGGGTCGTTGGCGGAAAGATAGCTGCCGTCAGCGCGCACGTGCCGCCACAGCGTCGGCGCCCCCTGGCGCCTGATCTCGACCCTGGCGCCGTAGGCGTCCCGCTTGCCGGTCAGCAGCCGCAGGCCCACCCAGGGCTTTGCGCTTCCCACCCTGTTAAGGATCACGCGCAGCGGCCCATTGTTGTTGCTGACCACCAGATCGGTGCTGCCATCGTTGTCCAGATCGCCGGCCGCCAGACCGCGCCCCACTTCCACCAGCTGGAACACCGGACCCGCTGATGCGGTCGTCTCCTCGAAATGGCCGTTGCCGAGGTTGTGGAACAGCTGCTTTCTCTGCTGCAACGGATAAGGATCCTGCGGCGTCTTGAGCTCTTCGATCAGATGCACGGCGCCGTTGGCGGCGACGATGTCGAGCCAGCCATCGTTGTCGTAGTCGAGGAAAACCGTGCCGAATCCGGTAAACGGAATGCTCGGCGCCGCCACCCCCGTTTCGACGCTGCGATCCTCGAAATAGCCCGCCCCGCGGTTGACGAACAGCGTGCTCTTTTCGCGTGTCAGGTGGGTCAGGAAGATGTCCTCGTTGCCATCGCCATCGAAGTCGGCGATGTCCACGCCCATACCGGCTTCCGCAACGCCGTCGGCATTGACCGCGCAGCCGCGCAGGTCGGCTTCATTCTTGAACGTGCCGTTCTTCTGGTTGATCCAAAGCTGGTTGGGATTGCCGTCGTTGGCCACGTAGATGTCGGGCCACCCATCGCCATCGAGGTCGGCTGCCATCACTCCCAGACCGGCGCCGAAGGCGCTCGTGATGCCCGACTTGACCGATACGTCCTCGAACGTTCCGTCGCCGCGATTTCGATAGAGAATGCCGGCAACCGGCTTGTAAGACGACGGCGCGCAGTAGTCCCGCGCACTGGTGCTGGCGTAGCACTTCTTGTTGTCCTGCACCCTGTAGTCGACGTAATTGGCGACGTACAGGTCCAGAAAGCCGTCCCGATCGTAATCGACGAATGTGGCGCTCGCTCCCCAGCGCCCGTCGCCGCCCACGCCAGCCTGCCGCGTCACGTCGGTAAAGGTGCCGTCGCAATTGTTCCGAAAGAGCTGATTGGGCGCACCGTAATGCGTGATGAAGACGTCGGCGCACCCGTCGTTGTTGAAGTCCCCGATGGCGATCCCCATGCCGTAGCCGTGCGAGCACAGGCCGGACGTTTCCGTCACATCCGTGTATTTGAGGTCACGGGTGCCGTCCGCATTCACCACCAGGTCGTTGCGATACAGGCGCGCCGCACAGGCTTCCTTAAGCCCTTTGCCTCCCTTGTCGGGGCCGAGCGTGGTGCCCTGCAACACGAGAATATCCAGCTTCCCGTCATTGTTGTAGTCGAACACGGCAACGCCCGACCCGATGATCTCCGGATAATAAAATTCACCGGTTCTTCCGTTGAAATGCTGGAACCTGATTCCGCTCGATTCGGTGGCGTCGACGAACAGTTCCGCCGACGGCTTTGCGCCAGCGCGCACGGCGGTGTTCTTGTCAGGGCTGCAGCCGCAGACGGCGGCCGCAACGACAATCACCGCAGCCACGCGTTGAAGCCACATCCGGAGCGCTCGAGGTGAATACGGCACGTCTTTTCTTCTCGTTTTCATTTTCATTATAAGGAGGCGACGGGCGCCAACGCCCCGCCGGCGTGCGCCATTCGGGCGAATCCGAGCTATCCTCCCGAGGCGGTCCAGCGGGTGGCTGAGGGTCGGAAGACGATAAAGAACCGACCCCGAAGCGGGCTGCAAGAGGAGGCAGGATGTTGAACGGTTGGGTGCTGTTCGCCATTTCGACCGGCTATGTCGCAGTGCTGTTCGCGATCGCCTACCTCGGGGATCGCCGCGCCCAGGTCGTAGGGCCTCCACTGCGCAAGCCGTGGATCTACAGCCTGGCGCTGTGCGTGTACTGCACCTCCTGGACGTTCTACGGAGCGGTCGGGCGCGCAGCAGGCAGCGGTTGGGATTTCCTTCCGATCTATCTGGGTCCGATCGTCGTATTCCTGTTCGGCGGCCCGCTGCTGCGGCGGATTATCCGGATCTCCAAGCGCCACAACATTACGTCGATCGCCGATTTCATCGGCGCCCGCTATGGCCGCCATCAGCCGATCGCGATGCTGGTGACCGCCATCGCGGTGATCGGCGTGCTGCCTTACATCGCTTTGCAGCTCAAGGCCGTCTCGTTCGGCTTCGAAGTCCTGGTCGGCGCTGCTGCAGGCACGCCGCACTTCATGGACGGCGCGCTGACCATTGCCATGATGCTGGCCGCCTTTGCGATCCTGTTCGGCACCCGTGACCTGGTCAGCACCGAGAACCATCACGGGATGGTTCTTGCCATCGCGTTCGAGTCCCTGGTCAAGCTGGCGGCATTTCTGGCCCTGGGCTTGTATGCGACCTACGTGCTCAGCGATGGCCTGGTCGACGCCTACTCGCGGGCTCTGGCGCTTGCGCAAGTGTCGATGCCTTCAAACGACGCAACGTGGCGGATGGGTTTCGTGTCCCAGACCCTGCTGGCTGCGATCGCGATCATCTGCCTGCCGAGGCAATTTCACATCGCAGTGGTCGAAAATACGTCGCTGTCGGACCTTCGCACGTCCCGCTGGGTCTTCCCCCTCTATCTTTCGGTCATCAGCCTGTTCGTCCTTCCAATTGCCGCGGCCGGGGTTGAGTTCCTGGGTGGGTCGGTGCCCTCGGACACGTTTGTGCTCGAGCTGCCGCTGGTTGGAAACCACCCGTGGCTGGCGCTGGGCGCGTATCTGGGCGGCTTTTCGGCCGCTACCGGAATGATCGTGGTTGAAACGATCGCCCTTTCAACGATGATCTGCAACGAGATCGTGATGCCGGTGCTGCTGCGCTCGCAGCGCCTGCCTCGGGTTCCGGGCCAGGACCTGTCGGGCTTGATCAAGCTGGTCAGGCGCGTCGGGATCGTGTTGATCGTCGCGCTTGCATACGCATATTTCCGGATGTTCACCGGGCCGGGAACGCTGACGCAGATCGGACTGCTGTCCTTTGCGGCCGTGGCGCAGTTTGCGCCCAGCCTGATTGGCGGGGTGCTCTGGAGAGGCGGGCGCTATCCCGCCGTGGTCGCGGGTCTCATGGTCGGGTCGCTGATGTGGGGCTACACCCTGCTGACGCCGGCGCTGCTTCGGGCCAGCGACCACTACGCCGACATACTTCGCCTGGGACCGTTCGGAATCGATTGGCTCAAGCCCGAGGCGCTGTTCGGCGTGTCCGGCATGGACGCGGTGACCCACGGCGTGTTCTGGAGCCTGGCGTTCAACCTGGCGGCCTACTTCGGGGTATCCCTTCTTAGAAAGCCGGGCCTGCGCGAGCGGCTTCAAGCCGCGAAATTCCTGGAGGAGGCCGTCGAAGCGCGTGCTTCCGAACCCAATCTGCCCCGCAGCTCAGCCACGGTAGGCGATCTGCAGGAGCTGGTTGAGCGTTTCCTGGGTTCGGACCGGGCTGCGGCGGTGTTTGCCGAATACTCGTCCAAGGCCAGCGGCGGTGCTCTGGAAAGGAAAGATCACGCGGGCCCCGAACTGGCCCGCTTTGTCGAGCACCTTTTAGCGGGTGTCCTCGGCACCTCCAGCGCGCGCCTGGTCCTCGGAACGACATTGCGCGGGCGCGACATGCAGCCGGAGGATGTGGTCCGGCTGCTTGACGAGACCTCGCACGTCATCCAGTTCAACCGCGAGCTGCTGCGCGCCGCGCTTGAGAATCTGTCTCAAGGAGTCAGCGTCGTCGATGCGAACCTGTGCCTGGTCGCGTGGAACCGGCGCTATCTTGAAATGTTCGATTATCCGGCCGGGCTGGTGGTGCGCGGAAGACCGATCGAGGATCTGATGCGGTTCAACGCGGAACGTGGCTGGCTGGTCTCCGCCAATGCCGAAGCAGCGGTGGCCCGCCGCCTGGCGTACATGCGGGCCGGACGGGCCTACAGCCATGAACGCGAGCTTCCGGACGGTACGGTGCTGGACATTGTCGGCAATCCGATGCCCGGCGGCGGGTTTGTCACCAGCTTCTCCGACGTCACCGCCTACAAGCGGGCACAGAAGGCCCTGCAGGAAGCCAACGAGACGCTGGAATTTCGCGTCAGGGAACGCACGCGCGAGCTCACCGATCTGAACGTCGAGCTGGCGGATGCGAAGGTGTTGGCCGAACGTGCGAACGACGCAAAGACGCGCTTTCTGGCAGCGGCTTCGCATGACCTCGTCCAGCCGTTGACCGCCGCGCGCCTGTTCGTATCGTCGATTGATCGCGATCAGGTGCCGCCGCCAACGGGGTCGCTGGTCGCTCAAGCCGAGTCGGCGCTGATCACCGGTGAGAACCTGCTCGGCGGTCTGCTCGATATTTCCCGCTTGGACGGCGGCGCGCAAGAGGTGCGGCTCGAACACTTCCCGTTGAATCGCGTGATCGGGCCGCTGGTCGCCGAGTTCAAGGTGCTGGCCCGCGACAGAGGCCTGCGCTTGCGCGTGGCCAACTGCGATCACGTCGTCTATTCGGACCCGCATCTGCTGCGCCGGGTGCTGCAGAACTTTCTTTCGAACGCGGTCCGGTACACCCGCCACGGGCGCGTGCTGGTCGGCTGCCGCCGCCGGGGCAGGACGCTGGACATCGAGGTGTGGGATTCGGGACCGGGCATCCCCGAGGAGAAGCGCAAGGAGATCTTCGAAGAGTTTCGCAGACTGGGCGGCGATTGCGACGCCGCGGACCGCGGCCTGGGCCTTGGTCTGGCCATCGTCGACCGGATTGTACGGATGCTGGACTACCACCTGTCCTTGCGTTCCTGGCCCGGGCGCGGCAGCGTGTTCGCCATTTCAGTTCCTGTTGGAGACGGCGCGCGCATCTCGTCGGCCGACACGACGGCGCTGGCCGTTGTCTCCGATCGCCTGATGGGCCGGCGCGTTCTGTGCATGGAAAACGAGCCGGCGGTTCTTTCCGGGATCCAGGCTCTGCTGTCGAACTGGGGATGCGAGACCGTGGCGGTGCGCGATCGGGAATCCGCGATCGGCTGGGCCATGAAGCGCGAAGCGGTGCCTGACCTGCTGCTGGTCGACTACCACCTGGACCGCGGCATCAGCGGCCTGGACCTGGCAGAGGAAATGCAATCGCTCTGGGGCACTCGGGTCCCAAGTATCGTGATCACGGCCGATCACACGCTGGACGCGCACACTGCCGCAACGGCCCATGGATGCCGGGTGCTGCGCAAGCCCGTGAAGCCGGCGGCGTTACGGGCCGTGATGAACAGCATGCTCGCTTAGTGCGATAAGCCCTTCGCGAAAGC
>DATBCD010000062.1:0-1639 GCA_036270655.1 Burkholderiaceae bacterium
ATGCGGCGGTGCTCGCCTTCCTCGCCGACGGTGAGTCGTGGTCGAGCTCGGCCCTGGCGCTCGCGCTTGGCGCCAGCCAGCGCACCGTGCAGCGGGCACTCGACCGGCTTGCGGCAGCAGGCAAGGTGCAGTCTTTTGGTCGCGGCCGAGCGCGTCGTTGGATGACTCCGCCCGTTCCGGGATTCACGACGACCTTGCTGCTCTCCATTCCACTGCCGAGCGTCTAACGGATAAATCCGACACTTGGTACCGGCCGGGCCATCCATCGAGGCTGGTGTGTTCGAAAATTAGGTCCAGGCCGATAGCGGAATGCCTGTTTTGGGCAAACAGGCAAAAGCAGATACGTTACGCCGCGCCCCGCGGCTATACGCCGATTGTGGCGTACTGGATCCACGCGATAATCGCGCCTTACGATTACTTCAATCGCCAGAGGCTGCAAGCGGATCGTAGTCCGGCATTTGCATCAGCTCGTGCAACTGCCGTCGCCTGACGCCCATGTTCCCGCCATCGAACAGCGGCAATACGAGCGCGTCAGCGAGCAGGTCGCCAAGGGGCAGCGTGCGATCGTAGCTGTCGATCCCGACGACGCGCATAAGGTCCGAGATCACGCGCACTGCCGTCTCGGACCCGAACACCTTTGCGTGCAGCGCAAGTTCCAGGGCGCCGGGTGCCTGTTTGTCGAAGGCATGGGCGGCGCGCAGGCTGAGTGAACGGACGGCCTCGATCGCCATCTTCGCGTCGGCGAGCGCGTAGCCGACCGCTTGATGGCTGATGATCGGCGCCGCGCCGCCGCGCCTCTCTGTCTTGGCGAAATTTAGCGCGCAGTCGAACGCCGCACGCATCAGCCCGACGGCGAAGCTGCCGACGATCGGCGCAGTGCCAGTGAAGCAGGCTTCGGCGAGCGCCTTGCCGCCGCCGCGCGGCCCGATCAGGTGATCGGCGGGCGTGTGTACGTCGTTCAGCCGGAACTGTGGCTGCAGATGCGCACGGTGGCCGACGGAATCGATCGCGCGGTCCAGTACGATGCCGTCCGCCGGCCCGTGGACAGCGATAACCGAAATCCCGCTCTCGGACGGTGCATCGGGATCGGTGCGGCAGACCACCGTCAACAGGTCGGCCCCTTTCCCGTCCCAACCGGTGCCGCTGGAGACCCACTTCTTTGCGCCGGAAATTACCCAGTGATCGCCTTCCAGACGCGCCTGGGTGCGTACGCCTTCGGCCGGGGCGGCGGCGGCGAAATTGGCGCTGCCGCGCGGTTCGCTAAGGGCGAAGGCAGCGAGCGGGGCGCCCTGCCCCGCCGCAAACGGGGCAAAGATGCGCCCCGCCTGTTCCGGCGTGCCGCCCAGCAGCACCGGGAACAGGCCCAGCATGGTGCCGAGCAAGGTCAGCGAGATATTGACATCGACGGCGTGGAACTCCTCGGCCACCACGGCCATGTCCACAACACCTGTGCCCTGACCGCCGAGCGGTGCTGGAATCAGGCGGCGCAGGAAGCCCGCTGCGACGGTCTGCTCGTAGAACGGTCTGGTGGCGGCGAAGCGGGCGAGCGGTGTCGGCAGGTCTTTCGTGGCCGACCCCACCTTCGACAGCACATCGCGGGCGAAGGCGCGTGCGTCCGCGCGCAGGCGCTGCTGTTCCG
>DATBCD010000063.1:0-51374 GCA_036270655.1 Burkholderiaceae bacterium
CGGTTTCATGAAATCGTGGATCGCATCGACGCCCAGATCGTTGGCCAGCACGTAGTAGTACACGTCGCTGGACACGACGATCGACCTGTGCAGATCCACGTTGCCGTAACCGCCCTTCGGGATGTGGCCTCCTTCCCGGAATTCGTGGCCGGCATACCAGAAGTAGCCGGGGTCGTAGGTGACACTGTCGGGCCGGCGCTTGCCCAGCTCGAGCGCGGCCAGCGCCAGGAACGGCTTGTAGGTCGATCCGATCGGGTAGGTGCCGCGCAGCGCTCGGTTCAGCAGCGGCTTGTCGGGCGAGTTGTTCAGGCCGTCCCAGCTGAGCGGATCGATGCCATCGACGAACAGGTTCGGATCGAACGTCGGCTTGGAGACGAATGCGAGCACATCCCCCGTGGCTGGTTCGATCGCGATCAGGGCGCCGCGGCGCTCGCCGAACGCCTTCTCGGCCAGCTCCTGCAGGTGGATATCGATCGACAGGATCAGGTTGCTGCCGGGCTCCGAGGGGGTGCGCGCCAGCGTGCGCACCGGGTGCCCGCCGGCCGTGATTTCGACCTGCTCGAAACCGGTGGTGCCATGCAGATATTCCTCGTAGCTGGATTCGACACCGACCTTGCCGATGTACTCGGTTCCGTTGTAATCGGCCGGGTTGGAAAACTGGTCGATGCGCTGCTCGTCGCTGATGCTGACGCGGCCGATATAGCCCAGCACGTGAGAGGCGGTCTCGCCCAGCGGGTACTGGCGGAACAGGCGGGCCCGCAGCTCCACGCCGGGAAAGCGGTAGCGCTGCGCCGCGAAACGGGCGACCTCCTCGTCGGTCAGGCGGGTGCGGATCGGAACCGAGTCGAGCCGCTTGGTATCTTCGATCAGCTTGTGAAAGCGGCGCCGGTCGCGAGGCTCGATCGGGACCACCTTGGACAGCTCGTCGATGGTGGCGTCGACGTTGTGGACCTTGTCCATCTCGATTTCGAGCGTGTAGGCCGAGTAATTCTTCGCGATGATCGTGCCGTTGCGGTCCTTGATCAGGCCACGGTTGCCGCTCACCGGGACCAGTGCGATCCGGTTCTGT
Source organism: Burkholderiaceae bacterium (assembly GCA_036270655.1). Lineage (GTDB taxonomy): Bacteria > Pseudomonadota > Gammaproteobacteria > Burkholderiales > Burkholderiaceae_F > VBCK01. The sequence continues at coordinate 1,070 of DATBCD010000063.1, forward strand.
TCGGCGCGCGCGTAGAAGTCTTCGTGCCGGACCACCTGAAGCCAGGTAAAGCGCCCCAGCAGCAGCGCGAACCCTGCCAGCACGGCACCCGAGGCGACAAACCAACGGGTCCGAAAATGGAAGACCTCCCGCTCGGGATTGCGCAACAGCTTCATGACGACCTACGGAATGATGATCAACGGCACGCGGACCACAATTATCCGTTCAGCTGATCGCGCGCGCCAGAGCGAACGCGGCGGCGGCCGCAAATCCGCCGATGCTGGCCGTCTGTAACGCCGACTTCAGGGGCGCGGCTCCGGTGAACCGGCCCTTGACGAATCCGAACACGGCCAGCGCCGCCAGCGTGACGCCGATCGACCACGGCAGCGCCAGCGCCGCCGAGTCGATCGCCATGTAAGGCGCCAACGGCACCAGCCCACCCAGAATATAGCTGCCGCCGATGGTCAGCGCGGAGCGGCCGGCCCGGCTCGGATCGGGTTTCTGCAGGCCCAGTTCAAAGCGCATCATGAAATCGCGCCAGGCGCGCGGGTTGCCCTTCAACCCCTCGACCACTCCACCATAGTGCTGTTCCGTCAGACCATATTGGCGAAATACCTCGGCAACCTCCTCGATTTCCGCTTGAGGCTTTTCGGCGATCTCCTGCTCCTCGCGCACCAGCTCCGAGGCGTAGTGCTCCATTTCCCCCTGTGCGGCCAGGTAACCGCCCAGCCCCATCGCGATGGACCCGGCCACGATCTCGGCCACACCGGCGGTAACCACGACCCCGGATCCCGCGACGGCGCCGCTGATCCCGGCGGCCAGCGCAAACGGCACGGTCAGGCCATCAGCCATGCCGATCACGATGTCGCGCAACAGGTCGCTGGATTGGAAGTGCGACTCGTGATGCAGGTATGTGCTCAATGCGGCCTCCTCCCTTTTGCCGGACGCCGGCGCGGGTAATCTTACGGCTCATTTGCCGGGAGGCCCGAATGGACGCGCTGGACACCCTCTTTGCAGACTGCCTGCATCACGCGACACACCGGCGCGCGCTGGGCGAGGCCTTCGAGACGCCGATCGTCAACACGACGATCTACGCGCTGCCCGGAGAGCCGCAGGGCCCGTACCAGTATGCGCGCTACAGCAACCCGACCTGGACCGCGCTGGAGGAGGTGCTCAGTCAGCTGGAGCAGGCCGAGACGGTGGTCTTCCCTTCCGGCATGGCGGCGGTCGCCTCGGTGCTGTACAGCCAGCTGCGGGCGGGCGACCAGGTGCTGCTGCCCTCGGACGGCTACTACACCGTCCGCACCGCGGCCGAGAAGTTCCTGGTGCCGATGGGAGTGCGGGTGCGCACCTGCCCGACCGCCGCCGTGGAGCGCGAAGCGCTGGACGGGTGCAGGGTCGTGTGGGTCGAGACGCCGTCCAACCCCAGCCTGGACCTGGCGGACCTGCGGGCGGTGGCGCAGCGCGCCCGCGCGGCCGGAGCGCTGCTGGTGGTGGACAACACGACGATGACGCCGATCGGGCAGCGTCCGCTCGAGCTGGGCGCCGACGTGGTGGTTTCGTCCGATACGAAGGCCGTCAACGGGCACTCGGACGTGCTGTTCGGGCACGTGGCGTCGCGCAACGCCGACGTGATGGCGGCGGTACGCGACTGGCGCCGCATTTGCGGGGCGATCCCTGGCGCCTTCGAATGCTGGCTGGTGCAGCGCGGCCTGGACACGCTGGAGCTGCGATTCGCGCGGATGTGCGAAAACGCCCAGGACCTGGCCGAACGACTGGCGCAGCACCCGAAAGTGAGGGCGGTGCGCTATCCGGGCCTGGCCTCACACCCGGCGCACGCGCTGGCGCGCACGCAGATGCGCCGCTTCGGCTCGCTGATCGGCTTCACGCTGGCCGACGCCGGCGCGGCCGAACGATTCATCCAGGGTTGCCGCTACGTACGCAACGCCACCAGTTTCGGCGGCGTGCATTCGTCGGCGGAACGGCGCGCGCGCTGGGGCGAGGCGGTCGCCGAAGGCTACGTGCGCTTCTCGGTCGGCTGCGAGCCGCCCGGAACGCTGTGGCAGGACGTGCAGCAGGCGCTGCAGGCGGTGCCGGGGTAGAGGCTTCTTTCTGCCACGACCCTCTCCCCCGCCCCTCTCCCGCAAGCGGGAGAGGGGAGTTCAGACGTCTTCGTCACGCTCCAAGCGGATTACGCCGTTCGAGGCAGCGTCGCAACCCTGGTCGTCGAAGGCGACATCGCCCGCCGGATCGGCTACGCCGGTGGGGCGCAGCCCGGCAAAGTCGAACAGCTCCGGGTCCATCAGGTGCGAAGGGACCACGCGCCCGAGCGCGTTGAAGATCGTCTGCGCGCGTCCGGGATAGCGGCGCTCCCAATCCTGCAGCATCTGGCGCATCTGGCGGCGCTGCAGGTGCTCCTGCGAACCGCACAGGTCGCACGGGATGATCGGAAAGCCGCGCAGCGCCGCGTAGCGGGCCAGGTCGGCTTCCTTCACGTAAGCCAGCGGCCGGATCACCACGTGGCGACCGTCGTCCGACACCAGCTTGGGCGACATCGCCTTCAGGCGGCCGCCGTAAAACAGATTCAGGAAGAAGGTCGCCAGGATGTCATCGCGGTGATGGCCGAGCGCGATCCGGGTGGCGCCCAGCTCGTCGGCGACCCGGTACAGGATTGCGCGCCGCAGCCGCGAGCACAGCGAGCAGGCGGTCGCGCCCTCGGGGATCAGCCGTCGCACCACCGAATAGGTATCCTGGTTTTCGATGTGAAACGGCACGCCCAGGCGCGTCAGGTAATCGGGCAGCACATCGGCCGGAAACCCGGGCTGCTTCTGGTCCAGGTTCACCGCGATCAGCTCGAACCGTACCGGTGCGCGACCCCGGATCGTCATCAGCAGGTCGAGCAGGCCATGGCTGTCCTTGCCCCCCGACAGACACACCATCACCCGGTCGCCGTCGGCGATCATCGAGTAATCGGCGAGCGCCTGCCCGGTCATCCGCAGCAGCCGCTTTTCGAGCTTCTGCCCCTCGCGCGCAACGCGCAGCGCGCCTGCGCGATCCCCGGCCTCGAACGTGGCAGCACTCATCCCGAATCCTTGAATCGCAGCACTTCGACCCCGACGCCCGCCACGTCGTCGTACACGTCCGGCTTTTCGGTGCAGACCCGCACCGCAACCACGCCCGGATGCTCCAGCAACGCAGCCGCCAGGTCGTCGATCAGCGTCTCCTGCAGGTTCACGTGGCCGCGGCCCAGCCGGCGCCGGATCGTCTCGCGGACGAAATCGTAGTCGACCACCTCTTCCACCTGGTCGTGGCGCGGGGTCGAAGCCGACAGGGCCACGAACAGGTCCACGTTAATGATCAGCCGCTGCGGCCCGGCGTGCTCGATCGCATGCACGCCGATGTTGGCCTCGAAGATGGCGTCGCGCATGTAAATGCGACGGCACTGGACCAGCCGCGGATCGAGCAGCCACGCGCCCATCAGCGCGCCCCGCGCAGGAACATCACGTCGCGCTCGCTCGGCACCAGGTGCTGGCCACCGTCGACCAGCAGCGTGGTCCCGGTCACCGCGCGGGCGCGCGCCAGATAAACGACCGCTTGCGCGATGTCCTCGGGCGAGCTGGAGTAGCCCAGGGGCGTCAGCCGGGACACGCGGTCGAAATTGCGGCGGCTCTGACCGGCCGCCGGCAACGTGATGCCGGGGGCCAGGCCCACCACGCGCAATTTCGGAGCCAGCGCGCGCGCCAGCAGCCCGGTGGCCGAACACAGAGCCGCCTTGGACAGCGTGTACGACAGGAAGTCCGGATTCGGGTTCCACAACTTCTGATCCAGCACGTTGATCACGACACCCTGGCCGCCTTTGGCGATTCTCGCGTGCAATTGGCTCGCCAGCAAAATGGGCGCGGCCACATTGACGCCCATATGACGCGCCAGCCTGGCCGGCTCGAAATCCAGCGCACCGTCCGCCTCGAACATCGACGCGCTGTTGACAAGGCAGGTGACCTCGCCCAGCGAGGTGGCGCACTCCTCCAGCATCGAGGCCAGGCTCCTGGCGACCGCCAGATCGCGTCTGACCGCGCACGCCTGGCGTCCGGCCTTGCGGACATCGGCCACGGTCGCCAGCGCGCCGTCCCTGGAGCGCCCGTAATGCACCGCCACGTCGAACCCGTCGCGCGCCAGAGCGAGCGCGATCTGGCGCCCGATCCGGTGCGCGCCACCGGTGACAAGCGCCACCGGATTGCCGGGCGCGTTGCGGCCGCGTCGTCGCTTCGTGCTCATGAAGAAAGTCAAGGGGCATGCTCAGGGGCGCGGGCAGTGTACCGTTACGTGGATGGGCGAAACAATCAGCGACCGGCTGCCGGCGGCGGATGCCGAGGCGATCGCCAACAGCCGGCGCCTGGTCGATCGCATCATCGACCAGATCCGCTCCAGCGGTGGCTGGATCGGATTCGACCGCTTCATGCACAGTGCGCTGTACGAGCCCGGCCTGGGCTACTACGCGGCCAAGCCCGGCAAGCTCGGCCCCGAGGGCGACTTCGTTACCGCGCCGGAGATCTCGCCGCTGTTCGCGCGCGCGCTAGCGGCGCAGGTTGCCGGATGCTTCGAACAGCTGCCACCGCGGCTGATCGAATTCGGCGCGGGCAGCGGCGCGCTCGCCGCCGAACTGATCGCCGAGCTGGAGCGCCTCGGGGTCGAGGCGGAGCGCTACGGCATCGTCGAGGTTTCACCCGAGCTCAGGGCGCGGCAGCAGGCGCGGCTGCTCGATCCGAGGGTCCAATGGCTGAACGCACCGCCGGCCGGCTTCGACGGCGTGATCGTCGCCAACGAAGTGCTGGATGTGATGCCGGTACAGCTTTTCGTCAAGCGCGACGGGGCAGTGTTGGAGCGCGGCGTGCAGGCGGACGGATCCACGCTGCGCCTGGCCGATCGGCCGGCGGCAGACGCACTGCGGGAGGCGGTCGAGCAGATCGAGGCCGAGGCGGGCCCTCTTCCCGACGGGTACGTGTCGGAAGTGGGTCTGCTGGCGCGCGCCTGGACCGCGACGCTCGGAACGTGGCTGCGTCGCGGGGTGGCGCTGCTGATCGATTACGGATTTCCGCGCCATGAGTACTACCACCCGCAGCGCGCGATGGGCACGCTGATGTGCCATTTCCGCCACCGCGCGCACGCCGACCCCTTATGGTTGCCCGGCCTGAACGACATCACGGCCCACGTCGACTTCAGCGCGATCGCGCAGGCCGCTCGCGGCAGCGGGCTCGATGTGCTCGGCTACACCTCCCAGGCGCGCTTTCTGCTCGATTGCGGTTTGCTGCAGCTGCTGGCCGAGCCGTCGGGCGCCTCGCGCACGCCGGACGTTCTACGCCTGCTATCGGAATCCGAGATGGGGGAACTGCTCAAAGTGCTGGCGGTCGGTCGGGGACTGCACAGTCCGCTGCTCGGATTTGCGAGCGGCGATCGCTCGCACCGACTCCTTTGAGAAACCCAGGGGCACCATCGCCCCTGGGTTGCTGGGATCCGGCACCGCCAAAGCCCGCCGTTACCGCGCCCCGGCCGGTCTCGGGTGGCCGCGACAGACCAGGGGACCGGGTTCGGCGCCGGCCAGATAGGCCGTCCGGCTGACCGGGTCGAATGCCAGCCAGTCGCAGGGGCGGGTGGGCCCGTTGTGGCACGAGTCGACCACGCATAGATCTTTCCAGTACAGCCCTTGCCGGCGAGTTTCGGTCGGCTCGAACCCGAGCACGGCCCAGCCCTCGACCCGCATCCGCGCCTCCGACGGGCTCATGGCGCCGTCACGAAACAGGTGCTGGTCGTACCAGACCCGGCGGCCCAAAAGCGCGGCGTAGTCGAGCAGGCATTGCTCCCAGCCACCCGGATAGGATTCGCGAATCCTCGCGATGGGTATCACCACGTCAATGAACTCGAGCGCGATGGCCACGATGCGGCTGGTCGATTCCCGTCAACGCCAGGAATGCTATTTCCGCAAGATGCGCGCCGATGCCCGGGATTTTGGCGAAACTCGCCCTCTTTCCGGGGCAACGGGTCGCCCCGCGCATCAGGACGGCGAACCGGACCGCAGAGGTTTTTCGAGGTAAATGGCCTCGGAAACAACCGAGCCATAGCGATACGGCCGCGTCTGTCCCGTCGGCACGAAGCCGAGTCGCTGCCAGAACGGGATCACGGACGCATTGGTCCCGACCACGGCAATTCGAATCCGGTCGCAGGGTTCCCATGCCAGAACCCGTGCTTCGATTTCGCGATAAGCGGCGTCCCCGATGCCTCGGCGCTGAAATGGTTCGGCGATCAGCAGCAGTCCCAGCGTGGCGGTCGCTGCATCCGGGTAGCCCCGGATGACGTCGGCACAGCCGACCATCGAGCCGCCCAGATAGATGCCGAATACGAACTTGTCGTCGTAGGTCTTGCCCTCGGGCAGTATCGAATAGGTGCTTTGTGCGTCGGCGCGCCCGGGCGGCACGCCGGTAACGAGTTCCGCGTACCTGGGTGCGGCCTCCAGCACGCGCTGCAACTCGGCCATCTCCGAAGGCTCGCCTTGCAGCAGCCGCAAAGACACCAGGTCGGCTTCCATCTCGCAGATCGATCGCCGGGCGCAGGCTCCGGATCGGCCTAACGGGCCTGCCGTATCTCGCGCACGCCGCGCCCGAGGCGGCGGCGCAAGAGCGCCCGCAGCGTCACCCCATCGGAGTATCCCACCTGGGACGCGATCTGCTCGACGCTCGCGCTGCTCGTCTTCAGAAGATGCACGGCCCGCTCGACGCGCAGATCCTGGAAATACGCGAGCGGAGACTTGCCGAGCGCGCCGTGCATCCGGCGCGCCAGCGTGCGCTTGCTGGTGGCGAGCGCATCGGCCGCCTGGTCCAGGGAAAATCCTTCGGCCAGATTCATGCGCGCCCAACGCTCGAATCGCTCGACCATCGGGTCGGCGTGGGCGAGATGGTTGGGAATCGAATAAATGGCCTGCGAAGCGCGCGAGTCCACGACCAGATATCTGGCCGTCAGACCGGCCAGCTCGGGGCTCGACTGCCGGATCAGGGTCAGCGCCAGGTCCAGATGGCTGAGGGCGGCTCCGGCGGTGACGATCGCATTGGAGTGGACGATGATCCTGGACTCGTCCAGCCTGACCCTCGGATAACGCTGCCGGAACAACGGCGCCAGCCACCAGGTCGTCGTGGCCTGCTCCCCGTCCAGCAAAGCGGCCTCCGCCAGCACGAAGGTCCCGATGCACGCGGCCGCGGTCACCGCCCCGCGCGCTGCCCACCGGCGCAGCACGGCTGCGGCGTCCCCGACCTCGCTCTCGGCCAGCGCGGCCACCAGAGCTTCGGGCATCTTGGTGCCGATGGCGGGCACCACGACGATGTCCGGCGCGTGCTTGCGGGATGCCGGAGCAACCGGCACGCGCAACCCCTGCGACGTGATGACCGTGTTTCTCACGGCCACCACGCTGACCTGGAAGCGCAGCGACGTGAGGCCGGTCATTTGCGCCAGCTCGTTGGCCGTGCTGAATGCATCCAGCACGGTGGCCAGACCCGTATCGAACACGCCGTTCAGAGCGAGCACGTGGACGCGCATGGCAACGATGATATCAATGTTGGCAATATTGCCAATGCGCCGCGGGGCCGAAACGTCGTAGCCTAACTGCCTATCGAACCCAACCAGGAGAAAACCATGCTCAAGTACGCACTGTTCGCCCGCCTCGAGGCCAAGCCGGGCAAGGAAGACGAGGTCGCCCGGTTTCTGCAAACCGGACTGGAGCTGTCCATGAGAGAGACGGGTACGCCGATCTGGTTCGCCTTGAAACTCGGGCCGTCCACCTTCGGCGTGTTCGATGCATTCGCCGACGAGGCGGGCCGGCAGGCGCATCTGACCGGTCAGATCGCGCAGGCCCTGATGGCGCAGGCTCCGGTGCTGTTTTCGAAGCCTCCCTCGATCGAGCGCATCGATGTGCTCGGTGCCAAGATCACGACGTAGGGTCGAGGCCGTCGCAATGACCATTTCCATCGTCCAGCTGGGATCGCCGCGATCGCCGGGCGAGGGCCTTCGGATCGGAACGGTCCGAAGGCCGCCGCGCGGAGTGCCCAAAGCCGATTACGCAGCGCGAGACTTCTATGATGTCTGGCTGCCGGTCCTGTCGCCGAGCGCGGAACTGGTCGCGCAAGCCAGATCGGCGGTCGATCCGGCGGGCTGGCAGCGCTTCCGGCGCAAGTTCAGGACCGAAATGGGCCAGCCGGACTCTGCAAGAGTTCTGGATCTGCTGGCAGCGCTTTCACATCGCACGAATCTGTCGGTGGGTTGCTATTGCCAGGACCCGTCCCGCTGCCATCGCGCCGTCCTGAAGGAGCTGCTGGTCGAGCGCGGCGCGCAGGTTGCGTAGCCCGGTCGTCAGTACAGCAGCCAGGCTGCGGCCGGGCACCGGGTCGCCAGCGCAACGCCTGCGTCATGCGAGAGCGTCCCCTGCGTGGCTGAGCGAGTCGACGCGCACGCCGAGCAGCCGGATGCGCCGATCGAGCTCGACCCGCTTCAGGCAGCTGCCGGCCGCCAGACGGATGGCGCGCGCATCGTCGGTCGGGGCGTCGAGCGTGCGGGCGCGGGTGACCGTGCGGAAGTCCTCGAAGCGCAGCTTCAGCCCGACGGTGCGTCCCACGTAATGCCTGAGCTGCAGGTCGTGGCCAAGCTGCACGCACAGCTCGGTAAAGATGCGGCTGAGCGTGGCCCGGTCGCGTACCGGGTGCAGGTCGCGGTCGAACGTGGTCTCGCGGCTGATCGACTTGGCCTCGCTGAACACCTGCACCTGGCGCGCATCGTGGCCATGCGAGGCCTCGTGCAGCCAGCGGCCGTAGCTGGCGCCGAAGTTGGCCACCAGCCAGGCGGTCTGCGCGTCGGCCAGGTCCCCGATGGTCCGGATCCCGAGCTGCTCCAGGCGAACGCTCGCCTTCGGCCCGACGCCATTCAAGCGGCGCACCGGCAGCGGCCAGATGCGCGACGCGATGTCGGCCTCGGTGATGACGGTCAGCCCGTCCGGCTTGTCGAGCTCGGATGCGAGCTTGGCCAGCAGTTTGTTGGGCGCCAGGCCGATCGAGCAGGTCAGCGCGGTCGCCGAGCGCACCGCGTGCTTCAACTCGGCCGCCACCTCGCGCGCGCACCACCACGCGTCCTCGGGCGATTCGATGCGCGGAGCCACCTCGTCGGTCAGATCCAGGTAGATCTCGTCGATGCCTCGATCCTCGACCCGTGGAGCAACCTGCCTCGCAGCGGCCTTGAACCGCCTCGAATACTGCCGGTACTGATCGAAATCAGCCGGCAGCAGAATGGCATCGGGCGCCAGGTGGGCCGCTTTCATCAGCCCCATGGCCGAATGCACACCGAGCTCGCGCGCCTCGTACGTCGCGGTGGTGGCGACGCCGCGCCCGGTGTACTCGCGCAGGCGCGCAAAGCGGCGGTGCGACCGACCGGTGACCGGATCGGTCACGGTCACCGGATGGTGCCGATGCCAACCGCCGACGACGACCGCAAGCCCGCGCAACTCCGGGTAGCGCAGCAGCTCGACCGACGCGAAGAACGCGTCCATGTCGAGGTGGGCGATAATGCGCGGCGTGCTCGCGGTCATGGGGGCTCGACCCGAGCCCAGTTTAGTCCGCAGGATTGCCTGGAAGCCTGTTTCGATGGGCGACTACAACAGCCAGCATAATCGGGCCGTCTGGTTCGATATCCCGGTGGCCGACCTGGAGCGAGCGGCCTCGTTCTACCGCGCGGTGCTGGCGATCCAGATGCACCGCGAGCAGTTCCAGGGCACCGCGTTTTACGTGCTCGAGCACGAGGCCGGCAACGGCGGCTGCCTGGTCGTCAGCCCGTCCGAAGTCAGCGCGGCCGGGATTCTGGTCTACCTGAATGTGGACGGCCGGATACGCGACGCCGTCAGGCAGACCCAGCATTACGGAGGAAGAATCATCGAACCGGTCCGCCCGATCGGCCCGCATGGCTTCCGCGCGGTCGTGCTGGACTGCGAAGGCAACCGCATCGCCCTGCATTCCCAGCGCGACGACTGATCGGCAGCTGCGGGCTGCTCGCCCGCGTTGATCGAGACACAGGACGGCCGTTCACGGGCGTCTGGCCGGTGGGTGCCACCCGGCGCCGACGCTCCGGCACAGTTGAGTTAATTCCCGCTCGAGTCAATCCGGTTCAAAGAAAATTTGAGTCGCATCGGACCTTTCACACTCGATCGTGTGCAGTTCCGGTAACAACTCTCGCCTAGTCTCGGCGCGCGGTGTACCGTGAGGCGATAACAAAACACGACCTGGAGACTCAAGATGAATCAAAGCGCGCTCGTCAGGCTCTTGCTTTGGGTCTCTTTAGCGTGGGCGGCGTCGGCTCATGCGGCTACCGTGACCGAGCTATTCGGCTTTCCGTGCACGAACGCCGGATACACCTGCCCCGACGGGGCCGACCCCGACTCGCTGATTCAGGCCTCGGACGGAAATTTCTATGGAACGACCTTCGACAGCCGGGAGACTTCCTATGGACGTGCAACCGGGCTCGGAGGCACCGTTTTCAAGTTGACCCCGGCGGGCAATTTCACGCTCCTGTACACCTTCAAGTCCGATCCGAATACCGGTCACTATCCGAACGGATCGGCCCCTGGGAGCCTGGTCGAGGGTCCCGACGGCTTCCTCTACGGAGTGGCGTCGACCGGAGGGCAGTTCTCGGGTCTGGCCGTTTCGCAGCCCGGCAATGTGTTCAAGATCAGCAAGGCGGGCACCGGATTCGAAATCGTTCACGCCTTCTGCTCGCTGCCGGAGTGTGCCGATGGCGCGTTTCCCGCCGGTCTGGTGCTGGCCAGCGACGGCAACTTCTACGGAACGACGGACGGCGGCGGCAGCTTCCAGGGGCAGTCCTGCCAGAGCTTCGGCTGCGGCACCGCGTTCCGGCTCGCTTTGAACGGCGCGTTTACGGTTCTGCATACGCTGAACGGAACAACCGAAGGCAGCGCGCTCGGCCGCCTGATCCAGGCTTCCGACGGCAATCTGTACGGCACGTCGGGTTGCCAGTGCGGCGCCGGGGCGGGCATCTTCGGAGCCATCGTACGAATGACAACCAGCGGGCAGTTCAGCGTGATCTACACGTTCCCGTCTCCGCAGATGCCGATCAACACGCTGACCGAAGGATCCAACGGGCTGCTGTATGGCGCCACCATCCAGGAGGTGTCCGGATCGAAACCCGGGGGCATCTTCCAGATCAGCAAGTCAGGCCAATATCTGCAGATCCATCCGTTCACGCTGGCCTGCACGCATTCCGGAGGGGTGGCTCGAATCGTGCAGGCCTCGGACGGAAACTTGTGGACCACGAATCCGTGTGACGGCGGGTGGGGGTCGGTGTATTCGATTTCGGTCAATGGCACCTTGCTGCAGACGATCTATTTCAATGGGGTCGACGGCACCTCGCCGGATCTTCTGCTGCAGGGGCGCGACGGTCTGCTCTACGGCGAAACGTACGACGGCGGCAGGGACAGCCGAGGCATGACAGCCTTCGGCAACGTCTTCTCGATCAACGCGGGCCTTGCACCGCCGAAGTGATCAGCGGGGCCGCGAGCTGCCGAGCGCGAAGGCGACCAGGTCGCGCGGCATCGGCGGCGCGACTGCCGATCAGAGCAAGCCGAGCTGCGCCAGCCGCGCCTCGCGCAGCGCGCGCGCGATCGCTGCCGGATCGTCTTCGTAGCGGGCCGCGATCGCTCCGGCATCGATCCGGCGCACTGCGTCCAGCGCGGATCGCCAGCGGGCCGCCGACGAACCGGTGAGCGTCTCGAACGCCGACAGCAGGCACTCGAACCGCTCCGGCCGGCGCATCGCGTCGGCGCGCTCCAGCACCTGCAGCCGCTCCAGCGGGGTGGCCGCGTGCTCGAGGTCACCCCGCAACTGCAGCAACAGACGCGCCAGCTGCACGCTCTCCTGGTCGGGGCGCAGCCGGCTCAGCAACGCATCCAGCGCCCCGGTCGACGGCAAGCCGCTGGCCAGGATCGCGAAACGTGCCGGCAGCGGCAGCCCTCGATCGGCGGCGCGGTCCAGCGCGTCGCGCACGTCGGTGCGCCCGGCCAGCTGCGGCGCCCAGCGCTGCAGCAGGCCGCAGCGTTCGAGCACGTCGATCATCCGCGACGGGCGCGATTCCATCAGGCCACGCGCCAGTTCCTGCCAGGCGCGCTCGGGCACCAGCGCATCGGCCTCGCCCTGCTGGACGATGGCCTGCGCCAGCGCCATCGTCTCGGGCGCGACGCTGAAGTCGGGGAACCGGGCCGCGAAACGGGCCAGCCGCAGTATGCGGACCGGGTCCTCGACGAACGCCGGTCCCACGTGTCGCAGCACGCGCGCGCGCAAATCACGCTGACCGCCGAACGGGTCGACCAGGTTTCCGGCCTGGTCGATGGCCATCGCATTGATGGTCAGATCGCGCCGGCCCAGGTCCTGCTCGAGCGTGACATCGGGCGCCGCGTGCACTACGAAACCGCGATAGCCGGGCGCCGATTTGCGCTCCGTGCGCGCCAGCGCGTACTCCTCGTTCGTTTGCGGATGAAGAAACACCGGGAAATCACGGCCGACCGGTCGAAAGCCCAGCGCAAGCAACTGATCCGGCGTGCTGCCGACCACCACCCAGTCGCGATCGCCTTGCGCGTGCGGCCGCCCGAGCAACTGGTCGCGCACCCAGCCGCCCACCGTGTAGATCTGCATCGGCCAGAGCCCGGGGAGGCAGCGTCAGCCGCGTGGCGGCCGCCTCAGCGGCGCGCGCGTGCGCGAAAACCGCCGAAACGCGTGCGCGGGTGCAGACCGGCCAGATACAGGGCCGCCTCGGGCTCCATCGGCGTGGGCCGGATGCCCAGCTCGGGCGCGGGCCAGTACGGCTGCCGCGAGGCGACGCTGTCGATCTTCAACGAATCCAGGTTGTCGCGCGACATCACCGGCTCGCCGGGCAGGTGTTCGAATATCCAGGCCATCAACTTCGCCGCCGGGTCCGGCAGCCCCAGCACCAGGCGCGGGTGGCCGCTCGCGTGCGCGGCAAACCGCACCAGCTCGCGCAGCGTGTACGTGCGTGGACCGCACAGCTCGTAGGTGCGCCCGTAGGTTTCGACATTGTCGAGCGCGTTGGCGATCGCCGACGCCACGTCGGCGACCCAAACCGGCTGCAGACGGGCGTCGGGCCGCCCGACGGCCAGCACCGGGAGCCAGCGCGCCATGTGCGCGAACAGGTTCAGGAAGCGGTCTTCCCGCCCGAACACCACCGACGGCCGGAACACCGTCGTCTCGACCAGCGAGGACGATTGCGCAACGCGCTCGCCGTCGCCCTTGCTGCGCAGGTACATCGAAGGGCCTTTCGGATCAGCCCCCAACGCGCTCACATGCAGCAGGCGCCGCACCCCGTACCGTTCGCACGCGGCCACGGTGCGCCGGGGAAGCTCCACGTGCGCCTGCAGAAACTGCGAGCCGTACGAACTGGTGGCGGTCGGCGGGTAGTCGCCGTGCAGGATTCCGATCAGGTTGATCACGGCGTCGCAGTCGGCCACCAGGCGCCCGAGCACCACCGGGTCGTGCACGTTGGCATCGATCACCTCGGCGGTCGGCAGCAGGATCAGCTCCTTGATCCGGTCGCGCCGCCGCGTTGGAACGACCACGCTGGCAACGCGCGCGACCAGGCGGTCGACCACGTAGCGGCCGATGAATCCTCCGCCGCCGAGAACCAGGATGCGCTGATGCTTCATGGGTGTCGAATTCCATCCGATGGCCGGATCTGCCCGGACCGATCGGATTCTATTGAAGTTCGGGCCTCAGCTGCGACTCAGGGAAGATCGGTGTCGGCCGGCATTTTCGAGGACACCGGCGACAACAGCGATTTCAGGTCCACCCGCGGCCGGCCATCGAGCGCCGCATAGATCATCGTGTTGAGGAGCACCTTCTTCACGTAATCCCGGGTCTGGTCGAACGGTATCGTTTCCACGAACACGGCCCCGTCCATCGGCGTTGCCAGCGTCTCGCGCCACTGGCGCAACCGGCGCGGGCCCGCGTTGTAAGCGGCCGAGGCAAGCAGCGGCTGCCCGCCCTGATCGTCGTACACCAGCTTCAGATAGCTGGCGCCCAGCCGCAGATTGACGTCGGCCTCGTTGATCCGGGATGGCCGATAGTCCTGCAAGCCGATGCGCCGCGCGACGTAGCCCGCGGTTTTCGGCAGCAGCTGCATCAGGCCCTGCGCTCCCGATACCGAGCGCGCATCCTCTACGAAGCGCGACTCCTGCCGGATCAGCCCATAGATCCAGGCCTGGTCGATTCCGAGCGACTGCGCCAGCTCCGACAGCGTGCGCCGGTATGGCGTCGGAAAGCGCTGCTGCAGGTCGATCTCGCTGTGGGTCCGATCGGACGTTGCGATCATCCGGTCCAGCACGCCCTGGCGGCGCGCGTATTCCGCGGCCGCACGCAGCTCGCGGTCGTTCATTCCGCGCAGCTGCCAGCTCCACTCGTGATTGCCTTCCTCGCGCAGGCCCAGCCGATACAGCTTCAGGGCCCGGGCGAATCCGATGCGCTCCTGCATGGCGGAGATTTCTTCCTCGCTGACCGGCCCAGGCGCCGCGGGCAGTACCAGCGGCCGCCCGATCTCCTCGGCGGCCAGCCGCGGATAGAAACCGAGGGCGCCGGCGATCGATTCGAAGCGCTGCTGGGCCCCCACGACGTCGCCGCGCGCCATCCGCGCGCGGCCGTCCCAATAAACCCAGACCGGCTCCCGCTGCTGCTCAGCCGGCATCCGGGCCAGCGCGCTGCCCAGCTCGGACCAGTCGGGTCCGCCAGGCGCGCGCAATGCGGCGCGGGCCTGCCACTCGAGCGTCTCGCCCGGGCGGGAGAAGCCGCCCTCGGTCGCCAGCTCGGGGCCGGCTCTGTGAAACCAGTCTGCGGCCTGTGGCAGCAGTTTCATCGTCGCGATCTCGCCCAGGCGGCCCCATAGCACGCCCCGCTGCTGCGGCGTCAGCGCCGGGTCGAGCTGCTCGGCCAGCCTGCCCGCGCGCGGCGGGTCCTCGCGCGCCAGCAGGCTGATCGCGATCAATGCGATCTCGCGGTGGGCCGCGGCCAGATCGTGCTCGCGCGCGCCCAGCCAGGCGCCCGGGTGATCGAGCGCCTGCCGCGCCTCGGCGGCGGTAACCGGGTCCAGATGCGCCACGCTGGCCTGGGCTCCCGCAAGCTGGCCATGACCGATCTGCGTGCGCAGGCGCTCCCAGACCGACAGCCGCTGGTCGTCGATCAGCCGGTCCGCGAGCGCCGAGCAGCCGTCGCCGCTCGGATCGGAGGAGGAGGCAAGCTGGCGGCGCGCCTCGCGCGCGAGGTCGTCGCGGCGTGCGCCGGCGTCGAGCGCGTAGTCGGCCAGCGCCGCATAGCAGCGGATCTGGCTGTCGTCGCGGTTCCAGATCATGTCGTGAGCCTGCGTCTGGAACGCCGCGAATTCAGCGCGCGCCCCCAGCGCGAGCAGCCAGTCGGCGCGCAGGCGATCGCTCAAGTACGTGCCGGGATAGCGCTCGAAAAACGCGCGCACGGCGGTGCCGTCATCCTCGCCGGTGCGCGCCTGCAGCGACGCCTTCCAGTACTCGTAGTACGGTTCCAGCGGATGGCCGGCGACGCGCGGCGCCAGCGACGCCAGCAGATCACGATCGCCGTTTCGGAAGGCATCGTGCGCCGCCAGCAGCGCTTCATCGGATGAGGGCAACACCGCAGGCGTCGACGGTGCAGCGGCGGACTGATCGCGGCCGGACGGCTGTGCGTGCGCGCCGCAAACAACACCCAGGGCGATCGCCACCGTGATTAAACTAGCGACCCACTGCATACACGGCACTGCCATCGTTCACTGTGAGCCTCAGGCTAACACAGCCACGGCCTGGAACAACGATTGAAATGAAGGGAAACCCGACCGATTCCGCAGGGGCTGCGCCCCGCCCGCGGCGCACTGTCGACCCGCTGCGCGCGCAGTGGCGGCGCGAGCTGCGCGCGGCGCGCGAGGCGCTGGCCGATCGGCCCGGGCGCGAGGCCCGCCTGCTGGCGCGGGTCGAACATTGGCTGCAGAGCGCCGATGTGGCCCGCCTGGCGTTCTTCTGGCCGACACGGGGCGAGCCCGATCTGGCAGCCCTGGTTTCGCGCTGGCTGCAGGCCGATTGCTCGCGCATCGCAGGCCTGCCGGTGATCGAGGGCGAGTTGCTCCGTTTTGCCCCATGGTCGCCCGGCGTCCCACTGGTATCGGGCCCGTTCGACATTCAGATCCCCGACACCGAGCGGCGGATCGATCCGCAATTGCTGCTGATCCCCTGCGTCGGCATCGATGCAATGCGCTACCGGCTCGGCTATGGCGGCGGTTACTACGATCGCACGCTGGCGGCGCTGTCGCCGCGCCCACTCACGGTAGGCGTCGGATTCGATTGTGCACGAATCGAAACCATCGATCCGAAGCCGCACGACCTGCGGCTGGACGTGGCGATGACCGAGTCGGGGTCCTGGTAGGACAGACTCAACCGCCGCTCAGGAGTGGCGCGGCGGGGGACGCTTGAACTCCTTCAGCAGCCAGTCGCGCAATTCGACCACGGCGGCGCGCCCGCGCGAAGCCTCGTTCACGATCAAATACATGCCGTAGCCGGTCGGAACGCGAATCTCGGGAAACGGCGTCATCAGGTGGCCGCCGGCAACCATGTCCTCGCGAAACGGACGGCGCGCAAGCACGACACCCTGTCCACGGGCCGCCGCCAGCATCGACTGATCGATGTACGTCACGACCATTACCGGTGCACTGGCGTCGCCGTCGCTCTGGACGCCGGCGAACTCGAACCAGTGCGGCCATGAGTCGGACATATCGGCCGGGAAATCGTCTTCCATGTCGATCAGCGGCAACCGCAGCAGGTCGGCGGGAGACTGCAGCCGCCCGCCGAACCGGTTCAGCAGCTCGGCGCTCAAGGCCGGAGTGACGTCCTCGTCGAGCAGCGCGATGGCACCGGCCGGCGCATCCTGCGGCGGGCACCGCCGCAGCGCGATGTCGACACCCTCCGCCTCGAGGTCGACGCGCCGGCCTTGCGCGTCGACCCTGATTTCAATGCCGGGATGCTCACGCTGAAATGTCGCCAGCCGCGGCACCAGCCACAGCGAGGCGAACGACGGATAGGTGGTGACCACCACACGCGGCGACGCGGTCCGACCCCGGATCTCGTCGACCGCCCGATCGACCACGCTCAAAGCCTGGCGCGCGCTGCGCGCCAGGCGCTCGCCAGCGGGAGTCAGCACCAGCGCACGGGTCCTGCGCAGGAACAGGCGCTGCCCCACGTCGCTTTCCAGAGCCGCCACCTGTCGGCTGATGGCCGACTGCGTCAGGTGCAGCTCCTCGGCCGCGTGGGTGAAGGACAGATGCCGCGCCGCCGATTCGAAGCCGCGCAGTGCTGCCAGCCCGATCGGGCGTTTGCGCGCCGGCCGGCGGCCCCCGGCCGGCGCGGCCACGTCCTTTGCCGAGACCGTGTCAGCTCGCGCCATGGATGCGCATTGTGCATGGATAAATCCCTGGCTGGAATCCTAGCCAATCGCGACCAGCGCCAATGACCCCGAGAGAAGCATCGATACGGGCGCGAACAGCGCGATCACGAAGAAGATATCGTCGAGAAAACTGAAGTGCGGCGTGCTTTTCATAGAGCCTCCGTTAAAACCAGTGGCGCCACTTTGCGCTTTGCCGGGGCCCGCAACAAACGAATTGATCGAATCGCATGCATGCTTGAAACGCATGCATAGTCGGCCGGCGATCCGCATCCGCACCTCGCCCATCGTTTTGGTCCGCTTAAGGATTTAAGGAAGGCCGGAGCACCTTGACAATCCCGGTGGCCCGGCCACATTCTTGCGTCCATGCGTTGCGCCGGCGCGAGCAGTGCGCGCTTTTCGCAAAGCCCGGTTCGAGATCGATAACGACAGCGGAACCGGAAACGCTCATCGATTTGCCTTTTTTCGAGGTGGCCAGGTGACCAAGCAGCCGACAAGGACTGACGCGAGGACGTGGATCGCGCGCAACGGCATCTTCATCGCGCTGCTGGTGGGCACCGGCTGCGCGCACGCGAGCCGCTGCAGCGATCTGGTGCAGGCGTTCGGCGCCCAGCTCGCGGACGTTCAATGCACCGAGAGCGCTGACCTGACCACGGCCAATCCCGCGACGACGCCGGCCAACAATTCGCTGCCCGGGGTGCCGCTGTTCGCGTTCACGCCGCAGACGGACCGCGGCGTCATCGCGCCCAGCGCGGCGCATCGAACGCCGATCCTCGGTCCGGTCCCCGGCATCCAGCTCAACGCCCGCATCGCGAGCGACCCGACCGGCGAAGCGCGTTTCCTGCTGCGCCTGCCCGACACCTGGAACGGCCGCCTGGTGGTCGCCGGCGCCTCCGGCACACGCAGCGAATTCAACGGCGATTTCGCTTGGAGCGACTATGTCGTGCAGAAGGGCTACGCCTATGCTTCCCAAAACAAGGGCGTGCTGAATCTGCGGCTCAGTACCGCCGCCGACCCGCTGGGCTGCCGGCTGAACCCGTCATCCACGGTCTTCGTGGACTTCTACGACAACGACCCGGGGCAGCAATTCACCCGCTGGCGGGAATACATGATCGCAGCGGCGAAACTGGCGCGCCGCGGTGTCGAGGCCCGCTACGGGCATCAGGCCCGCTACACGTACGCGGTCGGGACATCCAACGGGGGCTACCAGGTACGCCGGGCGATCGAGACGGCGCCGGAATACTTCGACGGCGGGGTCGATTGGGAGGGCACGTTCGTCGACGCGGGAGCGCCCAATCTGCTGACGGATCTGCCGGCCGGCGTGCTCAACTTCCCCGATTACGTCGCGTCCGGCTTCAATTCCAGCAGCACGGCGGCAAGGAACATCCGCGCGGCCGGATACCCGCCGGACCTTGTCAGCACCACCGCGTCCCTGTGGGGAAACTATTCGAGCGCGTTCTGGGAAGTGACCCTGTGCCAGTGGCAGAAGCGGCTCGACCCGACCTACGACACCTATGGCGCGGGCACTGCGAACTACAACTACGTGGCACGGCTGTCGGCGTCCGACGTGGGGCAGCAAATGTCGGCTTTCGCCACGACCGGCCGGATCCAGCGGCCGCTGATCACGGTCGCCGGAACGATGGACGGCCTGCTGCCAATCGACCACCACGCCCGTGCCTACGCCCGCAAGGTGCACGCGCACCAGGCCGACGATTCGGACGGCGAGCAGGCGCCGTATCGGCTGTACGAAGTGCAGAACGGCAACCACATCGAAACCTACGCCGATACCTTTCCTCAGCTCGAACTGATCGAGCCGCACGCGCAGCACGCGTTCGATCTGCTGGTCGACCAGGTCGAGCACGGCGCAGCGCTGCCGCCCGATCAGTGCATTGCCCGGGGCGGCGCGATTGCCGACCCTCCGGCACAGCCCGGGCATTGTCAGTCGCTGCTCGCGCCTTAGGAAAAAACTGGCGGACGCTCGCGCGCTTCTGACGACCCTCACCCTGCCCTCTCCCGCTTTGCGGGAGAGGGGACACAAGGCGCCCTCTGTGGCTTTGCGGGAGAGGGGACACCAAGGCGCCTTCTCTCCCGCTCCACTGCCGAACGGAGCCAGGCCGGGAAGCGGACGCGGTCAGCCGACCGCGGTGCGCTTTTTCTTTTCCGGATCGTCGAACGGCAGCGTGTGCGCCGTGGCGGCGGCTTTCAGCTTCCTGCCGCGGATCTCCAGACGGGTGCCGTGCACCGCCGCGGAGGGGGCCAGCCGCGCGATCGCCATCGATTTTCCTGTCAGGGGCGAAACCATCGCGCAGGTCACGACCCCGACTTTCCTGCCGCCCGCGTAAATCTCGTCGCCGGAGTCGGCGGCCGTGCCGCCCTCGATCAGCGCGCCGAAAATGCGGAAGCGCTCCTTGCCTTTGAGCCGATAGTGCTGATCGGCGCCGCGGAAATCCGTCTTGCCCGGGCTGACGGTGAAGTCGAGGCCCAGCTCCCATAGCGAGTCGCCCGGCGGCTCCCTGTCGAACGGGTACATCTGCGACATGTCGTAGGGGTAGAACAGCAGGCAGCTTTCGACCCGCAGCCAGTCCAGCGTCGTGAAGCAGGCCGGCACGATTCCCAGCGGCTTGCCCTCGGACAGGATCGTGTCCCAGATCAGGCCCGCGTCCTCGCCCTTGCAGAAGATCTCGTAGCCGCGCTCGCCGGTGTAGCCGGTGCGCGAGATCGTCACCGGCCTGCCGAACAGCGTCGCCGGCATGTGGTGAAAATACTTCAGGTCGCGGATGCCCGTAACGTGCCCGGCCAGGAAGTCGACCGCGATCGGACCCTGCAGCGACAGATCGTGCAGGTCGTCGTCGACAATCAGCGCGGCGTTGCGGCCGACCACCAGGTTGGTCAGCGTCTCGTGTCCGGCGCCGCTGCCGTGCACGAACATCCAGGCGTTCGGGCCGATCCGGAACAGCACGCAGTCCTCGATAAAATGGCCGTGCTCGTTCAGCATGCACGAATAGGCCGACTTGCCCGGGGTGATCTTGCTGACGTCGCGGGTCGTGGCGTGGTGGAGCACGGCCGAGGCGTGCGGTCCCACCAGGTACATTTTCTTCAAGCCCGATACGTCCATCAAGCCGGCCCTGGTGCGGATCGCGATGTAGTCCTGCGCGACGTCGTGCGAATAGGTCCAGGCCGTGCCCATCCCGTTCCAGTCCTCGAGCTTGGAGCCGAGGGCACGGTGACGTTCCTCCAGGGCCGTGTGGCGCCAGGTCAGTGGCATTGCGATTCTCCTCGGATCAGTACACCGCCAGCCGGTGCGTCACATAGATCACCACGGCGCCGAGCGCGAGCGCCAGGTAGGGCAGGATTCCCGCCCGGCGTCGGGCGCGAGCGTCCGGTCCCAGCTCCATCTCGTCCAGCATCGTGTCCGGAAACCGCCCCTTGTCCTGCAGATAGTGGCGGAAGCCGAACAGCGGAACGATCAGCAGCGCGAACAGCAGGCCGGTCCTGAGCGTGCCTGCGCCGTACACGTCGGCGCCCATCCCGACGAATGCCAGGTTCACGAACGACAGCACGGTGCCGGCGGCGATAATGGCGCTGGGCGCCTTCCACGGGCGCTCCTGGTTCGGTCGGTCCATCCGATGGATCCAGCCGGCGTTCAGGTTCAGGAAGTTGAAGATCAGGTACCCCACGTTCGACGCGCCGAGGACGAAGACGTAGTCGGACATCATCAGCAGCACCAGGTTGAACCCCAGGTTGGTCAGCATCGCATTGGTCGGGGCGCCGTGCTCGTTCACCTTGGACAGGTAGCGCGGCAGCCAGCCGTCCAGCGAGGCCTGATACAGCGTGCGCGAGGTGCCGGCCAACGAGGTCATGATCGACAGCATGATCGCCAGGATCAGCATCACGACGACGATGGCCCCCACGATCCGGCCGCCGCGCACCATCCGCGCCATCACGTCGCCGACGCCGGCGCCGCTGTAGATGTCCGGCGCCAGCATTCCGCTGTACACGGCCGGCGCCACGACGTTGCCGGCGGCGTCCAGCTCGGCCGGCTTGACGAGCTCACCGAGGCCCAGGAAGCCCTGAAACGCGAACGGCACCAGCGTGTACGCGGCAATGCACAGCAGGCCGGAATAGAAAATCGCCTTGAAGGTATCCGTTTTCGGGTCCTTGAATTCGCCCGTGTAGCAGACCGCGGTCTCGAAGCCGTAGGTCGACCAGCCCGCCAGGAACATGCCGCCGGCGATCGCGGTCCAGCCGGCCAGGTCCCAGCTTCCCGGCGCCAGGTTGCCGTGTGCGTCGTGCGCGAGCGGCACCAGCGGAAGAAAATTGGCCTTGAGCACGTCCCCGGTGATCAGGGGCACGACGCCGATGAGCAGCAGCGGGATCATCGCCGAGATGCCGATGATCTTGGTCGTGTTGGCCGAGCGCAGGATGCCGCCGTCCTGGATCAGCTTGACCGCGATCAGCAGCACGGCACCGAGGATCGCGACGGCGTTGATCCGGAAGGTCAGGCCCGCCTTGACCGCGCCCAAGTCGAGCAATGTCCACTGCCAGGTGTTGATCGCAGCATCCGGCGCGAACAACCCCGTCAGAATGTAGCCGGCTGCGAGGCCGGAGCCGATCGACAGCACGGGAGACCAGGCGAAGCAGTTGCACCAGACCGACAGCGGGGCCACGATCTTGCTGTAGCGCACCCAGGCGATCGCTCCATACACGGAGGTGCCGCCCGATTTGTTCGGAAACAGCCCAGCGATTTCGGCATACGTGAACGACTGGATGAACCCCATCGCGATCGACGCCGCAAATACGAGCCACAACGGTTTGCCGACTGTCGCGGCAACGCCGCCGATCGAGAACAGAACCAGCGGGGGCACGCCGCTCGCGACCCAGAACGCGCCGGTCCAGTCGATCCCGCGGGTCAAGCCGCCCGAGGTCGGCTCCGCCACCGGCTCGGAGGCTGCCACGTTCGTAGGTGCACTGCTCAACGGATTGCCTCCTGTCGAATCGAAGGGATTATCGAGACGCGCTCGCCGCGGGAACAATTCTCACGAGGGGTTACCACCAAAGTATTATCGGCGCGCTTGCTGCGGTGCGCGGCGGAAAACGCGGAGGGCGTCGGCGCGATTTTGGTGCGCTGCACGTAATTGGGCGCCCTCTCCCCCCAGCCAATGTGAACGAGTTGCTAAGAGGCAGGGGGAAGACCGAGGCGCGACCAGATCGCCAGCGTCGGCTCGGCCAGGTTCATCGTGTAGAAGTGCAGGCCCGGCGCGCCCTCGGCCAGCAGCCGCTCGCACAGCGACGCCATCACGTCCAGGCCGAACGCGCGAATCGATGCGCGATCGTCGCCCAGACCTTCGAGGCGGCGCCGCATCCAGCGCGGAATCTCGGCGCCGCACGCGTCCGAGAAACGCGCCAGCTGCGCAAAGTTCGTGATCGGCATCACGCCCGGCACGATCGGCTCGCGTACCCCGGCCCGCCCCGCATCCTCGACGAAACGCAGATAGGCGTCGGGATTGAAGAAGTACTGGGTGATGGCCGTGTCCGCTCCGGCGCGCATTTTGCGCACGAAGCTGGCCAGGTCCTCGGCCGCCGTCCGCGCCTGCGGGTGCACTTCGGGATAGGCGGCCACTTCGATGTGAAACCAGCGGCCGGTTTCGGCACGCACGAATTCGACCAGGTCGCTCGCGTATCGGAACCGGGGGGAGCCGGCCGCCATGCCGGACGGAAGGTCGCCGCGCAGAGCGACCAGCCGCCGGATGCCGGCCTGCCGGTAAGTCTGCAGCAGCTGGCGGATCGACTGCTCGTTGCTGCCGATGCAGGAGATATGGGGCGCGACCGGCAGCCCGGCGGCGTGCATCTCGAGGACCGTATTGACAGTTCCCTCGCGCGTGGAGCCCCCGGCGCCGTACGTGACCGAGAAAAAGTGCGGCCGCACCTCGGCCAGCCGGGCGCGCGCCGCGCGCAGCTTCTGGGCCGCTTCGTCCGACTTGGGCGGGAAGAACTCGAAGCTGAAGATTCGTTCGGGCGTGTTCATCGCGGTTCAAGCGCAAGCGGGGTCATCCGGCTGCCTGGCCCTCGTGCGACCGCACCAGCAGCGACAACAGCGCGGTCAGCACGGAGTAAACCAGGGCGCCCAGCACGCCGGTCCAGAACCCGCGCACCTCGAAGCCGGTCGTCAGCCCCGACACGGCCCAGAACAGCAGCCCGTTGATCACCAGCAGGAAAAGGCCCAGCGTCAGGACCGTCACCGGCAGGGTCAGCAGGACCAGGATCGGCTTGATCACGGCATTGGCCAGGCCGAGCAGCACGGCCGCCACCAGCGCCACGACCGGGTCGCGCACCGAGACGCCTGGCACCACGTACGCCACGATCAGCAGCGCCAGCGCATTCAGGAGCCAGTGCAGCAGCAGCCGCATCGCCGACCCAGGGTCCGGTTGTGCAGACTCAATATCGGTAATGCTCCGGCTTGTACGGACCGGACCGGTCGACCCCGATGTAGCGGGCCTGCGCATCGGTGAGCTCGGTGAGCTGCACGCCAAGCTTCCTTAACTGCAGCCGCGCCACCTTCTCGTCCAGGCGCTTGGGCAGCACATGCACTCCAAGCGGGTACTTCTGGGTGTTCGTGAACAGCTCGATCTGCGCGATCACCTGATTGGCGAACGACGAGCTCATCACGTAGCTCGGATGGCCGGTGGCGCAGCCCAGGTTGACCAGCCGCCCCTCGGCCAGCAGGATGATCCGCCTGCCGTCCGGGAAAATCACGTGGTCGACCTGGGGCTTGATGTTGTCCCAGGCGTAGGCGCGCAGGCTCGCCACGTCGATCTCGTTGTCGAAATGGCCGATGTTGCACACGATCGCCTGGTTCTTCATCCGCAACAGGTGCTCGTGCGTGATCACCTGAAAGTTGCCGGTGGCCGTGACGAACAGATCGGCCTTGTCGGCGGCGTCGTCCATCGTGACCACGCGGTAACCCTCCATGGCCGCCTGCAGCGCGCAGATCGGATCGATCTCGGTGATCCAGACCTGCGCCGCCAGCGCGCGCAGCGCCTGGGCGCAGCCCTTGCCGACGTCCCCGTAGCCGCACACGACCGCCACCTTGCCGGCGATCATCACGTCGGTCGCGCGCTTGATGCCGTCGACCAGCGACTCGCGGCAGCCGTACAGGTTGTCGAATTTGCTCTTGGTGACCGAGTCGTTCACATTGATCGCGGGAAACTTCAGCCGGCCTTCGCTCGCCATCTGGTACAGCCGCTTCACGCCAGTCGTGGTCTCCTCGGTGACACCGCGGACGCGGGTCAGGCGCGTGGAGTACCAGGCCGGATCGGCGGCCAGCTTGCGACGGATCGCGCCGAACAGCGCCCCCTCCTCCTCGCTGGCCGGGTGCTTCAAGCAGCCTGGATCGGCCTGCGCCTTCGCGCCCAGGTGCAGCAGCAGGGTTGCGTCGCCGCCATCGTCCAGGATCATGTTGCTGAAGCCGCCGTCGGGCCACTCGAAGATCCGGTGCGTATAGTCCCAGTATTCCTCGAGGGTTTCGCCCTTGCGGGCAAACACCGCGACACCGTCCTGCGCGATCGCGGCGGCCGCATGATCCTGGGTCGAGAAGATGTTGCACGAGGCCCAGCGCACCTCGGCGCCCAGCGCGCGCAGCGTTTCGATCAGCACGGCGGTCTGGATCGTCATATGCAGGCTGCCGCTGATGCGGGCCCCGCGCAGCGGCTGCTGGGCCGCGTATTCCTCGCGGATCGCCATCAGCCCCGGCATCTCGGTTTCGGCGATCCGGATTTCCTTGTGGCCCCAATCGGCCAGCGCAAGGTCGGTCACCGCGAAATCCGCGGCGGCCATTTTCTCAGGTGACCTGGGGGTGCTTTGTACGGCGCTCATCTCGCGCCCTCCTTTCGTGCAAGGGTTAGCGAGCGCCGTTGGAACCGACCGGACAGCGCCTGGACCAGCCGCTGCGGCCGCTTCGAGCCTGGCGGCCGCGCAATCCGCCGGCCGTCGCAACGCTCCTCGAAGCTGTGGAGGCAGTATACCGGGGCCCGTTTTAACGCGAATCCCGGGATTCCAGGGAATTTGCCGAGTTCCGGCACCCCCAACCTGTCCCGCGCCAGCGGGAGAGGGGAGGGGGAGAGGGCATCCTACTGCAGGTCGTAGATGAAGTCGTAGGCCGTGCCTTTGGCGTCACGCCAATGCAGTTTCATGCTGCCCTTGGCGCCGGCGTACCTGCCGCTGCCGCCGGTGACGACGAACGTCGAATCGCCGGTGTCGTAGAACGGACCCTCCACCGTGATCAGGCCGTCCTTCAGGATCAGACTCCAGAAGCACTCCCAGCTCTTGCCGACCACCGTGCGAACGCAGTGCCCCTGGTCGCTTCCGACCTGGACCTTGTTGGCGGCGTCGTACACCGGATTGGCAAAGACCAGCAGATCGCCGATCGAGTCGCCCTTGGCGCCCAGGTCGACCGTGGTTTCGTTCGTTGGATGCTCGACTACGGTCAGGCGCTCGGCCGCCCGGGCCGGCAGCCAAAGCAAGGCGGCGGTCGGCAGAAGCGTGGTCGAAACAGCGATAGCAAAGCGCAAAGGAGTCGTCATTCGGATTCCTGAATGGAGCGTGGTAGTAGCTGGAGTATCGCTAGGCGGGCCTGGCTCCCAGGCTTTCACCCCGCCCGCCGGCGGCGGACCCCGTCCCCGGCAAGTGCAGAGCCGGTGCATCGCCGGCCGGAGCGTTGCCGCGATCGTAGGGGCGGCCCAGAAGCATGTACACGAATCCGAGCACCAGCACCCCGACCGTCGTGACGATCATCGAATAGTTGCTGTACCAGGGGTCGTCCGGGCTGCGCGGCCAGGCCATGTCGAAGATCGCGACCAACTGGTAAGCCAGCGCCGCCAGATTCACCACCCAGCCGAACGCGCCCAGCGAGAAGGGCCCCGCCGGCTGCCAGCCGCGCAGGCGCGCGATCAGTGCCGCCAGCACGATCATGAAGAAGGCGATGTAGATGCCGATGGCGGCAAAGCTGATGATCGTGGCCACGGCATTTTGCAGCCACAGGCCGGACAGCGCGATCAGCGCCGGCACCAGGCCCGAGAGGATCAGCGCGACGGTCGGAATGTGCGTGTGCGGCGACAGCTGACTGAGATACCGGCTGCCGACGATCATCTCGTCGCGACCGTAAGCGAACAGCAGGCGGCTGGTGGCCGCCTGCAGGCTCAGCAGGCAGGAGGCGAACGACACCAGCACAACCGCGATCACCGCGCGAAACCCGAACTCTCCCATCGCGGCGCGCAGCGTGGTCACCACCGGGTCCTTGTCCTTACCCTGCAGAACCGCGCCCACATCCGGGACCGCCAGCACCAGCGCCAGACAGACAAGCATGGCGGCAAACGCTCCCACGTAGATCGTCATCCGCATGGCCTTCGGGATCGCGCGGCTGGCGTCCGGCGTCTCCTCGGCCACATCGCCGCAGGCTTCGAAGCCGTAGTAGCAGAACATCGCCGCCACGCTCGCGGCCAGGAAGGCCGGCCAGTAGTGCCCGCCGCTGCGAATGCCGTAGCTGTCGAACACCGCTGACCAGGGCTGGTGGCGGGCAAACAGCAGCAGGACCAGGCCCACCACGATGGCGCCGATCAGCTCGCAGATGAATCCGAACATCGCGACCCGCGCCAGCAGGCGCGTGCCGCCGAGGTTCAGCAGCGTGGCGCCCACGATCAGGGCAATGGCGATCGCGGTGGTGGCCGCGGGGCTGACCTCGATGCCCAGAAGCTGGGCCACGAACGGGGCGGCGCCGGTGGCAGTGCCCGACACCGTGACAAACAAGGCCCAGGCGTATACCCAGCCCGCCATCCAGGCCCAGCGCTTGCCGACGAGCCGGCGAGCCCACGGATACAGGCCGCCGGAGATCGGAAACTGCGAAACGATTTCGCCGAACACCAGGACCACCAGCAGCTGGCCGAGCGCGACCAGCAGGTAAGACCAGAAATAGGCCGGGCCGCCGGCGGCGAACGAGGTGGCAAACAGCGTGTAGACGCCGACCACCGGCGAAAGGTAGGTGAAACCCAGCGAAAAGTTCTGCCACAGCGAGATCTTCCGGTCGAACCTGGACGTATAGCCGAGCGCTTTCAGCTGCTCGGCATCCTGATCCGCGCTTCGCGTCGAATCGCTCAACTGGCGCTCAACCCAGGTTGATCCAGATCGACTTGGTCTGCATGTGCGCCAGCACGGTCTCGAAGCACTTGTCGCGCCCCTGCCCCGACTGCTTGTAGCCTCCGAACGGCTGCGTCATGTCGCCGTGGTCGAAACAGTTGATCCACACCACGCCCGCTTCGACGTCGCGCGCCAGCCGATGCGCGGTCGTCAGATCCGAAGTCCAGATGCTGGCGGCCAGCCCGTAGATCGTGTCGTTGGCGATCCGGGTGGCGTCGGCGACGTCCTTGAAAGGGATCACCGCCGCAACCGGGCCGAAGATCTCTTCCTGGGCGATCTTCATCGAAGACTGCACTGCGGTGAACAGCGTCGGCGCCACATAGTTTCCCTGCTGGAAACCGGCCGGCACCGTTCCTCCCATCGCGAGCCTGGCGCCGTCGGCTTTGCCCGCTTCGATGTAGCCGAGCACGCGCTTTTGCTGCTCCTGCGTCACCAGCGGCCCCATCGTGGTGGCCGGGTCGAGCGGGTCGCCCGGATTGAACGACTCGGCGGCTTTGGTCCGGAAGCGCTCCACGAAGGTATCGACCAGCGTCTCCTGCACCAGCAGGCGGGAGCCCGCGTTGCAGACCTCGCCCTGGTTGCCATAGATGCCGTTGACCGCGTAGCGCACCGCCACGTCCAGGTCGCCGACGTCCTTCAGGATGATCTGCGGCGTCTTGCCGCCGCACTCCGTGCTGACGCGCTTCATGTTCGACTGACCGGCGTACACCATCATCAGCTTGCCCACCTCGGTCGATCCGGTGAAGGCGATCTTGTTCACGTCCATGTGCAGGCCCAGCGCGCGCCCCGCGTCCTCGCCGTACCCGTTCACCACGTTGAACACGCCGTCCGGCACGCCGGCCTCGGCCAGCAGCTTCGCAAGCAGCAGCGCGCTCAGGGGCGACTGCTCGGCCGGCTTGAGCACGACCGAGTTGCCGGCGGCCAGCGCCGGCGCCACCTTCCACGACGCCATCATCAGCGGGTAGTTCCAGGGGACCACGCAGCCGACTACGCCCAGCGGCTCGCGCGTGATCAGGTGCAGCGCGGACGGATCGGTGCTGGTGACGGCGCCCTCGACCTTGTCGATCGTCTCGGCGAAGTACTGCCAGGTCAGCACACTGCCCGGAACGTCGATATTGACCAGCTCGGAGATCGGCTTGCCCATGTCCAGGCAGTCGAGCAGCGCCAGGTCGTCGGCATGCTGCTCGATCAGTCGCGCCACCTTGTAGAGGACATCCATGCGGGCGCGCGGCGCGATGCGCGACCAGCTGCCGCTGCGAAAGGCCTTGCGGGCCGCGGCCACCGCCAGATCCACATCCCTGGCGGCGCCCTGGGCGACCTCGACCAGCACCTGGCGCGTGGCCGGATTCACCGTCTGGAAGCGCGCGCCGGAGGCCGCATTGACGAAGCGGCCGCCGATGAACAGCCCGGTCTCGGGCTTCACGCGTGCGGCTCGATCGTGCCAGTAGCGGGACGAGGTCCTATACGTGCCGGTCGAAGGCAGTGTCATTTTGGAGCCTCCTTAGTTGGACTCAACCACTCCATCTTTGGAGAATAGCAGCGGCGTTCCTTTGGCGGTGACCAGCACCGCGGTCAGCGGCGCGCGGTCGGGGCGAGGTTTGGCGGTGAAGCTCGTGCCGTCCTTGCTGGTGACGACGGCACCTTCCAGCCCCACGCCGATCACACCGCCGTCTGGCATCAGCGCCAGGTCCGTGATCGACGCCGTCACACCGCTGGTGAGCTCCGACCAGGTCCTGCCGGCGTCGTTGCTGCGCCAGATCTTACCGTTCAGCCCGGCCATCAGCACCGAGTTGTCCGGCAGCGCCAGCCCCGCCCAGAACGATCCCTTGTTGCCGGTCTTGATCAGGCTCCAGCTTTCGCCCCCGTCGGCGCTGCGGTACACGAGGCCCAGCTCGGCCGCGATATAAAGGGCACCGGTCCTGTCCGCAAAGAGTTCATACAGATTCGGCCCCGCCTTGTCGGCTCCGGACAGCGTCGGCATCTTCACCGTCTCCCAGCGGGTGCCACCGTCGGTCGTGCGCAGCGCCAGCGACCACAGACCCACGGCGATGCCGTGGCTGGCATCGGAAAAGTACACCGAGAACAGCGGCTGGTCGACGCCGGTGTCGGTGCGCTGCAGCTTCCAGGTCTCGCCGCCGTCCTCGGTGTGGAGGATCTCGCCCCAGTGGCCGACGGCCCATCCCTTCTTGTCGTCGACGAAGCACACCGACGTCAGCATCACGCGCGTGGGCACATCCTTGGCCTGCCGCCAGGTCTTGCCGTCGTCGTCCGACAGAATCACGGTGCCGTGGTCGCCAACCGCGACGGTGCGAGATCCGGCCCGGGCCACGGCCAGCATCTGGGCGCGGGTCGGGTTGCCCAGGTGCATCGCCGGCAGATTCTTCAGCTCCTTAGGGAACTTGCTCAGGTCTCCGCCCACGCCTCCGCCCCCGGCACCAAAACCGCCGTCCTGCGCCCACGCGCAGCCGGCGGCCGCGGCCAGGGCGATCAGCAGCAGGCGCGGCAGAACCTCGAGCCATCGATTCATCGGTGATTTCATCGCCAGTCCAGACCTCGGTGCGGTTCAGTGTTGCAGCATGCCCGGAATGTGCACGGGCTTGCGGCGCGGGAACAGCCGTTCGAGGACCACGGCCAGCGCCGGCAGTGCCGTCATTGCCATAACCAGGTTGATGATGAACATGAATGCCAGCAGCTTGCCCATGTCGGCCTGGAACTTCAGCGCCGAGAATGACCAGGTCACCACGCCGATCGCCAGCGTGATCGCAGTGAAGATCGTGGCCATCCCGACTTCCAGAATCGAGTGCTCCAGCGCCGCGACGATGGGCTCGCCCATCGCCAGGTGCGATTGCAGCCGGTTGTAGATATAGAAGGCGTAGTCGACCCCGATCCCGACCGCGAGCACCATCACCGGCAGCGTGGCGACGGTCAGGCCGATCTCCAGCTCCTTCATGAACCAGTAGCCGATGAAGGTGGCGACCGTCAGCGGCAGGCAGCAGGCGATTACGGCCCTGAGGTCCCGATAGGCGATCAGCACCAGAATAGCGATCGCCGCGTACACCCACAGCATCATCGGCAGCTCGCTGCGAGAGACTTCCTCGTTGATGGCCGCCAGCACTCCGGCGTTGCCGGAGGCGAGCCGCACCGTGATGCCTTCCTGCGTGTGGTCGATCCGGAACTGCTTGACCACGTCGATCACTTTCTGGATCGTCGTCGATTTGTGGTCTGTCAGATACGCATGCACTGCGGTCATGCTGCAGTCGTTGCTGAGGTAGCCACGCAACCGCGCGATCTCGATCGTCAGGCCGGCGTAGTTGACCGGGTCGATCGGCACCACGCTCATCTTCGGATTGTTCTCGTTGTAACCCTCGCTGTAGGTGCGCGTCAGCGTCGTGAACGAGGACACGCTGGCCACGCCCGGCGCGTTCTGCAGCGTCCATACCAGGTCCTGCTCGTACGGGGCCGTCGCCACGCGCGAGCAGTTGTCGGGCGAGGGCTTCCGCTCCAGCACCACGGTCAGCCAGTCCAGCCCGACGTCGTAGTTGCTGGCAATGTCCACCGCATCGCGGTTGTAGCGGCTGTCGGCGCGCAGCTCGGGCGCGCCGGCCTGCAGTGTGCCCACCACGCGGTCGCGGCTCTGCCACACCGCCAGCGCCAGCACGCCGGCCGTAACCAGAACGACGAATACCGCGGTGTCCGGCTCCGACACGCGCGACAGGCGCCTGAGCCAGCGCGCGCGCCGCTCGCGCTCGAGCATCGCCTTCTCGGCGAAAGCCCTGTCAAAGTGGAAGAACGAGGCCGCCACCGGCAACATCACCAGGTTGGTGACGATCTTGTAGCCCACGCCGATGGCGGCAGTGACCGCCAGTTCGCGCACCATCGGGATCGGGATCAGAATCAGCGTGACGAAGGAGACGAAGGCAGTGACCAGCGCCAGCGTGCCGGGCACCAGCAGGCCCGAGAAGCTCGCGCGCGCCGCATCGAACGTGCTCTTGCCATGCGCGATCTCGCGCACGATGAAATTGATCTGCTGGACGCCGTGCGACACGCCGATCGAAAACACCAGGAAAGGCACCAGGATCGCCAGCGGATCCAGGCCGAAGCCGAGCAGGTGCAGCGTGCCGAACTGCCAGACCAGCGAGGTCAGCGAGCAGGCGATCGGCAGGAAGGTGAAGCGCAGCGAGCGGCAGTACCAGTACACCGCCGCCGCCACCAGCAACAGCGCGACCCCGCAGAAAACGAGCACCGCCCGCGCCCCGTCGGCGATCTCGCCCACCTGCTTGGCGAAGCCGATGATCTCGATCCGGAAGTGGGCGTCCTCGAACTTGTCGCGGATGCGCTCGTTCAGGATCCGGTTGTAGGCGATATAGTCGATCTTGACGCCGTTGCGGTCAAACTCGTTCAATTCAGCGGTGATCAGGGCGCTGCCCTGGTCGCGGCCGACCAGCAAGCCGTCGAAACCCCCGCGCGTGGTAGTGCGCTTGATCTTGTCGATCACCTCCGGCGTCAGCGCCGCAGGCTCCACCGTATTGGGGATCAGCTGCTCGTTCCTGAAACCTTCGGGCGTGATCTCCATCAACCAGGAATTCGATGTCCACAACGACTGCACGCCGAGTCGGTCCACATTGGGCAGCGAGATGATGGCTTGCGTGACGTCATACAGCCGCGTCAGGCCCTCCTTGGTCCAGATCTTGCCGTCGACCGCCCGCACGGCGAAAGTCAGCCGGTTGGCGCCGAACAACTGGTTGCGGTACTGGTTGAAGGTCTTGATGTACTCGTGCCCGATCGGCATCTGTTTTTCGAAGCCGGCTTCCATCCGCAGCTTCAAGGCGAAAAAGCCCATCACCAGCGTGAACGCGATCAGCACGCCGAGCACCAGCTCGCGCCGCGCGAATACGAATCGCTCGAGCGCGCCGAGGGCGCGAGCCAGGGCGGTGGGTGGCGTTTGCGCTTCCATGGACGAGAGTCTTTTTACCCCAGCAGTGATCGGTCGGCGGTCGGAAGGCGGCACCGGGGCGGGACGCGACCGGCGCGCGCCATGCCCCGGACGCGGTAGATCAGAACGTGTAAGTCACGGAAGCGCCCCACCAGTCGCGATCGGCGTAGAAGTTGCGCAGGATGGACGGGTCGCCGCCACGGTAGGTCACGTAGAGCAGCGAGCCGGACCAGTTCTGCTTGTTCTGGATCACGGTCAGTGCATAGGTCGTCGACAGCACTCCCTGCATCCAGGTGTAGTTCTCGTTCGGCGTATCGCCGGCGATCGCCAGCGACCACGTGACGTTCGGGATGATCTGGAAGCCCGGAACGACCGTGCCGTCGAAGGTCATGTCCAGGTACTGCACGATGCCGAAGGAGTCGGCGGTGCCGAAGTGGCGCGCGTTTTTGTCGGTGCCCGGCCCGCCGGCGCCCAGGATGTCGTAGCTCAGGTCCGTCAGCAGACCCAGGCCCTGGTAGGCATGGTTCGACACGCCGGGGTAGTGGATCAGCGCGAACTCGCCCTGGATATTGGACGCCTGCGCGCCGGCATGCCGCACCAGCCAGCCCGCGATGTCGGAGTCGCTCGGATTGACAGCGCGCCACCACGTCGTGTTCCACTGCCACTTGTGTGCGTCGCGCCAGGTGGCCCAGTTGCCGTTGCAGTTCGCGCCCCCGCCGCCCAGATCGGAGCACGAGAACGGATCGACCAGGATCGGGTCCTTCGGCCGGTACGAGATCTCGGTGCCGAGCGCCCACTGTCCGACCAGCGCGCTCATGCTGGCGCCGAACAGGTTGTGGTCGTTCGGGTAGACGACCCTCTGGCCGTAGCCCAATCCGACGTTCGCGTTGGGCACATACTGCACGTACGGCTGCTTTTCGTGGAAATGCTCGTAGTACAAGCCGAAGTCCATCGAGCTGCCCTCGGGCTTGTAGTGCGTCGAGATGCCGAACTGCCGTCCGACCGACGGCGTCTGGTCGGGAGCGACGTAGGGCGAGCCGAAGTTGGTGAAGCAGGTTCCTGCCTTCACGTCCACCGCCGCGCAGAAGGTGTAGCCATTGGCGGCTGCCAGCTGGTACGCCTGATTCTGATCGGTGATCGGGGGGCCGGTGAACGGCCCGCCGGGCGCATAGACGCCACCGTGCTTGGCCGCGTAGCGCGGGTCGTAGTAGAAGAACCAGTTCGGTTGCTTGCCTTCGCCCAGGTAGTCGCTGGTGCTGAAGAACGTGCCCACCGGCACCAGGCGGTTCTGGTTCCAGCGGAACTGATAGTAGCTCTCCACGTTCACGCCCCTGGTCGGCGAAAACGCCAGGCTGACCATCTCGGCCGGCAGTACCACCTCCTTCAGCGGTACCCCCGGATAGGTCAGCCGATACTGGTCGATCGCGGCCGTGGCGTTGACGCCGCCCGCGATGAACAGGCTCTCGCCCCAGTTGATCACCTGCCGGCCCAGGCGCGCGCGGGCCGCGTTGCCGAACAGCTCGAAGTCCTTGCTCCCCCACAGGTCGTACAGTCGCAGGTCGTGGGCCGCTTGGGTGTACGCCGGGTTCGCCAGCGGGACGAACTCCGTGTCACCCGCTTTGGCATCCAACAGCCAGGAGCCGCGAACGAAGAACTTCCACTTGTCCGGAAACTTGAGCAGCATCTCCTCGCTGCCCTTCAGGTACAGAGCGAACAGGTCTCCCTTTTTGTAGTTCAAGTCGCCCGTGTGCGCGTCCTGAAAACCCGTCGCGAATCCCGGTGACTCGGCCGCGCTCGTGAAGGCCGTGGAGTTGGGCCCCGGCGCCGCGATCAGGTTGAAGTTCTGGTCCCGCAACCGCTGGCTGAAGCCCCCGGTGATCAGCGAGATCAGGCTGCCGTCAACGTACTCCCCGGCCTTGAAATCAAACGAATATGCCGGCCCGGAAAGCGCGGCCGCCACCGCCCCAAGCGCGATCCAGGACCGCGCACCACCAAGTCTTGTTCGCATCGAATCCCCCTTCTCTGTTCTTGGCTGCAGGACCGCTCGAGGCCCTGCATGGCCGTCTTATTGGTCTGGTTCCGGACCTTCACCGAAGCAAGTCGCCCGGCTCCGTCACTCAACGTTCGGATAGCGACCGCAGCGTCTCCGGCGTGTAGTAGTCCGGCTTCATCCAGGCCGCCTTGGCATCGGGATCGCCCAGCTTGACCCATTGGATGTCCTTGCCGCCGCCGATCGACATCCAGTCGACCACGTAGCGGCCGCCCTGCAGGTCCCACATCATGAAAGGCATCGCGGTGCACAGGCTGCCGACCTCCCAGATCGGGGCCGGCCATGTCACCACGTCCTTCCAGACCTTGTCGTCCTTGTCGTAGTCGGTCAGCTCGACCATGTTCCAGCTGTCCTCGTCGACGTAGTAGGTGCGGTGCGGCGCCAGGTGGCGGAAGCCCGGCTTGATGTGCGCATCGACCACCCAGACCCGGCGCAGCTCGTAGCGGCGGTAGGCCGGGTTGACGAAGGTCTTGTCGAACACGACTTTCGGGTCGGCCTTGTAGTCCCACATGCCGAAGTCGTTGGCACCGACGTAGACCTCCTTCTTGCCCAGCAGCTTCCATTCGTACCGGTCCAGCGTCATCCAGAAGCCGGCCTGCTCGTCGACCAGGTACTGGTTCTCGAAGCCGATCAGCGGCGTGTCGAACACATAGGTCGGCAGGCGGCGCACCCTGCGCTGGCCGGGGAAGTAGTAGTACTGCTCCGGATCCTTGTTCTGCCAGATCGTGCCGACGAAACCCTGACCGGCCAACGCGGCGGGTTTCGAGTAGTTGTAGAAGACGTAGAAGTCGACGTTGCCCTCCTCCTCGACGTTCTGCCGGTCGGCACGCTTGGTGGGCCAGTACTGCAGCAGGTACCACTGGTACCACGTGAACTCGCTGGTGCCCGGGCGCGGACTGATGACGCTGGTGCCGTCGTTGTAGACCGCGCCGACGCCCTGCGGACGCAGCTTGACGTTGTACATCACTTCCACGCCCGACTTCGGGATCGGAAAGGGAACGCCAGAGGCCTTCGCGTGCTCCAGCGACCAGCCGTCGGCGCCGATCTTGGCCTCGGTCGCATTGGCCTTGGTGCGCTCGGCATAGGCCGGTGTGATCCCGCAGGTGCGGTGGGTCGGATAGACGTCCATCCGATAGCCCTTGACCGTCTTCAACGCCGTGATCTGGCCGTCGGTCAGGTGCGCGGCGTACTTGTCGACGTTGGAGGCGTCGATCGAGAACAGCGGCTTTTCGTCCTTGTACTTCCAGTACTCCTTCCGAACCTTGCCGAACTCCCAGCCGGGCAACGGCGTGTCATTTCCCTCGTAGGCGGGTATCGTGCCGTCCGCGTTGCCGGCCTTCTCCGCCCCGAACGGCGTCAAATCCTTGCCCAGCCGCTCGGCTTCCTGCGGCGTTACGGCCGCCGATGCGCGCGTCCAGATCAGTGCGGCTGCTATACACCACGTTAAATACGCTAGCCTCTTCATACTCCGTCCTCCGCTCCAGAATCTCTCACCACCCAGTGTCACCGGACTGCGTCCGACTCAACCCCCAACCCCTCTCCTCCGAACTCCTCGTCACGGCCCCGGCGCGTCGCGCGGCATCCCACCGATTCGTCTCAACCCGCCGCCAGCCCATGTGAAACCCAGACAACCCCGGCTCCGGCCGCCAGCACCAGGTACGGCAGGATCCCGGCGCGCTTGATCAGCGCCTGGTCGTCGTTCAACTCCAGGTCCTCGCTCATCGTCTTGGGAAACACGCCCTTGTCCTGGATGTAGTGCCGGAACAGGAACACCGGAACAATCAGCGAGGCGCAGATCAGGCCGGCTTTCAGCGTGCCGGCGCCGTACACGTCCGCCCCGAGGCCCATCAAGGCCAGGTTCACAAAGCCCAGCAACGTTCCGGCCGCGATCACCCAGGTCGGCGCACGAAACGGGCGCTTCCACTGTCCGCGGTCCATCCGGTGGATCCAGCCGGCGTTCAAATTGAGGAAGTTGAACACCACGTAGCCCACGTTCGAGGCGGCCAGCACGAACACGTAGTCCGACATCAGCAGGGCGATCAGATTGAAGCTCAGATCGGTCCACATCGCGCGGGTCGGAGCGCCGTGGGAGTTCACGTGCGACAGGTAGCGCGGCAGCCAGCCGTCGACCGATGCCTGGTAGAGCGTCCGCGACGACCCGGCCATCGCCGTCATGATCGCCAGCACCACGGCCAGGATCAGCATCACCACGATGATCCGCTCGACCAGCGCTCCCCCGCCCACCATGCGCGCCATCACGGCGCCGACCCCCATCCCGCTGTAGATCGAGGGCGACAGCATTCCGTCGTAGATCGGAGCAGTCAGGACCTTGCAGTTCGTATCCAGCACGGCAGGCGTGACTATCTGGCCCAGTCCCAGATGCCCCTGGAACGCCATCGGCACCAGCGTGAAGATGGCGATGCACAGCAGGCCGGAGAAGAAGATCGCCTTGAACGTATCGCGGTGCGGATCCTTGAATTCGCGCGTGTAGCACACCGAGGTCTCGAACGCGTAGGTCGACCAGGCCGCGATGAACAGGCCCCCGGCCATCAAGGTCCAGCCCGCCGCGTTCCACTGCCCGTCGATCACGCGGGCCTGCGCATCGTGCGCCAGCGGAACGATCGGAAAGAAGTGCGATCGCGTCATGTCGCCGGTCAGGATCGGAACAATCGCGATCAGCCCGAGCGGGATCAGCGAAGCGACGCCCAGGATCAGCGTCACGCGCGCCGAACGCAGGATGCCGCCGTGCTGGATCGCGAAGGCCGCCAGCATCAGGATGGCGCCGATCACGAAAGTGGCGTCGATCCGCAGGAACAGCCCCGGCTTGACCGCTCCCAGGTCGAGCAGCTTGATGTGCCAGGTGTTGACCGCCGCATCGGGCGCAAAGCACGCGCTCAACACGTATCCGGCGGCCAGCCCCGACCCGATCGCCAGCACCGGGGACCAGGCCAGCCAGTTGCACCAGACCGAAACCGGCGCGATGAACTTTCCGTACCGGACCCAGGCGATGGCGCCATACACCGACGCGCCGCCCGACTTGTGCGGAAACAATCCCGCGATCTCCGCGTACGTGAAGGCCTGGACGAAACCGAACCCGATCGAAATCATCCACACCAGCCAGGAAGGGCGGCCGACCGTGGCCGCCACGGCCCCGACGGAGAACAGAACCAGCGCCGGCACGCCGCTGGCAACCCAGAAGGCGCCGGTCCAGTCGATCTTCCGCTGGAGCGTCGCGGCCTGCACCGCCTGCGGCGCAACCGCGACGGCGCTCTTGAGTGTTCCGCTGTCCTGCATCGTGAATCCCGCTCAACTCCAGGTCCGGGAGCAGCGAGCCCGGGGGTCCGACCCGGCCGCGCACCAACCGTTTGCGATAAAAAATGGATGCAAGTTTCGGGCCACTCACTCGAACTGCTTCCTCAACTCTTGTGCGATCTCGAACATGTCGCCGACGATCCCGTACTTGGCCACGCTGAAGATCGAGGCGTTCGAATCCGTATTGACGGCGACCACCGTATCGACGTGTTTCATCCCGGCCAGGTGCTGAATCGCGCCGGAAATACCCATCGCGATGTACAGCTTGCAGTTGACCGCAGTCTTCCCGGACTGACCGACCTGGCGTGACTTGGGCAGCCACCCCGAGTCGGCGATCGGCCGGGAGCACCCCAGCGTCGCCCCCAGCCGGGTCGCGAGCTCGCGAAACTGCTCGACGTTGTCCTCCTCGCCCACCCCGCGCCCGACCGACACGATGAAGTCGACCGTGGCCACATCGATGTCGTCGGTTGCGGCGGGCGGGATCAAGGGGCCGAAGCGCGCGCTGGGTGCGGGCCACGCCGGCGCCAGGCTGCGCACCGGGGGACTGGCCGGCTTCAGGTCCGGCTTGAAGGTTCCGGCGCGCAGGCACAGCACGACGGTCCGCTTGCCCGGGAAATCCAGCTCGACATTGACTTTCTGCCCGTAGCCGCCGCGGGTTGCGACCAGCTGCCCGCTGTCGAAGCCCAGCTTGAACACGTCGGTTGCGAACCCGGTGCCATGCCGGATCGCGAACGCGGCCGCATAGTCCATGGAATCGACACCGTGGCCCAGCAGGACCAGCGCCGGTTCGGTCTCGGACATCGCAGCCGACAGCGCGGCCTCGGTGATGTCGGCGTCGAACTCCTGCTGCGGCGAGGCCAGTGTCAGGATCTCGTCGACGCCCTCGACACTCAACGCCGGCACGAACCGCCCGGCCTGCGACCCGACGATCGCCACCGTCACGCGCTCGCCGATGCCGGTGCGCACTTCCCGGGCCGCCGCGATCAGCTCGTGGGTTATGGGACGCAGCTCACCGTTGCGGTGCTCGGCCAGGATCAGGATTCCGCTCATCGTCACGCCGCCCTGAATTCGCGGATGATCCGGGCCAGGCGAGCAGCCTGCTCCTGCGCGGTGCCCTCGATCATCTGCGCGCGCCCCTTTTCCGGAATGGCGATGCGGCGCACGCGCGACGCGGAGCCGGCCTCCCCGACCTGGGTTCTGTCAAGCGCCAGCTCGTCCAGACCCAGCACCTCGATCGGTTTGGCGGCCGCCTGTTTGATCGCGCGCAGCGACGCGTAACGGGGCTTGTTGATGCCGAGCTGAATCGTCAGCACGGCCGGGCAGGCCACCTCGACATCCTGCAGGGCGCCGGCTTCCAGCTCGCGCGTGGCCAGGGCCTTCGCGTCGCCCGCGCCGTACTTCAGGGCCGTCACTACCGCCACGTGCGGCCAGTCCAGGGCCGCCGACAGCGCGATCCCGGTGGTCGCATGCCCGTGATCGGAGCTCTGCGCCCCCGCCAGCACCAGCTGGGGCTGCTCCCGCCGCACGAGCGATGCCAGCACGCGGGCGATCGCGATCGGGTCCGAGCCGGCGATCGCATCGTCCCAGACCCGCAGCGCCCGGTCCGCCCCCTTGGCCAGGCAGGCACGCAAGACCTCGTCGCACTGCTCGGGGCCGACCGTCGCTGCGATGACCTGCACGTCGCTCGAGCCGGCTTCCTTGATCAGAACGGCCTGCTCGAGCGAGAAGGTGTCCCACTCGTTCAGGTCGTAGTTCAAATCGTCCGGATCGACGTCCCGCCCGTCGTCATCAATCCGGAAGTCGTCTTCCAGCGCAGCTACGCGTTTGACCGGAACCAGTAGTTTGATCAACTCGCCTCGATCCCCGAAAAGCCGCCTGTCATGCGATCGCATCTTCGGGTTGCGCGACGTCGTCCGTCACGCACTGCTCGATCAACTCGAGCAATTCCCGCACCACGATGCGTCCCTCGTTGCCGGTCGTCTTGACCGCATCCTCGAACATCGTCAGATCCTTCGGGCAGGCCACCAC
Organism: Burkholderiaceae bacterium; assembly: GCA_036270655.1. Taxonomy (GTDB): domain Bacteria; phylum Pseudomonadota; class Gammaproteobacteria; order Burkholderiales; family Burkholderiaceae_F; genus VBCK01. Next base: position 41,091 of record DATBCD010000063.1, read on the forward strand.
GAACACCTCCAGGCCTTCGATCCCGGCCGCCTCGCGGATCCGGATCTGCGCCGGCTTTTCCTTTCCGACCGGATCCGGCATCCAGATGCGACCGCCGCCGGCTCCGCAGCAGAACGAGTTGTCGCGGCTGCGCGCCATTTCGACCAGCTCGCATCCGGTGGCACGCAGCAGCTCGCGCGGGGCGTCGTATTCCTTGTTGAAGCGCCCCAGGTGGCAGGGATCGTGATACGTGGCCCGCAAACCGAGGCGCGGCTCGATTCGCAGGCGCCCCTGCCGCAGCAGCTCCACCAGGAGCGTCGTGTAATGGACGATCTGCCAGCTGCCGCCGAACTGCGGATATTCGTTGCGGATCGTGTTCAGCGAGTGCGGATCGGTGGTGACGATCCGATTGAAGCGGGCCGACCCGAGCGCGGCGATATTGGACTCGGCCAGATGCTCGTACAGGCCCTCTTCGCCGACCCGCCGCACGTCGTTGCCCGCGTTGCTCTCCGCGTCGTACAGGATGCCGAAGTCCAGGCCGGCCGCATGCAGCAGGCGCGCGAAGGCCTGCGACACCTTCTGATTGCGCGGATCGAACGAGGCGTAGTCGCCGACGAACCACAGCAGGTCGACCGCTTCCTTGCGGGCGTCCTTGACCGGGAACGGCAGTGCCTTGGTCCACGCCCCGCGCTTGCGCTTGGACTCGCCGAACGAGTTGCCGGATTTGTGGATGGTCTGCAAGGTCTTCTGCAACAACGGGTCCATCTGGCCGCCCTCGACGAGCTTGCGTCTCATCTGAACGATGACGGGCACGTGCTCGACGCCAACCGGGCAGATCTCCACGCAGGCCATGCAGGTCCGGCACGACCACAGCGTCTCCTGCGACACCTGGCCGGGTTTGCCCCCGTGAATATCCAGGTCCGCATCTCCGGGAATCAGATTGCGCTCCAGCGAGCGGTTCGAATGTTCCCGGAGCGACAGGATCAGATCCCGCGGCGACAGTGGCGCGCCCGCGGCGCGTGCGGGGCAAGCCTCGTGGCAGCGGCCGCACTTCGTGCAGGCGTCCAGACTTAGCAAATGCTTCCAGGTCAGATCGGTGATGCGCGCGTATCCGGCCTGTACCGACTGCGGCTGCAGCTTGGGCAAACGCTGAGCGGCCAGCGGATCGCGCACCGCGAGCGATCCCATCGCGGTGAATATGTGCTTGACTTTGGTGCGCGGCACCAGCGCGATGAACGCGAGCGCCACGATCCCGTGGAACCACCAGAGCCCGTCCCGCAGCGAACCGGCCGCGTCGCTGGACAGTCCGCTGCCGCGCATCGCCTCCGCGATCACGGCCCCAACCGGCGACCAGATCCGGGTCGACCAGACATCGGGGCGATCCTGCAGCCAGACCAGGCGGGCCGCCTCCAGCACATAGCCGGTGACGCCGATCACGATCAGGGTCCAGAGAAACGCCCAGTCCTCGATCCTGTAAGACCTGCGGTCGGCATCCGGGTCGCCCGGCTGGCGGTCGGGCCGCGCGTAGTCCAGCTTGGGCGGCCGCACCCACCCCCGGCGGATCATCATGTAAATCAGGCCTGCGATCAGCGCGACGCCGGCCAGGTCCAGCACCAGCGAAAACGCCAGGTAAAAGTCGCCGTACCAGAACTTCCAACCGAACAGCGGCTCGGACACGTCGACCTGCAGCGTGATGATCGAGGTGCCGAGAAACAGCAGCGCAAAGCCGTAGAAGATCAGCCGATGGGCCCAGCCGACGGCGCCGTCGCGCCGTGCCACCGTCCGATGCGACAGCACCGATGCGACCATCTGCTGCAGGCGCCGGCGCAGCCCGGCGAGCGCGGCCGGATCGGGCTGGCCGCGGCGGTACTTGCGAACCTGGACGTAGCAGCCCCAGGCGAACGCCGCGATCGCAGCCCATCCGATCGCATAGAACAGGGCGACCGCCGCCGGCGCGAATCCTTCGAAAACCACCCGGGTGATCTGCTCCGGAGCGAGCACTGCGGAGCCGACGTTCGCATCGTTCATCGCACCACCCACCGCCTCCGCCGCGACCGCCCGGTCAGAAGACCGCGCGCCATTGCACCCGCATCTGGGGGAAAACTGCGGGCGCGGCGCGCGGTCAACCTTGATAGACGATCTCGATCGCCCCTCCCGGCATATGAGGCGCCCCCCACACCGCAACTTCGCGCCGGTACGGCTTCGGATACTGGGCGTCGGGTTCCTCGATTTCGCGCGCCAGGCGATGCCCGGTGAAGGTCGCGTCCGCGATCAGCCGGGGCGCCTCGGCGTCGCCGATCAGGTACACGGCCTTCACGCCGTTGGCGGCCCATTCGCCCTGGCGCGCCTTCAGCTCGCGGTGCAAGCCGTCCTCGGAATGCCGGCCGGTCACCAGCACCAGCGAATCGAACTCGAGCCAGCGCTGCGTCTTGTTCGGGTCGCGCGGCACTTTGCCCGGGCCGCGGTAGCTGCGCTTGGAGCCCTCGCCCCAGATGTTGTACACCTCGAGCCGCCCCTTCTCGATCCGGGAGCAGAAGGTGTTGTGCTCCTCCTTCACGTGCAGCTCGTGCAGCCGCCGCATCATGTTCGGATACTCCAGCGTGAAGTGCATGTAGTTGGCCAGATGCACGCCGGTCACGATCGTGACCTGGTGGCCGGCCAGCGCCAGCTTCTCGGCCAGGCTGGGCGCCATGAAGTAGGTGTCGGCGTTCAGGATCACGACCCGCGGGCCGATCTTCTTCCTGCCGGACAGGACCTGCTCGGGGGTCAGCTGGTCCGGCTGCGAGGCATCGGCGCCCGGGATCGGCTCGTGGCTCAGGCAGTTGGTGCCGTCGGTGTTCCACGATGATCCGGTCGCCACGACGATCTTGTCGGCGCCGTACTTCAGCGCCTGCTCGGCGGTGATCGGCTTCTGCCCGAGCATCACCTGCGACTGCTTGTTCTTCCTGACCAGCTTGGCGATCTGCTGCTCGCGATAGTCGCGGTGGTAGCCCCACTCGCCCAGGCCCGGCAGCGTCATCACGCTGTTCATGTGGCCGCCGATCTTCTCGGCCTGGTCATACAGGTGGACCGTGTAACCGCGCTCCAGCAGAACGCGCGCGCACTCGGCGCCCGAGGGGCCCGCGCCGATCACCAGGACCGAATCGTCCGAACTCTTCTTCGGGAAGCGTTCCGGGTGCCAGCCGCGCCGGTATTCCTCGCCGGCGGTCGCGTTCTGGGTGCAGATCATCGGCGGTCCGCCGATCTCCCAGCGCGAGATGCAGACATTGCAGCCGATGCACACGCGCACGTCGTCGATCCGGCCCTCCTCGATCTTCCTGGGCAGGAAGGGATCGGAGATCGACGGCCGGGCGGCTCCGATGATGTCGGCGATCCCCTTGGTCACGATCTCGGTCATCTTCTCCGGATCGGTGAAGCGCCCGACCCCGAGCACCGGCTTCTTGGCGACCTGCTTGATGAACTTGGTCCAGGGAACCTGGTGCCCCTGCTGGTAGAAGCGCGACGGCCCGGCATCCTCGCCCCACTCGGCGATATCGCCGACATCGACGTCCCACAGGTCGACCAGCGGGTCGGCCATTTCGACGAATTTCATCCCGTCGACCTCGACCTCGAGCTGGCTCGGTCCAAACAGCGTGTCGACCGCGAAGCGCGTGGCGATCGCGCAGTCGTGGCCGACCGCGCGCCGCACTTTCTCCAGCGTCTCCAGCCAGAAGCGGGCGCGGTTCTCCAGCGGCCCGCCGTACTGATCGGTGCGCTTGTTGTAATAGTGCGAAAGGAACTGCAGCGGCAGATAGGAGTGCGCGCCGTACACGTAGACGATGTCGAAACCGGCGTCGCGCGCCCGCAGCGCCGCGTCCACGTAATACTGCTGGACCATCGCGATCTCGGCCAGGTCCATTTCCTTGCAATAGGTCAGCGTCTCGAACTCCGACGCATACTGGCTCGGGCCGCGCGGGGTCGCGCGCGACTCCATGCACGGCGCGTGCGAGCCGCCGTACCACATCTCGACCCCTGCCAGCGAGCCGTACTTGTGGATGTGCTCGGTCATCGCGCGCAGGTTTCGCACGTCGCCCTGGTCCCAGATGCGCGCCGACAGCCGGTGCGTGTCGTCCGATTCCGGATGGATCGAGCAGTACTCGGTGTTGATGCCGGCCCAGCCGCCCTCGGCCTTCAACGAACGATGCGCCGCCTGGAAGCCCGGCTTGTCGGAGCCGGCACCGATGCAGTGCGGGACCTGGTAGAAGCGATTGCGGAGGGTTTTCGGACCGATCTTGACCGGCTGGAACAGAACGTCGTACTTCGGATCACGCGCCATTTCGAATCGCCCTCGTCGACTGTCGAGACTTCTTCATTTCATTTTGTAATTCGCAACGATTATCGAGACGCGTTCCTGCATCGAACAATGCTCATGAGGGGTTACCACCAAAGTGTTAGCGGCCCGCCGGGCGCGTCATTCATGGTGCATTGCGGTGAGCATCGTGCGCCCAATTTGGTGCGCCGCACCGTTACCTACTTGGTGTTAACTCGTCGTGAGAATTGTCTCCGGCACGGGGCCGAGCACAAAATCCGAGCCGGTCAAATCGAATCAGGGTCGAGAACGGCGCCGAGCCCGCGCGGACTGCGCGACGCTGCGCTGCAACCGCGCCGCATCCCATGGATACGCGAACGATTGAACGACAGTCGATCCTGAACGCGAGGCACCGCGAGCTCGGCTCCGCGCTGGACGGTGAGTTGTGGAATCACACGCCGCTGCCGTGGCGCTATCGGACCGACCCCCACGAGGAGGTGATCGCCACGCGCACGCGCGCGGCGCTGTACGACGTGTCGGCGCTCAACATCGTCCATGTCCGGGGGCCCGATGCCCAGGACGTGCTCAACCGCCTCGTCTGCATCGACGTCGCCCGCCTGAAACCCGGCAGCGCGCGGCTGGGGGCCGAAGTCGATCACGAAGGGGCACTGGCCGACGACGTCATGCTGATACGCGATGCGGCGGACGCCTTTCGCGTCTCGCACGGCAGCGGTGGCACGCCGGCCGCGCTGGCCGAGCTCGCATCCGGCAAACGCGTATCGATCGAACCGGACCGCGACGTGCACGCGCTGTCCCTGCAAGGCCCTGCGTCGCTCGGCGTGCTGGCTCCCCACTGCGCCGCGCCGCTGGCCGGGTTGCGTTATATGGACCATGTGAGCACCACGCTGTTCGGGCTTGCGGTGGTGATCAGCCGCGGAGGCTACTCGGGCGAGCGAGGCTACGAGATCTTCTGTGCGTCGCGCGATGCGATCCGGATCTGGGACGCGATCCTGGAGATCGGCAAGTCCGCCGGAGTGGTCGCCGCCTCGTGGTCGGCGCTCGAGCTGACCCGCGTCGAAGCCGCGCTGCTGTTCTATCCCTTCGACATGCCCGAGGGCGACGTCACGCCCTGGGAGGCGAACATGCACTGGGCGGTCGACCTTGACAAGACGGCCGAGTACACCGGAAAAAAGGCCGTGCTCCGATTGCGCGGGCGCGAGCGGTTCAGGCAGGCCGGCCTGGCGGTCGAGCACGGCGATGCGGTAGCGGCCGGCTCGGAGATTTTCATCGGGCGCGACAAGGTCGGCGTCGTCACCTCCGCCTCCTACAGCCGTTTCCTGATGCAATCGCTGGCGATGGTCCACCTGGTGCCGAGCGCCATCCACCTGGGCACGCGCGTGTCGGTACGCAGCGAGGGCATCGAGCGGCCGGCGACCGTGGTGCGCACGCCGTTCTACGATCCGCTTCGGTTGCGCACCCAACCGGAAGGGCGCGCCCGCTGAGGGGGCGGGCCGGTCATGAATCCCCAGAGCACGAGGCAACGGGGCTTACCGTGCCACTGGGGGTTCACTCGTCGGCGAATTCGCAGTGCCCGGGGCCGAGTCGCTGCCGCGCCTCCAGCGCCGCCCTGCGCGCCGCGGCCAGCATCATGTCGGCCGATTCGTAGCGCGCATTGCTGATGGCGACCCCGATGCTGGCAGTCGGTGACCATGGCCCGCCGTCCAGGGGCAGCGGCGTGGCGAACGCGCGCGCCAGCGAGCCGGCGATGTTGGAGCACGCCGGCATGACCTCCTTGTCCTCGGGCACCGCCCGCGGGGCGCCGCCCAGGCGAAAGTCGGTCAGCAGCACCGCGAATTGCCCGGAGCCGAGGCGGGCCACGGTCGACCCAGGGGCCTGCACGGCGTCGAGCCGGTCGGCCAGCATCCCGATGGCCTGATCGGCGCCGCGCGCCCCCAGCTGTTCGCGCACCCGGTCGAAATCGTCGATGTCGATCCAGAACAGCGCACACGCATAGCGGGCCGCCGCCGAATGATGCAGCACGTACGACAACGCCTGGCGCAAATGCGGCTCGTCGGCCGGCTCGGTGCCCGGCTGGATGCCCAGCCGCCGCAGCGTCTGCTGATCGGCGCTGGCGCGCATCCGTACGTCCGTGATGAAGCCCTCGAGCGCAAGCACCTCGCCGGTGGAGGAGAAGACGCCGCAGCCCTGCTCCCACACCCAGCACTGCTTGCCTTGCGCATCGACGATCCGATAGGTCATCCGGAACGGCTTGCGCAGCGCGAGGTTCGATTCGACCTGCTGGCGGACGAACTCCCGGTCGTCCGGATGGATAAGCTGTGCGTACGAGGTGCGGGCGTTCTTGACCAGCTCGAACGGCTCGAAGCCGGTCAGCTCCAGGCTTCCGTCGCTGACGAAATCCATCGTCCAATCGGCGTCGTTGCGGGCCCGGTACACCATGCCCGGGAAATTCGCCAGCAACGTCATCGGAAGAAGCCGGCGCGCGGCCGTTGCCGATTCCTCGACTTTCTTGCGTGGCGTGATTTCGTGCAGCGTGGCCAGCACCCCGATCACCTCGCCGTCCCCGAGCACGCAGGGATGGGCCCTCAGATCCATCCAGTGCACGCTGCCGTCGGTCGAAATCAGGCGCGCCTCCCGCGCCAGGTGATCGAGCCGCCCGTTGAGCAGTCGCGCGAAATCCTTCTCGACCGGATCGCGGTCCCCGGGATGCAGGTAGGCGGGGAACGTGCGCCCGCGCACGTCGACCTGGGGATCTCCGGCCAGGCGCTCCCAGGCCCGATTCGCATAGGTCATCTCGCCGCCGGAATCGACCGAAACGACGACCAGATCGAGCTGGTGCAGCACGACGCTGGAAATGTCGGAGCCGCTCGCGGGAGCCTCCGCCAGCGCGTCCAGACCCAGTTGCAGCAGCGAGGTGCCGGGCTCGCCGGCCAGCTGCGAGGTGCAGGCCTGAGCCCTCACCGAGCTGCCATCGGCTTTGAGCATCCGAAGCGCGGCGGGCCGGTCGGTCTCGTCCTGGCCCGCATCGGAGGCCAGCAGCGCGACCAGCCGTCCCTGGTCGAGCGGATGGACCAGGTTGGAGATCGGCAGACCGATCACCTCGTCGCGCCGCCCTCCGAAGTCCAGCAACGCCAGAAAGGCCCGATTGGCGTCCCGCACCAGGCCTGCGGCGACCACCGCGGCGGGGGCCGAGACCGCCTCGCACAGCCCGGCCGCCACCACGACCCGATCGGCGGCGTTAGCGCCGCGCGCCCGGCGCCGCGCCCGCCCGAAGCTGGCGGCCTGAAGGACAATGGCGCCGAGCATCAGCGCGCCGACGCCCAGCGCCGGTGCCACCAGGCCGCCGGTCCACACTCCGATTACCGTCGCGTAGAGCAAGACCAGCGCCCATGCTGAAATCAGGTAAAGCGTCATCGGGAGTTATCGTGTTCTGGCCTCAGCGCCTCAAACGGTACCCGCTTTTCACGCGCCTGCTGGCCCTCGCGGCCGGCATGGCCGTAGCCTGTACGCTGATGTTCTGGGGCACCGTGGTGCTTCAGAATTTCTTTGCCGGCGACCTGGCCGCCATCGAACAGGCGTGCGAGGCGCCGGCGCAGGTCCCCCACCGCGCCTGCTCGACCGTGCAGGAGCTGCAGAAGACGTGGCGCGAACGCCAGCCCGTGATGCTGCTGCTGCAGGGAGGATGCCTGGTGCTGGTCCTCGCAGGGGCGCTGCTGCTGCTTTCGGGCGCGCGCGACGCGCTGATTCGCCGCGCCGACGCCGCGCTGGCGCTGCTGGCGCCGCTGGTCGGGCAGCGTCCCGGCGATGAAATCGATCGACTGGTGACCAGCTTGCGCGATCTGGCCGGAAGGCAGGCCGGTTTCGAAGCCGAGGGCCGCTGGCTGCGGCACGCCAGCAGCGAGCTGCTGAGCGCGAAGACGACGGCGCTGGAAAACCTGTGCCGGACCGCGAAGCTGCTCGGGGAGAACGATATCTCCGAGCTGCACGTGGTCAGCGCGTTGGGCATCCTGGAGCAGACGCTGCAGGCCCGCACGGTCGGACTGCGCCTGACGCGGACGGTGCGCGTCGCGCTGGCGGCGCCCGAAATTCTCTCGACCGGCGCGGCGCCGGACATTTTGGGCGAGACCACGGCCGAGCCGGTCGGCACCGAGATCACCGCGCGCCTGCTGCCGGCGCGCGACAAGAACGGGACACGCAGCCTTCTGCTTCCGGTTCGCAAGGGCGATCTGGCCGTCGGCATGCTGGCGGCGGAGCTGGACGCGACCGCCGCCATGGACGACACCCGCGTCCAGTTCGCGGAAAACTTCGCGCGGCTGCTCGGGGTCGCGCTGTCCACCGTGATCCGAAGCCACGAGGCGCAGCGCGTCGCCCTGCTGGAAGAGCGCAGCGCCATTGCGCGCGAGCTGCACGATTCGCTGGCCCAATCGCTCGCGTACATGAAAATCCAGGTGGCGCGCCTGCAGCACAGCCTGGACGCCGGTGCGCCACCCGCCAGCGCCGTCGCGACGGCCCAGGAATTGCGGGACGGGTTGAATGGTGCCTACCGGGAAGTCAGGGAGCTGATCAGCGCGTTTCGCACGCAGGTCGGCCGGGGCGGCATCGCCGCCGCGCTGCAGGACATCGCGAACGAGTTTTCGCACCGCAACGATCTGGCCGTTTCGGTGGACAACCAGCTCGCCGGCTGCCGTCTCGGAATCAACGAGGAATTCCACGTGCTCCAGATCGTGCGCGAGGCGATCACCAATACGGTCCGGCATGCCGGTGCGAAACGGGTCCATGTGGCCCTCAGCTACGGGCAGGACCACCGGGTGCGCGTCGTGATCGAGGACGATGGCCGTGGCCTGTCGGCTCTGCAGTCGGATGATAAGCACTATGGATTGAGTATCATGCGCGAGCGGGCCAGTTCCCTGGGAGGCGAGCTCGCCCTGGAGCCCGGGGAAGGCGGCGGAACGCGGGTCTGCGTCACGTTCGCGCCCGATCGAATGACGCCCGAGCCCGCCGCGCGAGGCGATGCCTGAACCGATGTCCACACGAGTGCTGCTGATCGACGACCACGCGCTGTTCCGGCGGGGTGTCGCGCAGCTGATCGAATCGGATCCGGAGCTGGAGTTCGTCGGCGAGGCGTGCAACGGCGTGCGCGGAATCGAGCTAGTCAGCGAGGTCGAGCCCGACATCGTGCTGATCGACCTGAATATGAAGGGCCTGTCCGGTATCGCGACCTTGCAAGGCATCAAGAAACTGAACCGGCGCACCTGCTGCATCATGCTGACGGTGTCGGACGACGAACGGGACGTGCTGCAGGCGATGCGCGCCGGCGCCGACGGGTATCTGCTGAAGGATCTGGAGCCGGAGGATCTGTGCTCCCGTCTCAAGCTGGCGGCGCGCGGCAGCGTGGTGCTGGAAAGCCGGATCGCGGCCGTGCTGACCCGCGCTTCGGCTGCGCCGCCGGCGCAGGACGACGCCGAGCTCACCGAGCGGGAAAACCAGATCCTGGGCAGCCTGGCGCTGGGGCACAACAACAAGGAGATCGCCCGTCAGCTCGGCATTTCCGACGCGACCGTCAAGGTCCACATCAAGAACCTGCTGCGCAAGCTGAACCTGAAGAGCCGCCTGGAGGCGGCCGTGTGGGCCTTGAATCGCGGCAATGCGCGCGCGGGCGGCGACAGCCTGCAGTAGCAAGACACGGACAATCGCGCTTCAGCCCGCACCCTCACCCTCTCCCGCTGACGCGGGCAAGGGGAGTAGCGCCGTCTCGAGAGCTCACCGGCCCAGCCCGCCCTTCAGCGAGCCTGTTGTCGGCGGCCTCTTAATGCCCGCCCGTAATGAATCGCCTGAGCGGTTCGCTGGCCGACAGCCAGGGCCGCGTAGACGACGCCGACGCCAGCTACAACCGGCAGCGACCGCAGCAACACCGGCCCGTGCGCCAATCCGAGCCGCCAGATTCCGCCCGCCAGAAGGGCCGCACCCAGGAACTCCAGGATGAAGTCGTTGGCCTCGCG
>DATBCD010000064.1:0-16208 GCA_036270655.1 Burkholderiaceae bacterium
TCGGGGGCGGCGGCGACAGATCGGCCACGGCGTCGGCCCGCTCCCTGGCCCACCGGCGCACCGACACCGCGATCAGCGCCACCGCCAGCGCGCCCAGCAGCCAGATCAGCCAGCGGGCTGTCTCGGCGAGCCAGCCGAACGCCTCGCCGATCCAGCGCATCAGCTGCAGCCACCACGCGGGAGGCGCTTGCGGCGCTTGCTCCTTGCTCGGCGACTTCTTCAGTCGCAGCACTTTGGCGCGCTGGGTGGTTTTCAGATCCGGGTCGGCGCGCAAGGTCTTGACGATCGCGTCCAGCTCGCTTCGTGAGGGCAGCTCGGCGGGTCGCACGGGCCCGGCGCAGGCCAGACCCAGCAGCAGCGCGGCCGCCCACAGGCTCAAGGCGCCCCGGCGTCTGTCCGGCCGCCGCGCCGCCAGCGGTCGGGGGTCAGCCGAAAGCACGGCGAAATTCCTGCTCGACATCCCACGCCTCGAGCTGGACGCGGCGATTCAGATACATCGCGAAACCGGCCGCGACGTAGAACGGCTCGACAAACAGGACCACCGCGCAGTACGTCAGCGTAAGCAGCCACACCGCGGACTCTGAACCGCCGGTCAGCCAGGGCACCAACCATGTGTCGTAGCCTGGCAGCGAGAACCACGCGGCCAGCGCAAGCAGTCCGATGGCCAGCGCGAGCTCCAGGTTGGCAAAGACGAACTGCATCCCGGCGGCCCGGCCGCGCTGCTCGTTGAGCATCGTCTTGGACCGGGCATGCAGTGCCGATCCGCGCTGGCCCTCCAGCTGGTCGATCGGCTGCGTATACGAGCGCCACAGCGAAAATCTGCGAAAGCTCAGCGTCACGGGCAGCCGTTGCCACCAGACGGCCTTACGCGCCTGCCACAGGTCCGCGGGGCCGGTCGACTGGCCGAACGCCGCGCGCGAGAACACGAAGAGCAGACTGCGATCCAGCCAGGGCTTGGCCCAGAAGATCAGCAGGCCGGGCAGCCAGGGCGCAGCGTCGATGGTCGAAAGCGCCAGCGCGACCACGACGGCATAAACGGGCGCGAAACACCCCCAGGTCGAACGCGCATTGGCCTGGACCAGCCGGATGCCCAGATCCGTCGCCTCGCTCATCGAGCGCGGGCGCAGCTCCAGGGTCAGCGCGTCAACCTTCATGCGGCGGCCGGTCGGCAGGGACAGACAAATGGGATCGAGGACGGCCCTGCCACCCCAGGTAGGCCACGACCGCGCCCCAGGCGGCCGCTCCAACCGCCAGTTTGACGCTCGGCGCAACCCATTGCGCGGAAGACCAGAACGCCTCGATCGCCGCCGCCACGAGCAGCAATCCGAACACCGCGTACACCAGCACCACCGCCTCGATGGCGGCGCGCCTGACCGAATCGATCCTGCTTCGCCGCCCCGGCGCGACCCATTCATGGCCGATCCGCAATCCGGCCGCGCCCGCGAGCACGATCGCGGTGAGCTCGAATGCCGAATGCGTCACGATGAAGGAGTAAAAATTGATCGCCTCGCCGTCCTCGGTCAGGTAGCCGGCGACCGCGCCGTTGAAAACGCCGTTGTAGGCCAGAAAGAACGCGCTGCCGACGCCGGCGAAGATGCCGCCGGCGAAGCACTGGAAGCCCAGCCCGATGTTGTGCATCACGTAATAGCCGAACATGGACCAGTCCGCCTCCGGGCTGCGGGTGTGCCCGGCATGGTCGGCATACATGCTCTTGAACCACGCCAGATGCGCCGGGTCGAGCACATGCAGCGCGAATTGCGGATCGCGATAGGTCGTCACGCCGACCAGCAGGGTCGGAACCACGAACAGCAAGGCCGCCACCAGCAGGTAGATCCGGTGCGCGCGAACGCTTTGGGGAATTTCGACCAGCACAAGCCTTTTCAGCCGGGCCGCGCCATAGTCACGGCGGCGATAGATCAGGCGATGCGCACGATAGGTCAGGTCCTGCAGGCGCTGTATCAGGCCGATCGGGTAGGCGCGCGCCTGCGCAAGCGACAGGTGCTCGCAACAGCGGCGATACAGCGCGGCCAGTCGAGCCGGGCCGATGGCCTCGGGCGGGCGCGATACGGCGCCCGCGCCGCGGTCGTAAGGCGAGGTCCTGGGCCGGATGCGTTCCATCTCATCGAGCGCGGCTTCCAGCTCACGCCACAGCGCGCCGTATTCGGCTTCGAAACGGACCGGGGTCACGATGCCTCTCCGTCGCGGCGCCCGATCAGCCACTGGGCGACGCCCAGAAGCACCTGCGTGTCTCCGCCCGCGCGTGCAGCGGGCGCTTCCTGTTCCGGTCCGGACCGCTCCTGCGTCACCGGCCGCGCCAATTGAGCCAGCTCTTCCAGGCGCTCCGGCGTCAGGCTGGCCGCGCGGCCGGCCCAGGACACCACGGCCGCCTGCTCGCGCAGCGACAGTGGCCGTGAAGGCGCGTGCGGCACGCTCGCCGGCAGGTCGCCGTGCAGCGATACGGGCGTGGCGTGAACCACGATGGTTCCGGCGGCGAGGTCACCGAGCCTCTTGAAATCGCGCCGCAGCAGCATCGACACGGCTCCGACAGCGTACGCCGCGGGCAGAAAATCCGCGGCGCGCAGCAGATTGCGCGTGATCGATGCAGCGGGCGTCACCGGCAGGCCGGAATCCATCACGACCTGCAGCCCCATTGCACGCTTGCCCGGCGTCGCGCCGCCCATGGCCAGCTCGAACGCGATCGGATAGATCCATTCGATCACGAAAAAACTGATGAACAGCAGCGCCCTGCCCAGGCCGCCCAGGAACGATGTGGCGGTCGCGCAGACGAGCCACAGTCCGAACTTGATCAGGGTGTCGATCAGCAGCGCCGCGAAACGCGCGACCGGGCCGGCTGGGCTGAGTGAAAGCGCGATGCCTTCGGGCGTCTCGGCCAGATACACCGTGTCAAGAGCCACAAGGGTTCATGCCACCAGGTCGAACCGGGGCGTCAGGTGCGTACGACAATCGTGTCGGCAATCACATCGTGAAGACAGCGGCGTGATTCGCGGAAAATCAGAAGGCTGTCGATAAGACCGTAGAGGGCGGCGGGCGCGGGAATCAGGCTGACGAGGAAACCGACGCCGTACCGCAGGCCCACCAGCCGGGACGCGGACACCTTCGAGCCGTCCGGCCGCAAGATCCGCATGCCGAGCGCCACCTTGCCGATCGTCTGGCCACGGGCAACCAGCAAATAGCCGTTGACGAGCAGGAACAAGAGCTCGCTGAGCAGGCTCTGCACGTTGAACGCAAAGAAAAACTGCGCCATGGCGGCAGGTTTGGGCTGGGTCCACAGCGCCGAAAATCCCGCGGTGGCCAGCAGCAGCGCGAGCAGGTAGACCGCGAACCAATCGATCCAGGATCCGAAAAGGCGCCTCCATCGCGATGCCAGCACCACGCCCGATGGCGCTGCAATGTCGGCGACGTTGGCGCCGGGCGGTGCGTAGCGGTTGTCGCCGTAAGAGGCCATCGCAACGGTTGAGCAGACACACGATCGAGCTGTTTGTCATTATGCGCAGGACGGGTGCCGATTGACAGAGCGAGCCGCAGCCAGACCCCCACGAACCACCTGTAAGCCGTTGATTCCCTGGAAGTCTTGGAGCCGGCACGAACCCGAGGCCGAGGCGGGTGCGCTAGCCCGCCGAGGGCAGCGTCTTGTTCCAGGTCTGGCCGACCAGGTCGTGGCCGAAGCTGTGGTGAGGCTTTTCGCCCACGAGCTGCCAGCCGTTGCGCTGGTAGATGCGCCGCGCCGCCTGCAGCACCGAGTTGGTCCAGAGCGTCATTTGCCGGTAGCCCGCGCTCTGGGCGAAGCGCTCGCATTCGCGCACTAGCCGATCGCCCAGTCCGTGCCCGCGGGCCGCCGGGTCCACCAGCAGCATTCGGAGCTTCGCAACCCCGTCGCTGTACTCGGCGGGCGGGGCCTGCATCACGAACGCGCAACCGACGTTCATGCCATCGCGCCGCGCAATCCAGCCGCGGTCCAGGCCCGGCTTGAACCCTTCGATGAAATCGGCGGCGATGCGCGCAACGAGCGCTTCGAATCGACTGTCCCAACCGAATTCCTGCGCGTACAAGGCGCCGTGCCGCTGCACGACCCAGCCCATGTCGCCCGGCCCGGGCTCGTGCAACGTGATCTGCGCGGAGTTCGCCGGCACCGCCATCAGCAGACGGACCGTCTCCATCGCGTCGACCAGTTGTCGCTGCGACGATCCCGACAGGTGGCCAATGATGTGAGCCACCTGGCGCCGCGAAGCCGCGTCGAGGCGCTCGAAGGCGCGACGTCCCTTGGCGGTCAGCGACAGCCAGTGAACACGCGCGTCCTGCGGACAGGCTTGATCGCGTACCAGACCGCCGGTGCGCAAGCGGCGCAGAAGGCGGCTCAGGTAGCCCGCGTCCAGTCCGAGGTCGCGGCACAACCGGCTCGCCGTGAGGGGCGCGTTATGGGCAAGCTCCCAGAGCACGCGTGACTCGGTCAATGTGAAGCCGCTGGCCAGCAGCTCCCGGTCGAGCAGGCCCAGCCGCTGCGTGTAGAAGCGGCTGAACCGGCGCACTCCCGCCACGCAATCGGGATCCGTATCGGCTTCGGCCATCCTCGGTCGACCAGATAGTTGCCCCAGGCAAGTATCGGATCGGGCCGCACCGATGTCAATCCGGACGTCGATTGCAGCCGATTCGGACAAGCGGGAAAGCGATAGCCCGTTGCGTTTGACGGACCTAGATCAGGAGACGGATAAGTATTACGCTCACTGAGGGGATGGTCTATTGCAATTGCAATGCCCCGCCGCTCTTTTTTGAAGGGCGACTGCAAAAAAACTGAATACGCTGGCGCGCTCGCGGAGGAAACTGGCGGCCAGTATTCTTTCCAAGGGGAGATCCGAATGAACACTGCCTTGAACTTTGTCGGCCGCGTGCTGCTGGCGCAACTGTTTCTGCTTTCCGGGCTTGCGAAGATAACGGGCTACGCGGCGATGCAGGGCTACATGGCCAGCAAGGGGCTGCCCGGCGCGCTGCTGCCGCTGGTGATCCTGCTGGAAGTGGGCGGCGGCCTTGCGCTCGTGATCGGATTTCAAACGCGATGGGTGGCGATCGCGCTGGCGATATTCTCCGTCCTGGCCGCACTCATTTTCCATCTGGTGCCCGGCGATCAGGGGCAGATGGTCAACTTCATGAAGAACCTGTCGATCGCAGGCGGCCTGCTGATCGTCGCGCAGACGGGCGCCACCGGTCTGGCGATCGATGCCCGCGCTCGCGCTACGCAGACCTAGCGGGCGTGGCGCACGGGCATGAATCGGACGCAATCGTTGCAAGCGAGCAAGCTGTGAGCCACCTCGAGGCCGCGGTCCAACCGTCGTCGTCCGCGGACTGCGATCCGCCGGCTGCGGCACCCATTGCGCAGCGGGTGCCGGCGCGCAGCGCGGAGGT
The DNA here is from genome assembly GCA_036270655.1 of Burkholderiaceae bacterium. Taxonomy (GTDB): domain Bacteria; phylum Pseudomonadota; class Gammaproteobacteria; order Burkholderiales; family Burkholderiaceae_F; genus VBCK01. The sequence continues at coordinate 5,419 of DATBCD010000064.1, forward strand.
CGGCGAAGGCCTGCGGATACAGCGCGCACTGCCGGCCCGCCAGCGGCGGCTGGTCGGCGCCTGGTGTTTTCTCGACCATATCGGCCCGGCGGACCTGGCCGGAACCCGGGGTCTGCGAGTGGGCCCGCACCCCCACATCGGATTGCAGACCGTGACCTGGCTGATCGAGGGCGAGATCCTGCACCGCGACAGCCTCGGCAGTTTGCAGCCGATCCGGCCGGGCCAGCTCAACCTGATGACCAGCGGGCGCGGTATTTCTCACTCCGAGGAGTCGCCCTCCCCGGGGCCATCGCAGATTCATGGCCTTCAGTTGTGGATCGCGCTGCCCAACGCCGCCAGGACGATGGCACCTGCTTTTGACCACTACCCCAGCTTGCCGACCATCACACGCGGCGGCGCGTCCGTGACCGTTCTGGCGGGCGAGGCCATGGGCGAGCGATCGCCGGCGGCTGTTCACTCGCCGCTGGTCGGCCTGGACCTGCGGATGGAGCCGGGCTCATCGATGCGACTGCCGCTGCGCCCCGAGTTCGAGTATGGGGCGCTGGTGACCCAAGGGGCATTGACGGCAGGCGGCGAGCCGCTGGCCCCGGGGACCCTTCTGTACCTGGGCCGCGGCCGCGACGAGCTGTCCATGATATCCAGCGCGGGAGCGCGCGCCGTGCTGCTGGGCGGCGAGCCGCTCGGTGAGACGGTGCTGATGTGGTGGAATTTCGTGGCGCGGACCAGGCTGGAGATCCTGCAGGCCTGCCAGGACTGGAATGAGCACGCGGCTTATCTGGGCGAAGTCGACGGCTACGACGGCGCCCGGCTGGTGGCGCCGCTTCCTCCATGGGCTGCAGGCGCCCCTGACGCAGCCGGTTAGACGGGGAGTATCGGTCTGGCGGCGCTTTTCGGCGTATCGCCGCTGCGCAACGCGTGAAAGATTGTCCGGCCTGGGACAGGAGCCTGCGCCGATGAACCCGTTTGCGTTCACACTGCTTTTCGCCGCCTTTATCGGTTTCATCGTATGGCTGGTCCGCAAGAACCAGCAGTTGCTGCGGGAAAGGGACCTGAAGTTCTCGATCGGCGCGCATGACACGGGCTGGCGCTACGCGCCCAACCCGGAGTACAGCGGTGTGATCGTCAGGGGCCAGGTCCGCAACGAGGCGCAAGACGTCGCGTTCACTTTTGACGGGCATTGCGACGCTTTTGACTGGTGCATGTGGTACGACAACGGTCGTCGTTTTGCGTCCGACTCGTCGTCAAGCGGACCCTCGACAGTTTCGACCGCGGTCTGGAGATGCGAAAGCTTGCACGCTGACCAGCTCCAGATGCTCATCCTTCCGCGCGGTCAATACCGGGTCGAATCGGGGCGCATCTTCGGCGCGGTCGCCGCGTTTGCCAGCTCATTTGCCGCGGCGGTCACGGGAGCCGACGGACACGATTCGCACCAGGCCTTTTTCAAACGGGCTGTCGAGTTGAAGGGGACCCTTGCGGGCTTCGACAACGCATTCGCCGTGCTGATCGGACCGGGTGCGTCACAGGCCTGGCTCGATGAAAAACTGCAATCGATGCTGCTGCAATGGCCCAAAGGATGCACGCCCTCGCCCGCCCATTCCGTCGGCTTCGGCCTGGCAGTCAGTTACGGCGCCGACGGCTTGCAGATGACGTTTCGCCAGCCGTTGTCCGATTCCTGGCCTTTCTGGGAGCAGTTCGGGCGCCTCGGCCAGGAGCTCGGCCTGCGGCTGGCTCGCACGTAGACAGGCTGTCCGGCAGAAGGATCGCGTCACGCGCTGGCACGGTCGGACAGCTGCCCCGCGCTCGCCCGCTGCACCCAGCGCGAGACGATCGCCTGCAAGGCGTCCAGCCCGTCCGTCAGGGCGGCCGGCCCCGGCTGCAGAATGATCGGTGACTTGATCTCGCGCAGCTCGCCGTCGCGCACGGCGGGAATCGTCGACCAGCCGGGTCGCGACGCCACCTGCTCGGGCCTGAATTTCTTGCCGCACCAGGAGCCGATGATCACATCGGGCGCCGCATCGATGACTTCTTTCGGGTCCGGCACGATGCGCCCTTGGGCAAGGCTGCTGGTCGACCGGTCGGCAAAAACGTCGCTGCCGCCCGCGATTTCGATCAGCTCCGATACCCAGCGAATCGCGCAAATCAACGGTTCATCCCATTCCTCGAAATAGACGCGCGGGCGTCTGGCCAGCGCCGCCGAGGCGTGGGCAACCCGCGCGACGCGCGCCTGCAGCTCGCCTGCGTAGCGCTCCGCCTCGGCTGCCGCCCCGACCAGCGCTCCAAGGCGTCGTATGTAGGCGAAGATCCCCTCCACCGAGCGGTGGTTGGCGATCCACACTTCCACGCCCTTCTTGACGAGGGCCTGCGCGATGTCGGCCTGGATATCGGAGAACCCGACGACCAGATCGGGCTGCAGCGCGACGATCTGGTCCACCTTCGCGCTGGTGAACGCGGAGACCTTGGGCTTTTCCCTGCGCGCTTGCGGCGGGCGGACGGTGAAGCCGGAGATGCCGACGATCCGTCGCTGCTGGCCGAGCGCGTAAAGCACTTCGGTCGGCTCCTCCGTCAGGCAGACGATCCGCTCGGGGTAGCCGCCGCCCGCCATCGGTTACTGCCACCCGAGCCTGACCGGCGGAAACATCAAGGCAATTCCCTCCTCATGCGATCGCCAGCTGCAAATCCAGGCGCGCTCTGGTCGCGGACCCGTTTCGAGATTACGCCAAACACCCAGGGTTACACTAACCCGACGATCTGCCGCTTCGGGGAACGGATCTACGAGGGGCGCACGATGACACAACATATTCAGGTCAAAGGCTGGGCGCCCGACGGCGAACCGAAGGCGCTGTCGCCGCTGGCTGCCGAATTTTCAGTCGAGCTTTCGGAGTTTCCGGGTCCCGATTGGGTGTCGGCTTTCCGCGAGCTGGCCGCGAGGTTTTCGCGTATGCACGCGAACGTGACGTACGAGGTGATCGACAATTCGATCAAGGTCAAGTGTCCGCCGGGCCTGATCGCCAATGTCACCGACGGGCTGAAGAACGATAACGGGCTGGTCGACCAGGTCAACGCGGCGGCCGCCGCAAGACAGGAGAAAGCGGCGTCGGACAAGCGCACCCAGCACGATCCGTTGGCGCAAGTGCGCGCCATGATCAAGGCCGAGATTCAGAAGGTGGACTTCAGCAAGCGGTGGAAGTAACACGACCGGTGAGCGACCGGCGATGAAATACACGCTCGCTACCCGGATCCTGCACGCGATCATCGCTGCCGGCGTCGCCTGCCAGCTCAGCCTGAGTCTTGTGATGCAGCTTCCGGAACCCGGGCACGCCCGGACCGCATTGGAATCGCTGAGCTTCGAGATCCACGAAAACCTCGGCTTGATCCTTCTTATCGCCCTCGTATCTCATTGGCTGCTGTTTGTATTCGGGCACGCGCATCGAGGCATCGGGCATTTCTTCCCCTGGTTTTCCCGCGAGCGGATGCGCGAAGTGGCGTCGGAGGTCAGCGAATTTCGACACTTCAGACTCGGCGATCCGACCACGCAGGACCATCTTGCGGGGGCCATACAGGGCATAGGCCTGTGCATCGCCAGCTTGCTCGCCGCGACCGGCACCACGCTTTACTTCGGCATCGATCAAGATGGAAACATGTCGCCCGCCGTCGATCTGATCAAGGACGTGCACACGAGCTTGGGCTCGGCGATGTGGACCTACCTGGTGTTGCACGCCGGAGCGACCATGGCGCACACGGCGCTGGGCCATCGCTCCGTGTTGTCGATATTCCGTCTGGTCCCGCAGCCAGGGCAGGAGCAGCTTCGCAAGGATCGGTGAACCCCCTGGGTTTTCGCTCGCCTCCAGATCATCGAAACTCAAGCCCGGGCCGGCAACAAGAAAGGGGAGGAGATGGCGCGCGATCCGAAGTACGACGTTCTGTTCGAGCCGGTTGCGTTCGGTCCGAAGACGATGCGCAACCGCTTCTGGCAGACCTCGCACTGCACCGGCTACGGCTCGGACCGGCCGGGGACGCAGGCGCGCTTTCGCGGTATGAAGGCCGAGGGCGGCTGGGCGGTGGTCTGCACCGAGTTCTGCTCGATCCACCCCGAGTCCGACGAGTATCCGTGGCACTCGGCCCGCCTGTGGGACGACGGCGACGTGATCAATCTGCGCACCATGTGCGACGAAGTGCACCAGCACGGGTCGCTGGCGGGCGTGCAGCTCTGGTACAACGGCATGCATTCGCCGTGCCTTGAATCGCGCGAGGTGCCGCGCGGACCCAGCGGTCTGCCGTCGAACGTGTTCCCGGAGCGCTGCGTTTACGATGCGATGGCCGACGAGGACGACATCCGGGCGGTCATCCACATGTACGTGCTCGCCGCCCAGCGCGCCGAGCAGGCCGGGTTCGACCTCGTGGAAGTCAGCGGCGCCGACAGCACCCTGCCGATGCAGTTTCTCGAGCGGCGCTACAACCGCCGCAGCGACCGCTACGGCGGCTCGCTGGCCAACCGGGCACGCTTCTACATCGAGGTCATGGCCGCCCTGAAGCGGACCGTAGGCGACCGGCTGGCCGTCACCACGCGCTTCGAGACCGACACGATCAACGGCGAGTACCGCATCCAGCACTTCGACGAAGGCCTGCATTTTATCGAGCTGATGCATCGCGAGGGTGTGTGCGATCTGTGGGCGGTCAAGATCGGCGACTACGAGGAGTGGGGCGAGGACGCGGGCAGCTCCCGCTTCCGCAAGGCCAACTGGATGCGCCCGTTCGTCTCGCACGTGAAGTCCATTGTCGGCGCAGCAGTCCCGGTCGTCAGCAACGGCCGGTTCACTAGCCCGGACGACATGGTCAGCGCGCTGCGCTCGGGCCAGTGCGACGTGATCGGCGCGGCCCGTCCCAGCATCGCCGATCCGTTCCTGCCGACCAAGATTGCCCAGGGGCGGGTCGAGGACATCCGTGAGTGCATCGGCTGCAACATCTGCGTGTCGCGGATGCAGCAGCAGGCACTGCTTTCGTGCACGCAGAACCCGACCTCTGGCGAAGAATACCGCCGCGGCTGGCATCCGGAACAGTTCGAGCCCGCTGCCGATCCGTGCTCGGTGCTGGTTGTCGGCGCGGGGCCGGCCGGCATGGAATGCGCGATGGTGCTGGGCAAGCGCGGCTATACAGTGCACCTGCGCGACCGCGCGCCCGAGCTCGGCGGCCACTGGCGCGACGTGGCACGCTATCCGCGCTGCGCGGAGTACGGGCGCCTGATCAGCTATCGGCAGATCCAGCTCCGCAAGCTGCGCAACGTCCAGGTGCACCTCGGGGTGGCGGCCATGACGGCCGACGACGTGCTGCAGTACGGCGCGGACAAGGTCGTCATCGCCACCGGCGCGCATTGGGCCACCAACGGCCTGGGCGCCGAGTTGCATCGCCCCATCGCCGGCGCCGACGCCGAGCGCCCCGAGGTGCTGACGCCCGAGCAGATCATGGCCGGCAAGCCGGTCGCAGGCCGGAAAGTCGTGGTCCTCGACGGCGAAGGCTATTTCACGGGGGTCGCGATGGCGGAACTGATGGCCGACCAGGGCAAGGCGGTTACGCTCGTCACCAATATGAACATGGTCGCCGAGTTCTCCAAGTACACGATGGAGATGCCGAACAACAAGCGCATGCTGCACGAGAAGGGCATCCGCACCCTGACCAATCACTGGGCGCACAGCTTCGAGCCGGGTCGGCTTCGTCTGTTTTACCTGTACCGCGACAGCGCCGGGCTGTACGAGGTCGAGCCCGGTCATTGGGGACGGCGCAGCAGCGATGCCCTGATCGACCTCGAGTGCGATGCGCTGGTGCTCGTCACCTCGCGCGTGCCGAACGGTGCCCTGTACGCGGAGCTCAAGGCGCGGCGCGCGGACTGGCAGCGCCACGAGGTGCAGGCCGTCTACCGCATCGGTGACTGTCACGCACCGCGCCAGGCACTGAACGCGGTCTTCGACGGCCACCGGCTCGCCCGGGAATTCGAGTCGCCGCACCCGCAGCATCCGCTGCCGTTCATCCGCGAACGCCAGGTGTGGGGACACCCGACGATTCCGCAGCGCGGCGACCCGCGCCCGGCGGTCGAACCGAATTGATAACAGCCGTCGCACCAGAGGAGGGAGTTGGACATGGATTTCACCGGCAAAGTGGCGCTCGTGACGGGGTCGACGACCGGCATCGGCGAGGCCTGTGCACGGGCGTTCGCGCAGTCTGGCGCCGCCGTCATGGTGTCCGGCCGCAACGAGCGGCGTGGAAGCGAGGTGGTCGCGGCCATCCGCGCCACCGGCGCGCGCGCCGAGCTCACGGTCACGGACCTGCGCGCCGCGGGCGCGTGCGACCGGCTGGTGGCGGACACCGTGGCCCGGCTCGGCGCGCTGCACGTGCTCGTCAACAACGCCGGCATTCTGTACACCGCCACTGCCGTCGAGACGAGCGACGAGCAGTGGCTGGACACGATGGCGGTGAACGTCAACGCGCTCTTCTACATGAGCCGCGCCGCGGTGCGCCACATGCGGCAGCATGGCGGCGGCGCGATCGTCAATATCGCCTCCGAATGGGGGCTGAACGGCGAGGCCAATCATGTCGCCTATTGCGCGAGCAAAGGCGCCGTGGTCCAGATCACGCGCTGCATGGCCCTGGACCACGCCCGCGACGGCATCCGCGTCAACTCGGTCTGCCCTGGGGAGATCCACACGCAGATGGTCGATGAGATCCTGGCCAGGAAAGGCGGCGACCCCGAGCAGAATCTGCGCAATCTTGCGGCCGGCATTCCGATGCGGCGCCTGGCCTCGCCGGCGGAAGTGGCGGCCTGCGTACGGTTCCTGGCGTCGGCGCAGGCAAGCTACGTGACCGGCGCCAATCTGCCGGTCGACGGAGGCAACGACGCCACCGGCGGGCCGTACCCGTAAACGGTTTGCTGCGCTGCGGCTGTGCCCGGCCTTGATCTCGATCCAAACGTGTTCTGTCTGAAGGTTCAGTGCCGGACGTGCACCCATGCCCGAGTTGCCCGATTTGACCGTCTACCTGGAGGCGCTGGATCAGCGCATCGTCGGGCAGCCCCTTGAGCGCATCTCGATCCTGTCGCCGTTCCTGTTACGAACGGCCGTGCCGCCCATCGAATCCGCGCAGGGCCGGCGCGTGAACGAGGTGCGCCGGATCGGCAAGCGCATCGCGATCGGACTCGAGGACGACCTCTGGCTGGTCCTGCACCTGATGATCGCGGGCCGTCTGCACTGGTTCGAGCGCGGGGCACCGGTGGCGAAGCGACCGGCGCTCGCGCGCGTGGAGTTCGGCAATGGAACGCTGACCCTGACGGAAGCCGGCACGAAGCGACGCGCCTCGCTGCACCTCCTGCAGGGGGAGCAGGCGCTGCGCCTGCAGGACCCGGGAGGACAGGAGGTTCTGCAATCCAGCGTGGCGCAGTTCGCCGAGCGGCTGCGCAGCGAAAACCATACGCTGAAGCGCGCGCTGACCGATCCGAAGCTCTTCAGCGGCATCGGCAATGCCTATTCGGACGAGATTCTGCACGCCGCCAGGCTGTCGCCGGTCATGCTGACCAGCCGGATCGACGACGCGGCAGTGGCGCGCCTGTACGACGCGATACGACAGCAGATGCAGCTCTGGACCGACCGATTGCGGCAACTCGCACGCGGACAATTCCCGGAGAAGGTGACCGCGTTTCGCGACGATATGGCCGTGCACGGCCGCTTCGGCCTGCCCTGCCCGGTCTGCGGCACGCCCGTGCAGCGCATCCGCTACGCCGACAACGAGACCAACTATTGCGCCCGCTGCCAGACCGGCGGCCGCCTGCTGGCGGATCGAGCCCTGTCGCGGTTGCTCAAGCAGGACTGGCCCAAGAGCGTGGACGCCTTCGATCGCGAGGCATAGGGATCAGCGCGCTGGCGCGGCCGGGTTCACGCATCGGAACTGCAGCTGGGCCGACGGGGTGTCGCCGAAGCCGCCTGCGCCTGTGTCGGCCGAGCTGATCGTCTGCATTTGCCTGCCGAGGGCGGCGCAGTAATCGGCCGCCCTTTGAAGTGCCTTGGCCTTCTGCTCCGGACCGGAAGACAAGCCCATCGGTCCGTGGCTCGTGACCAGGTAGGTGTCCTGCCCGGTGGCAACCACGTCGGTGACCCCGGCGCACCCTGCTACGCCAGCGCACACGAAAACGATCAAGCTTCGGGTCATGATTTCCGCCAATGCACCCACCGCAACCTGCGATCCACGGGCCTTGGATCCGCCGCCAGATCGCCACGAATTTCCTGATCGAAGACATTACTCTCGCGAATCTCTACTTTGCTACAGGGAAACCGCAAAAAATTCGATAGGGGCACCGTTGCCTGCAACCTTCACACGCTTCAGCTGCGGTGCCGGCGGCTGCCATTCGATCAGTCTCATGCCGGCGATCGTTGCCGTTCTTCATACGTCTGACACCTTTTGTCCGCACCGATCGCAAGTCGTTGCCGTCATGGCACGTGCTTGCGTTGCTCGTTGTCTCGGCTCTGTGATCGACGCAATCAAGATCGGCCGGACGAATCAAAGCAAGACGCATCGCGTCACCGAGCGCGGCGTACTCCGCCTTGCCTCGATTCCGTTCGGTCATGAACGGGCGGTTTGCGCGCCCGCAGCGAAGCACGCTCTGGCCACCGAGGCCGACTGCAGATCCGCGGCCACCGGCGCGGTGAACCAACCGATCAGCGCGGCCAGCAGCAGGGCAAACAGCACGTTCTCCGAAATCCGGTTGTAGGGTTGGCCCATGTTCCTTCTCCTGTTCGACGTAGCGGGGACTGCGCGAGCAGAGTAATCTCGATATAGGACAGATCCTGCCCTATAAGAAGCGCAAGCTGCAGAAATGTCCCGACCGACCGTCCGCGTCCTCGCACTGCTGGAGCTCCTGCAGGCGCGTGGTTCGACCAGCGGCGCGGAACTCGCGCAAGCGCTGGAGGTCGGCCGGCGGACGCTGCGCCGTTACATCGCGACGCTCGAGGAGCTCGGAATCCCCATCATGACGTCGCAGGGGCGGTTCGGGGGCTACCAACTGGTTCCCGGCTTCAAGCTTCCGCCGCTGATGTTCACCGACGACGAGGCGGTGGCATTGGCCATGGGCCTGCTGGCCGCGCGCAGCCTCGGGCTGGGCCGGGCGATGCCGGCCGTCGCCAGCGCCAAAGCCAAGCTGGGCCGGGTGATGCCGGAGCGGCTCAGGGCACGACTGAACGCGGTCGACGATTCGGTCGCCTTGGACCTGACGCGGCCCTCCGCTCCGATCGACGAGAGCGTGCTCGGGCTGCTGACCACCGCCGCCCAGGAGCGCCGCAGAATCCATCTGCAGTACAGGACGCCGCGGGGGGAAGATACGCAGCGCGATTTCGATCCATACGGGCTCGTCTACCGCCAGGGCCGGTGGTACGCGGTCGGGATGTGCCATCTTCGGAAAGGATTGCGTTCCTTCCGCCTCGATCGGGTCGGTGCCGCGGCTGCCGTGGAAACACGCTTCGATCGGCCGACGAGCTTCGATGCTCTTGCGTATCTAAAAGATTCGATCGCCACGATGCCCCGCGCGCACCGGATCGAGGTCGTCCTCGCGACGGATCTGGCCACGGCGCAGCGGGAAATGGTTTCCGGATTCGGTGTTCTCGAATGGATCGGCGACGGCGTGCTGTTGCGCAGCCAGGCCGACGATCTGGCCTGGTTCGCGCTGCAGCTGGCGCGACTGCCTTTCGATTTCCAGGTGCGCTCGCCGGCCGCGCTCAAAGCCGCGGTCGGGTCGATCGGGCGCCGCCTGATGCGGCTCGCAGGCGTGCGCTCGATTGATCGTCCATCCCGGCGGAATGTGCATGCCGACCATGGGTAACGCATGATCCACGGGTGTACCGTACTCGCCGCCTTAGAAGTCAAGAAGCCAAGACAAAGTTCCAGCGAACCACCGATCGGTGCAATCCATCCTTTTCGCTCACCACTCTTCATCACGCGAGGAGTGAATCATGGCTCCGCTCGATCCCAGGGTCCCTCCCGACTCGGAAAAGGATCTCCGAGAAGCGTTTCGCTCGCCGTCGGTGACGCACCTCCTGGAACTGGCCGCACGCGACATCGTCCGGCGCAGCAACCATCTTGCGTCCGACTCCCAGGGGCACGCCATCTACGACGGCCGGATGAGCGCGACGCACCCCATTGAAGTGTTCGACCCGCATCTGCAACGGGCAGTTCGGTGCAAGGTCCGCATCCGCATCACCGTCGAGCCCGACATGGAACAGTTGCTGGCCGCAGCGATACCAGAAGATCGCTAACGGATCGCCAACGGGTTGCAGAACCGAGCGCAATCGGCGGGAGGGACTCGCACCTGGAACAAACACCATCACCAGAAGAGGTGTCGCAAACTGTCCCTAGAAACCCTAGCGAAGACACCCGAGGTTGCGGCACACTGATCCGGCGATCTCGCTGGACGGACCGTGGGGATAATTGCCCGGTGTTAACAAAGAGCGACCTTGAAAAGCTTGCCCAGGTTCACCTGGAGGATTCTGTCTTCCTTCTCCTGGCCGGTCGATCGTCCTCCGCGTACTACCTGGCGGGATACGCCGTTGAATTGGCTCTGAAGGCGTGCATCTCCAAGCTCATTCAGTCAAACGTGATTCCCGAAAGGGCCTTAATTAATGCCACCTATACGCATCGACTGGACAACCTTCTATCAACTGCTGGTTTGGTTCCCCAGCTAAACGCGGATGCAAAGGCGGACCCTCAATTTGCAGCGTATTGGGCGATCGCAAGCAAATGGTCCGAAGAAAGTCACTATG
>DATBCD010000065.1:0-13559 GCA_036270655.1 Burkholderiaceae bacterium
ACCGCCTGCGCCAGGTTCAGCGACCCGAGCCGGGCATCGGCCGGAATCGCGCAGCTGTAATGGCAGCGCAGAACATCACGGTTGACCAGACCGCTACGCTCGGTACCGAACACGAACGCCACCGGCCCGCGCCCCTGCTGCAGCCAGCCGGCCGCCTGCAGCGCCGCCTCGCGCAATCGGCGGTGGGGCGGGCCGAATTCGCGCGCATAGCCGGTCATCGCGAACGCCAGAGTCACGCCTTCGAGCGCCTCGATCAGGTCCTCGTGCAACCGCGAGTCCTGCAGAACCTGGGCTGCGTTCGCCGCCAGCGCCACGGCGTCGGCCGACGCCCGATAGTCGCGATCGCGCGGCGCCACCACCGAAAGGCCGCAAAAGCCCATGGTCCGAATCGCGCGCGCCGCCGCGCCGATGTTGCCGCAGTGGGTCGGCTCCACCAGTACGAAGCGAACGCGGGTTTGATCCAGCGCGTCCGCTGGACTGTCCCCGGTATCTATAGAATCGGGCGCTTGCATAACGTGCGACTGAACTTTGGCCTTCCATGAAACGCGCTGCGCCACCCAATGTACGCGAGAGTTCACGGCTCGCGCGCGGCCTCGAAGAGCGCCGCTAGGGATCTTCCATGCACCCGATGCTCAACACCGCCGTGAAAGCGGCGCGCAAGGCCGGTGCCATCATCAACCGGGCGAGCCTGGATCTTGATCTGGTGCGTATTTCGAGCAAAGGCCGCAGCGACTTCGTCACCGAAGTCGATCGGGCCGCCGAGCACGCCATCATAGCGACGCTGAAAACGGCGTACCCGAACCACTCGGTCCTGGCCGAGGAGTCGGGAGCGAGCGGACCCGAGGGCGACGTGGACTACCTGTGGATCGTCGACCCGCTGGACGGCACCACCAATTTCATCCACGGCTTTCCCCAGTTCGCCGTCTCGATCGGCCTGAAGCACCGCGGCCACATCACGCAGGCCGTCGTGTACGACCCGACCCGCAACGAGCTGTTTACCGCCACGCGCGGGCGCGGGGCGTTTCTGAACGATCACCGGCTGCGCGTCTCCAAGCGCGATCAGTTGGAGGACTGCCTGATCGGCACCGGTTTTCCGTTCCGAAAGCTGGACGACCTTGACGAGTATGTCGAAGTGTTCACGCGCGTGACCAGGAGCACGGCCGGGGTGCGCAGGCCCGGCGCGGCCTCGCTGGACCTGGCCTACGTGGCGGCCGGCCGCCTCGACGGGTTCTGGGAGTTCGGGCTGTCTCCGTGGGACATCGCAGCCGGCAGCCTGCTGATCGTCGAAGCCGGCGGGCTGATCGCCGACCTGCGCGGCAACGGAGACTATCTTCAAACCGGCGACGTCGTGTGCGGCGCGCCCAAGATCTTCCCCAAACTGCTGGCGCTGATGCAGGAAACGCCGCCTTCGGCACGGCGCCGCCCACGCTCTTGAAAAGGCCACCCACGCCATGCTCGCGTCCGCGCTGTCGCCCCTGCTGAACCGCCCGCGCCTGCTGTATGCGCTGGTCGCGCTGACCGCGCTGGCCCTGATCGTCGCCGCGCTGGTCATTCAGAACGTCGACCAGCTGGAACCGTGTCCGCTGTGCATCCTGCAGCGCTATGCGTTCACTTTCGTGGCCGTGTTTTCGGCGCTGGCGGCGGCACTGTCCGGTCGCGCCGCCACCGCCTGCGCGCTGCTGGCGCTGGTGTCGGCGCTGGCCGGCGCCGCAGTGGCGGCCTGGCATGTGCACCTGCAGCTGTTTCCGCCGCCGGAAACTTCGTGCGGGCCGAGCCTGCAGTACCTGCTGGGCAACCTGCCGCTCGGGCGAGCATTGCCTCGGATCTTCCAGGGATACGCCGATTGCACCCAGATCGACTGGACCTTCCTGAAGCTGTCGATGCCGGCCTGGTCCTTCCTTTGGCTGGTATTGCTGGCCGGTGCACTGGCGTTTGCGCTGCGCCGTCGCGGGCAGGCCTTTGCCGGCAAGCGAAGGTCCCTGGCCGCCGCGCCCTGACGTCAGCCCTGGAATACGACCTCGAATGAGGTACCGGTCGCAGTCCTTTTGACTTCGACCGTCGCTGCCAGCTGCTCGGCCAGTGTGCACACGAGCTGCATCCCCAGCGTGTCGGAGCGCAGGATATCCAGGTGCTCCGGCAGCCCGATCCCATCGTCCTTCACCGTCAGCCTGACGCGTCCGGCGGGCGTTTGATCCAGCTCCACCCGGACGGTGCCGCGCCGCTCCTGAGGAAAGGCGTGCTTGAGCGCGTTCGTAATCAACTCATTCAGGATCAGCCCGCACGGGATCGCCTTGTCCACTGCCAGCGCGACCTGACCGACTTCGGTTTCCAGCTGCACGGCCCCGGACGACACGCCCGCCGCGTGAAACACGTTGCCGGCCAGGCCTTGCGCATACTGCGAGAAGGGAACCCGCGAGTAGTCGCGCGCCTGGTACAGCTTCTCGTGGATCAAGGCGATCGCCTGCACCCGCGTCTGGCACTCCTGCAGCGCACGCCGCGAAGCGCCCGGTTCGAGCTGGCGCATTTGCAGGTTGATCAGGCTCGAGATGACCTGAAGGTTGTTCTTCACCCGGTGGTGAATCTCCTGCAGCAGAGTCTCTTTCTCCTTCAGTGCATCGCGCAGTTGGGCCGTGCGCTGCTCCACCACGCGCTGGATCGCCGCCGCCCTTTCCGTCATCAACAGAATCATCATCTCCAGCACGCTGGCAAACAGCAGCCCGACCGTCAGGACCGTCCACGCCTGCCAGTTGCGGTGCATGACGGGAAAGGCCGCTGCGGGAGCGAAATGGATCGACCAGGTTTGGTCGCCCACCGCGGTGCGGGCGACCCGGACCCAAGGCAGGCTGCCGCCCGGCCCGTGGCGCTCGTACAGCAGCTGCTCGCTAGCCGGCGCCTCGTCGTCGGTGACGCTCAAATCGATGTGCGCGGACTCGGCGGCAGGCAGCGCCGCCTGGACCAGGTCGCCGACGCGGTACACACCAAGGACGTAGCCGCGCAACGCAAACCGCCGTTGCGCCACCGTGCCTCGAGGCATCCCCCGCTGGTACACCGGCAGCACCACCAGAATGCCGGACTGTTGCCCGGTTTCCTGCACCAGCGTCAGCCGGCCGGTGGCAGCCGCCAGCGCCGAATCGCGCGCACGGTCCAGCACCAGGCCGCGGCCGGGTAGCGCGCTCACGTCGACTCCCAGGGCAGCCTGGTTGCCCTCGTACGGTTCCACGAACAGCACCGGCACGTACTGGTCGCGGCTGGCCGCGGGAACCATCCGACCCTGCGGGCTGCGGTCGGTAATCGCGAATGCGGGGTAGCCCTCGCGGCGCACCGCGGCTTCAAAGTCAGCTCGCTGCGCGCCGGGTACGACCGGGGTCCATTCAAGCGCCTGAACTCCCGGGTGACGCTTTTGAAGCGGGTTAGCGAAGGCGGCAAAGCCGGCGCGGTCGAGCGTCCCCGCGCTCGCATAAAGGTCCCGAAGCGCCGTGACGGCCTCGAGGTGGCGGGCCACGGCGCTTTTGAACGCCCGGCCCAGCGTGTCCGCGGTGCTCTCGAATTCGGTTCGAATACGCTGCTGCTCGCGTCCGCTGATATAGACATACAGCACCACCGCCAGCGACAGCGCCACTGCGGTGGGCCAGGTCAGGGCCGCCCGGCGCGTGCGCCAGCGATCTCGCGGGGGTGCGAACCACGCAAGCAACAGCGGTGCAACGACCATCACGCCGATCGTGTCCCCGACCCACCACGTGAACCAGTTGAACGGGATGTCCGAGGCGGAAACCCGGTCCCATGCCAGCAGATTGATCTGTCCCACGGTCGGGCTGATCAGGCAACTGACCGGGCCGCCCAGCGCGAGAAACTTCGCGATCTCTTTTTCGTCCTGAAGGACGATCGTCGGTCCGATGACGCGTCGTATCAGCGCAGCGCCGCAGACGGCCTGAAGCACGCCCCCGACGGCAATGCACAACGGCAGGGCCAAGGACCTGACCGCCGCCTGCGAACTCGAGGCGTCGTAGCCCGTAAAGACGTTGACGAAGAAGTGAGCGACCAGGATTCCGGGCCATACCCGGTAGCCGAACAGCAGGACCGCCACCAGGGCGACACCGGCTGCCGGCCAAACCGCAGTCGCGTAGCCAGGAGGAATTGCCAGAAACAGGGCCAGGCGGCCGATGACGTAATAGGCAAGGCCAACGCCGGCGCTGCAGACAATGGTCCCGACCAGCCTGGCAGGCACTAGCCGCTACAGGGAGAAGTAGAAGGTCGCGCCCCGACCCGAAGCCCCCTCCGCCCAGATTCGGCCGCCGTGCCGGTTGATGGCACGGTGCGCGATAGCCAGCCCGAGGCCATTGCCCTCGAATTGATCGGCCGAATCGAGAGACTGAAAGGCGACGAAGAGCTTGTGAACGTCGTTCATGTCGAAGCCCGATCCGTTGTCGCGAACGAAGCAGACCTGGGCCCCATCCCTGTTGAAGGCGCCGAACTCGATTCGCGCGTGATCGACCTCACCCGTGAACTTCCAGGCGTTGCCAAGAAGGTTCTCGAGCACGATCCGCAGCAGCGACGGGTCTCCGTCGACCCGCACGTTCCTCTCGATGACGGCCTTGACTTCGCGCTCCGGAGCGGACTGGCGCAATTGCGCCACGACGTCCAAGGCAATCCGGGACAGATCAATCGAGCTCTTGCGCGGTTCGGTCTTGGCCACCTGCGACAGCAGCAGAAGGTCATCGATCGACAGCAGCAGCAGATTGTCGATCACCTGCCTCATGCGACCGGCGGTCTCGCGCACCTGCCTGAGCGTCTTGAGTCCCTCGGGCCCCAGATTGGCCGCATGGTCTTCGATCAGCGATTGGCTCAAACCATCGATTCCCCGCAACGGGCCGCGCAGGTCACGGGCAACGCCATACGTGAAGTTCTCGAGCTCCCGATTGGCCGCCTCCAGATCCGCGATGTGCGCGGTCAGCCGCTTTTCGAGCTCGTCCTCACCCAGCCGCCATCCGGCCACGGCCTCGGCGACCAGGTTCAGATAGCTGATCCGCGGTCCGGCATCCTCGTCATCCACCCCGTCGTCGCGGCGCTGCAGCGTCGTGGCGAGCCACTGCTGGCGCTCGCGCAGCCGGGCGTTGATCTCGCGCCGGTGCAACGCGATCTCGATAGCGCAGCGAAGCTGGGGCGGAGAAAAAGGCTTGACCAGGTAACCGAGCGGCTCGGTCTGCATCGCCCGGCGCAAAGTCTCGTCGTCGGAGTGCGCGGTCAGATAGATGACCGGGATGTCGTGCTCCTGGCGGACCGACGAGGCGGCTTGAATGCCGTCGATCGCTCCCGGCAATCGGATGTCCATCAGGACCACGTCGGGCTGCAGGTCGCGGGCGCGGGCAATGGCGTCTTCGCCGGTCGCAACCGTCGCCGGGACGCTGTAGCCGAGCTCCGTCAGGGCGCTCGCCAGGTCGCGAGCCACGATTCTCTCGTCCTCAACGACCAGAATCCGAGCCGGCGTCGCACCCGAAGCATCTGTCGAGGCCTGAGACTGAACCGGACTCATCCGAAGTCCTCGGGTTGCCGTCTCTCATTGGGAACCGGCGGACTGTATCGTATTCGTCGCACCTGTGAAAGTACTTCAATCGAAGTGTCTATGACGGCAGGCGGCCGCGCCTGGCTTTGAGCGGTCGCTGGCGCCGACCAGGCCGGGCCCGTACGCAAAGCCCTACGCCACGGGCGATCGCCGCCTCCACCGGACGTTCGATACGACCAGTACCGCCGTCCGTAGGGACACCTAT
This sequence comes from Burkholderiaceae bacterium, assembly GCA_036270655.1. GTDB lineage: Bacteria > Pseudomonadota > Gammaproteobacteria > Burkholderiales > Burkholderiaceae_F > VBCK01. The sequence goes on from DATBCD010000065.1 coordinate 5,766, forward strand.
TGCCGCTGGCCACGACCGGGTGCTAAGTTTTTCTCTCTTAGACGTCTCGACCTACGGACTTTGGCCGATACCGATCAACGCCTGAGCTGGTCGTACGCCTTGACAGGAGGTTGTAATGCCGCTTTCCCCCGATGCGTCCACAATCGACGAACAGCATCCCGCCGCAGCATCCGCCTCAAACCCGTTTTTGCAGTTCGTAGCTCCCGAAGTTTTTCAAAAGCTGGTCGCAAGCGTCGAACACAGAACCGGCGCGGGCAGGCTGGTTGCGCCGCTCAACATCCGGGGACAAGGCTCAGCCGGTGTCAACGGCGCGGACAAATCGTCCGAGAACGACGAGAACGACGACTGACGAACAGGCGCGCCTTCGCGGCACGCGTGCCTGCACCAGCCTGCTTCGCAGCGATGCGCGGCTTTACGCTTCACAACAGGCACCACTTCAGTGCGACCGGATCAACGCCGTTTTCGAGGCTCAGCCGGCTTTTGCTTCCTGGCCAGCTCGGGCCCGACGTGGCGTTGAAATAGCTCGATCGTCGTGTGCACGGCCGGACCGGCAAGTTCGGGCCGGACCGCGACCAGGTAGATCGGCACCTTGCGCGTGCCCGCCGCCGCCAGTGGTAGCGGCCGCAACGTCCCGTCCGTCAGCGACGCCTTGATCACATATTCGGGCAGCCATCCAAATGCGAGCCCGGCCCGCATCACGCCCAGGGCGTGGTCCATGCCCGTGACCGTCCAGCGCACATTCGACCCAAGCCAGCCCTCATCGCGCCGATTTCGCACCCCGGAGTCCCGCAGGACCACCTGGGTATGACTGGCCAGATCATCGGCGCTGAGCTTGCGACCCAGGTGGTGCAACGGATGGTCGCGGTGCGCCGCTGCGATGAATCGCGTATCGAGCAGCCAGTCGCCCAGAAATCCCGGTGGGACGCGCGTCGTCAGCACGATGTCGGCGGTGCCGTCGATGATCGCTTCTTCGGCACCCGAGAGCACCGCCGATGAAAACATCAGCTCGGTGTCCGGGCATGCGAACTGCAGCTCGGACAGGATTGCAAGCAGCTGGTCCTGCGGAAACGCCGCCTCGACAACCAGCTTGAGCTCAGCCTCCCATCCCTGCTTCAGACTTCTCGCCAGGCTTTCAAGGGTGTCGAAACCCCGCAGCAGCGGCCGAACCCGCCCGAGCAAGGCAGCGCCCTGCGGCGTCAGGACCGCTTTGCGCCCTTCGATCGCGAGAAGCTGCACGTCCAGACTCTGCTGCAGCCGCGCCACCGAGTAGCTGATCGCGGACTGGCTGCGGTGCAGCTGCGCCGCAGCCTGCGCGAATCCGCCGGCATCGACCACTGCCGCCAGGGCCGTCCAGTGCTCGATCGATGTCTTCGGCAGTTTGATCACGATCTATCTGAAAATTCGATGCATTTGGCCAGAATAATGCGCTTTTCTATCTATCTTTTCCAGCCTAAGCTTTCACCATCACATAGGAGGCAACCCGATGCTCACCGTTCGGCGCAGTCAGGACCGTGGACAGGCAGACCACGGATGGTTGAAGTCGCGCCATACGTTTTCGTTCGCGGAGTATTCCGATCCGGAAAACGTCGAATTCGGCGCGCTTCGCGTCATCAACGAAGACACCGTTGCACCCGGGACCGGTTTCGGCACCCACGGCCACCGGGACATGGAAATCGTCAGCTACGTACTGGAGGGCGAACTGGAGCACAAAGACTCCATGGGCAACGGTTCGGTGATAAGACCCGGGGACGTTCAACGCATGAGCGCAGGCCGCGGCGTGCTGCACAGCGAATTCAATCCGTCCGATCAGCAGCCGGTCCACTTTCTCCAGATATGGATCAGGCCGGATGTGTTTGGCATCGCGCCCGGCTATGAACAGAAGCATTTCGAGACGCAGGGTCGGCGGGGTCGCCTGCAGAAGATCCTCTCGGCCGATGGCGACGATGGCGCCCTGTTGATCCATCAGGATGCGCGCGTGTACGTCGGACTGTTCGATCAGGCCGAGCAGGCGACGCTCGATCTTGACCCGGATCGACGAGCGTACGTCCATGTGGCGCGCGGTCGCATCCGCATCAACGGAATGTCGCTCGCCGCCGGCGATGGCCTGAAGGTGCTCGCGGCCTCGTCACTGACGCTGTCCGACGGACAGGCGGCCGAGGTCCTGGTCTTCGATCTGCCCGGACCGCGCGACTGACCCTCGGGTCGACACCCGCAATGCCAGCCTGAACGGGCCAGGCTGGCTGTCGTGCCAAACTTCGCTGCCGTCCCCGCCGCCGGGGCCGGAACCTCGAAGATGCCGACGCTGCGCCGGGTTACTCTCTTGGCGCCACGGGACAGTAGAAGCCGTTGATTCATATGAAGAGTGAACGATCGCTCGGCGCCCGCCCCGCATCGGAAAATCACACTCCGATGATGACCCAGTATCTGCGGATCAAGGCGCAGCATCCGGATCATCTGCTGTTTTATCGGATGGGTGATTTTTATGAGCTCTTCTACGAGGATGCCGAGCGGGGTGCGCGGCTGTTGGATCTGACGCTGACCTCGCGCGGGGCCTCGGCCGGAGCGCCCGTGCCGATGGCGGGAGTTCCGGCCGTCAGCGTCGAGCAATACCTGGCGCGCCTTGTCAAGCTCGGCGAGTCGGTCGCAATCTGCGAGCAGATCGGCGATCCGGCCGCGTCCCAGGGTCCAGTCGAGCGCCAGGTGGTCCGTATCGTCACGCCCGGCACGCTGACCGACAGCTCGCTGCTCAGTCCGAAGGCCGACTCGTCGCTGGCGGCGGTCGCGCTGATCCAGGGCCGGCGCGGGCAGCCGACCCGGGCTGGGATCGCCTGGCTGGTGCTGTCCAGCGGCGACCTGCGGGCGACCGAAACGTCGGCCGACGGGCTGTCCGCGGAGCTGTCTCGCATCCAGCCCGCCGAGGTGCTGGTGGCCGAATCGGCCCGCGACTCGGTCGGCGCGGGCGCATGCGTGCGGACCCTGAACGAGTGGCATTTCGACGCGGAGCTGGGCGAGCAGCGCCTGCGCGAGCTGCTCGGTGTTTCGCATCTGGACGCTTACGCAGTCAGCGGGCGCCCGGCGGCGCTGGCCGCGTGTGCGGCGCTGCTGGGCTACGCCGAACAGACCCAGAAGCAGCCCCTGAGCCACATCACCACGCTGCGCTTCGAAGCCGAGAGCGACACGATCGGACTGGATCCGGCGACCCGGCGGAATCTGGAATTGACCGAGGCACTGCACGATCCACAGGGACCCTGCCTGCTTTCGGTGCTGGATCGTTGCCGCACCGGCATGGGAAGCCGGCGCTTGCGCCTGTGGCTGAGTCAGCCGTTGCGCGACCGCAGCAAGGCCGAGGCACGCCATCGGGTCATCGAAACACTGCTGGAGTCGCCGCGCGCCGCGCTCATTCGCGATGCGTTGGCGCAACTGCCGGATCTGGACCGGATCGCCAGCCGCATCGCGCTCAAATCCGCACGACCGCGCGAGCTGGCCGCGCTGCGCGACGCGCTGGCGCCGATCGGCCGAATCGAGGCCGACGCCGCCTCGCTGGATTCGCCGCTCGCCACCGAGCTGGCGGCTTGCATGGCGCTGCCGGCGGCCCTGGGCGAGGAGTTGACGCGCGGATTGCTGCCCGAGCCGGCCTCCTCGCCGCGCGATGGCGATGTGATCCAGATCGGATATGACGCCGAGCTCGACGAGCTGCGCGCGCTGCGCGATCACACCGGCCAGTTCCTGGTCGACCTGGAAGCCCGGGAGCGCTCGCGCACCGGCATCGCCAATTTGCGCGTCGAATACAACCGCGTGCACGGGTTCTACATCGAAGTCACGCACGGCCAGACGGACAAGGTTCCGGACGACTACCGGCGGCGCCAGACCCTGAAGAACGCCGAGCGCTATATCACGCCCGAGCTGAAGAGCTTCGAGGATCGGGCGCTTTCGGCCCAGGAGCGCGCACGGGCGCGCGAGCGGCAACTGTACGACGCGCTGCTGGCGACCCTGCTTGCGCACGTGCCCGCCACGCTGCGGGCGGCCGACGCCATCGCCTCGCTCGACGCGCTGGCGGCGCTGGCCGAACATGCGGCCAGCGCAAGCTGGGTGCGCCCGCAGCTGACCGACGAGGCCGGGCTGCAGATCGAAGGCGCGCGCCACCCGGTGGTCGAACGCAGCCTCGAGGTATACGTGCCGAACGACTGCCGCTTCGATTCGAGCCGCCGGATGCTGATCGTGACCGGCCCCAATATGGGCGGCAAGTCGACGTTCATGCGATCGATCGCGCTGGTCGTGCTGCTGGCCCACTGCGGAAGCTTCGTTCCGGCCGCGAGCGCACGGATCGGTCCGATCGATCGGATCCTGACCCGGATCGGCGCCAGTGACGATCTGGCGCGCGGCGCCTCCACGTTCATGGTCGAGATGACCGAGGCCGCTTCGATCCTGCACGCGGCCGGCGAGCACAGTCTGGTGCTGATGGACGAGATCGGGCGCGGCACGTCGACCTTCGACGGCCTGGCGCTGGCCGCCGCGATCGCGCACGAGCTGGCGGTTCGCAACCGCTGCCTGACGCTGTTCGCGACCCACTATTTCGAGCTGACCCAGCTCGCGCAACGACTGCCGCAAGTGGCCAACGTTCACGTCGCAGCCGCCGAGGCCAACGGCAAAGTGGTGTTCCTGCACCAGGTGCGGGAAGGACCGGCCAGCCAGAGCTACGGCCTGGCGGTGGCGGCGCTGGCGGGAGTACCGGGGGCCGTGCTGCGGCGGGCGCGCCATCTGCTGGTGCAGCTCGAACAGAGGGCGACGGCAGGCGGCGATCAGCTCGACCTGTTCCAGGCGGCCCCGGCGCAGGCGCCGTCGCCATCCGTGCCGGATCGCGTGCGTGACCGTCTGGCGGGAGTCGATGCGGAGCAGCTAACTCCGCGCGCTGCCCTCGATCTGGTGTTCGAACTGATGGAGCTGGCACGCTCTGAATCGGACTCTGGGCCGCAGGGATGAACGGCACGATCAACGATGCCCGGGTGCCGCCGGGGTCGGCGCAACCGGTGCGCGCCCTTACGCACCTGGGATCGATGCCGGTGCGCAAGTTTCTGGCGCGCCACTGGCAGCGCGAGCCCTTGCTGATCCGGCAGGCGCTGCCTGGTTTCCAATCGCCGCTGACCCCGCGCGAGTTGTTCGAGCTGTCGGCCGGCGACGCCGTCGAGTCGCGCCTGATCGACCGCGCCGGCGGCCGTTGGCGATTGCGACACGGGCCATTTTCCCGCAGCAGCATTCCGTCGTCCAAGCGGCCCGGCTGGACCTTGCTGGTACAGGGCGTCGACCTTCAGTTGGAGGCCGGGGCCGACCTGATTGCACGCTTCCGCTTCGTGCCGGACGCACGCCTGGACGACCTGATGGTCAGCTACGCAAGCGACGGCGGAGGCGTCGGTCCGCATGTCGACTCGTACGATGTGTTTCTGCTGCAGGCGCTCGGCAAGCGGCGCTGGCAGATCGAGCGCGCACCGGACCGGGCCTGTGTGCCGGGCCTTCCGATCCAGCAACTGTCGCGTTTCCGGCCGCAGCAGGAGTGGGTGCTCGAGCCCGGCGACCTGCTGTACCTGCCGCCCGGGGTAGCGCACGACGGAGTGGCCGTCGGCAACTGCATCACCTGCTCGATCGGTTTCAGGACGCCTTCCTGGGCCGATCTGGCCTCCATCTGGAGCGAGCTGCAATCGGATCGCGGTCCGCGCCGGCAGGTTCTGTTTCGCGACGCCGGCTTGACTCCATCGGCCCACCCGGCCCGCCTGCCGGGTCAGCTGGTCGAGCAGGCCCATCGCCTGCTGCTGCGTGGCCAGCCGGGCCGTCGAGACGTCGCGATGGCGCTGCTGCGGCAGTTGAGTGAACCGAAACCTCGCGTCACGTTCGAGGCGCCGCGTCCGCCGATGGCGCTGTCGCAATTTGCCCGAGCGCTGCGCAGTGCAGGCCTGCGCGCGGACCGGCGAACCAGGATGCTGTACTCGGACCGCACGCTCGCGGTCAACGGGGAGTTGGTCGAGTTGCCGGGCCTGCAGCAGCGGCGTCTGATGAGATCGTTCGCGGATCGGCGCGTGCTGCTTGCGCAGCCCGATGCGCCCGGACTGATGCTGCCGGCGCAGCTGTTGGCGCGTCTGTACGAGTGGTACCTGGCCGGCTGGGTCCACCCCAACCGATAAATGTTTCCGCAGTGTTGACGGTCGCGTTGGGAGGCCACACAAGCCAGTAACCGAAAAGCGGGAGGAGCGCCTGCACGAGTGGCAAACACCCCACGGTCCTGCAATTGCTGCGCTGCGATAGTTATAATATACCTCTTGGGGAGATTGAGGTCCGTCTGCTCGTTCGTACGATGGCCGCGCCAACCAGAGTCACCGCGGCAATCGGCTCGCCATAAGCGACTCGTATTTCTTTCAAAGGAAATCTCATGAAGAAACTGTTGACCCTTGCTTCGTTGTCGGCGGTCGCGATGCTGGCTGGCTGTGACAAGCCCGCCGCCCCCGCCCCGGCTCCCGCGCCCATGGCCGCGCCAGCACCGGCTCCCGCTCCCGCCCCGGCTGAGCCTGCGAAGGATGCGGCCCCGGCTGGCGGCGAGATGAAGAAGGACGAGAAGAAGTAAGCGTCGGATCTGGCAGGAAGGGCCGGCATGATGCCGGCCTTTTTTTTGGCCGCTCACGGCGGCCCCACCGACCTCCAATCCAATCCGAGCGCCTGGTCCGCGATGTCGCACCGGACATGCGCAGGCATCGCCAGACAGCCGAAGGCCTCGCGCGCCAGCTGCGGCCGGTTGTTGGTTCGGCTCAAATGCGCGGCCACCACGTGCGTGAGGCAGCTGCGATCGATCGAGTCGAGAAACTGCACCGACTGTGCATTGGAAAGGTGTCCCAGGTCGCTTTCGATCCGGGCCTTCAGGCCAGGCGAATACGGTCCCTGGCGCAGCATGTCCAGATCGTGATTGAACTCCAGCACCAATGCGTTCAAGCCCGTAAGCGCCGCGATCACCGCCTGCGATGGGTGTCCCAGATCCGTCAGGATCGCCATCCGACGCTCGCCGTCGGACAGCATGAACTGAACCGGCTCGCTGGCGTCGTGCGGCACGCCGATCGGAAGCACCCGCAACGGGCCGATCTGCACCTCGATGCCGGCCTGGATCGTACGCAGGCGGTGCACCCGGCGGTCGAAACCGGCTGCCGCAGCCGTCCCCCGGGTGGCGTATACGCTGAGCTGGCGGCGCATCGCGAAGGCCGCAACTCCACCTGCATGGTCGCTGTGCTCGTGGGTCACCAGGATCGCGCCGAGCGACGCGATCTGCACGCCGGCGCGCGCCAGTCGCCGCTCCAGCTCGCGCGGAGAAAACCCGTCGTCGATCAGGACGCGGACCGAATTGTGCCCATCGGATGCTTCGACCACATACGCGTTGCCGCGGCTGCCCGAGCCCAAGCAACAGAAGCGCAACATCTAGTTAGGTCGAAAAGAGCACGCAGGACCCTCTCCCCCTTCCCCTATTCCGGCCTTCGACCGGAAAAGCAAGAGGAAGAGAACGAGGGGGCTAGGCTGGCCCCCTCGTGCTCCCCCAGCCAATGCGTGTAAAGGGAGAGGGGAGCCCGCCGGCAGTAGCTTTTCACCATCGGTCAACGCATCTGCTCGTCGAGCTGCTTCAGGATCCGGTCGCCGGCCGAGCCGGCCTCCGGGTGCCCGTCCTTGTCCTGCACGCGCACCGACGTCCGATCACCCTCGGTCAGCAGTGCAACCCGGAACTGCTGCGGTTCTATCTTCGGATCGTTCTCAAAAATCCTGGAGAAG
>DATBCD010000066.1:0-24925 GCA_036270655.1 Burkholderiaceae bacterium
CCGTTGACCTTCCAGATCACGGCGATCAACGAAAAGGGCGAAGCGCTGACCATTTCGATCGCCGGCGAACATCCGCTGACGCTGTATGTGGACAAGCGCGAGATCCTGACGCTGATGACGCTCGGCGCCTGGCCCGAAGCGCTGGCCATTGGATATTTGCGCAACCAGCGGCTGGTCGACAGCGTGGAGGAAATCGCCTCGGTCCAGGTCGACTGGGAGGTCAATGCGGTGGCGGTGACGACCCGGCGCGGCCTGGTCAACACCGCCGCCGAGCGGATGCAACAACGCACGGTGACCAGCGGGTGTGGTCAGGGAACGATGTTCGGCGACCTGATGCAGGATGTCGAAAACATCCATCTGCCCTCGGACGTGCGGCTGGATCAGGAGCGGTTGTATGCATTGACGCAGGACGTGCGTCAGCTGCAGACGGTCTACAAGCAGGCCGGTGCCGTGCACGGTTGCGCGCTGGCCCGCAACGGCGCCGACGGGGTTGAAGTGCTGATGTTCGTCGAGGATGTCGGCCGCCACAACGCGGTGGATGCCATTGCAGGGCAGATGTGGCTCGACGGCCTGGACGGCGGCGACAAGATCTTCTTCACCACGGGTCGGCTGACCTCGGAAATGGTGATCAAGACGGCTCAAATGGGCATTCCCTTCCTGGTCTCGCGCTCGGGGCTGACCCAGATGGGTTGGGAAATCGCCCGTCAGACCGGCATCACCGCGATCGGCCGGGTCCAGGGGCACCACTACCTCGTCTATACCGGCACGGAGCGCTTCTCGCGATGAACGAAGATTTACGGATCGCGGGCGTCGTGCTGGCCGGCGGATTGGGCCGGCGCATGGGCGGCGTCGACAAGGGCCTGCGCACGTTGCGTGGCAAGCCGATGGTGCAATGGGTGCTGGAGCGTTTTTCCCCGCAGGTCGATGAGGTGCTGATCAACGCGAACCAGCACGTCGAAGACTATTCCGCGCTCGGTTACCCGGTGATTGCCGATCGGATTGCAGGCTTCGCCGGGCCACTGGCCGGCCTGCACGCCGCGCTGTCGGCGACCGCGCTGCCCCTGGTGGCGACCGTGCCGTGCGAGTCTCCTTTCCTGCCCCTCGATCTGGTCGCGCGGCTGAAGCAGGCGCTGCTGGAGCGGCGGGCCGACCTGGCCGCGGCCCGGGCGCTGACTCAGGCCCACCCGGTATTCTGCGTCTGCCGGCGAACGGTGTTGCCGCAGTTGGCGGCTTTCCTGGCGGACGGTGGACGCAAGATCGAGCGGTGGCATGGGACACTGACGTCGGTCGAGGTGAACTTCGACGACCAGGTCGAAGCCTTCAGCAACATCAACACGCCCGAGGACCTGGCCCATTTCGATGAATAACGATACCGCGACAGGCAACGTGATACCGATTGCGGACGCCGATCGCGGCCGCCGCAAGGTGCGCTCGACCCCGAAGGGCCGCGGCGTCGATCCGGAGGCCTTGATCCAGGTGCAGGCCCTGCTGGGCAATGATCCCCGTCGCGCCGACCTTCTGATCGAATTTCTGCACCGGATCCAGGACCGGTACGGCCACATCGGCTCGGCCCATGTCGTGGCTCTGGCCGCGGAAATGAAGCTGGCGATGACCGAGGTGTATGAGGTTGCGACCTTTTATCACCATTTCGACGTGATCAAGGACGGCGAGGTCCGGCCGCCTCAGCTCACGGTGCGCGTGTGCGAATCGCTGGCCTGCGAGATGGCCGGCGCCAGGGAGCTGCTTGCGCAACTCGCCCAACGTGCCGGCAAGGACGTCCGTATCGTCGGCGTCCCGTGCGTGGGTCGTTGCGAGGCCGCCCCGGTCGCGGTGGTCGGACACAATCCGCTGGAGCGCGCGTCGGCCCCGACGGTCGCCTCCGCGCTGAGCGGCAGGAAGACAAGCGCGCCCGTGTCCGCTTACATCACGCTGGCCCAATACCGCGCTGCGGGCGGCTACCGGACCTTGGGCGAGTGCTTGAGCGGCGTACGCGACCTGGAATCCGTGCTGCGGACGATGGAAGGCTCCGGGCTGCGCGGACTGGGCGGCGCGGGATTTCCTGCAGGGCGCAAGTGGCGCATCGTCCGCGCGGAAAAGGCCCCTCGGATGATGGCAGTCAATATCGACGAAGGCGAGCCGGGCACGTTCAAGGACCGCTTCTATCTGGAACGCGACCCGCACCGGTTTCTCGAGGGCATGCTGATCGCCGCCTGGGCGGCCGGCGTCGGCCAGATCTATATCTATCTGCGCGACGAATACGCCGGCTGCCGGGAGATCCTGACGCGCGAGCTGGCGGCGCTGCAGGCCGATCCGCCCTGCCCGCTGCCTCCGATGTTCCTGCGCCGCGGCGCCGGCGCGTACATCTGCGGCGAAGAGTCGGCGATGATCGAGTCGATCGAGGGCAAGCGAGGCATGCCCCGGCTTCGCCCGCCCTATGTCGCGCAGGTCGGCCTGTTCGGTTATCCGACGCTCGAGCACAACCTGGAAACCGTGTATTGGGTGCGCGACATCCTGGAGAAGGGTGCCGGCTGGTTCACGGCCCAGGGCCGCCATGGGCGCAAGGGGCTGCGCTCGTTCTCGGTGTCGGGCCGGGTACAAAAGCCGGGCGTTCACCTGGCGCCGGCCGGAATCACGGTGCGCGAATTGATCGACGAATACTGCGGCGGCATGCTGCCGGGGCATCAGTTCTACGGGTACCTGCCCGGGGGCGCCTCGGGCGGGATCCTGCCGGCGGCGATGGGTGATATCCCGCTCGACTTCGACACGCTCAACGATTACGGCTGCTTCATCGGATCGGCGGCCGTCATCGTGCTTTCGCAGCACGATTCCGCGCGCGGCGCCGCGTTGAACATCATGCGCTTTTTCGCCGACGAATCGTGCGGCCAATGCACACCGTGCCGGGTGGGCACCGAAAAGGCGGTCCGGCTTCTAGCGGCACCGCGCTGGAATCAGGCCCTGCTGGAGGAATTGTCGCAGGCGATGGCCGATGCGTCCATCTGCGGCCTCGGGCAGGCGGCGCCCAACCCGATCCGCTGCGTGATCAAGTATTTTCCCCACGAAATCGCTTGAGGAATTGGAAGCATTGCTGGAGGAATCACACTCATGAATGCGTTGCTGAAAGACGAAACGGCGCCGGCGCTGGTTGAATTCAAGCTGAACGGGCGCGCCGTCACGGCATCGCCGGAGCAGACGATCCTCCAGACGGCCAAGCGGCTGGGCATCGAGATTCCGCATCTTTGCTATATGGAGGGCATGCGGCCCGACGGCAACTGCCGCGCCTGCATGGTCGAAATCAAGGGCGAGCGGGTACTGGCGCCCTCCTGCTGCCGCACTCCGAAGGCCGGCATGGAGGTCACGAGCGACAGCGCGCGCGCCATCCATTCGCAGAAGATGATCCTGGAGCTGCTCAAGTCCGATATGCCGGAGCGCAGCTACAAGCTCGACTCCGAGCTGGACTTTTGGGCCGACCGCCTCGGAGTGGCGCAGGCGCGCTTCGAGCCGCGCATGTCGCCCGGACCGGACCTGTCCCACCCCGCGATGGCGGTGAACCTCGACGCCTGCATCCAGTGCACGCGCTGCGTGCGCGCCTGCCGCGAAGAGCAGGTCAACGATGTGATCGGCTATGCGTTCCGTGGCCACCATTCGAAGATCGTGTTCGACCTGGATGATCCGATGGGCCGTTCCACCTGCGTCGCCTGCGGGGAATGCGTCCAGGCCTGCCCGACCGGCGCCCTGATGCCAGCCAGCGGCGTCGGCCTGGTGGCTGCCGACAAGACCGTCGATTCGCTGTGCCCGTATTGCGGCGTCGGTTGCCAGCTGACCTACCATATCAAGGACAACCGCATCCTGTGGGTCGAAGGGCGCGACGGCCCCTCGAACCACAAACGCCTGTGCGTGAAGGGCCGTTACGGCTTCGATTACGTGCACCACAAGCAGCGCCTGACCAGGCCGCTGATCCGCAAGCCCGGCATTCCCAAGTCGGCCGATTTCGTCGTCGACCCGGACAACCCGATGTCGGTCTTTCGCGAGGCGAGCTGGGAAGAGGCGCTCGATCTGGCCGCCGGAAAACTGCGCGAGATTCGCCAGTCCCGCGGTCCGCAGGCGCTGGCCGGCTTCGGCTCGGCCAAGGGCTCGAACGAAGAGGCTTACCTGTTTCAGAAGCTGGTGCGCACCGGTTTTGGCACCAACAACGTGGATCACTGCACGCGCTTGTGCCACGCCTCCAGCGTCGCCGCCCTGCTGGAGGGAATAGGCTCGGGTGCGGTGTCCAACCCGGTGATGGATGCGACCCAGGCGGAGGTCGTGTTCGTGATCGGCGCCAACCCGACCGGCAATCACCCGGTCGCAGCGACCTGGATCAAGAATGCCGCGAAGAACGGGGCCAAGCTGATCGTGGCCGATCCGCGCGGCTCCGACCTCGCGCGCCACGCGACCTGGTTCCTGCAGAACAATCCGGACACCGACGTGGCGATGCTGAACGCGATGATGCACACCATCATCCATGAAGGGCTGGTCGATGAGTCCTTCGTCAAGGAGCGTACGGTCGGGTACGAGGAATTGAAAAAGAATGTCGAGGCATTCAGCCCCGAGGCGATGGCGCCGATTTGCGGCATTCCGGCCCGGACGCTGAAGGAGGTCGCCCGCATGTACGCGACCTCGAAAGCCTCGATCATCTTCTGGGGCATGGGAATTTCCCAGCATGTGCACGGCACCGACAACGCGCGCTGCCTGATCGCGCTGGCGATGATGACCGGCCAGATCGGCCGGCCCGGCACCGGCCTGCATCCGCTGCGCGGACAGAACAACGTGCAGGGCGCCTCCGACGCGGGCCTGATCCCGATGATGTACCCGGATTACCAGCGGGTGGCCAGCGACGAGGCCAGGGCAAGGTTCGAGAAGCTGTGGAACACGAAGCTGGATCCGAAGCCCGGCCTGACCGTGGTCGAGATCATGCACGCGGCGCACGCGGGCACGATCCGCGGCATGTACATCATGGGCGAGAACCCGGCAATGTCCGATCCCGACGTGCAGCATGCGCGCCAGGCGCTGGCGGAGCTGGAGCACCTGGTGGTCCAGGACATCTTCCTGACCGAGACCTGCTACCTGGCGGACGTCGTGCTTCCGGCCACCGCGTTTCCGGAGAAGACCGGAACGTTCACCAACACCGATCGGATGGTGCAGCTGGGGCGCCAGGCCCTGCAGGCGCCGGGCGACGCCCGCTCGGATCTTTGGATCATCGAACAGATGGCGCGCCGCTTGGGGCTGGACTGGCACTACCGGGACGTGGCCGACGTGTTCGACGAGATGCGGGCCGGGATGGACTCGATCGCGGGCATCACGTGGGAGCGCCTGCAGGAGCAGAGCTCGGTCACGTACCCGTGCGAGAAAGAGGGCGACGCCGGTCAGCCGGTCGTGTTTATCGAGGATTTCCCCACGTCCAGCGGGCGCGGCAGGTTCGTTCCGGCCAAACTGATCACGGCCGACGAGTTGCCGGACGACGAGTACCCGATGGTGCTGATCACCGGCCGCCAGTTGGAGCACTGGCACACGGGAGCGATGACGCGGCGGGCAACGGTGCTCGATGCGATCGAGCCCGAACCGGTTGCGTCAATGAACTCGGCCGACCTTCGCGCGGTGGGAGCGGAGCCGGGCAGCGTCATCACGGTGACGTCGCGGCGGGGAAGCATATCGCTGTACGCACGAGCCGACGACCAGACGCCGAAGGGCTCTTTGTTCATCCCCTTCTGCTTCGACGAGGCGGCCGCCAACATGCTGACCAATCCCGCGCTCGATCCGATCGGCAAGATTCCCGAGTTCAAGTTCTGCGCGGTCAAAGTCACCGCCGGTGGCCAGGTGGTTGACCGCGCCATTTCGGACGCTCGCAGCGGTGTCGGAGCACCGCATGGCTGATGGAACCTTCGGGCGGTGAGCAAAGAAGCTGCTCCGATCCCCGATGTGCGCATGCACGGCTTCAGCCAGCGCAGCGAGGTGCCCGCCGTGCTGGCCTGGATCGATCGGCACGCCGCGCGGCTGGGCGAGGAACCGGTTCCGCTCGAGGAAGCAGTCGGCCGCACGCTGGCGGCGGAGCTGATCGCACCGCTTGACGTGCCGGGCTTCGATCGCGCCGCAATGGATGGCTACGCGTTGCGCGGCGCGGAGACCGCGGGGGCGGGTGAATACAATCCTGTCGCGTTTAACGTGGTCGGTCAGGCGATGCCAGGCCAGCCTTTGGCCGGTGCACCACCGACAGGGGCAGCCGTAGGCATCATGACGGGCGCGCCGGTGCCCGAGGGCGTCGACGCGGTGGTCCCGGCCGAGTACGCCACGCAGACCGCGGGCCAGATCGTGATCACCCGGCCCGTTGCCCCGGGCCAGCACGTCGGACATTGCGGCGAGGACATTCGGAAGGGGTCGCAGGCGCTGCCCGCGGGCCGGCGCCTGCGTCCCCAGGATCTGGGTCTGGCCGCGTCATTGGGTCTGGCTCAAGTGACCGTCGTAAGGCGGCCGCGGGTTCGGATACTTGTCACGGGCAACGAGGTCAAGGCGCCTGGAGCGCCGAAGAGCAAGTATCAGATTTACGACGCCAACTCGTACATGCTTCGCGGGCTCATTGGCCGCGACGCAGGCTTGCTCGAGGCGCAATACAGGCTGGCTGACGATCCGGATCGGATCCGCGCGGCGCTTCTCGCTCCGGGGGCTGACGTGATACTGGTTTCCGGGGGCTCCAGTGTCGGGCGCGAGGACTACGCGCCGCAACTGATTGCCGAAGTGGGCGAACTGGCCATTCACGGCGTGGCGATGCGGCCATCGAGTCCTGCGGGGATCGGTCGAATAGGCCAGACCCTGGTCTTCTTGTTGCCGGGTAATCCCGTATCTTGTCTGTGCGCGTACGATTTCTTCGCGGGCCGTGCCATTCGCCTGCTCGGCGGGCGCCTGCCCGACTGGCCCCATCGCACGCGCCAGGGGCTCCTGGCACGCAAGATTGTTTCCGCCATCGGTCGCGTGGATTATTGCCGCGTCCGTCTCGACAATGGCCAGGTCGAGCCCATCGCGCTCAGCGGAGCCTCCGTCCTTTCGTCGACGACGCGAGCCGATGGCTTTGTAATCGTACCGGCGGAGAGTGAGGGCTACGGTCCCGATACGGAAGTCACCGTGTTTTTGTATGAGTAAGCGCGACCGAATCGGATCAAGCGCGACCGAATGCCGCAATCCACCCAACGCATCAGTAAAGGCCCGCAATCCGCGTCGGGGCAGGTCCAGTTCCTGAACGTCGTGACGCGCGACGATGCAACCGCGAGGTTCCGCGAGCACCTCCGGTTGGCGCCGCTTGGCAAGGAAGTCGTGTCGCTCGGGGACGCGCTCAATCGCGTCCTTGCCGAAGACGTGGTGGCGGAAGTGGACGTTCCTGGCTTCGACCGCTCCAATGTCGATGGTTTCGCCGTGCAGGCGAAGGACACGTTCGGTGCAATGGAGGAGGCGCCGCTGATCCTGCACCTGAACGGCGAGGTGCTGGCGCCCGGCGTCGTGCCCGAGTTCGCGGTAACGCCCGGCCATGCGACACCGATCGCCACCGGCGGCATGCTGCCACGCGGCGCCGACGCCGTATTGATGGTCGAGCATTCGGAGCTCGTCGACTCCGGCGCCGGCCAGCTCGTGGAGGTCAGACGGCCTCTGACCGGGGGTGAGAACGTGAGCTACGCGGGCACCGACATCGCCAGAGGCGAGACGGTCCTTCGCGCCGGGCAGCAGCTCACGTCGCGCGAGATTGGAGTGCTGGCCGCCCTGGGGCTGCCCGAGTGCCCGGTCTACCGCAGGCCACGAGTGGCGATATTCTCGACGGGAAACGAGATCGTCGCACCCGGCGATTCATTGCAGCCGGGCGCCGTATACGACTCCAATGCCGCGATCATCGGAGCAGCGGTCGAAGAGCTGGGTGGTGTCCCCGTGCATCTGGGTGTCATTGCCGACGACGAGGACGCCATTGCGGCAGCGCTGATACGGGGCCTGCAATCCGACGTGGTCGTATTCTCCGGGGGAACATCCAAGGGCGCCGGCGATGTTTCCTACCGTGTCGTAGGCAGACTGCGCAACCCGGGAGTCGTCGCCCACGGCGTGGCGCTGAAGCCGGGCAAGCCCATCTGCCTTGCGGTCACCGAGGGCAAGCCCGTCGTCATTCTGCCCGGATTTCCAACCTCCGCGATCTTCACGTTTCACGAATTCCTCGCACCGGTGATCCGCGCGTTCGCCGGCCTGCCGGCCGAACGCCGACAGACCGTTGCCGCCACGGTGCCGATGCGCGTGAACTCCGAGCGGGGCCGCACGGAATACCTGCTGGTCGGGCTGGTGCAGGGGCAGCACGGGTTGTCCGCATATCCGATGGGCAAGGGGTCGGGCTCGGTTACGACTTTCAGCGGCGCCGACGGCTTCATCACCATCGACCAGCACACTGAAATCCTCGATTCCGGGAGCACCGTCCCGGTCACCCTCCTGGGACAGCGGCTTGAACCCGCCGACCTCGTGATCGTCGGCAGTCATTGCGTGGGGCTCGACCTGATTGTCGGCAAGCTGATGCGCCAGGGCGTCCGAGCCAAGTCGATGAATGTCGGAAGCATGGGGGGCCTGGCAGCGGCAAAGCGCGGGGAATGCGACATCGCCGGCGTTCATCTCATGGATCCTGCAACGGGGCAATACAACCGCCCCCTGCTCACCGACACCTTGACGCTTGTGCCAGGCTACGGCCGAATGCAAGGCTTCGTGTTTCGGCATGGGGACGCCCGCTTCGAGGGAAAGTCCCTCGACGAAGCGATCGGGGCGGGGCTGGGCGCAGAGGGTTGTGTGATGGTGAATCGCAACGCCGGCAGCGGCACGCGCATCATCATCGACGGGCTGCTCGGTGACAACCGGCCGGCGGGGTACGGAACGCAAACGAAGTCGCACAACGCGGTCGCGGTCGCGGTGTCCCAGAAGCGCGCGGACTGGGGGATCGCGATCGACACGGTCGCCCGGCAATACGGATTGGGATTCATCCCGATTCAGGAAGAGCAGTACGACTTCATCGTGCCGACGGCACGATTGGAGCGCCCGGCGGTCCGTGCCTTCCGCGCGCTGCTGAATGATGCCGGCGTGCGTGAAGCGTTGCGGGCTCTTGGGTTCCGGCTCATGGCCGTTCCTCGCCGATGAACGAAAGATCCAGCAGGTCGGCGGCCGCGATGCCGCGATCCAGCCGGCCGCGATCCTGCCAGAACTTTACCTGCTTGCGGATATCGGCCACGTCGAGGTTGGCGCGCCGATCGCAATAGGTCTTCGTCATCGCCAGCAGGCCGGCCGACACGTGCGCCTGCCGTGCGATCAGCTCCAGGTACGCGTCGGTGTGCGGCCCCGGAATGAAATCGCCGGCATCGTCGTAATGCTGGAAGTTCAACTGGTAGTCGGCCGTCCCGCGCTGGTAGGCGCGCATGAATCGTTCGACCAGGTCGCGCCGGGTCGCTATGGTCCCGCCGGCGGTGAACACGACCCCTTGCTGCCGCACAACGAGGTCGCTCAAACGCAGCAGCAAGTCGCCCTTGCCGGCCGATTGAGTCGCGGTCGCGTACGGCAGCAGCGCCGCGTCGACCTCGCCGCGGGACAGAGCGGCGAGCTCTGCCCTGGGTGACTTCGACCAGACCATCTTGATCGAGTCGAAGGCCACCCCGAATTTCGACGCGACGCTGGACAGGGCGTAGTAGGCGCCCGGTTCGGTCTGGGCGATGCCGATGCGTGCGCCGGTCAACCGCCGCACGTCGGAAAATCCCGCTTTGTACGCTTTGCTGCCGATCAAGAGGGCAACCATCGGAAATCCGGTCTGGTCGCTCGCCTGCGACGCGATCATCTTCAGGCCGTGGCCGGCGGCATAGCGGTAAAACGGGGCGGACAGGCTCGACAGGCCGATGTCGACCCGGCCCGACGCGACGGCGGCCGACACCGACGCGTCGGTTTGCAGAAAGCTGACTTGGGGATCGAGGCCTTCGGCCCGGAAATACCCGGCGGCCACCGCGATGTACAAAGGACCGGCACTGGCCTCGCGCACCAGGCCGATGCGGATGGGTTGCAGCTGCCCGCCTGCGGCCTCGATCGCCGATGCGGCGGCCCAGAGCGCGACCAGGATCCGGATCACCTCGATCCTCGATCGGCCGTGGCGCTGCACGTCGTGGGCGGAGCGGATCGCCGGTCCTATTCGCCGCCGCAGAATTTCCCGATGCGCTGCTCTTTTTCCGGATTGGACCAGCGCGGGTCGTCGGGATCGAAGACCATCGGCTTTGTCAGATCGTTCGGGTCCACCAGCCAGCGCAATTCGGGCTTGTAGACGGTTCCTCCGGGAACCTCCGAGCTGCCATCGGCGGCTTCTTGCGTCAGGATGAAAGCCTTCCTGCTCTGAAGCGATGAGCTGACCAGCTGGACATCCGTCATGTGCCCGGGAACGTAGATCTGCGGGCGCACATGCTGGGTATATAGAAACGGATCGCGCACGGCGTTGGTCGCCAGGCCCAGGGTGGTGACCGAGCCGAACTCGATGTCGGTCGGGGGCAACGAGTCCATGATCGCAAACAGGTGCGCACCCACCAGCGGATTGCCGGCCGGGCTCACTGCCCCGTTGTATGGACTTCCCGCCGCTGCGGAGGTGAGCCCCGGGTCGGCGCCAAACCCCTCGATCAGCGGGCCCGAGGTGTTGTGCCAGACCGTCGTGAAGTGGTTACGGTCGCGCAGAATGATTTGATAGAAGAGGCTGTAGGGCCCTCCGATGCCGCCAAATCCGCTCGTCGTCAGGTTCATCTGCCCCGGCGCCAGCGTCGTGAGGGCAGGGCCGACGCCAAGGCAGCCCTGCAGGCCTTTAGCGCCGGTAACCAGCACCCCGCCGGTGCTTCCCGCTCCTATTTGCGCGGCCGTGGCCGCCGGCTCCATCGTCGTTCGGGGCGCAAAGGGTGCCACGCAGGTGCCCGGCGGATAGATCGCGGGTTCGCGCGGATCGAAATCGTTCACCACGGGCACGATCGGGTGGCTGCCCCAGAATTGCGGGTCGGTGGGTACGGTTCCCGAATGGATGTGCTTGAAAGCGACATGCAGGCCACCGGATCGAGCTGATCGACGTGTACGACCGTGGTGCCCGGCACCGAGCCGCGCGGCACGACACCGACGCATTTGACCGGATTGGCATCGGGAACGAGCTTCGCGCCTCCATTGACCGTGTTGGGGTCCGCGGCCATCCTGGCCACGTCCATCTGCATCACGTCGCACGTCTCGGGCGTCGTATAAATCGGGATGTTCAGCCACTTCGCAATGTAAGCGGCGTTGTCGGCATGATCACCGTGGCCATGCCCTAGAAAAATCGCCTCCGGATGCAGGTCGACCAGATCCTGCGCCCCGAACGGCGTGCGGCGCAGGTCCGGTCCGGACGTGGGCGGCACCTCGAATCGGTTGATGTAGGTATCGAGAAGGACGACCCTGCCCCTGAACGAGGCGGCATAGCCGGCATTGGTGATCCACGAGAAGATGACGCGATCTGTGCGAACCTCGCCGCTGCGCGGATCGACGTTTTCCGGGCCGAAGAATTTCTGCCGGGCTGCGATGGTGGCGGCGGCCGATCGGGTCTCGTCGTCCGCCGCGGCTGCTCCAGGCCAAGCACAAGCGGTCGTTGTCAAAAGCGCGGCGGCCAAGGCCATCTTGCTTTGCGTCATGATGGGTCTCCCCTTTGTGCTTTGAATTTTCGGGCGCGTAACGCGGCAACCCCTGCGGCTATTGCTCGTTTGAAGTCTGCCGCCGGCTGCGTGGCCACTCTACACCAGGAAGCTGCAGCAATTTGCTTGTGCGTTGCGGTGCTGACCGCCAATGGCCGCGCTCCTGTCCAGGGACAGACACGGCCGTGTCGATCCCCCTTTACAAGGCGGTCACATCGCGCTTCGGCCACCCCGATCGTCGCGCTCGGCAGGCGCCAGCGCTTCGAATTCCCTGGCCAGAAAATCGATCAGCTCGCGCACCGCCGTCAGAATGCCGCGCCGCGAAGGAAACACCGCGTGCACGATCCCCGGCCGCGGCCTCCACTTGGGCAGCACATCGACCAGGCGGCCTTGCTGCAGATCGTCGCTCACCATCATCGTCGGCAATTGCACGACGCCGACGCCTCGCAGAGCCGCCAGGCGCAGCGCCAGTCGGTCGTCGGTGACCAGGCGCGGAGTGTGGCGGACGCTGGCCGCCGCACCGTCGTCGCCGAGCAGGTGCCAGACGTGGTCTCGATGCGGCGGCCCTTCGTCCAGACTCGGAAGACTTCCCAGGTCGGCGGGCAGCAGTGGCGTCTTGACGTTCTTCAGAAGACCGGCGCTTGCCACCAGGCGCTGGGTGCTCTGGCCGAACACCTTCATCACCAGATCGGTATCTTCGAGCGGCGGAAAGCGGACCCGGATCGCGATGTCGAAGGCCTCCTGGATCACATCGACCGGGCGATTGACGCTTTCGAGCTGCATTTGAACGCGCGGGCAGGCGGCCAGAAAGCGGGCCAGCATGTCGCCGACCTGGTAGTCGAGCAGGGCCGTCGGACAGCTCAACCGCACCACGCCCTGCGGCTCCGACCGCGTGCGCTCGATCGCCTCCTGGGCGGCATCGGCCTCGACCAGCATCGCCTGGCAATGGCGGTAGTACTCCTGGCCGATCTCGGTGACCGCGAAGCGCCGGGTGGATCGCTGCAGCAATCGCACGCCGAGGCGCTCCTCCAGCAGCGAGATGCGCCGGCTCAGCTTGGATTTCGGCATGCCGAGCGCGCGTCCCGCTGGCGAGAAGCCGCCGTGGTCCACCACCTGCGCGAAGTAGTACAGGTCGTTCAGGTCGGGCATCGCCATGGCCTCGTTCACCTGATGGAACACTGAGGGCAATTTTAGCCATCTACCCGGATGATCGTTCCACCTATATGTTGTGTTCAACGGCCGGCCGCACGGCTGGCGCCCCAAAAGGAGCAAGCGATGAAAAAGGTCCTCGGTGTCTACAGCAGCCCGCCGCCGCATTGGGTGGGCGACGGCTTTCCGGTTCGATCCCTTTTCACCTATGACACGCTCGGCGGGCACATCAGCCCGTTCCTGCTGCTCGACTACGCGGGTCCAGCCGAATTCGAGCCGTCCAATCGCGCGCGCGGCGTCGGGACGCATCCGCACCGCGGCTTCGAGACGGTCACGATCGCCTATCAGGGTGAGGTGGCCCATCGCGATTCGACCGGCCAGGAAGGAGTGATCGGTCCCGGCGACGTCCAATGGATGACGGCCGCCTCCGGAATCGTGCACGAGGAATTCCACTCGCCCCAGTTCACGCGCCAGGGTGGCCCCTTCGAGATGGTGCAACTGTGGGTCAACCTGCCGGCCAAGGACAAGATGTCCGCGCCGGGGTATCAGTCGATCCTCGCGCAGGACATTCCCGGCGTTGCGCTGCCCGACGAGGCGGGCAGCGTGCGCGTGATCGCCGGTGATTACGCGGGGCACCGCGGGCCGGCGCGCACGTTCTCGCCGGTCAACGTCTGGGACGTCCGGCTGCGTCAAGGTCGTCGCGCCACGTTTCACCTGCCGCCGGGCCACACGGCAGCGGTCGTCGTGCTGCGCGGCACGGTGCTGGTCGGCGACAGCCAGGTGGTGCGCGAAGCGCAGGTGGCGCTGCTGGAACGCGAAGGCAGCCGGCTGGAGCTGGAGGCCAACAGCGATGCGACGCTGCTGATTCTCGGAGGCGAGCCGCTCAACGAGCCGATCGTCGGCTACGGACCCTTCGTGATGAACAGCGAAGACGAGATCCGGCAGGCCTTCGAGGACTTCCACGCCGGGCGCTTGGGCCGGATCGCGGCCTGAGTCGGCCGGGCCGGGCGGTGTGACGCGCTCAGTCGATGGGCCACGGCATCGACTTGGGCAGCGTCACCGCAACCGGTTCGATCCGAGTCCGCTCGCCCGAGGGTTCCGCATCCACCGAACGCCACCACGGCCGGACGTGCTCCACCTGGGCGGGCTCGACCGGCTCGCCCAGGTGAGGCATCAGCAGCTGCGCGCCTTTCTTCGGCCCGAGTGCAAGCAGAGTCTCGGCGGGCTCGTCCCAGGCATGCAGGGCCAGACTGAAGGTGCCCCAATGCACGGGCAGGAACGCGCCTCCGCCCAGCAGGGCCAGCGCTTCGAGCGCGTTTTGCGGCCCGAGATGAATGTCGCCCCAGGCCGGGTGAAAAGCGCCGACTTCCAGCATCACCAGGTCGAACGGTCCCAATCGCTCTCGGATGCTCGCGTATTCGGTCGTCAACCCGGTGTCGCCGCTGAAGAAGACGGCATGGCGCGGCGATCGCACCACAAGAGAGGACCACAGCGTGGCGTTGCGGTCCTTCAGCCCTCGGCCGGAAAAGTGCTGCGAGGGCGCGGCGGTCACGCTCAGGTCGGCGTCGGGAAGCGTGTGAGATTCCCACCAGTCGAGCTCCGTGATCCGTTCCGGCGCAACGCCCCACGATTCCAGGTGCGCGCCGACACCAAGCGATGTGACGAATGGGACGTCGCCCCGAGCCAGTTCGCGGATCGTCCGGTAGTCCAGGTGATCGTAGTGGTCGTGCGACACCAGGACCAGATCGATGGGCGGCAGGTCCCGAAGCGCGACAGGGACGGGCTGAAACCGCCTGGGACCGATGTGCTGCGAGGGCGACGCGCGTGGGCTCCAGATCGGATCGGTCAGCACGCGCAGACCGTCGATTTCGAGCAGCACCGTGGAGTGTCCAAGCCATGTGACGCGGAGCCCCGTTTGGGGGTTGCCGCCCCACGCGCGCCTTGGATCGATCGACGGCAGCGGCCCCGCCGGAATGCGTCGGGTTCCGCCGCATAGGAACTCGGTCAGCGTCGGTCGGGCGGCGGTCGGATCGCGCAGGCCCGGCAGAACCGGATGAACATTGCGAAATGATTCGCCGCTCCAGAGCGGCGATGCCCGCATCCGCTCCAGGCGCAGTCCTTCGGCCCTCTTTCCGGTGGATCTCATGGGCTCCTCGTACCGTGATCGAACACGTCGTTCTCGATGACGACATTACTCTCCGATTGACACGGCCCCGGATTCGGGTATAGTACCAAGGTACCATGGTACGTATCTCGGCACGAAAGAGAGCCGGATGATCGAGGTCGAGCGGGTGCAGACCGGGGTTCGACTCGAAAAGCGCCTGTTGAAGGTGCTCAAAGCGCTGGCCGAGTTGAAGGACCTGTCCCTGGGCGATTTGCTCGAAGGCATCGTGCTGCACGCGTTCGAAGGCAAGGCGCCCTTTTCGAAAGAGACCCTCGGGCAGATTGCCGAGCTGAAGAAGATCTACAACATGCCACTGCGCGCCGGCGACAGCCACAAGCTGCGGGAGAGGCCGGAATGAGGATGTTGTTGACGTTCGTTCCAATCGCTTTGGCAATTGGAGTCACGATGCTGCCGGAACCCTCGCGATCCGCCGATGCCCGCCTCGACGCCGAACCGCAGCCGCAAACCGGGCTGTTGCATACGCATGAGGAATTCGACTTTGTCGTCAACGCCCCGGTTGATGTCGCCGCGCCGCTCTTTGGCGCCGAAGCTGAACGAGCCTGGGCTCCGGACTGGGACCCGGCGTTTGTCTGGCCGCAGACGCCGAGCGACCGGCCCGGCATGGTCTTCAAGGTGTCGCATGGCGACAGAACCGCCGTCTGGGTGAATACCGCCTTCGATCGGGTGGCGAACCGGATCCAATATGTTTACGTGATACCCGACATCGTCGTCACTGTCGTAACCCTTGGGCTGACGCCGCGGCAGACATCGACCCACGTGGCGGTGACCTACGAACGCACTGCCCTGACGCAGGACGCAAACGAGCGGGTGCGTCAGATGGCCGCTCGCGACGCGGCCTCGGGCCCCGAGTGGGGCAGGCAGATCAACGACTGTCTGAAAACGCGGCCACCGGTCGAAACGACGCCCTCGCCTTAGCCGGCTGGATTGCCTGACGTCAGTGCAGCCCGTGAGCCGCCACCAATGCGAGATACCCGCTCCACAGGAACTCGATGCCGATGCACATCAGGATGAATGCCGACAGGCGCACCAGCACCTCGATCCCGGAGGCGCCGAGGAACCGGCTCAGGTTGCCGGCAAAGCGATAAGCGACGTAGATGCTGGCGCCGATCGCGACCAGACCGCACACGGCCCCCACTTCGTACAGCGCGAAGTCGGCCAGATTGAGCACGCTGAACGGCTTGCGGCTGCCGATCGACACCGCGACCGACATCGAGCCAGGGCCGACGGTCAGCGGCATCGTCAGCGGATAAAAGGCTCCGGCGCGCACCATCGCGTCCTGCGGCACCTGGTGGGCGGGGTGGTCGGACCACTGTTCCTGGCTCAGGAGCTTCCACCCCAGCGAGGTGACGACCAGCCCGCCGGCGATCCGAACCACCGGCAGCTCGATGCCGAAAAAAACCAGCAACCAGGGTCCCAGCACCATCGAACCGAGCAGCAGCGCCAGACCGTTCAGCGCCACCTGTCGGGCCAGCACCTGCTGACGGGCCACGGGCAGTTCCCGCGTCAGAACGAAAAACAGGGGAGCCCCCTCGATCGGATTGACGATCGGAAACAGTGCCGCGAAGGTCAGCAGGAAGGCGGCTGCGAGCGTATGCATTGGGCGGTGGCGGTCGGATCATTCGGCCGCGCATTGTCGCCGTTTCCGGCTTTGCGCGCGCAGCCGCCCGCTGCGCAGCGCCGCCGGACCTGCGGCGTCAGAACAGGTATCGGTTCAGCAGCGCCAGCAGCACCAGCAGCACGACCCCGATGCTCAGGCTCCAGCCGATCAGTTTTTTCTCGACCGGCAGCAACGGCTCGACCGGAATCTTCTTCAGCTCTTCTCCGATCTTGGGTTGGTCCATGACGATCGCCTCCCAGATCCGGTTCAGGCGCCCGCCAGCGGCGGCTTGACGCCTGCGAAGAAGATCCACGAAATCAGCAGCCCGACCCAGATGATGAATCCGAACAGGGTCAACGCGTACACCGCCACCAGCTTGCCGATCCCCTCCTGCCACAACTTGCGGAAATTCGACAGCACGCCGATCGAGAAGAAAGTCAGCACGAAGAAAATCACGCGAAACACATTGGCCTGGGCCGCGGCCGACTTGATCCGCGCCACCGCCTCCGGTGAGGCGCCCCAGGTAAGCAGCAGCACGACCAGGAACGTCAGCAGGTAGCCGATGATGAACTTCGGAAAGCGCTCCCAGATCTCGCGCGCCCTGGCCTTGTCGCCGGTCTTCGCGTTTATATATTTTGTCCAGATAGTGGCGAGCAGGAACGCCCACAGGCCGATGAACACGTCGATGAACACCTTGACCGTGGCGGTCGTGGCCAGGATCCACCCCTTCTGGTAGTTGACGCCTTCGGCGGCGGCGCTGGCCAGGATCAGCGAGTCGGCGATCGCACCGCTGGCGACGGCGGCGCCGTCCGTTTTGACCGACAGTCCCAGCCAGGCACCGGCCACCAGCGGTTCGTGCGACAGGAAGGTCTGCGCGGCGAACGGCAGGATCAGCACCTCGACCACCGCGAAGATCACGACCAGCGAAGAAACCAGGATCGGCACCGAAGGGCGGGCACGAATCGCGCTGCCGGTTGCGATCGCCGCCGAGACGCCGCAGATCGAGATTCCCGAGGCCAGGGGCGCGGCCCACTCGCGGCTGAAGCCGAACCACCTGCGCGCCACGTAGTACACCACCGCCCAATAGATCAGGTAGGCCTCGATGATGGCCGCGATCCCCCGCAGCAGCAGCGAGGAGGCCAGGCTCAATTTTTCGGCCGCAGTGGCCGCGATGAAGCCGCCCAGGATGACGATCGCGATCTTGATGTACAGCTCGGGCCGGATCGCCTCCTGCAGCCAGCCGGCGAAGCGGGGAAACACGTTCGCGATCAGCAGCCCGGCCAGCAGCGCGACGATGTAACCGCCTTCGTTGGTGAGTTTCAGCGACCAGTGGATTGCGAACTTCTGCAGGTCGGCCGGCGTCGTTACGGCCAGGTTGGCGTAGCTGCCGACAATCCAGCTCAGGTAGGCGATCGCGAAGACGATCGTGAAGCGGACCGCAAAGCGGATCGGCTCGATTCTCAATGACACCGCGCTGAGCGTCAGCGCCACCAGCAGTGCCAGATAGGTCGCCAGCACGGCGCCGGCGCCGCCCAGGAAGGCATAGCCCTTGGAAACCGGCGCGAGCGCCTTGGACGGGTCAACCCAGACCGCGGTGGTGACCGCCCATCCCACCAGGTCGAGGCCAGCGGCGCTGGCCAGCGCCAGCACGAACACCAGCAGTCCCAGCCACAGGGCCAGGATGTCCTCCCGGCTCCCGGTCCAGGCGACGTGCGTGAGCGGGTCGGCAGGCGGGTTCGTTGCTTCGGCCATCGGGCCCTCCGATGCAGCCTTCCAGGCTAGCAACGCCGGGTCGCCGCCGAAACGAACATTTGCTCATACTCATATGATCGGTGGCGCGTAGCGCGCTGTCGGCGGGTCGGCGTCGCGTGCGCGACCGACGCGCGCCGGCCGGTCAGACGGCCAGCTCGGAGCGGTACTGCTTGATGGCGTCGGCGACGATCGGCTTGAGCTCCGGGGCGCCGTCGCGATCGAACCGGGCGTACAGGTCGCGCCGCATCCTCGGCTCCCAGAAGCGTTGCAGATGGGTGGCGATGCCGCGGCGCGCTTCCTCGCCGTCCGGGTAGGCGTCGAAGAAGTCGCCGATGCGGTTGGCCATCCGGATCAGGTTTTCGATGTCCATCAGTGGCTGTCGGTGGTCGCTGCCGGCGTAAGTCGCCAGGGGTGCGAGTAAACGGAAAAATCATTGCCGCGCGCAAATCCCGCCAGGGTCAGGCCGCACTCGCGCGCGATGCGCGCCGCCAGGCGGGTCGGAGCCGACACCGCAACCAGCGTGGTGGCGATGCAGGCGGCTTTTTGAACCATCTCCACGCTCGCCCGGCTGGTGACGACGACGAAGCCGGGACTGTCGTTGGCGCGCGCGCGCAGCACGGCTCCGATCAGCTTGTCCAGCGCGTTGTGCCGCCCCACATCCTCCCGCACGATCTCGGCCGTACCCGCAACGCCGCTCCATGCGGCGCCGTGAACGGCGCCGGTGGCCTTCAGCAGCCGCTGCGCTTTGACCAGCGCCGCCAGGGCCGCCGACACGGCTTCGGGCCGCAGGCGCGGCCCTTTGCCGCCGAGCGCGGGCAGCGGACGCAGCACCTGGGTCAGGTTCTCGGCCCCGCAGATCCCGCAGCCGGTGCGGCCGGCGAGCGTGCGCCGGCGGTCCTTCAATCGGGCGAACGCGCCGGATGCCACCTCGATCGCCACCGTGATGCCCGCGTCCGCCGGCTCGATTTCGACGCCGTAGATTTCGCCGGGATCGTCGACGATGCCTTCGGCGATCGAGAAGCCGACTGCGAAATCCTCCAGGTCGCCGGGCGTGGCGAGCATCACCGCGTGCGAAACCCCGTTGTATTCGAAAGCGATCGGGACCTCGTCGGCCAGGATAGCCTGGCGCTCTTCGACCCGACCGTCGCGGAAGTGGATCTCGACCGATGGCTCGGCGAGCGCAGGTGGGCCGGTCGGGTCAGTCGTCAGTTGCATTGTCTCAAACGGGAAACGGCTGAGCTTCGGCGACAGCACGGGTGCCTACTTTACCGCCGTTTCGGCCGCCGAGCGCTCCTCGTACAGCCGGTCCTGGGTCTGGCTGAAATCGCGGTACGCGCGCTGCCACTGCGACGGCTGCTCCACCGGTGTGACCTGGACCGCCGTCACCTTGTATTCAGGACAGTTGGTGGCCCAGTCGGAACTGTCGGTCGTGATCACGTTGGCGCCCGATTCCGGGAAATGAAACGTCGTGTACACGACGCCCGGCGCAACCCGCTCGGTCACCGTGGCGCGCAGCACCGTCTGACCGGCGCGGCTTTCGATGCCGACCCAGTCGCCCTCGCGCACGCCGCGCTCCTCGGCGTCGTGCGGATGGATCTCCAGGCGGTCCTCGTCGTAGAAGCGGACGTTCTCGGTGCGGCGGGTCTGGGCACCGACGTTGTACTGCGACAGCACGCGCCCGGTCGTCAGCAGCAGCGGATACTTGCGGGTGACCTTCTCGTCGGTCGGCACGTACCGGGTCAGCAGGAAGCGTCCCTTGCCGCGAACGAACTCTCCGACGTGCATGATCGGAGTGCCGCCGGGCTGCTGCTCGTTGCACGGCCACTGAATGCTGCCGAGCTCGTCGAGCCTGGCGAAGCTCACGCCATGGAAGGTCGGCGTCAGGCGCGCGATCTCGTCCATGATCTGCGCCGGATGCGAGTAGTTCATCGGGTAGCCCAGCGCATTGGACAGGCGCTGCGTGGCCTCCCAATCGCCCAGCCCCGCCAGCGGATCCATCACCTTGCGCACGCGCGAAATACGGCGCTCGGCGTTGGTGAAGGTGCCGTCCTTCTCCAGGAACGAGGAGCCGGGCAGGAATACGTGCGCATATTTGGCCGTCTCGTTCAGGAAGATGTCCTGCACGATGATGCATTCCATCGCCGACAGGGCGCCTGCGACGTGCTGGGTGTCCGGATCCGACTGCACGATGTCCTCGCCCTGGCAGTACAGCCCCTTGAAGCTGCCCGCGAGCGCGGCATCGAACATGTTCGGGATCCGCAGGCCGGGCTCGGGGGAAATCTCCACGTTCCAGGCCTGCTCGAACAGGGCGCGCGCGGTCGAATCGGATACATGGCGGTAGCCCGGCAGCTCGTGCGGGAACGATCCCATGTCGCACGAACCCTGTACGTTGTTCTGCCCGCGCAAGGGGTTCACACCCACGCCTTCGCGCCCGATGTTGCCGGTGGCCATCGCCAGGTTGGCGATCGCCATCACGGCGGTCGAGCCCTGCGCGTGCTCGGTGACGCCCAGACCGTAGTAGATCGCGGCGTTGCCGCCGGTCGCGTACAGGCGCGCGGCGCCGCGCACCAGGGCGGCCGCAACGCCGCTGGCCGCCTCCAGCGCTTCCGGAGAGTTCTCGGGCCGCGCCACGAATTCGCGCCACTGCGCGAACGATTTGTCCTCGCAGCGGGCCGCGACGAACGCCTCGTTGATCAGGCCCTCGGTGGCGATCACGTGCGCGATCGCGGTCAGCACCGCCACGTTGGTGCCCGGCTTCAATTGCAGGTGGTAGTCGGCCTTCACGTGCACGCCGTCGACCAGGTCGATGCGTCGCGGGTCCAGCACGATCAGCCGCGCGCCCTGGCGCAGGCGCCGCTTCATGCGCGAGGCGAACACCGGGTGGCCCTCGGTCGGATTGGCACCCACCACCATGATCACGTCGGACTTCCCGACCGACTTGAAGGTCTGCGTGCCGGCCGATTCGCCCATCGTCTGCTTCAGCCCGTAGCCGGTCGGCGAGTGGCACACGCGCGCGCAGGTGTCGGTGTTGTTGTTGCCGAACGCGGCCCGCACCAGCTTCTGAACCAGGTAGGTCTCTTCGTTGGTGCAGCGCGACGAGGTGATGCCGCCGATCGAGTCGCGGCCGTACGTGGCCTGGATCTCGCGCAGGCGGCGCGCGGCGTAGGCGAACGCCTCGTCCCAGCTTACTTCCTGCCATGGGTCCGAGATCCTGTCGCGGATCATCGGCTTGAGCACGCGGTCGCGATGGGTCGCATAGCCCCAGGCGTAGCGGCCCTTCACGCAGGAGTGCCCTTCGTTGGCCAGCCCGTCCTTGTAGGGTGTCATGCGGACGACTTGCGAGCCCTTGACCTCGGCTTCGAACGCGCATCCGACACCGCAGTACGCGCAGGTGGTGACGACCGTGTGATCGGGCTGGCCGAACTGGATGATCGATTTTTCCTGCAGCGTCGACGTCGGGCAGGCCTGCACGCAGGCGCCGCACGAGACGCATTCGGACTGCATGAACGGCTGGTCCTGCCCCGGCGACACGCGGGAGGCGAAACCGCGGCCGGAAATCGTCAGCGCGAACGTGCCCTGGACCTCCTCGCAGGCCCGCACGCACCGGTTGCATACGATGCACTTGGACGGGTCGTAGCTGAAGTACGGATTGGACTCGTCCGTGACGTCCTTCAGATGGTTCTCGCCCGCGTAGCCATAGCGGACTTCGCGCAGTCCGACCGCGCCGGCCATGTCCTGCAGCTCGCAGTCGCCATTGGCCGGGCAGGTCAGGCAATCGAGCGGGTGATCCGAGATGTAAAGCTCCATCACCCCGCGCCGCAGCTGGGCCAGCTTGGCCGACTGCGTCCGCACCTTCATGCCCGCTTCGACGAGCGTGGTGCACGAGGCCGGATAGCCCTTGCGGCCCTCGATTTCGACCAGGCACAGGCGGCACGAGCCCCAGGCCTCGAGCGAATCGGAAGCGCACAGCTTCGGCACGTTGATGCCGCCTTCGATCGCCGCGCGCATCACCGACGTGCCGGCCGCCACCGTGACTTCGCGGCCGTCGATCGTCAGCGTGACCGCGGGGCCCTCGCGCTTCGGCGTGCCGTAATCGGTGTCGTCGTACCCGTACGGAACCATCCGTGCGGGATCGAACCCGGCCTCAGCTGACGGCCGCTGGCTTCTGTGGATTTCGACGACCTGCATGATCGAACCCCTTTTGAAAGTCCTCTGGATAATGGTCCAGGGCCGAGAGCACCGGAAACGGCGTCATCCCGCCCATCGCACACAACGAGCCGCTCACCATCGTGTCGCACAGATCGCGCAGCAGCGTGATCTGCCGCGGCGCGTCCTGGCCTGCGATGATCTTGTCGATAACCTCCACCCCGCGCACCGCGCCGATCCGGCACGGCGTGCACTTGCCGCACGATTCGAACGCGCAGAATTCCATCGCGAAGCGCGCCATGGCGGCCAGGTCCACGGTGTCGTCGTGCACCACGACGCCGCCGTGTCCGACCACGCCGCCGAACTTCGCATAGGCCTCGTAGTCCAGCGGCGTGTCCCAGTGCGACGGCGGAACGTAGGTGCCCAGCGGGCCGCCGACCTGGATCGCGCGCACCGGCCGTCCCGAGGCGGTTCCGTCGCCCCACTTCTGCAGCAGCTCGCGCAACGTGACGCCGAACGCAACCTCGATCAGTCCGCCGTGGCGCACGTTGCCGGCCAGCTGCACGCACAGCGTTCCGCGCGAGCGCCCGACCCCGAAATCCTTGTAAGCCGCGGCCCCGCGCGCCAGGATCAACGGCACGGACGCGAACGTGACCACGTTGTTGATCGCGGTGGGTTGCCCGAACAGGCCCTGCAGCGCCGGCAGCGGCGGCTTGGCCCGCACGATGCCCCGTCGGCCCTCCAGGCTCTCGAGCATCGCGGTTTCCTCGCCGCACACGTACGAGCCCGCGCCCATGCGGACTTCAAGATCGAAGCGCCGCCCGCTGCCCAGAAGGTTCCCGCCCAGGTACCCGGCCGCGCGCGCCGCCTGCGCCGCCTGCTCGAGCGTGTGCACCGAATCCGGGTACTCGCTGCGCACGTAGAGGTAGCCCGTCTCGGCACCGATCGCCAGCCCCGCGATCGTCATGCCCTCGATCAGCATCAGCGGATCACTTTCCATCACCAGCCGGTCCGCAAACGTGCCCGAATCGCCTTCGTCGGCGTTGCACACCACGTACTTCGGCTTGGCCGCGGCGCGCATCGCCGTCTGCCACTTGATTCCGGTCGGAAAGGCCGCGCCGCCACGGCCGCGCAGTCCCGACTCGGTCACCTCGGCGACGATCGCCTCCGGCGGCATCGACAGCGCGCGGCGCAGCCCGGCAAAGCCCTCATGGGCGACGTAATCCTCGACCGACACCGGGTCGGTGATTCCAATGCGGGCGAAGGTCAGGCGCTGCTGCGACTGCAGATACGGCAGCTCGTCGACCGGCCCCAGCGCCAGCGGGTGCGCGCCCGCGGCCGGAAAGCCACCCGCGTCGAACAGGCCCGGCACATCCTGCGGCTGCACCGGGCCGAACCCGATGCGGCCCGAATCGGTCGCGCATTCCACCAGCGGCTCGAGCCAGGCCAGCCCGCGCGAGCCGTTTCGAACGATCCGCAGTGCGATGCCGCGCCGCCCGGCCTCGGCCGCGATCGCGTCGGCGACGCAATCGGCACCCACCGCGCGCGCGGACGAATCGCGCGGCACATAAACGGTCGCTTGCGCGTTCATCAGGCGGTCTCCCGGTCCAGAACGCCGATCAGCTGATCGAAACGCTGCGGCGTGACGCGCGCATGCACGCGCTCGTCGATCATCATCGAGGGCGACGAGGCGCACAGCCCCAGGCAGTAGACCGTCTCGAGCGCGAAGCGCCCGTCCGGCGTGGCCGCGTTCATCGCGCACCCCAGACGCGCCTGGGCGTGCGTGGCCAGTGCCAGGGCGCCCATGCTCTGGCAGGCCTCGGCCTGGCACAACTGGACCACGTGCCGGGCCGGCGGACGCTGGCGGAAATGGGGGTAGTAGGTGATGACACCATGCACTTCGGCCCGTGAGAGGTTCAGGCCCCGCGCGATCGCATCGACCGATTCGGCCGGGACATAACCGAGCTCGTGCTGTATATCGTGCAGCACCGGAAGCAACCCACCGGGGCGTGTTCGATGGCGCTCGAGAGCCCGCGTGACCGCCCCAGTCAGGTCTGCAGGCGCAGCGCCGCTCATGGGGCTACCGGGCGAAGCGCCCGGCCCTTCGAAGTTTGGGTGCATAATATGAATTGTCCTACCTATTTGACGCCGCGGTTCAGAGGCTATCGACACTGCAGCTTTTAGAGAAAGTACACCCACTGATCCTGCATCATCAATAGGCAAGCAGCTTCATATATGTGGCGCATCTCGATTCATCCGGAATGGGTGGTCGCGCCGGCCGGCGGAGATCCACACCCGCTGCCCGAGCTGCTGCCGCTGCTGACGGCGATCCAGAACTCCGGAAGCATCGCGGAGGGCGCGCGTGCTACCGCGATGTCATACCGG
>DATBCD010000067.1:0-47181 GCA_036270655.1 Burkholderiaceae bacterium
GCCCGCCGTTCGCGATGCAGGTCGTGCGTGACGAAGGGCTGCCCTTCGGGCGGCTTGGCGAGCCAGTCGCGGTGCTGCATCGTCGCCCGCATATCCGACAAGCCGGTCGACCAGTGTTCGAGCATCGTCAGCCTGCCGAACTGGTAGTCCTTGTGGTAGCTCTCGTAGGGCTTGTCGCGATAGATCAGGTGGATCACGTTGCGCCGGCATGTGCAGGCAAGCCGCTCGGCCCGCCGGTACGCGGGGTTGTCGCGCTCGGACTCCGGCACCAGCGCCATCAAGTCATGCAGCAGCCGGCGGTAATTCTGGTCCTCGTGCAGCGTGGTGGTGACCATCCGGGTCCGGCTCGAATACTGGATGTCCTTCTGCCGCACCGCCACTTGCAGCAGATCCTTGGGCGGAGTTCCAATCGAGCTCCACAGGTCGATCTGGAAGATCAGCGCATCCAGCCTGGGCGGTGTGACCAGCACGTAATGCAGCGGGGTGTTCGATACCAGCCCGCCGTCCCAGTAGAACTCGCCGTCGATTTCCACGGCCGGAAAGCCCGGTGGCAGCGCGCCGGACGCCATGAAGTGCTCGGGCCGCAGCTTGCGCTCGGCGCTGTCGAAGTAGACGAAGTTGCCGGTGCGTACGTTCACCGCGCCCACCGAAACGCGGGTCTCGCGGGCATTGTTGATCCGGTCGAAATCGACGAAGCGCTCCAGCGTGGCGCGCAATGGCCGCGTATCGTAAAAGCTCGCTGTGTGCGGACCGCCGGGCGACAGCGCATGCGAATACCAGGGGCGCGGAACGAAAAAGCCGTTCTGTCCTTCCAGCATGGCGCGCGCGGCTTCGACCGAGTCGACCACCACGCGAAGCGCATCCGGCCATCCGGCCGGGGCCTCCGGCAGCACCGGCAGCGTGGGTGGTCCCCACGGCTGCCGGCAGATGAACTCCCAGAACGCGCGCAGCTGTTCAATGCGCCGCTCGGGGGGATTACCGGCCACCACGGCGGCGTTCAACGCGCCGATCGAGATGCCGGCGACCCAGTTTGGATGGATTCCGGCTTCGGCCAGGCCCTCGTATATGCCGGCCTGGTAGGAGCCGAGCGCACCGCCGCCCTGCAGCACCAGAGCGATGATCGGATAGTCCAGTTGCTGCGGCCTCACGGCGATCGGTATCGCGCGGTCCATTGGCTTGTCTCCCGTTACTGCATGTACCAGCCGTGGCTGACGATGAACGATTGGCCGGTCAGCGCAGCCGACGGGAACGAGCATAGGAAGAGCGCCGTCTGCGCCACATCATCGACCGTCGTGAAAATGCCGTCCACGGTGCCGCCCAGCATCACCCGCCGCACCACGTCCTCCTCGCTGATGCCGAGCTCCCTGGCCTGCTCGGGAATCTGCTTGTCCACCAGCGGCGTGCGCACGAAGCCCGGGCAGATCACATGCGAGCGCACGTTGTGAGCCGCGCCTTCCTTGGCCAGCACGCGCGCCAGCCCCAGCAGGCCGTGCTTGGCCGTCACGTAGGCCGATTTCAGCGGCGAGGCCTCGTGCGAATGCACCGAGCCCATGTAGATCACGACACCGCCCCGGTTGTTCGGATACATGTACTTCAGCGCCGCCTTGGTCGTCAGGAACGCCCCGTCGACGTGAATCGCCAGCATCTTCTTCCAGTCGGCGAACGAGTAGCTCTCGATCGGATTGACGATCTGGATGCCCGCGTTGGACACCAGGATGTCGACGCCGCCGAAGGCGCGTGCCACGCGATCGGTTGCGCTGTTCACCGCTTCCTCGTTGGTCACATCCATCGCCACGCCGATCGCCTTGCCGCCGGCGTCGCCGATGGAGGTGGCCACGTTCTGAGCCGCGTCCAGGTTCACGTCGGCGATGGCCACCGAGGCACCCTGGCTCGCCAGCAGTTCGGCGATGGCCTTGCCGATGCCGCTGGCGGCTCCGGTCACGATCGCGGACTTACCCTTCAGGTTCATCGTTCATCCTCCGCTATGCGAGATAGTCAAACACGACTTTTCCTAGACCCAACGTCAGGTCCGCCACGAAATGCTTGGCGCCGAGCACCTCCAGCACCGGCAGGTCCGCCACGGGCGCCAGCGCGTGGGGCGCCAGCGACAGCGACGACGGGCCCTCCCAGGCTCCTTTCAGGTTCACGTCCTCCAGGTAATAGCACACCAGCTCGCAGATCCGCGCGCTGCCGTCGACGTGCGGGATGATCTTCAGCAGATAGTTCGGGGTCGAGCCGAGCGCGCGCGCAAGGGTCTGACTGTCGAGCATGTGGTGCTTGTATCCCATCGTACCGGTGGCAACGCGCACCGGGCCGTAGTCGAGCGTGCCCACCAGCGTGTCGATTTCCGTGTGCAGCTTGGGCTGCGCGAGCTTCTTCGGAAAGCCCCACAGCTCCCGGCCACCGGCCAGCGGCGGATGGTCGTCCAGGTACATCGCATGCGTGTAGTGGCCCGCCTGGCCCTTGTACTGCACCGGGATCACCTGGCCGGATTCGGTGTAGTCGCCGAATCCGGTCGAATCGGGCATTCGAATGAATTCGTAGTTGACCACGGGCGCCGTGATCTGCAGCGGCTCGGGTACCACGGCGCGCAGCCGGTCCGGATCGGTCCGATAGGAGATGATGAAGAATTCGCGGTTGACGAATCGGTACGGCCCCATCGGGTAGGCGGGGCTGGTCAGAGGCATCGCAAACGCCCGCTCCCGAATGGTCTTGATGTCCATGGGTTTGCCCTTTCCTGGGGAATGGCTCCAGTTTGACACTGCGCGCACCCCTTTGCTCCCCCTGTCCCACGCCAGTGGGACAGGGCCAGGGTGAGGCTCGTTGATCCGGCCGCCACCGCTGCGAAAAGTGACTGGCGCATGACGCGATCGCGCCTGATCCTGAGATGTGAAAAGCGGGCAGGGGCGGGGCGATCGCCGGTCTCAGGCGGACCGGGCGCTGCGGGCGAACAGCACCGCAACCCGCAGCCCCCCCAGCGCGGAATCCATCAGGTGCACCGACGCCGCATGGCGCTGCGCGATGCTGTGCACGATGGCAAGGCCCAGGCCGCTGCCCGTTTCCTCGAGCGCGCCTTCTTCGTTTCCGACGTGCCGGTAGAAGCGGCCGAACACGCGTTCCCGTTCCACCGCGGGGATTCCGGGTCCGGAATCATCGACGGTCAGCAGGATCTGCCCTTCGTCCTCGGTCACCGTCAATTCGACACGGCCGCCCGCCGGCGAATAGCGCACCGCGTTGTCGACCAGGTTGCGCACCAGGATCCGCAGGGCGGATGGGTCGCCCTCGACGATGCAGTTGGCCTGCGCCTCGAGCGCCAGGCGAATCGATTTGGCCTCGGCCAGCGCAACGACATCGGCGACACCCTGGCGGGCGGCTTCGGCAAGGTCGACCGGCACCAGCGGCGCCTGCGGCCCTCCGGGCTCGGCGCGGGCGAGCGTCAGCAGTTGCGACACCAGATGCGTGGCGCGCTCGATGCCAGCGGAGAGTGCCTCGATCGCCTCGCTGCGGGACGCCTCGTCGCTCGAGCGCCGCAGCAGCTGCAGCTGCAGCTTCAGTGCGGTCAACGGCGAGCGCAGCTCATGCGCGGCATCCGAGACGAAAGCGCGCTGGGCATCGAACGCGCTGCGCAGCCGTGCCAGCAGCGCATTGATCGATTCGACCAGCGGAGACACCTCAACGGGCAGGCCGGACTCGGCCACCGGCTCCAGCGCGTCGGCGTCGCGCCGCTTGACCTCCGCCGCCAGCCGCCTGACCGGGCGTAGCGAAATGCCGACCGACCAGCCGATCGCCACCGCCAGGATCGGTATCAACGCCAGGATCGGAGCCACGGCGCGCAGCGCTGCCTGCGCCGCCAGCTGACGTCGGATCGACAGCGGCTGCGCCACCTGTATGACGCGGTCGCGTGTCGAGGTGCTGAAAATACGCCAGGTTCCGTTGCCGACCCGGGCCTCGGCGAAGCCCAGCACCGCCTGCGGGGGCAGTGCCAGGCCGGGATGCGATGCGTAGATCCGGGTTCCGTCGACGGTCCAGATCTGCACCACGAAGTCGAAATCGTCGTTGGCCAGCGCCGCCGCCTCATCGGGCGCGATGAAACCCTGGTCGCGCAGCGACAGCGCCATCTGGCGCAACTGGTAGTCGAACAGCGACTCGGCCTCGCCCAGCACGTTGGTGTAGGTGAACCCGGCGCCGACCACGGCGCTCAGGAACACCACCGACAGCAGCGAGACCAGCAGGCGGGACCGGATCGATTTCACCGGCTCGCCTCGGGCCGGCCCACGTAGTAGCCGACGCCGCGCACGTTGCGAATGAAGTCGTTGCCGAGCTTGCGCCGCAACTGATGGATGTAGACGGACACGGCATTGCTCTCGATCGCATCGCCCCATCCGTATAGCCGGTCCTCCAGCTGTCCCCGCGACAGGATGGCTCCAGGCCGTGCCATCAGCGCCTCGAGCACCGCGTATTCGCGCGCCGACAGAACGACCGGCTCGCCGGCCCGGGTCACCTGCCGCATCGACGGGTCGAGGCGCACCTCTCCGACCTCGATCGCCGGCTCGCCTCGACCGGCCTTGCGGCGCGAGACCGCGCGGATGCGCGCTGCCAGCTCCTCCAGCTCGAACGGCTTGACCAGGTAGTCGTCAGCGCCGGCATCCAGGCCGGCGACCCGGTCCTGCAGCGCATCTCGCGCGGTCAGAACGATGACCGGCGTCTGGTTGTGGCGTAAGCGCATCGCGCGCAGGATCTCCAGGCCGTCGCGCTGCGGCAGGCCCAAGTCCAGCAGAACCAGGTCGAACTGCTCGGTGGCGAGCACGTTCTCCGCGTTGCGGCCGTCCCGTACCCAGTCCACGGCGCTGCCGTCCTGGCGCAGCGCGGCGCGGATGCTCTCGCCGATCATCCGGTCATCTTCGACCAGTAACACTCGCATCGTGCCCGTTCGCCCGGAGAAAACGCGGATCAAATCCGGCCCGCGGAGCCGGCCGCGGCATATATTTACATTTTCCGCCGCCGGCCAAGCGCCGCAGAAGGAGCCGCGTGGACCAGGACGAAAACCCCTACCGGCCGCCGAACAGCCCGCTGCTGGTTGCCGGGCAGACTGCGGTCTTGGGGCCGGCCAGCCGGTGGCGCCGGTTTGGCACCCTTCTGGTCGACTATGTCTGCTTCTTCGTTCTGGGATTCATCGCCGGATTGGTAATTGCCGTCCTGTTCGGCCCGCGCGGCGCCGCCGTGATCCGCCACATCCCGAACCTCGTTTTGGGGAGCGTGCTGGTTTTCCTCTACTACGTCGCGTTCGAAGGAATCTGGTCGCGCACGCCAGGCAAATGGGTCCTTGGGACGGTCGTGGTCAGCGAAGCCGGAACGAAACCTTCCTTGAAGCAGGTACTGGCCAGGACTGCGTGCCGATTCATTCCCTTTGAGGCTTTTTCATTTCTCGGCGATTCGGGCTGGCACGACAGCATCCCGGGCACACGGGTCATGCGCTGCAGATAGCGCTCAAAAGCAATCGGGCATCCATGGCTCGCATCGGCCTGATTTCCGACACCCACGGCCTGCTCCGGCCGGAGGCTATTTCATTCCTGCGGGGCTCTGATCACATCGTACATGGCGGCGACATCGGCCACGCTGAAATCCTGGCCCAACTGTCGGCCCTGGCACCCATCACGGCTGTTCGCGGAAATAACGACCGCGGTCCTTGGGCCGAATCTCTGGCGGAGACGGAGTTCGTCCGGATTGGCGAGGTCTTTGTCTACGTACTGCACGACCTCGCCCAGCTGGACATCGATCCCAATGGCGCCGGCGTACAGGTCGTCGTTTCGGGGCATTCCCACAAGCCGTCGGTCGAGCGCCGCAACGGCGTTCTGTACGTCAATCCAGGCAGCGCAGGCCCGCGCCGCTTCACGCTGCCGATCTCGGTGGCCGAGCTGGTCGTCGCAGGCAGCGTCGTGTCCGCCCGCCTTGTCGAGCTTGAGGTGGGTTAGCACCGAAAACGCATCAATAAGTCATGCAGGCGGCACTGAGCAGTCCGAACGAAATCGCGATGGCCGCCAGGAACACGCCGCTGGCGACTTTGCCGTCGGCCACATCGTTGGGCAGGTGCGGCAGCAGCCGGTGCACCAGGAAGTAGGCCAGCAGCTGGACCAGCAGCGCGATCAGCGCCCAGATCAGCATGTCGATCAGGGACGCGCTGTTCTCGATGGCGCTTGCCAGCGGCAGCACGAAGCCGACCACGGCGCCGCCCAGGCTCGCGCTGGCGGCCGAGTTGCCCTCGCGGATCAGCTTGATTTCGGGGTACGGCGTCATCCACAAGTAGATGAACAGGAATGCGCCGAGCAGCAGCAGCGCGACCACGAAATAGGCCGCGAAGGCCGGCAGGCCGGCGAGCGATTCGATGGCGGAGATTTTCATGGTCCCGGTTCACTCCCCGACGAAATAGTGAGGCACGAAGCGGCTGGTGTTGCGCGTGATGGCCGACTCGTCCTCGCGCAGGCCGATGCCGGCCGGCTGGCCGTCGATCAGCCAGCTGCCGATCGACACGTAATCCCTGCCAAATTGCGGCAGCGGCGCGAGCGCCTGGAACACGCAGTCGCCGGCGTCATAAGGCCCGTCCGACTGCTCGAGGCGGCTGCCGTCCACCAGGGTCACATTGGCGCCTTCACGGGCCAGCTTCGGCTTGCGCGCGTAGCGCGTTCCGAGCGGCGCCGCGTCGTAATAGGCCGGCAGCAGATTCGGATGGTCGGGAAACAGCTCCCACAAGACCACCAGCAGCGCCTTGTTCGACAGCAGCATTTTCCAGGCCGGCTCGATGAACTGAACGTGCGAAGCCGGCAGGTGAACCCCGAACTGCTCGTGCGCCATCCACTCCCACGGATAGAGCTTGAACAGATACTCGATCGGCTGGTTGTCCTGGTCGACGAAGTCGATGCCGGCGTGGCCGATCTGGTCGATCGGCAGGGCAACGCTGTCCCATCCGGCCTGTATCGCGGTGTCGCGCAGGTACTCCAGGTTGCCCCAATCCTCCCGGCTGTCGTCCTCGCTGACCGCCGTGAAGTGCAGCCGCTGGCCTTGCGTGAGCGACTTTAACCGGGCCCAGGCGCCGATCAGTTTCTCGTGGATCGAATTGAACTGGTCGGCGTCCGGGTGCACGGCCTGCAGCCAGTGCCATTGGGCCACGCTCGCCTCCAGGCACGCGGTGGGCGTGTCGGCGTTGTACTCGAGCAACTTGGGCGCATCGGTTCCGTTGTAGCTCAGGTCCATGCGTCCGAACAGCGAAAACCCGGCGCCCTCGACCTGCTCGAACGCCGCGAAAGTGCGCTCGATCAGCGGCACCAGGTCGGGCGTAATCCCGAACTCTCGATAGCGGTCCTTTTCGATCACGTGGCGCGCGGCATCGAGCGCGCGCTGGTGCAGCTCGGCGCTGGCCGATTCGAGCCGGTCGATCTCATCGGATCCGAACCGGTAGCAGCGGCTCTCGTCCCAATACACGCCGTCGATCGAGTGGTAATGGAATCCGAGCGACTCCATCTGCTGTTGCCAGCCGTCGCGCGGCTCCAGAAGCTCCCTTTGCATCAGCCGAGCCGGCCGAAAGAGTGTGCCGAGGAGCCGAAACCGCCCCGCGACGGCACCGCCGCTTCGATGGCGCGATTGCCCGGGGCCAGCGCGTGCTGGTCCAGTGCGCCGACCAGGCGGGCCTGATCGCGCGCCTGGTTCTGCGCGCCCCAGCGATCGCCCGCAGGGTAGTCCGGTCCCCGGTACACGAAGCGCGGGCCGCCGAAATTGCCGGCCAGCGGGCCGCGGCTGTCCTCGCGATTGCACACGTCGGGCCGGCCCCAATCCGCCGAACAGTCCTCCAGGCTCGCGTAGCGGTCGTGCACGGCACGCTGGGAATCCGGCGTGCAGGCCGGAAGCGTGGCGGTGCCGATCAGCACCAGCACGATCCTTTTGGAGCGTCGATACTTCGACATCGCGAGAAGGATACTGACAATTGTGACAGGGGATTGACGCCGCGACCGGGCAGAGTGGAACAGGTATGCGCAGGGCCGTACGCCATCTCGTTCAGTGGTTGGGGAGCAGCTGCATCCTTCTAATGTGCGGCGCTTCTGGCCTGCTTGCCGCGCAGCATGCCCCGGACGACACCAGCCCGCTGCTTCGTCACTATCGCGAGGGTGAGAAACTGTCCTATCGGATGAAGGGAGCCAACGAAGCCTGGCACTACGAGATTCAGGCCGAGGGCGTGGTTAAGAAAGACGCGGACGGGACTTTCTATGAAGAGTATGGCTGGTCCCACCTGACTTCCGACAATCAGCAGATCGCTCTTCCGCCCGACAGCATGAGCTTTCGCCAGCAGGTCACGCTGGACCCCAATCGCGCCCCTGGTTTTCCAAGCCTCAGCCAGGTTGATAGAAAGCTGGTAGGTCCTGTGACCGACTTCCTGACTTTCTATGTCGACCTATGGCTTGCCGCGAAGACCGGCAAGCTCGCTCATCCGGGGGACCATTTTTACTTCAAGCGCGGCACCGCGGCCTCGTGGGCCGACGGCCGCTACGTATTGATCGGGGAGGACTCGGTCGATTTCGACATGACGCTTAAGGACATCGATCCGGCTGGCGGCACCGCCACCGTGGTCGTACGGCACGTGCCCCCCGAGAAGCCGGAGGTCAAACTCCCGGCCGATTGGATGCACAAACCGGTTGCTGACACACTCAACAACTGGGTGCAGTTGCAGAAGGCGAACGACAACAAGTATGTGGCGGCCGTCGGCAAGGAGACCTTCGAGGTCCGGATCACAGTGAATCTGAATGATGGAAGGATATTGTCCGCCTCTATGGACAATCCAGTGGAGACGTTGGAGCGTGAATGCGCGGACTTAGCCCTTACGAAGTGCGGTGACTCCAAGCCTCATTTGATCAGAAGGCGAGTCGACCTGTCTTCGCCATGAACACGGAACAGCACGCGCGTGTATCGTGAGATCGATAAAGGTAAATGCTCGCGCAACGCCGGCCACTTCGCAATCGGCCCATGGTGCCGCAAAGCCCAGCAGTGCGACAATTTGCTCGTTGGAATTGGGGGCCATCAGATGAAGACTTTGCTTACCTTGGTCGCGTGGTGCCTTCTGTTCGTTCTGTGCTGGCCGGTCGCGCTGCTTGCGCTGGTGCTGTGGCCGCTGGTCTGGCTGGTCTCGCTGCCGTTGCGCGTCGTCGGCATCACACTGGACGCCGCCCTCGCACTGCTGCGCACAATCCTTTTCCTGCCGGCGCGCGTCCTTGGCTACCGGAGTAGGCACGTATAGGCTATCTGCAATCGTTCGCAGGAACTGGCTCAGCGTTGAACCATGAAGGCCTCGGTCTTTGTCGGCACCAGCCTGGACGGCTTCATCGCTCGAAGCGACGGCGCGCTCGACTTTCTGCCGCCCGGCGGCGGCGAGCCCCATGGCTACGACGAGTTCATGGCCACGGTGGATGCGCTGGTGATCGGCCGCAAGACCTACCAGACGGTGCTGGCCTTTGATACGTGGCCTTACGGGAAAAAACCCGTCTTTGTCCTGAGCACGGGCCCGCTCCCGCCTGCCCCCGCCGACGCAATCGTGGAACGGCTGTCGGGGCCTGCGGCGCGGGTCGCATCCGAACTTGCCGCTCGCGGCATCCAGCACGCTTACATAGACGGCGGCGTCACGATTCAGGGGTTTCTTCGGGCCGGGCTCATTCAGCGCCTCATTGTCACGCGCGTGCCCGTGCTGATCGGCAGCGGGATCCCCCTGTTTGGTGCTACGACGCGCGACATCGTCTTGAGGCACATCGCAACGCGCCAGTACGCCAGCGGCCTCGTTCAAAGTGAATACGAAGTCGTCATCTGACCATTGATCCAGTGGGACCTGCATGCCAGCCACGCTGCGCGCCCTTCAAGCCGACATCACCACGCTGCCGGTCGACGCGATCGTCAACGCCGCCAATTCCTCTCTGCTGGGCGGTGGCGGTGTGGACGGCGCGATTCATCGCGCCGCCGGCCCTGAGCTGCTGGCCGAGTGTCGCCTGCTGGGCGGCTGCAAAACGGGCGATGCCAGGCTCACCCGGGGCCACCGCCTGCCCGCGCGGCATGTGATCCATACCGTGGGTCCGGTGTGGCGCGGCGGCGCCGCTGGCGAGCCCGAGCTTCTGGCGTCCTGCTATCGGCGCTCCGTCGAACTGGCCGCCACGAATGGGATCGTCACGCTGGCGTTCCCGAGCATCAGCACGGGCATCTACGGCTATCCAGTCGAGCTGGCGGCCCAGGTCGCGGTCGACACGGTTCGCTCGTCGCTGCGGGAGTTCACGCCGATCCGGGAGGTCATTTTCTGCTGCTTCTCGGCCGGCGATCTTCGCGTTTATCAAGGCCTTCTCAAGGGTTAGAGGTGTGGACGGATACACCCTGTACGGATTCAAAGGCTCGGGCTCGGCGGCCATCGAGATCGCGCTCGAGCGGTGCGGCGTTGCCTATCGCACGGTCGACGCCGCGTCGTGGCAGCCAGGTAGCGCCGTGGGCGAGCTCGAGAAGCTCAATCCGCTCAAGCAGATCCCGACGCTGCAGATGCCGGACGGGGGCGTGCTGACCGAAAGCGCGGCGATCATGCTCCACCTGGGCCTGGCGCATCCTGTGGCCGACATCCTGCCGACCCAGCCGGGACCGCGGGCCCAGTCGATCCGGGGCCTGGTCTATATCGCGGCCAACTGCTATGCGGCCATCAGCATCATTGACTACCCGGAACGCTGGTGCGCCGATGCCGACGAGGCGGTCATGGAACGCATCCGGCGCGGCTCGCGCGATCGCCTGCACCGGCATTGGGAGATATTCGCGGATCTGTTCCCGGCGCGGCCGTTTCTGAGCGGCGCCAGGCCCGGGGGACTGGATTTTCTGGCCGCGGTCGTTTCAAATTGGTCGGGGACCCGGGACCATCTTCGCGCCGCCCGGCCGCAGTTGCTGGCCGCGCTCGAGCGGACCGAGCGAGATCCGGCAGCAGCCGCGGTGTTCCGCCGGCATTGGCCCACCGGCTGACGAGTATCCGCAGGAGACCGCATCGATGCACTACCTGTTGATTTATGACGCCGCGCCGGACTACCTGACGCGTCGCGCCCAGTTGCGTGCGGCGCACCTGGCGTTGGCGTGGAAAGCCGCGGACCGCGGCGAGCTGTTGCTGGGTGGCGCCGTGGGCGATCCGGTCGACGGTGCGGTGTTGCTGTTTTCGGCCGACTCGGCGGCCATTCCGACCGCCTTTGCCAAGGCCGATCCCTACGTCGTCAATGGACTGGTGACCCGGTGGAGGGTGACTCCATGGAACACCGTGGTGGGCGAGCACGCCGCGAATCCGATCCGTGCTTGACCGGCCCTTGCTCCGATTCGTCCTGCTGATCGCGTGCGCCGCCGCCTTCGTCTGGCTGACAGCCCTTTCGATGCCCGACGTGGTGGGATCTCATTTCGGCGCGTCGGGAACGGCGAACGGATTCATGCCGCGCGGCACGTACATCCGCTTCATGCTCGCGGTCGTGGTCGGGCTTCCCGCGCTGCTGGTCGCCGTGTCGCACGTCGCGATGGGCAGCCGCACCCGGATCAACCTGCCGAACCGCGATTACTGGCTTGCACCCGAGCGCAGGGCCGAGACCGTCTCGTACTTGCGCGCGCACATGGTGCGCTTCAGCGTGGTGCTGGTGGTGTTCCTGTGCTATGTCCATTGGCTGGTCGTACGTGCGAACCGGGTGCAGCCGCCGCACCTGTCGAATCCCGCGATGATCAGCGGCCTGGTGGTACTCGTCCTGTACGCGCTCGTGTGGACCCGCGTGCTCGTGCGCCACTTCAGCAATCGGCCATTGGGTCGGTCCGGATAGGCAGGCTCTTTCTGGGAGGAATCATGCAGTCGGTGATGGTGCGCCCCGTCACCGCCGGTGACGCCGAGGCGGTCGCGCACATCTATAGCCACTACGTGCTGAATTCGACGATCTCGTTCGAAGAGGAGCCGGTTTTGCCCGACGCGATGTCTCAGCGCATCCAGGAGGTGTTTTCAAGCTCCCTTCCGTGGCTGATCGCGGCTCACGCGGACCGGATCGTCGGCTACGCCTTCGCCGGCAAATGGAAGGGGCGCT
The DNA here is from genome assembly GCA_036270655.1 of Burkholderiaceae bacterium. Taxonomy (GTDB): domain Bacteria; phylum Pseudomonadota; class Gammaproteobacteria; order Burkholderiales; family Burkholderiaceae_F; genus VBCK01. The sequence goes on from DATBCD010000067.1 coordinate 12,102, forward strand.
GCGCCTATCGCTATTCGGCCGAGACCAGCGTCTACCTGGATCCGGAGTTCATCGGCCGCGGAATTGGAACGCAGCTGTATCAGGCGCTGCTGGCCGCGCTGCAGGACCAGTCGATCCACGTCGTGATCGGCGGGGTCGCGCTGCCGAACCCGGCCAGCGTGGCGCTGCATGAGCGGCTGGGTTTCGCCAAAGTGGCGCATTTCAAGGAGGTAGGATACAAATTCGGCCACTGGATCGACGTCGGCTACTGGCAAAGATCGCTCTGATGTACGTGCCAAAGCATTTCGAGGAAACGCGCCTCGACGTATTGCACCAGCTGATGCACGAGCGTCCGCTTGCGACTGTCGTCACGCTGTCGGCGGGCGGAATCAACGCGAATCACGTCCCGCTGCTCCTGTCGCAGCCGCACGGCCGGTTCGGGGCGCTGCGGGGTCATGTGGCCCGCTCCAACCCGATGTGGAACGATCGGCTGCCGGACGTCGAGGCGCTGGCGATATTTCAGGGTCCTGGTGCCTACATATCGCCCTCCTGGTATCCGACCAAGCGAGAGCACGGCCGGGTCGTGCCGACCTGGAACTACGCCGTGGTTCATGCCTATGGCCCGCTTCGAGTGATCGACGACCCGGTCTGGCTGCGTGGCCTGCTCGAGGCGCTGGTGAGCCGGCACGAGGCCTCGTCAGCCGCGCCGTGGTCGATTTCGGATGCGCCACCGGAATATATCGAGCGGATGATCGAATCGATCGTCGGCTTCGAGATCGTGATTTCCAGGCTGACCGGCAAATGGAAGGTGAGCCAGAATCAGCCCTCGGAGAACCGGGCTGCCGTGGTCGACGCGCTCAGGCAGGGCGGAGACGCCAGCGCATTGGAAATGGCGGCACTGGTCCAGGAGGCGTCTGGCGATGCCGGACCCAAAAGCCGATAGCGGCCCCTTCGAGGGCGGTTGCACCTGCCGCGCGGTGCGTTATCGGATGACGAGCGGACCGATGATCGTCCACTGTTGCCACTGCCGCTGGTGCCAGCGCGAAACGGGGGCATCCTTTGCTCTGAACGCGGTGATCGAGGCCGATCGGGTGCTGCTGCTGCAGGGGCAGCCGGAAACCGTCAACACGCCTTCGTTCAGCGGCATGGGCCAGAAAATCACCCGCTGCCCCGCCTGCCGCATCGCGCTGTGGAGCAACTACGCCGGCGCCGGCGACCTGGTGCGGTTTGTGCGGGTCGGTACGCTCGACGAGCCGGACCGGCTGCCGCCCGACATCCACATCTTTACCGAAAGCAAGCAACCTTGGGTCGTGCTGGCGCCGGCCAGTGCGGCCGTACCGGAGTACTACGACCGCGATCTGTACTGGCCCAAGGAAAGCCTGGAGCGTCGCGTCGCGCTGTTCGCTTCCAGGCCGCCCCGGTCCTGACCCGGCCCGGCACGCGCGCCGCATCTGGCGGGCGCGTGCAGCTCATTGCGCCGGCGGATCGGCGGGCGGCGCGTCGGAGACCGCGGTGGGCGGCCACAGCGCTTCGGGATCGATTTTCACGCGCACGGCCTCCGGCTTGACGTCGGCCGTGATTTCGTAGTCCCGGTGGCTTGCTGTCAGGCGCTTCCTGGGCGTCTCGTACGGCGCGGTGGTGTCCTGGTGCAGCGCATAGACCACCGGGTGCTTCGGGTCCAGCAGCCGGCGCACCACAACCGCCGTTTCACCGTTGGCAAGCCTGACGCAAGCGCCCGGCGGGAACAGACCGACGGTGGCGATCAGCGCGGCGATCAGCCCCGGGTCGATCGCGCCGCCGGCTCGCTCGTGCAACTCCTTGATGGCACGGCGAGGCGACAGCGCGGGTCGATAGGCGCGCTGGCTGACCAGCACGCAATAGCGATCGGCCAGCGACACGATCTGAGCCTCGCGGCAGATTGCAGGCTCCTTCACGCCGGCCGGGTACCCCGATCCGTCGCGCGCCTCGTGGTGCTGCTCGACCGCCTGCACCCAGATCGCATCCTGGACTCCGTGGTCGCGCAGCGCCTTGGCGCTTTGGCTCGGATGAAGCTGGAGCGCGTCGCGCTGCTCGGTCGTCAAAGGGTCCTGCTGGCGGACCAGCGTGTCCTGCAGGTCGAAAATGCTCAGGTTCATCGTCAGCGCGGCGGCAATCGCCGATTCGCCCCCGGCAGGGTCGTGGCGCAGGCGGGCGAGCAGCAGCGAGCTCAACACGGACACATTGATCGCATGACGCAGCGAGTACCTGGGCAACTCGGAAAGCAGTATGTGCGCCAGCGCCGCATCGCTGTCCAGCGAGCAGCACTCGCGGATCATGGCCACGGCCTGGCGCACGGCAGGTTCGAATTGCGGCGCCGGGGCCTCGAGCGAACGCACATCCTCCAGCGCGTGCACTGCATCCGTCAGCCGATCGAAGATCGAGACCCGGGTGCGCGCGAGCTGCGACGGCAGGCGGCTGAATTCGGAAACGACCCGGTCGGTCGGGGCCGCGCGAACCACCTGCGTGTCGATGCCCACGGGATCGTAACGGCCGCTTGCAGCCAGGCGCTCGAGCTGCTGGTCGCTTTCGACCACATGTCCCCGGCGCAACAGCAGGCGCCCGGTCGAGTTGTAGATATCGAACGGCACCGGCGTGCCGACCCGCAGCAGATCGGCCCTGATCCTCGCCAGTTGCTTCAAAGTGCTCCTTGGCTGGCCTGTAGCCCTTTCCCGAGTATAGGCTTTCGCCGAGGGCGCCTACAATCGCTCCACAAGAGTGCCGAATTCGAAAGCAAGGCCCGGAGTGCGGGCCCCCGGCACGCTCTCTACAGTTGCGCCATCGAAAGTCGGATATCGAGGCGAAACGATGAAGTCAATGAGCAGCAGCGAACAACGCGCGGCGACCGTGCTCGCCGATCCCCGTTGGGCAGCCGTCACTGGACGCGATACGCAAGCAGACGGCCACTTCTTCTACTCGGTGCGGACCACGGGGGTGTACTGCCGGCCGAGCTGCCCGTCGCGCACCGCCAGGCCCGAGAACATCGCGTTCTACTCGACCACAGCCGAAGCGGAACGGGCCGGCTTTCGGGCCTGCCGGCGCTGCAAGCCGGACCAGGTGAGCCTTTCCGCCTCGCACGCGGCCATGGTGGCCGCACTGTGCCGCTTCATCGAAGCGTCCGAGCAGCCGCCGACCCTCGCCGAGCTGGCGGAGCGGGCGGGCATGAGCGCCTTTCACCTGCACCGCGTCTTCAAGTCAATCACCGGGGTCACCCCCAAGGCCTACGCGGCGGCGCACCGGTCGCGGCGCCTGCAGCAGGAGCTGAAGCGGGCTGGCACCGTCACGGACGCGATCTATGGCGCCGGCTACAACTCCGCCGGCCGCTTCTACGAGGAAGCCGATCAGGTGCTCGGCATGACGCCCACCCGTTACCGCTCGGGCGGAGCCCACACCGAGATCCGCTTCGCGATCGGGCAGTGCTCGCTCGGATCCATCCTGGTTGCGCGCAGCACCAAGGGCGTGTGCGCGATCATGATGAGCGACGACCCGCAGGAACTGGTGCGCGAACTGCAGGACCGCTTCCCGAAGGCCCGGCTGATCGGGGGCGATGGGCAGTTCGAGCAATGGGTGGCCAAGGTGGTGGGCCTGGTCGAAGCGCCCAGGCTCGGGCTGGATCTGCCGCTCGACGTACGGGGCACGGCCTTTCAGCGCCGGGTATGGCAGGCGCTGCGCAAGATTCCGGTCGGTCGCACGGTCAGCTACTCGGACATCGCCCGGCGCATCGGGGCGCCCAAATCGGTACGCGCGGTGGCGCAGGCAGTCGCCGCCAACAAGCTGGCGGTTGCGATTCCCTGCCATCGGGTGGTCCATGCCGACGGCAGCCTGTCCGGCTATCGCTGGGGCGTCGAGCGCAAGCGGGCTTTGATCGAGCGCGAGGCGCAGGCGTGAACGCTCCCGAGCGGATGGACGCACGTGTGCCGTCGGCCGTTGCACCGGCCGATCGCGTGGCGGCGGTCGACTGGCCGCGGGTCGAGTCCGATCTGGATGCCGACGGCAGCGCGCGGATCGAGCGCCTGATCACGCCGTCCCAATGCACGGCGCTTGCTTCGCTGTACGACAAGGACCCGGATTCGGCCGCGATCTTTCGAAGCCGGGTCGTGATGGCTCGGCACGGCTTTGGCCGCGGCGAGTACCGCTATTTCGGCTATCCGCTTCCGAGTCTGGTCGCCGGTCTGCGCGAGGCGCTTTATCCGCGGCTGGTGCCGACCGCCAACCGCTGGAACCAAGCGATGGGCTGTCAGGCGAGTTACCCGCCGCGGCACGCCGAGTTCATCAAGCGCTGCCGTGCGGCCGGCCAGTCGCGCCCCACGCCTCTGCTGCTGCGCTACGGGCCGGGCGACTACAACTGTCTGCATCAGGACCTGTACGGCGCGCAGGTGTTTCCGCTGCAGGTCGTGCTGCTGCTGTCGGAGCCGGGACGCGACTTCGAGGGAGGCGAGTTCGTGATGACCGAGCAGCGCCCACGGATGCAGTCGCGGCCGATCGTGCTGCCGCTGCGCCAGGGCGATGCCGCGGTGATCGCGGTCAATCAGCGCCCGGCGCGCGGAGCGCGCGGCGTCTACCGGGTCAAGCTGCGGCACGGGGTCAGCCGCCTGCGTTCCGGCGAGCGCTACGCCGCGGGCATCATCTTCCATGATGCGGCCTGAGCCGCTACGCGGAGCGGCCCGATCGGTGCTGGCCGACCTGTTCACGCCGGTTGATTCTCTCGGGTACCGCGCGCCCGAGCGGATCGCGCTCGCGCCGGGCGCGGTGCTGCTGCGCGGCCTGGGCGAGTCGCACGCCACCCCGGTGCTGGCTGACCTGCAGCGCGTGCTGGACGCGGCTCCCCTGAGGCACCTGATCACGCCCGGCGGATTCCGCATGTCGGTTGCGATGAGCAACTGCGGCGCCCTGGGCTGGGTCAGCGACGTCAACGGCTACCGGTACGACCCGGTCGACCCGGACAGCGGCGGGCCGTGGCCGGCGATGCCGCCTTCATTTCGCGAGCTCGCGCAGGGCGCGGCCGCTGAGGCCGGCTATCGAGGCTTCGTTCCCGACGCCTGTCTGATCGGCCGCTACGCGCCCGGCACGCGTCTGACGCTGCACCAGGACCGCAACGAACAGGATCTGGGGCAGCCGGTGGTTTCGCTGTCGCTGGGGTTGCCGGCCATTTTTCTGTTCGGGGGCTTGAAGCGCTCGGCCAGGGCGGTGCGTGTCCCGGTGCAGCACGGCGACGTTGTCGTCTGGGGCGGGCCCGCGCGCCTGCGCTATCACGGCGTGTCGACCCTGGCCGAAGGGGTGCACCCGCTCACGGGCGGCTTCCGTTTCAACCTTTCGTTCCGGCGGGCCGGTTGAAGCCGATGCGACAGGCGGGATCGTGGTCGCTGGCCTGCGCCGTCAGCGGCCTGAGTTTGGTTTGCTGCGGCGCGTCCGGCGCGGCGCCTGCGCAGGATTCGTCGGCGCGCCAGTACGACGTCGTGACCGAGACCGACATGCCGCACCTGGAGGAGAACCTGCGGTACGCCATCCGGCGCGAGCGACAGTGTCTGGACCGCAATGACCTGTCCAACGCGTTCTGGATGCTCGGGCACGTGTCCCTGCAGGACTGCAAACTGGTCAAATCCGGCCAGGACGCCGGCTCGGCGACCTACCAGTTGCAATGCGACGGCGGACACGGCACCACGGGCGAGGCGCAGTGGCTGTTCGAGGCCGACCGGATCACCGGCACGCTTCGCGTCCGGCTGGGCGGCAAGAACATGACCTTTTACCAGCGCATGACCGCGACGCCGGCTGCGGCCGCAGGCGGCTGCTGACCGTTCTGCTTTCCCTGCCCCGCGCGCGAGAGGTGGGCCCATATGCCCACTCCCGCGAAGCTGCCCCCACGTCCCCTCTTCCGCGAAGCTGCCCCGTGTCCCCTCTCCCGCTTGCGGCAGAGGGCCAGGGAGAGGGTGGTAGCCGGAGGTGTGAGCCCCAGGGCCTTTCCGGCATTTCTCGTGGGATCGAGCCGCGGCGCTTCTGGCAGATTCGTCTCGTCTTTCTCGACCGGCACCGAAAATGAACCTCCCGTCCCGGACGCCGTCCAGCTTGCACATCCTCATTCCGAACCTGGCGGCATTCGCGGTCGGCTTGGGTTGCGCCTGGATGCTCGGCTGGCAGACGACCGACCTGGTCTGGAGCCTGTGGCTCAGCAGCCTGGTGCTCGGGTATCTGTCGATCCTGGCGACCATCGGCAAAGGGCTCTACATAGGCTCTGCCGTTGTCTTCAACGAAAATTTTCCGGCCCAGTATCGAAGCAAAGCCATCCTGATCGGATCCTGCATCGCGCTGTTCGTTCTGGCGTTCTTTTCGCTCCATTTCTGCGGGTTCCACGCGATTCACGCCGGCTTCCTGTCCACATTCTTTCCGCTGAGCGGCGTGCCTGGACAGGCATTCGCCAGGGCGTTTTTCAATCCCATCCTGCTGTGGAAGGATGCCTTTCACTACCTGATGCCGCAATATTGCGCGTTCCTGATTCCAGTCGTCATCGCAGAGCGGCGGACCATCATCGGATCGATCAGCGCGCTGCTCGAGAAGCCGCGACTCGATTCGGATCACATCGGGCAGCTGCTCAAAGCTTCAGGGGCGTCCGCCCACGGAGTCTTCAGTCGGCCTTACCTCAACGTCGCGCGCATGCACGTGCTGATCTTCTTCTTCGCGTTCTGCCACGCCCTGAAGGTCGACTCGTTCCCGATCTACGCCGCGGTGTATGCCGTGTATTTCTTTCCGTGGTCGATCCTGCGGAAGGACGCCGGCAGCCCTCGGCAGGTGCAGAGCCAGCCGTCTTAAGGCAAGCGTCCGGGGGGTGCCGCCGCCGGCAGGCGGTCAGCGCTTGTTCTGGGTCAGTGCAGCGAGAGTCAGCGCAAGCACCGCGGTCACAATGGCGGCACCCACAACGAGGAGCGCCCCGGTCGTGACGATGATCTTGTCCAGAAGGCGGGTCAGGCGGGAGGGAGAGACAGGCGCGACGCCAGGCGTTGGCGCCTTGAACGGGAAGATCCGGGTCGTTTGAATCGGCCTAGCGGACATGGGGATTCCCATCGAGCCCATCCAACAGTCGGACCTCCAGCTTGGAAGTATCGCCCCGGTGAACCTTGCCCGATAGGAAGAGATGAGAGTTTTTCTGTCGAGAGTTAAGCCGTTGACGCACTGCAGCGCAAAGGGAAGCCTATCGGCCCCTGCTGAGGCGACAGCTGACCGGAGCGACTGTCTGGGACGAAACGAAACTTAGGGAATGAATGTTCAGCACTCCCTGTCCGAGCAGCAGCGGACGGATTCCCCGTTGCTGCCGCGGGCGGGCATTTACAATTCGCCATGAGCGAACATCAGGAGGCCCGTGTGCTCGCTTTGAAGAACCGGTTCGCGAACGTCCCCGAAGGTTCTGGCGCACTGTTCTTCGTCCAGATCTGCTCCACGCTGGGGTTCGCGGTGCTGTACTCGTCCCTGGTGCTCTACGTCAGCAGGCACCTGCACTTCCAAGCCAGGGACGCGGCCGCGATCGCGGGCGTGTTCGGCGCCTTCAATTACGGCTTGCACCTGTTCGGTGGCTACCTGGGGGGGCGCTTCCTGAGCAACCGCAACCTGTTCGTCGGCGGGATGCTGCTGCAGGTGGCGGGTTGCGCCTGCATCGCGGGCGGCACGGTGGGGCTGATGTACTGGGGACTGGCGATGTTCCTCACCGGCAGCGGCTTGAACGTGACCTGCATCAACATGATGCTGACCCAGCGCTTCGCGCCGGACGACACGCGCCGGGAAGGCGCGTTCCTGTGGAATTACGCGGGAATGAACCTGGGCTTCTTCGTCGGCTTCGCGGTCGCCGGCCAGTACCAGCTGACCGAGAGCTACACCGCGATGTTCCTGTTTGCCATGCTTGGCAACGTGCTGGCCATCGTGCTGGCCGTCGTCAACTGGAAAACGCTGGCGGACCGCAATACGCCCCTGCTGGACGCCAGCGCGCGGCAGTACCGCGTGAGATTTGCCGTCGGCACGGCGATCCTCGTGGGACTGGTGCCCCTGGTGTGGATTCTGCTGCAGCACCCGGATCCGACCGAGACGCTCGTCAAGAGCATCTGCGCCGCCGTAGGGTTGACCCTGGTCTGGATCACGGTCCGCCATCGCGACCGGCGCGAGCGCAACAACATGTGGGCCTACCTGATCCTGACGCTCGGCTCGCTCGTGTTCTGGTCGCTTTACCAGATGGCGCCCAACGGCCTGCAGACGTTTGCGGTCAACAACGTCGACCGCAGGGTCTGGGGCATCGAGATTGCGCCTCAGTGGATCCAGAACATCAACACGGTGGTGATCGTGGTTGGCGGCCCGCTGATGTCGGCACTGTTTGTCAGGCTGCGCGCGCGCGGCTGGAACATCGATGTGCCCCGACAGTTCGCCGTCTCGTTGCTGCTGATGGGGCTCGGTTTCCTGGCGCTGCCAGCCGGCATCGCCGTGGCGGGCCCCGACGGCATGGTCGACTTCAGCTGGCTGTTCTGGAGCTACGTGCTGCAGAGCATCGGCGAGCTGCTGATCTCACCGGTCGGTTACGCGATGATCGGCAAGCTCGCGCCGCGCAAATACCAGGGCGTGATGATGGGCGTCTTCATGCTGGTCACCGGCCTGGCCTCGTTGTTCGCGGGTGACTTCTCGGGGATGATCCCGGAGCCGGCCGGTGCAACGGCGCAGGCGACCAATCCGGCCTATGCGCACCTGTTTGCGCAATTGGGCGGGGGCAGCTTCGCGGTGGGCGTGGCGCTGGTGGTGCTGATCCCGTTGCTGCGCCGGATGATCAAGGACGAGCAAGCCCCGGCGGTGGAAGCGCGCGTGCCGGTCCTGGCCCCGCACTGAGCCGGGGCGGGCGGGCAGGACGCGATCGCGAGGCGGCGGCACCCGGCGGGAGGTGCGCGAGTGAGCGCAACTTACATCCTGATCGATTTCGAGAATGTCCAGCCCAAGGCGCTCGAACAACTCAAGGGCGCTGACGTGCACGTACACGTTTTCCTCGGGGCGAAGAATACGAAGCTGCCGCGCGAGCTCGTGCTGGCGCTGCAGTCGATGGGAGACCGTGCCCGGTACGTCACGCTGGCCACGTCGGGCACCAACGCCCTCGATTTCGTCGTCGCCTACGAGCTGGGCGTCTTGACGGTGCAGGATCGGGAGGGGAGCTTTTATATCGTCTCGAAGGACACAGGATTTGACCCGCTGGTCGATTTGCTGCGCAGCCGGGGGCTGCGGGTCGGACGCTCGGCGTCGATCGAACAGTTGCCCAACCTCGGAGCCTCGACGGGACGGGGCAGGCCCAGGCCCAGATCGGGAACGCCAGCCAAGGCGGCCGGCTCGAAAAGCGCCGTGGCCGCCGACGGCAGGCCCTCCAAGGCCGTCAGACCCACGCCGCGTCCCGCCAGGGAGACGGGACACCCTGGGACCGGCGCCTCCGTTGAGGATCTGCGGGAGCGTGCATTGCAGAGTATCAACGCCCGGCGCGGCGGCAAGCCGGCCAGGCGCAAGACGCTGCTGAATCTTTTGCGCGCGAACTTCGGCAAGGAGGTGCCCGACGCGCGTATCGAGGAGGTCTACAAGGCGATGGTCGCGAACGGGGACGTTCTCGTCGATGGCGAGAGGCTGTCCTACCGCGTCTCGAACGACTGAGCATCCATCACGGGCCGCGCCTCTGCAACTCCTCCAGCCTGCGTTTCAGCGACTCCAACTTCTGTCCCGCCTCACCGAGCCTGCCGGCGGCGGTAAGTTGCTGATAGTCGGACAGGTCCCGTGCAGCGCCGGCGATCAGGGCGTTGATGTCCTCGGCAGCTGCGCGCGCTCCGGTCTTTGCGCCCGTTGCCTGTGCCACTGGCGCGGCCGTCGAGGCCGCGGCACTGACGGTGGAAGCGGCTCCGCCGAACAGAGCCGCCATCGCCGATTCGAAGGTCGGTCCGTAAGCAAGTCGATCCTGCACCGCGAGCACGACCAGCCGCAGCTCCGGCATGGGACTGCGATCGGCTTGCAGGTAAATAGGCTCCGCGTACAGAAGCGCCCGGCCGACCGGTATCACGATCAGGCTGCCGCGGCGCACGTGCGAGCCTTGCTGATTCCATAGGGTCAGCTGTCCCGACAGCTGCGCGTTCTGATCGATGCGCGCCTCGATCTGTAACGGGCCGTCGATCAGCTTCGTCTTTGGAAAGTCGTAGACCAGCGCCTGGCCATAGTGCTCGCCGTCGCTGCGGCCCGCAATCCACCCGATCAGGTTGTTGCGATTGGCGGGTGTGAAAGGCAGGATTTCGATGAACTCGACCGTGCGTTCGCCAGGCAGCGTCATCAACACGAAGTTCGGCTCCATGACCTGCTGGCGCTGGTCGGTTGCACCTACTTCCGTGGCAACGCTCCAGAGGTCCTCGCGGTTGTAGAACACATCGGGGCTGGTCATGTGGTACAGGCCGTAGACGGCGGCCTGCACGGTCAGCAGCAGCTCGGGGTAGCGCACATGGGTGCGCAGGGCCGGCGGCATCGCCGATGCATCCTTGAACAAGCCTGGAAAGGCGGCCCGATACGTGGCGATGACGGAATCCTGGCTGTCGAACACGTAGAACGTGGTGGCGCCGGAGTAAGCGTCAATGACGATCTTCACGCTGTTGCGGATGTAGTTGATCGCCTCGCCGCGGAGGCGGTAGCGTCGGGCGTAGGGGTAGGTGTCGGACGTCGTGAAGGCGTCCATCAACCAGTAGATCCTGCCGTCGTCGCCGACGACGACGTACGGGTCGGGATCGAGCGTGAGGAACGGCGCGAGCGCGTGAGCGCGTTCCAGCACGTTGCGGCGCATCAGCAACCGACTTTCCGAATTCACATCGTCGCTGAACGGCAATTTCGAAGCATCGCCGCGATCCAGCGCGATCAACGTACGGCGCAGCAGGCCTCCGAGGCGGATGCCGCCGTCGCCCTCGTACGACGTCAGGTTGTTGGTTTCGCCCTGCGGATAGTTGAACTCCTTCTGGCGAGTCTTGACGTAGACGTCGGTATTCGTCAGCTCTCCGAAATAGATCTCCGGCCGCGTAACCGTCAGCTCCGGGATCGTGCTCTGGATCGGCATGTTGCTCAGCACAAGGGCCGGCAAGCCTTCCGGCGTGAAGCCATTCACCGGGTTCATCGTGAGGCCGTATCCGTGGGTGTAAATCAGCTTCTCGTTGATCCAGTTGCGACTGCTGCCGGGCAGCTTGTTCACATTGAGCTCGCGCGCCGCGAGCATCATCTGCCGGATCGACCCGCCGATCCGATACCGATCGATGTCGATCGAGGGAAAATCGTAGTAGGTCCGGATCTCCTGAATCTGGCGCAGCGTGTCCTGCAGGGCGCGCCCGTCCCACAGGCGGATGTTTTCGAGCGTGGTCCGATTGTTGGCCGCGTCGATCGCCTCGATGCCCGTGTCGGCGGGAAACGGGTTCGGGACAATGCGGTCCAGTGCGTACGCTCGCTGCGTCATCTCGATGTTGTGCGAGATGAAGGGACGCTCTCGCACGAGCTGGTTCGGCTTGACGATGAAGCTGCTGACGTACCAGCCCACGACGGCCACGACGACGTAGCAGGCGATCGCCGGAACGACGGACGCGACCAGCCAGCGCGGGCGCGGCGCCGCGATCGCGCCGATTACCGCGATGGCCGCACCCGCGACCAGCGCAATACAGACGACCAGGATGCCGGGCAGCGTCACGTGGGCGTCGGTGTAGGTGACACCCGCGAAGATGGTGTTGTCCTGAAACAGCCGATCGAAGCGTCCCAGGTACGTGCGCGCGCAAAGCGCCAGAAGCAGCGCCGCGAAACCGATCGACAGGCCGCGCCACAATCCCGGCTGCGCGGTCCCGAAGCGCTGCTCCGCCAGCGCGCGCGCGCCGCCGGCGAGGACGACAAACAGGGCGGCGATCAGGCACGCGATCACAGCCAGCATCAGCAACCAGCCGGCGATTAGCTGCCAGGCCGGCAGCGTGAACAGGTAAAAACTCAGGGGCCGCCCGAAGAAGGGGTCGGGCATTGCGGAATCGCTCGGCGCGTGCCAGAACAGGGCCCATGTGCTCCAGCGGGCCGTCATGGCCAGGCCGGTCGCGATGCCGATGGCCAGGGGCAGCACGAATCCGATCAGCTTCACAACGGGCTCGATCGGCAGCGTCACCCGCTGTCCGTTGATGAAAATCGCGCCGCCCATCAGCTTGTCGAGGCGAGCGGGTTTCAGGCCCATGAACACGCCGTAGAGCACCAGGAACGTGACGAGCGCGAACACGCCGAACGTGGCGGCCTGCAGCGTGAGCCGGGTCCAGAACACGGACGCGTAGCCGAGCGACTCGAACCAGAGCGCGTCGACGTAATACGACAGCGCCGCGCCGCTGCCGAGCACCGCGCCGATCAGGACCGCGAGCAGCAGGATCCGGCCCCACGGCCGGCGCGGCGATAGGCCATCGACGACGATGCCGGTATGGCCGCTGTTGCCGTTACGCATTTCGGTTCTCCCCTCCGGCTCCGATTCTGCACCCGAGTTACGACGACACGAAACCGCTGATCGCAACAAAGAACCAGACGCTGCCGGCCACGACGCTCAAGTGCCACAGGCAGTTGCTGAATGGCAGGCGGTGCCAGTGGTACAGCCACAGCCCGCCGGTGTAGCTCAGCCCGCCGGCCAGCATCAGCAGCATGGGCGCGTCACCAATCTCCCGATAGAGCGGCACGCCCCAAGCGAGCCCCATCCAGCCCATCACAAGGTACAGCGGGATGGCGATGCGCTCGTACAGAGCTCCACTGCCCAGGCGCAGGGCGATTCCGGCGAAGGCGAGGACCCAGATCACCACGAGAACTGCGGGGCCGCCATGGTGGCGCAGAGGCAGCATCGCAACGGGACTGTAGGTGCCGGCGATCAGCAGGAAGATCGTGCAATGGTCGAGCTGCTGCAAGACGGACCTGGTGCGCGCCCCCTGTGTCGCGTGATAGAGCGCTGACATCAGGAAGGCGAGGAACATCGAGGCGCCATAGACGACCAGGGCCGCGACCACCGCCGGGTCGTGCCGCGGCGCCGCTCGCCCGACCAGAGTGGCCAGGCCCACGACGCTTGCCAGCGCGGCGCAGCCCTGGATCGTGGCGCTCGCGATCTCTTCCCTGAGCGGCCGGACCTGCGTCCAGGTGTTCGTTGGCGGCTCGGGTGGATCCACCGATGTCGTATCAGTCCTCTAACCGGCGTGCCGCTCGTTGCCAGGCACCGCGTCCGGTTCCATACTGCACTTTAGCAAGGCGCTTGCCGGGAGACACAGGCATGCTGAAGACGATGGCGGTGGTCCTGTCGATGCTGCTCCTGGCTCTGCTCGCCTGGGTCGCATTCCAGTCGAGCGATATTTCCATCATCGTCAACGGGCACAAGCTCAGCGGTCCGACGAAGCTCGCCGCTGAAGGCTGGGGCCTGCTGGTGGCGATCGTGGGGCTTTTTTGCGTGGCGATCCTGCTCAGTTTCGTGTTCGCCGGGCTGGGGCTGATCCTGCTCGGTGCGGTGGTGCTCGCCGGCCTGGCTGCGGTGTGGTTCGCGTTCCCGTTTCTGCTGCCGCTGCTGGTGCCGCTGTTGATCGTCTGGATCTTCGTCGCGGTGGTGCGCGGTGCCGGCAAGCCCGGAAGCTAGCCGGACCTTCGCGTCTTTCCGCACGGCGGCCTCGGCGATGTGATGCCGCACCGCAGCAACCCGCGGAGCACTCGCATCGCGTCGCAGCATGCCGTTGGCCCGTGCGAATCGAACCACGCGATCGATCTGCACGCCGTCAGAAAGCGCCTTGGAGCGGGCAAAATAGCGGGGCGCATTCGAGTCGAAAAAAAGCTGTCCCGTGCCAACACCCGCCCACGCCCCGCTGCGCAAGACCAAGCTCAACATCCCGCCGCCGCGCCCGCATCTGGTGCTGCGCTCACAACTGTTCGAGCGGCTCAAGCATGAGCCATCACGCCCGCTGACGTTGATCTCCGCTCCGGCTGGCTTTGGAAAGACGACGCTTCTGACCAGTTGGCTGCACGCGGACGGCGGTCAGGCCCGCACCGCGTGGCTTTCGCTGGACGAAGAGGACAACGATCCGGTCCGCTTCTTCTACTACATCGTTGCGGCGCTTCAGACCGTCGAGCCCGGCATCGGTCGAGCGCCGATTTCCCTGTTCGGTTACCTGCAGGTGCCGGCCGCGCGCGATTTGATGACGATGCTGCTCAATGAGATCGGCGATGCGACGGGCCCGTTGGTGCTGGTGCTCGACGACTATCACGTGATCGGCAATCCGGAGATCGATACGGCACTGGCGTTCCTGGTCGACAGCGCGCCGGAGAGCTTGCGGCTGCTGGTCGCAACGCGCGAGGAGCCGAGTCTGCCGCTGGCCCGCTGGCGGGCTCTTCAGCGCATCACCGAGATCGATCTGGAAACGCTGCGCTTCACGCCCGGCGAGGTTGCGGTGTTCCTGAAGCAGACCATGGGCCTGCAGCTGGAGGACCGCACGGTGCGTCTGCTCGAGGCGCGCACCGACGGCTGGATCGCCGGCCTGCAGATGGCCGCTTTGTCGCTGCAGCACCACGCGCAGGCCGACCGCGCGGTCGACGCGGCGCAGGTCGCGAGCACCTTCAGCGGCTGCCATCGGTACGTGATCGACTATCTTGCAAGCGAGGTGCTTCGTCAGCAGCCGGACGAGATCCGGCTCTTCCTGCAGCGGACCTCGATCCTGGACCGGCTTTGCGCGCCGCTGTGCGACGCCGTGACCGGGCGCAGCGACAGCAAGCTGGTGCTGGGGCGCCTCGAGCAGGCCAACATGTTCCTGTTGCGCCTGGACGATCATCGGCAGTGGTATCGCTATCACCAGCTTTTCGCCGATTTCCTGCGCACGGGACTGGACGCGTCGGCGGCGAAGGCGCTTCATCTGAAGGCCAGCGCCTGGCACGAGGCGCACGGCCTGGTCGAAGAGGCGTTCAGGCACGCGCTGGCGGCGCAGGAAATTCCGGCCGCGGTGCGTCTGTTCCGGGTTGCCGTTGAGAGCCTGTTGCGGCGGGGAGAGTTTCCGACCGCGCTCGCGTGGCTCGAAGCGCTGCCCGAGAGCACCGTCCGTTCGCATGGTGATCTGGCCGGCTACATGGCGTGGCTGCTGTATCTGGGCGGCCGCCTCGAGGAGGCCGAGGTGTACGCGGCGGCAGCTCATGCCGGTGAGGACAGGGACGAACCGGCCACGCACCGCGCGACGATGCTCACCTTTCAGGCCTTTCTGGCCATCAACCGGGGCGACCCGAAGCGGGCCATGCCGCTGGCCCAGGAGGCGTTGCAGCAGCTGGGCGATAGCGAGACCTTTTTCCGGGCCTGCGCCCTGAGCTTGCTGGGTCATGCGCAGCGGTTTTGCGGCGAGCCGAGAAAGGCGATCCGGACCCTTCAGCAGGCGGTCGATCTTGGCCGCACGCTCGGCAATCACCTGATCACCCTGGACGCGCTGGGCATCCTGGCACCGCTGATGCTCGCGCAGGGGCAGTTGCGCGAGGCGATGGTGTTATGCACCCGCGCCGTCGAGCAGCACACCGACGTGCGCGGCAAGCCGTTGCCGGTGGCGGGCCTCGTATACATCCCTCTGGGCATCATTTACTACGAGCTCAACGATCTGCAGTCCGCGCGCCATTGCCTGACGACCGGCATCGATCTGTGTCGCCAGCTCGGAATGGTCTATTACGCCCTGACCGGAGAGCGCGCGCTCGCCAGGGTGCAGCACGCCGGTGGCGACCGCGAAGCGGCGTGGAACACACTGGCCGCCGCCAGCGAGCTCGCCAGGCACTCGGAAAATCCGCAACGCTGGCGCTCGCTTGCCACGCTGTCGGCCGAGCTGCATCTGCGCGAGGGCAACGTCGAGGCGGCGGCGCGTGTGCTCGACGAGGCCAGCAGGGCACCCGGGTCCCCGACCGATCGCGAATGCCTGCTCCGCACTCAGCTGCTGCTGGCGCGCAACGATCCGAAAGGCGCTTGCCTGGCTTTGGATCGCGCCGAAGAAGATGCCAGGAAAGACGGCCTGCAGGGCAAACTGATCGCCGTCCATGTGATGCGCGCATTGTGCAAACGGGCGCTCGGCAACCGGTCGGCCGCTGCGCGCGAGTTCGAAAACGCAGTCTCTCTGGCCGCCTCGGGCGGCTATCGGCGCTTCTTTCTCGACGCGGGCCCCACCATCGCCCCGATGCTGGAGCGGGCGCGCGAGGTCGCCCCGGCTTTCGTCGCGCAGTTGCTGGAGGAGCTTGCGCCGACGGAACAGGCGCCAGGCGAGGCGCAGCCCCTCATCGAGCCGCTGAGCGGGACGCAGATCCAGATCCTGAGCCAGCTCGACCGCGGCCTGACCAATCAGGAGATCGCCGAGAGACTGGCGATCACCGTGGGCACGACGAAGTGGCACCTGAACCAGATCTTCGGCAAGTTGCAGGTGCGCAATCGCGTCGAAGCCATCGCGAAAGCCCGCGAGCTGAAGCTCCTTTGACCCGCGCCTAACTTTCGATAGGCGCCGGACAGCACCCTCCCGGACAGGTTGCCATCGCGCCGTGCGCAATCGCGCGGCCGCGGCCAACTTTCGATAGGCGACAAGCCGTCTGCGCGCACGCAAAGTGCGCCCACCTGCTGATCGCAAGCAGCGCCCCTTCCGGAGACGACGGACGTCATTGAGGAGACTGAATGAACACCCGACAGAAAGAAGTCATGCAGGCGCCCAGCCGCCTTGCCGCGAGATCCCCGCGGCGCAATGCGCCGATCGCGAAGAAGGCTCTGCTGGCAGCGGCTGCTTTCGCAGGGCTGGCCGCGTCTGCCTGCGCGCCGGTGGCGCTGGCGGCCACTCCGTTGATCAGCCTGATCGGCCCCGACGAATGGCATTTACCGATCGTTGAATCGAAGAACCTTTTCCTGCAGTCGGGTCTGGACCAGATCAACAGCAGCTTTTACGACGCCAACGGCAATTCCCACGATCATCTGCCTATCGCAAGTTTTCGTACTTATGCTGGCGTGACGCGCTTCGCCCATCTGTTCTCGTTCGAGTCGCTTCCTGGCGTCGGCTTCGGCGTGGAGTACCTGCAGCCGTACCTGAGTGTCCAACTGCCTGGACAAAGTATCACCGGATTGGCCGATCCCCTGTTTGAAATAGGCGCCTACTACAAACCGGCGCCGAATCTGACGCTGGGATACATCAACGTGCCTTCTGTTCCGCTGGGCAGCAACGAACTTTCCAAGCACTTTTGGTCAGACACGTCCTTGTTCATAGGCAACTACCATATCGGCAAGTTCGGATTCAACGGCACCCTTGCTTACGGAGTCGCTTCGACGCAGCATCAGGCTGGCCAGGATACGGATATCGGCGATACGTACGGCGCAGAAATGACGGCTCTGTACGAGGTCACCGATTGGGTCGCGCCGTTCGTAGGCTTCGTCTATCACAAGAACGAGGCAAGTCACGCTTCCAACACGGGCGTGGAGGCCCCCGGGCAGGGACCGTTGTACAGCTGCTTCGGTCCCGGCGGATGTCATGAGAGCCTGCTGGGGGGCGGATTCAATTTCCACTTCACTCGCACGAAGTCCCTGGGGGTCTGGTACTACACGGGGGTCGGAGGCAGCAACGTGATCAAGACCAACGCGGCGTATCTGTTCTACACGCAGCCTTTTTAAAGTGGCGACCGGAGACAAGCATGACGGCTGGAACCATCGAGCGAACGCCTTCCGCTTACGGATATCCGCTGTTGATCAAGCGTCTGCTGGCATCCGGGCTGAGGCGCGCCCCGCAGCAGGAGATCGTCTACGCCGACCGCAAGCGCCTGACTTACTGCGAGTTCGCTCGGAGGGTCGGCAGGCTCGCCTCCGGCCTGGCATCGCTGGGCATCAGATACGGCGACACCGTCGGAGTGATGGACTGGGACTCGCACCGATATCTCGAATGCTTCTTCGCCGTCCCGATGGTGGGAGCGGTGCTGCACACGATCAACATCCGCCTGTCGCCGGAACAGATCCTGTACACGATCAATCATGCCGACGACGACGTGATCCTGGTCAACGCCGAGTTCCTGCCCTGCCTGGAGCAGATCTGGGACCGCGTCGACACCGGCAAGAAGCTCGTACTGCTGAACGACGGCGGCGGCGTGCCCCAGACATCGCTCGCGTTCGTGGCCGAGTACGAGGACCTGCTGGCCCGATCCAGCCCGGACTTCGAGTTTGCGGATTTCGACGAAGACACGCGGGCCACGACCTTCTACACGACCGGCACGACCGGATTGCCCAAGGGCGTGTATTTCAGCCATCGGCAACTGGTGCTGCACACCATGGCGTTTCGTGGTTCGCTGGCCGGCGAAGGTCAGGGCCGGTTCAACGAAGGCGATGTCTACATGCCGGTGACGCCGATGTTCCATGTCCACGCCTGGGGAGTGCCCTATGTGGCCGTGGCGATGGGCGTCAAGCAGGTCTACCCGGGGCGCTATTTCCCCGAGCAGCTGCTGGAACTGCACCAGCGCGAGAAAGTGACCTTCTCGCATTGCGTGCCGACGATTCTGCAGATGATGCTGAACTGCGCCGCCGGCAAGGGGATCAACCTGGCGGGCTGGACCGTCATCATCGGCGGGGCGGCTCTGGCACGCCCGCTGGCCAGGCAGGCGCTCGAGATGGGGATCGATGCTTTCGCCGCCTACGGAATGTCGGAGACCTGTCCGCTCCTGACCCTGGCCCAGCTCGAGCCGCACATGCAGACATGGGACATCGATCGGCAGGTCGAGATGCGTTGCAAGACAGGGCGGCCGGTTGCGATGGTGGAGCTGCGCATCGTCGATGAGGCGATGCGTGAGGTGCCGCACGACGGCAGGTCTGCCGGCGAGATCGTCGTGCGCGCGCCCTGGCTCACGCAGGGCTATCTGAAAGACGAGCAGAGCTCCAGAAATTTGTGGCACGGCGGCTGGCTGCACACCGGCGACATCGCGGTGATGGACGAGAAGGGCTGGCTCAAGATCACCGACCGCCTGAAGGACGTGATCAAGACCGGCGGCGAGTGGATCTCGTCGCTCGACCTCGAAGACCTGATCATGAGATGCCCCGGCGTGGCCGAGGTTGCAGTGATCGGCGTACCCGATCCGAAATGGACGGAGCGGCCGCTGGCGGTGGTGGCCGCCAAGCCCGGGCATGATGTCTGCCAGGCCGACATCCAGGCCCATCTTTGCGAGTTGGCGGCCAAGGGAATCATTTCGAAGTACGGCGTGCCCGAGCGGATCGTTTTTGTCGAGGCGCTTCCGAAGACGAGCGTAGGAAAGCTGGACAAGAAGGCGCTGCGCGGGCGGTTTGGCCAATGAGGAGAAAGCGCGATGAGCACTTACGCCGCACCAGTCCGGGACATCCGCTTCGCGATGCACGAGCTGGCCGGGTTCGACGAGCTTTCCAGGCTGCCCGGCTTCGAGGAGGCGGCGCCCGACCTGATCGATGCAATTCTCGAGGAGGCTGGCAGGTTCACGGGCGAAGTGCTGGCGCCGCTCAACGCAACGGGTGACCGGCAAGGCGCGCAGTGGATCGATGGCGAGGTGGCGACGCCGCCAGGCTTCCGGCAGGCCTACAAGGCCTTCGTTGAAGGCGGCTGGAACGCCATCGGATCTCCGCAACAATTCGGGGGCCAAGGCATGCCCCATCTGGTGGTCGCCGCGGTCAAGGAGATGCTTCACGCCGCCAACATGAGCTTCGCGCTCTGCCCTCTGCTCTCAGCCGGCGCGATCCACGCTTTGCTGCTGTCCGGCTCGCCGCAGCTGCAGCGCGCCTGGCTGCCCAAGATGGTCAGCGGCGAATGGACCGGCACGATGGATCTCACGGAGCCACAGGCCGGCTCCGACCTCGCATTGGTGCGCACGCGGGCCGAGCCGGCGCCCGACGGCAGCTACCGGATCCATGGCCAGAAGATCTTCATCACCTATGGCGAGCACGATATGGCGGATAACATCGTCCACCTGGTGCTCGCTCGCCTGCCCGACGCGCCGCCCGGCGTCAAGGGGATCTCGCTCTTCGTCGTTCCGAAGATCCTGCTGCACTCCGACGGCAGCCTGGGCGAGCGCAACGATGTGCGCTGCGTGTCGATCGAGCACAAGCTCGGCATACACGCGAGCCCCACCGCGGCGCTCTCGTTCGGCGACCACGGCGGCGCCATCGGTTACCTGGTGGGCGAGCCGAACCGCGGACTGGAGTACATGTTCATCATGATGAACGACGCGCGCTTCGAGGTCGGCGTGCAGGGATTGGCCGTGTCGGAGCGCGCCTACCAGCAGGCGCGGGCCTACGCCAGGGAGCGCGTGCAAGGCCGCGACGCGGGCGGCGGCGCGCAGCCCGTCACGATCATCCATCACCCCGACGTTCGCCGGATGCTGCTGCTGATGAAGTCGCACATCGAGGCGATGCGCGCGCTGGCCTACGTCGTCGCGGCCGCGCAGGACAAGGCCTTACATCATCCCGATGCGCGCGAGCGCTCGCGTAACCTGGCCTTCGTGGAGCTGATGATCCCGGTGGTCAAGGGGTGGTCCACCGAAAACAGCATCGAGATCGCCTCGCTGGGCCTCCAGGTGCACGGCGGCATGGGCTACATCGAGGAAACCGGCGCCTCCCAGCACCTGCGCGATGCGCGGATCACGACGATCTACGAAGGCACGACCGGGATCCAGGCCAACGACCTCGTCACCCGCAAGATCGCGCGCGATGGGGGTGCGGCCCTGAAGACGCTGATCGAGACGATCAACGGGACGACGGCGGAGCTCGCCTCGCGCGATCGGAAAAAATTCACCGGGTTGCGCGAGAGCCTCGCGGCCGGAGTGCAGGCGCTCGCCACGTCCGCGAACTTTGTCGTTGCCAATTTCAGCAAGGATCCGCACGAGGTGATGGCCGGAGCCGTCCCGCTCCTGAAGCTGTTGGGCATTGTCGCCGGCGGCTGGCAGATGGCGCGCGCCGCGTTGATCGCGGAGCGCCGCCTGCGCGAAGGCACGGGCGAGGCCGCCTACTACGAAGCCAGGATCGTGGTCGCGCGCTTTTTCGCGGAGCACGTGCTGTCGCTGGCACCCGGGCTTGCGCATGCGGTGGTCCACGGCGGGACGAGCGTCAAGGTGTTAGCCGAGGATCAGTTCTAAGCCCCACGCCGATAGCACATAAGTGCTACACTCGCAGCACCCGAGGAGAGATCGCCATGCCGACGACCACCACGACAATCCGCATCGATCCGGACCTGAGGGCCCGGGTCGCCGCCGCCGCGAAGCGGGCCGGCAAGACTACGCACGGCTTCATAATGGATGCGATCGCAAGAACCGTCGAGGAAGCGGAGCTCGACGACGAATTTCATCGGCTTGCCGATGACCGCTGGGGGACATTTTTAGCGAACGGAAAATCCGTTCCTTGGGAAGAGGCCAGGAAGTACCTGCTGGCCCGCGCGCGAGGTGAGAGGCCGGCGAGGCCACGGGCCCGCAAAATCGGTCGCTGACCTGGATGGCGCGGGTCGACCTCCTTCCCGCAGTCCTCGACGACCTCGACCGGATTTTCGATCACCTGGCCCAGTACGACGTCCAGGGCGCGCCGGCCCGCGTTGCGCAGATCGTTTCGGCTCTCGATGTCCTGGTTACCAATCCGCAGATCGGCCGGCCAGTCCGGGGTGGCAAGCGCGAACTCGTGATCGGACGCGGTACGCGCGGCTATCTGGCGCTGTACCGGTACACGGCCGAGTTCGACACCGTCTTCGTGCTGGCGGTGCGCAGTCAGAAAGAAGGCGGGTACAAGCGCTAACCACTCGTCGCCTCGGAGCGTCCGCAAACGCCCTCAATCGAGCATGGGATTGGAATCCTGAGCCGGCGCGCGGCGGCGCACAATCGCCACTTCGAATGCGCTTGGCTTGGCAGCGACCATGGTTCCGACCACCGGCCGCAGACGGGAGGGAACATGAAACTGGAAAGCATCAATCCGACCACCGGCGAGCTGATCGAAAGCTTCGAGGAGATCAGCGATGCGGATCTGCAAGCGGCGTTGCAGCGGGCGCAGCAGACCTTCCACACGTATCGCAAGACGTCGTTTGCCGAACGCGCCGGCTGGCTTATGAAGGCCGCACAAATCCTGGACAGCGAGAGCGACAAGTGGGGCCGTCTGATGACCCAGGAAATGGGCAAGACCCGCAAGGCGGCCGTGGCGGAGGCGCAGAAATGCGCCCTGGGGTGCCGCTATTTCGCAGAAAACGGCGCCCGCTTTCTGGCCGACGAGGTGATCAAGACCGAGGCCGACAAGAGCTACGTGCGCTACCTGCCGCTGGGCCCGGTGCTGGCGGTGATGCCGTGGAACTTCCCGTTCTGGCAGGTTGTGCGCTTTGCGGCGCCGGCCCTGATGGCCGGCAACGTCGGACTGCTCAAGCACGCCTCCAACGTCTCGCGCTGCGCGCTGGCGCTGCAGGAGATCTTCCAGCGCGCCGGCTTTCCCGCCGGCGCGTTTCAGACGCTGCTGCTCGGCTCCAGGCGCGTGGCGGGCGTGATCGCCGACGACCGGATCAAGGCCATCACGCTGACGGGCTCGGACGTGGCCGGCTCCAAAGTCGCCGAGCAGGCCGGCAAGTACATCAAGAAGACCGTGATGGAGCTGGGGGGCTCGGATCCTTTCATCGTGCTGCCCAGCGCGGACCTGGGCGCGGCCGTCAAAACCGCCATTACCGCACGCAACATCAACAACGGCCAGTCGTGCATCGCCGCCAAGCGCTTCATCGTTCACGCCAAGGTGTACGCCGAGTTCGAACGGCGCATGGTCGAAGGGCTGGCGAAGCTCAAGGTGGGCGACCCGATGCAGGAGGACACCGACGTGGGGCCGCTTGCCACGCCGCAGATCCTGGAAACCGTCGCCCAGCAGGTCGACGCATCGGTGAAGGCGGGCGCGCGGCTGCTGGTCGGCGGCAAGCGCCTGAAGGGTCCGGGCAATTTCTACCAGGTCTCGGCCCTGGGCCAGATCCCGAAGGACGCGCCTGCATTCAAGGAGGAGGTGTTCGGCCCGGTGGCGTCGCTGTTCCAGGTGCGCGATGTGGGCGAGGCGATCGAGCTGGCCAATTCCAACGTGTTCGGCCTGGGCTCCAGCGTCTGGACCAACGACGAGAGCGAACGGCGGCGCTGCGTCGATGAGCTGGAGGCCGGTTGCACCTTCATCAATGCGATGGTGGTCTCCGATCCGCGCCTGCCCTTCGGTGGCGTCAAGCGCTCCGGCTATGGGCGCGAGCTGGCGCATCACGGCATCCACGAATTCGTCAACATCAAGGCAGTGTCCGTCACGGAGCGTCCTGCCGGCGGCGGCAGCGACACCGAGTAGCACAAGGCCGCGCGCATGAACGCCGCCCAGCTCCTGGTGCAGTGCCTGGAAAACGAAGGCGTGCAGTACGTCTTCGGCATCCCGGGCGAAGAGAACATCGACATCATGGATGCGCTGTCGCAAAGCCGCATCCGCTTCGTCACCACGCGCCACGAACAGGGCGCGGCCTTCATGGCCGACGTGTACGGGCGCCTCACGGGCCGAGCCGGCGTGTGCCTGGCCACGCTGGGACCGGGAGCCACCAACCTGATCACCGGAGTGGCCGACGCCAACATGGACCGCGCGCCGCTGGTGGCCATCGCCGGTCAGGCGGCGACCACCCGGATGCACAAGGAGAGCCACCAGGTGCTGGACCTGGCGGCCCTGTTCAGGCCTTGCACGAAGTTCAGCGCTGCCGTGCTGGCGCCGCAGATCGTGCCCGAAATCGTGCGCAAGGCGTTCAAGCTGGCCCAGGCGGAAAAGCCCGGCGCCAGCTTCATCGAGGTCCCTGAAAACATCGCTCGGATGCCGGCCGAGAATCTGGCGCCCCTGAAGGTGCAGGCGCCGGCGATACCGGATGCGCCGCAAGCCAAGGTGGAGCAGATCGCGCGCCTGATCAACGCCGCCGCCGCGCCTCTGGTGCTGGTGGGCAATGGCGTGATCCGCCAGCACGCCGCCGCGGCCGTCGTGAGGTTCATCGAACGGCTGAACCTGCCTGCGGCCACCACCTTCATGGCCAAGGGCGCGGTGCCGTTCTCACATCCGCTGTCTCTGGGCGCGATCGGGCTGCAGGCGCGCGACCCCGTGGCCGTCGGTCTGGATGCCGCCGACCTGGTGTTGTGCGTCGGCTACGACATGGTCGAGTACGACCCGGCGCGCTGGAATCCGCAGGGCAACAAGCAGATCGTCCACATCGACTCGGCGCCGGCCGAAGTCGACGCGCACTACATGCTGGAGGCCGGCATCGTGGGCGACATCGCCGATGCACTGGGCCGCATCGCGAACCAGGCCGCGCCCAAGCCGGGAATGACGGGCAAGCTGCTGCATACCAGCCTGGTCAACGTGGTGCGGCAAAGCGCCGATGACACGAGCTACCCGCTGAAGCCGCACCGCGTGATCGCCGATCTGCGCCGCGCCATGGCCCACGATGACGTGCTGATCAGCGACGTGGGCGCGCACAAGCTGTGGATCGCGCGCCTGTTCCAGGCCGAGCGCCCCAACACCTGCATCATCTCCAACGGATTCGCCTCGATGGGCATCGCGGTGCCGGGCGCCATCGGCGCCAAGCTGGCTCTGCCCGACCGGCGCGTGGTCGCCGTGAGCGGCGACGGCGGCTTCCTGATGAACTCGCAGGAGCTCGAAACCGCCGTCCGCCTGGGCCTTGCCGTCACCGTGGTGGTGCTGCGCGACGGCAAGTACGGGGTGATCCAGCACCACATGGATACCCGCCTCGGGCGCCACTTCGGTGTGGACTTCGGCAATCCCGATTTTGTGAGGTACGCGGAAAGCTTCGGTATGAAGGGCTGTCGCGTCGAGCGCGCCGACCAGCTGCTGCCGGCGCTGCAATCCAGCCTCGAGAGCGGCGCGCCGTCACTGATCGATTGTCCCATCGACTACCGGGAGAACGAGAAGCTGAGCCTGGCGCTGGGAGAGGTGATCTGCCAGGGGTAAAGCAATTGCGGGCAGGCGCTGCGCCGGTCAGCCCTCGGACAGATAGCGGCGCACGAACGTGACCGCCATTGCACCTTCGCCGACCGCCGAGGCGTAGCGCTTGACCGAGCCGTGGCGCACGTCACCGGCAGCAAATACTCCAGGCACGCTGGTCTCCAGGTAATAGGGCTCACGATCCAGAGGCCAGTGGAGTGGCCGATCGGGCTGGTTGCGTCGGATGTCCGGACCTGTCAGGAGGTAACCGGCCTTGTCGCGCAGCACACCCACCTCGACCGCCCATTGGGTCTGAGGAATGCCCCCGATGCAGATGAACAGCCAGCGCGTCTGCGCCTTGCGCTCTGTGCCGCTGTCGCGGTCCCTGAGCGTGATTTCCCGCAGCTCCTCGTCGCCTTCGAGGGCGACGACCTCGGTGCCAGGAAGCACTTCGATATTGGGTGTGGCGCGAATGCGGTCGACCAGATATTGCGAGAGCGTTTCCTTGAGCGAGCTGCCGCGAATCACCATCGTGACCTTGCTGGCGCGCGCCGAGAAGTGCATGGCCGCCTGACCGGCGCCGTTGCCGCCGCCGGCGATGAATACCGGCTCGCCTCGCGTCAGCGCCGCTTCGCCGGCCCCCGCCCCGTAATAGACGCCAGCGCCGCGAAAGCGTTCTTCGTTGGGCAGATCCAGGCGCCGGTATTCGACGCCGGTCGCGCAAATGGAAGCGCGCGCGGCGATGCGCGTGCCGTCGGCGAGGTAACCGACGCCTTTGCCGGGGACGAATTCGGCGCGAACTCCTTCGCGTCCCAGCAATAGCTCGGCGCCGAATTTCGTTGCCTGATGGCGCGCGCGCTCCGCCAGTTCCGCGCCGGCAATGCCCTGCGGAAAGCCGAGGTAGTTTTCAATGTTCGACGTGCTGGCAGCCTGACCGCCGACCGCCCAGCGCTCGACCAGGACCGTTCTGAGCCCTTCGGAAGCACCATAGACGGCGGCGCTCAGTCCCGCCGGGCCTGCACCGTAGATCGCAAGGTCGTATTCCGAGCTCGACGGCGCCTTGAACCAGCCGAGCTTTTCCAGAATCTGGCGAAGCGTCGGGCACTCCATCCGGGTGCCATCCGGGAAGATGCACACGGGCAGCCGCGCATCGTGCAGATGCTGAACGCCGGCTATCGCGCGCGCCTCCTCGTCGTTGGTGACCTGGACCGATTCGAACGGGATGTCGCTGCGATAAAGAAAGTCGCGTATGGCGTGCGCGAGCGGCGATCCCGGCTTGCCGATGACCTTGACCAGCGGAGTCCCGTTCTGTCCTTGTGCCATCGGCGGTCTACGCGCAGCCTGTGCAATCCAGGTGAGTGAATTTGCGGCGCGTGTTCCCGCCGCGCCGACCTGCGAACCCGCATTATGCTGAGCGGGGATCGTCGATCAATCCCGCGTGCCGAAGGGGATTTCGCCATCGATAGCTAGCCACGGAAAGAGAAGAAAATCCCGTTGCATTCTCACGGTGAACCCCATCCGCCACCGAGCGCCTTGATCAGCGCCACGCTGGCGTCGGCCTGACGTCGCGCCAGATCAACCTGGACGCGCTCGTTGCTCAAGGCGACGCTCTGCGCAGCGATCACGTCCAGATAGCCGGCGATTCCGGTCTGGTAGCGGTTCATTGCCAGCTGCAGCGAGGTCTCGGCCGAACGGGTCGCTTCGTTCTGCTTGGCCGCTTCCTGCTGCAGGATGCGCAGTGCCGCGAGGTTGTCCTCTACCTCCTGGAAAGCGCTCAGCACGGTCTGGCGGTACGCGGCGACACCGGCAACGTACTGCGCCTGCGTCACCTCGACCGTGGCGCGGCGCCGCCCCCCGTCGAACAGGGTGCCGACCAGTTGCGGCCCGAGCGCCCAGAAAAGGCTGGGTCCGGACAGCAGGTTGGCAAACCTTGAGGCTTCGAGGCCGACCGATCCCGACAGGGTGAGGTCGGGAAAGAACGCTCCCTGTGCCACTCCGATTTGTTCATTGGCGGCCGCCACGCGCCGTTCGGCCGCCGCAATGTCCGGGCGGCGCTGCAGCAGCCCCGAAGGCAACCCCGCCGGAATCGCCGGCGCGGACCAGTCCAGCGGACGGGCCGGCAGAGAAAAGGTCGAGGCCGGCTGGCCAATGAGCGTGGCGATGGCATGCTCGAATTGAGCGCGCAGCACGCCCACATCGATGTCCTGGGCCTGCGTCGTTTCAAGCTGGGTCTGCGCCTGAGCGACGTCGGACTGCGAGGCGATCCCGCCCTGGAAACGGTTGTTGGTCAGCTCCAGCGCCTCCTGGTAGGCCACGATGGTGCGGTCGAGCAGGTCTTTTTGCGCATCCAGGCCGCGTAGATTGAAATAGTCGGTGGCGAGTTCCGCATGCAGGCCCAGGCGGATGCCTTCCAGGTCTGCCAGGCTGGCCTGTGCATTGGCCCGGGACGATTCCACCGAGTGGCCGATCTTGCCCCACAGATCAGGCTCCCAGCTGGCACTGGTCGCAATCGCGTAGTCCGGCAGCGTGCGCCCGGCTTGTGCACGGAACAAAATATTGGCGGACGTGAGCGACTCGCTGGCCGCGGCGCCGGCGACCACCGTCGGAAAGAACGACGAACGCGCGATCTCTACCGTCGCGCGCGCCTGCCGCAACTGTGCCAGCGCGATCTGCACGGTCTGGTTCGAGCCGTCCACTTTGTCTTCCAGCGCGTCCAGTTCGGTGTCGCCGAAGACCTTCCACCATGCGCCGCGTAAAGCTGCATCGTTCGGTTCGGCGCTGACCCAGCCCGGCGCAGGCGGCGCGAGCTTGGTCGTGCTCGGCGGCGGCTTGGATGCGTCCCCGGCCGTCTCGCCCTCCTTGTAGCCGGTGGGGACCTCGGCAGCCGGCCTGACGTATCGAGGGCCGACCGCACAGGCGGAAAGCAGCAGCGCGAAGAGCAGAACGACAGGGAAAACAGCGGCGGGAGCCGCGCCGCGCCGATTGCGATTCATGACTGCGGCCCGCTGGTGGCGACGCGAACCTTCGTGCCATCGGCGATCGCGTCGGTCGGATTCAGAATCACAGCTTCATCGCCCGCAAGACCCGAAGCGACCTCGACATGTGAGCCGAAATCCCGTCCGATCGTGATCGTCTTCAGGGCCACCGCGCCGTTGCCGTCCACGGTGGCGACCTGCACGCCCTGGGGCCGGAACAGCAGCGTGTTCACCGGGAGCGAATAACCCGGCTGGGCGGCGTGCAGCTGCAGGTGTACTTGTGCATACGAGCCGGGAAGCAGGGCGCCGTCGGGGTTCGGCACGCCGACTTCCAGCCGCAGGGTTCGCGTCACCGGATTGATGGCACGGGTGTTTCTCGCGATCCTGCCCGGAAATTTGCGGTCCGGGAACTGGCTCAGCGTCAGGTAGGCCCCCGCGCCGGGGGCCGCCGCCTGCCGCGAATAGTCCTGCGGCACGTCGACGTACACGCGCAGCGTGCCGGTCTGGGCGAGGTCGAACAGGTCCCTGGCGGGACCGCCCGCACTGCCGGCATCGATCAGCGCGCCGACGTCGACGTTGCGCGCGATGATGGTGCCGTCGAACGGGGCATAGACTTTCTCGTAGGACTGCAGCTTCTCCAGCCGCGCTACGTTCGAGTTCGCCGCCTCCAGAAGCGCCTGCTTGGCCTCGGCATCGCTCGCCATCACGTCCGCTTCCTGCCGTGACACCGAGTTGCTCACCAGCAAGTCCTTATAGCGCCGTGCCGTCACCGCGGCGAGCTGCTGATTCGCCTGCGCCTGCTTCTGGTCCGCACGCGCCTGGCGCAGCTGATCGTCGACCTCCGGCGCATCGATTTCAGCCAGCAATTGGCCGACCTTGACCTGCCCGCCGATGTCTACGGTCCACTTTCTCAGATAACCGCTCGCCCTGGCATAAATCGGCGTCTGCTGCAACGCCTCCACATCCCCAGGCAGCAACACCTCCTGCGCACCTGGGGCGGCTTGCGGGCGCATCACTGAAACGGTCGGCTCGGCCAGGGCCGCAGTCTGTTGTGTCAGCGCACGATGCGCGAAGATGCGCGGCACGATCCCTAGCGCCAGCGCGGCGACGGCCGCCGCGGCGGATATCCAGAGAATCCGTCGACGGCGGCGAGGGGCCGGGATCGCAGGGTCGCGATGGACAGGAGCGGCTGCGGACACACGATCGTTCGGTAGGGAATCCATTTCTAGTGGCCTTTCAGGCAGAGAGTTGTGCGGCAAGGCGCCCACCCGAGGCGTGGGTTTGCTTTGCGCGCCAGCCGTGAATCAGCGAGAACACCACGGGCACAATCAGCAGCGTCGCACAGGTGCCGACGACGAGCCCACCGATGACGGCGCGGCCCAGCGGTGCGTTTTGCTCACCGCCATCGCCCATGCCGATGGCCATTGGCACCATGCCAATCAGCATCGCCAAAGCCGTCATCACCACCGGGCGAAAACGTCCGATACCCGCCTCGCGCGCGGCATGATGGGGGTCGAGGCCGGATGCGAGCCTTTCGCGGGCGAAGCTCACCACCAGGATGCTGTTGGCCGTGGCGATACCGATGACCATCATGGCACCGGTCAGCGCGGGTACGCTGAGCGTGGTCTGCGTCACGAACAGCATCCACGCGACTCCGGACAGCACTGCGGGCACGCCGCTGATGGCGATCAGGGGGTCGAGCCAGGACTGGAAGTTGACCACCATCAACAGATAGACCAGCACGATGGCCAGGGCCAGACCGGCGTACAGGCCGGAAAACGAGCTCTGCATCGTCTGCACCTGGCCGCGAACCACCACGAACGAGCCGGCCGGCACGTCCTTTTGCGCCTGTGCAACGATCTTTTGCACGTCGCCGGCCACGCCGCCCAGATCGCGCCCCTGTACCGATCCAAATACGTCGATCACCGGCTGTACGTTGTAGTGCGAAATTACCGCCTGCTGCATCGTGCGCGACATGCTGCCGAGCGAGCCCAGCACGTCGGACGTGAGCCCTGCGGAGCTACCCATCGCGCCGGCGGCTTGAGCGCCCATGCCTGCGGGAACCGGCGCGCGCGTCAGCGGGATATTGGCCAGCGACTGCAGGGAATCGACCTGGTACTGAGGCGTTTCGGTCATCAGCGGATAGCTCACCCCGTTTTTCGGGTTGAGCCAGAAATTCGGCGAAGTCTGCGAGCTGCCTGATAGAGCGATCAACAGGTTCTGCGCCACGTCATGTTGCGTGAACCCGGCCTGCAAGGCTTTGGTGCGATCCACGTTGACGTCGATTTCCGGCTGATCGGCAGGCTGCTGAATACGCAGATCGACCAGTCCCGGCACGCTGCGCAACTGCGCCATCAGCTTGTCGGCGAAGGCGCGATTCTGGTCGATCTGGTTGCCCACGACCTGGATGTCGATGGGGGCGGGCAGGCCGAAGTTCAGGATCTGACTGACCATGTCCGCCGGCAGGAAAGAGAAGGTGATGCCGGGGAAAGCCTGGGCCAGCGAGGAGCGCAGCGTCCTGACGTATTGCGCCGTCGGCCGGTGCTTGGCGTTCAGCGTCACCAGGACGTCGGCATCGGCCGAGCCGATCGGAAGGGCCGAGTCGTAACTGATGTTGATGCCACTGACCGGCAGGCCGATGTTGTCGACGATGCCGGACAGCTCGGCGGCGGGGATCGTCGCCCGGATGTGCTGCTCGATCTCGTCCGCCAGGCGGGCCGTCTGTTCGATGCGCGTGCCGGTCTTGGCCCGGAAGTGCAGGCGGATTTCGCCCGAATCGATCGTGGGGAAGAAGTCCCGGCCGAGGACCGGCACCAGGGACAGGGACGCCAGACAGCCTGCCGCTGCCAGCAGCATCAGCCGCCGCGGCCGCCCCAGGCCGGCCTCGAGCAGGCCCTGGTAGCGGTTGCGCAGACCGGAGAATGCGGCTTCGAAGCCGCGCTGGAATCGCTGGAAACGGTTGAGCGTCGGCGCTCCAGCGTCGCCCGGGCGCTGCGCGCGCAACAGGTACAGCGCGAGCGTCGGCACCAGGGTGCGCGAGAAGAAGTACGAAGCCAGCATCGCGAATACCACGGCCTCTGCCAGCGGGATGAACAGGTAGCGCGCCACCCCGGACAACAGGAACATCGGAGCGAACACGATGCAGATCGACAGCGTCGATACCAGCGTCGGCAAGGCGATCTCGGCCGAGGCGTCGAGGATGGCCTGCTCGAGAGCCTGGCCCGATTCGAGCTTGTGCGCGATGTTCTCGATCGCCACCGTGGCGTCGTCGACCAGAATGCCGACGGCGAGGGCCAGGCCGCCCAGCGTCATGATGTTGATGCTCTGGCCGAGCGCCGACAGCGCCGTCAGCGAAGCCAGGATCGACAACGGGATGGTGATGGCGATGATCAGCGTGGAGCGCCAGCTGCCGAGGAACACCAGGATCATGATGCCGGTCAGGCATGCGGCGATCAGGCCTTCGCGGATAACGCCCGATACCGCCGACGTGACGAAGACGGATTGATCCGAGGCGATCTGCACGTGCAGCGACTTCGGCAGGCCGGCCTCGATCCGCGGCAGCAGTTGCTTCACCTGCCCTATGATGGTCAGGGTGGAGGCGCTGCCGCTCTTTTCGATTTCCAGCAGCGCCGAGCGCTTGCCATCGGTACGCACGATATTGGTCTGGGGTGCATAGCCGTCGCGCACGTGAGCCACGTCGCGGATGTAGATGGTGCCGTTCGACCCGGTCTTGATCGGCAGGTCGTTCAGTTCCTCCACCACCTGCGGGCTGCCGTTCATGTTGACGTTGTATTCGAAGGTGCCGATTTTCGCGGTGCCGCCGGGCAGCACGAGATTCTGGGCGTTGACGGCGTTCACCACGTCGCTCGGCGACAGTCCCTTGGCCTGCAGCGCGGCGGAATTGATATCGACCATCACCTGTCGTACCTTGCCGCCATAGGGAATCGGGACGGAGGAGCCCTGCACCGTGGCCAATTGCGTACGGATGAAGTTGTTGCCGAGGTCGAACAGTTCCTGTTCCGGCAGCTCGTCGCTGGACAGCGCCAATTGCAGGATCGGCACCGACGAGGCGCTATAGGTCAGGATGATCGGCGGGAGGGTGCCCGGCGGCATGAACTTGAGCAGCGATTGCGAGTTGGCGGAAGCCTGCGCAATTGCACGGTTGATATCGGCGCCGGGATGGAAAAAGATCTTGACGACCGAGACGCTGTTCAGCGATTGCGATTCGATGTGCTCGATATCGTCGACATCGGACGTCAACGCGCGCTCGTATCCCGAGGTGATCCGCTGCGCCATGTCCTGCGCCGACAGGCCGCTAAAACTCCATACCACGCTCACCACGGGGATATTGATGTTCGGGAAAATGTCGGTCGGCGTGCGCAGCAGCACCAGCGGTCCTGTAATCAGCAGCAGCAGCGCCACCACGATGAACGTGTAAGGCCGGCGCAAAGCGAGTTTGACGATCCACATGATTGTCTGCCCCAGTCATCGGACTGTGCGGCCAGTCTACGAAGCGGCCTTTGCCGACCGCTGTCGCGGCGATTACAAATTCGTAATCCAAATCCGGTTCTGCAAGGCCTATGATTTTCGTCACCGAAACCGTGAGTCACTTAAATGCGATTGCTGGTGATCGAAGACGAGCCGAAGACAGTGGACTACCTGAAGAAGGGTCTGGAGGAATCGGGTTTCGTCGTGGATACGGCCCGCTCGGGCACCGACGGGTTGCACCTGGCGCTGACCGACGACTACGATCTGCTGGTCCTCGATGTGATGCTCCCGGGCCTGAATGGCTGGAGCGTCGTGCAGAAGTTGCGCGAACACAAGAACACGCCGGTGCTGTTTCTCAGTGCGCGCGATGAACTGGACGATCGCGTACACGGACTGGAGCTCGGCGGCGACGACTACCTGGTCAAGCCGTTCGCTTTCGTCGAGCTGCTGGCGCGAATCCGCACGTTGTTGCGCCGCGGACCGGTACGGGAAGCGGAGCATCTGGTGATCGGCGACCTTGAAATCGACGTGCTCAAGCGGCGTGTCCGGCGCGCCGGCACGCGGATCGATCTGACCCCGCGGGAATTCTCGCTGCTGCATCTGTTGGCGAGAAAGCGCGGCGAAGTCCTCAGCCGCACCCAGATCGCTTCCTACGTCTGGGACATGAATTTCGACAGCGACACGAACGTGGTGGAGGTGGCGATCCGGCGCCTGCGTGCGAAGGTCGACGATCCGTTTGCCCTGAAGCTGATCCACACCGTGCGGGGCATGGGCTACGTGCTCGATACTCGGGAGCCTTGATGCGGCGCCTGTCCCTGACCGCGACGCTGTCTGGCGCATTTGCACTGATCACGGTCGTGACGTTCTACTTCGCCGGCAGCTACCTGTACGACAACCTTCTGACGCAGTTGCTCAGGAACGAAACCACCGAGCTGGTGCTCAAGGTGCAGCATCTTCGCAGTCTGGCGGCCGACGAGGACTCGGCCGCCGACTTGCGCGCGCATGCTTCCCGTATCGTCAGTCAGATCGCCGGTAACGACGCCTTCGTGGTTCAGTTCCGATCGAGCGACAACCAGATGCTGCTGGAATTCAATCCATTGGGTCTGCCGGTGATTGCGCTCGCGGCCCTCCCGGACGGAACGGCCGCCCGCGACTCCGATCTGCGGCAATGGCGGACCGAATCCGGCGGAACGGTGCGAGGAGTCGCCGCGCAGGCGCGGCTGCACAACGGCGAGGTGGTGACGCTTGTCCTCGGCCGATCCCTCGACGATGTGATGAGGCTGCTGCGCAACTATCGCGACACCATCATTCGCACGGTCGCCTTTGGGGCCCTGGCCGCGATGGGCTTGAGCTACCTGCTGGTGCGGCGGGCGTTGCTGCCGCTGCACCGGATCACCCAAGGGGCCGGCCGGATCACCATCGATGGCCTGAACACGCGCCTTGACGACGCCCATGCGTCGCCGGAGCTGCGCGACTTGAGCGTATCGCTGAACGGGATGCTGGCCCGACTGCAAGCCGGTTTCGAGCTTCTGTCCAACTACACCGAAAACCTGGCGCATGATCTGCGCACTCCAGTGAACAATTTGCGAGGACAGACGGAAGTCGCTCTGTCGCGCCCCCGCAGCGTGGAGGAGTACCAGGCCCTGCTGGCCTCCAATCTGGAGGAATACGAGCGGCTGACGCGCATGATCGAGAACATTCTGTTCCTGGCGCGCGCCGGCAATGCGCAGATCGCGCTGCGCCGCACCGAGCTGGATGCGGCCGAGCAGCTGCAGCAGGTCGCCGGGTATTTCGAGGGGCTGGCCGAGGAAGGCGGCGCATCCTTGAGAGTGCGGGCGCACGGCAAAATCAAGGCCGATGCGGTGCTGTTCCGGCGCGCTCTGAGCAACCTGCTTTCCAATGCGCTGCGCTACACGCCGAGCGGAGGCGTGATCGAGCTCACGGCGGCGCAGGTTCCCGGCGGCACTCTGGTCGGGGTCAGCAACCCGGGACCGGATATCCCTCCCGAGCAACTCGACAAGGTCTTCGAGCGCTTCTATCGCGGCGACGAGGCCCGCAGCAACTCGGCTGATTCGACAGGGCTCGGCCTGGCGATCGTCCGCTCCGTCATGGATCTGCATCAAGGCAAGGCCCTGGCCGAGAGCTCCCGTGGTCTCACACGCTTCAGTCTGTTGTTTCCGGACGCCCCCAACGCATCCGTTTCAGATCGTTCCTGACCGTCCTCGGCCCTCGGCACCTTACAAATTTGTAATCGCCGCGACAGCAGCCGGCAAAGGCAGCTTCGTAGACTGGCCATACAGTCGGATGACTGGATTGAGCCTCAAGCGGGCTCATCGACAACGGAAGGACACTAATCATGACTGCATTGAGATCTCTATCACTCGCGCTCGCGGCTGTGTACCTCAGCGCAACGACGTTAAGCGCATGCGCGGACGTCTCCGACGGCATTGCGGCTGAACCCGCGTGCCCTTATGGCTACTACGATACCGACCCTTATGCTTGTGCACCCTACGGCTACTATGGTCCCGAATGGTTCACGGGCGGCATTTTTATCGGCGCCGGTCCTTGGTTTCACCACCGTGACGATTTTTGGGGCCATGTAGACAATCATTTTCATCCGGACCATGGCTATCGAGGCGCAATGCCAGAGCGC
>DATBCD010000068.1:0-3365 GCA_036270655.1 Burkholderiaceae bacterium
GTGGGATCCGCGAAGCGAACCAGGTATCCGCCCTTGGAGGCGAAGCGCTGGCCGGGTGCGAGCCCGAGCCGGGTGTAGTAGCCGTTGACGATCCGGCTGTCCAGCATCACCTCGACCCGTTCGACCAGGTAGTCGCGCACGAACTCGTCCAGCATGGAGGCGAGCGTCTCGAGCAGCACCGAGCAGGCGATATAGGTGTCGACCTGCACGCGCTCGTTCACGACCGCAATCTTGCGCAAGCGGAACCAGCCGAGCGGGTAGTTCAGCCGCAGGCTGCGACCCTCGGGCAACTCATAGGGATACGTCATGCTGGCGATGCTGCGCCACGCCTGCGCCAGCGGAGCGTGCTCCAACCCTCCCATCAGGCCCGAGACGTAAACCGCCGAGATCCCGTGCGCAGGCGCGGGCAGCGCCGCCAGATCCGCCGCGCGCAGCCACAGCACCACCGTATCGCGCGCCGAGGCGTCGGCCAGCGCCCGCGCGAGTTGCCGCGGCCCGTCGTCGTGCCCGAGCGTCCGGTCGACGAAGCGCTCGTGGGGAAGCGCTTCGCGCAGCCGCGCGGCGGCCGCCGCTCCGATGTCGCCGTCGCGGAATACCTGCACGATCCGGCCGCGGGCCGCGTCGCTCGACGTTGCCTGCGCCAGGCGCGCCGCGATCAGCTGAGCCTCCAGCAGCACACCCTGCGAGAAATAGACCGGGTAGAAGTCGTCCGGGGCGACCACCGGAAGATCGACGTTCGGCAGCAGGCAGGGAATCGCCTGGCGCTCGCAGAAGCGGTGTACCGGCTCCCAGGTCACCCCCGCGAGGCCCGAGATCACCGCGAACACCGGTTCGGTGCGCAGGCGCTGGTCGAGCTGCGCCTCCCAGGTCTCGGGAGCGCCGCTCAATTGCCACACGTGCAACTGCCAGTTGCGCTGCACTCGCGCCTGGACGGGGCGCCCGCCCTGCAGCAGCGGCGAGGCGCTCTCGCCGATGTATCGGCTGTTCTTCTCCGCGAAATACTGCTGGAGCACGTCGATCATCCCGTCGCGGGCGACCGGGTCGGCGTCCGGGGTCACGATCGTCGCGAAATGCAGCGTGCTGCCGGTGACGCCGGGCACGCGTCCGCTGGACAAACGGCTCAGGTATCCGATCAACTCCTGCATCGAAGCGTCGTCGAGGTCGTAGCGTGGCATCAGGTAATCCAGCGGGCGGCCGTCGGCCCCGATTCCTTCGCGGATCGCGCGCTCCAGCGTCGACTCGTCGTACGCGCTGCGGTCGGGAGGCGAGGGCAGCAGGTGGGTCGCGCCGCTGTGCATCAGGCTGTCGCGCGTGATGCGCTGTCCCGGACGAAAAAGGAAGCGTCCGGTGATCGGGGGAATCACGATCTTGCCCTCGACCATTCCCAGCCCGCTGCGGCGGTGGCACTGCAGACAGGCCGCATCGCGGCCCTGCAAAGACGGCGCGCCGGCGCGCTCGCCGCGCAACGGCACGCCCGGTGCGAGCTCGCCGTCGCGGAAAATCCGTTGGCCAACCACGGATAGCGGCGCCGGGGTGACGACCGCGCCGCACAGCACCAGCGCGGCCGCGGCGGCCAGCGCACGCGCCGCCACTCTCAGGGAACGACCCACCCGCTGTCGGCGACCAGCCGCTTTCCGCTGGGCTCGGCAAAATGCACGATATATCCGCCCTTGGACGCGAAGTGCTGGTTCTCGCCCAGAACCATCCGCGGGAAATAGCCGGTGTTGATCAGCCGGCGCTCGATCTTCGACCGGAGCAGCTCCACCAGGAACGGCCGGACCAGGTTGTCGGCCATATGGCTCAAGGTTTCTGCCAGCAGCCCGCAGGCGAGATAGGTGTTCGCCTGCACCTCTTCGTCGACGACCGCAATGCGGTGGATCGAGAACCAGGAAAGCGGGTACCGGAGGCGCAGGCTGCGGCCTTCCGGCAGGTCGAACGGGTACGCCATGCGCGCGCGGCTGCGCCAGCCCTGCGGCAACGGCGATTGCTCGAGGCCGCCCAGCAAGCCCGACACGAACACCGACGGCGGCGCCGAGGCTGCATTGCCCAGCGCCACCAGGTCGTCCGGGCGCAGCCACAGCACCAGCGCGTCCGCCTTGGAAGCGCCGCTGACCGCCTCGGCCACGGCCCGTCCCGGCGCGCCGGCCGCAACGACATGGCTGCGCACGTCCATGCCGCGCAGCTTCAACGCGGAGGCCAACGCCCCCGCGGCCGCCTCGCCGCTGTCGCCGGCCCGGTAGACCTGCTGTACGGTGACCGTTGCGCCTTTGGCCGCCGCGTCGATTGCCTTCGCGATCAGCGCCGCCTCCAGCAGCACGCCTTTGGAAAAATACAGCGAATAGAAATCGCGGTCGTCGTCCACCGGCACGTCGACGTTCGGAAACAGGCACGGCAGGCTTTCGTGCTCGCAGAACTGGTGCACCGGCACCCAATTGCTTCCACCCAGCCCCGATACGACCGCGAACACCGGCTCCTGTGCGAGGTGCTGTTCGAGCTGCGCCTGCCAGGCCGATGCCGGGCCGGTCAGGTCCCACACGTGCAACTGCCAGAGTCGATGGGACATGAACATGCTCTTGGCGTACTCGGTTTTCCCGGACGTGCGCATGTTCCGGCTGTTCCCTATCGGGAACAGGTTCTTCTCGTCGAAGTACTTGTGCATCACCTCGAGCATCGCCCGGCGCCTGGCCGGGTCTGCATCGGGTGTGATGATCGTGGCGAAGTGCAGCACGGTGTCGGTCACGCCGCCCGTGGGCCGAGCATCGAGCTTTCTCAGGTAATTCGTCAGCGCCGCCATGTCGGCATCGCCCAGCGGGTAGCGCGGCATCAGGTAGCTGAGCGGGCGCCCCTGCGAGTCAAGACCCTCGCGGATGGCCCGTGCCAGCGTGGCCTCGTTGTACGGATCGCGGTTGCCGTGCATCCACTCGACATAGGGAAGGATCGGCTCGCTGGACGTGGCGCCGCGCGCGTGAAACAGATACAGGCCGGTGATAGGCGGCACCGTGTACGTATTCAGATACCCTTCGGACGAGCCAAGACCGCTGCGCTGGTGGCAGTTCACGCAGGCGGCGTCCGCGCCCTTCGTGCCCACGCCGCTGTCCGGGCGCACGGCCTCGAGCGGTGCACCGGACCCCAGTACGCCGTGCAGGTAGATCGCCTCGCCGGCACTGGCCGACGGCTCGGCCGCCCGGCCGGCTCCGGCTACGAGCGCGAGCATCGCGCAGCCAACTGCCAGGACGAGGTCGGCACGCAGGCTCATTCGAAGCGCCACGGCCTGCTATTTCGGCGCGGACCCGGGGTTCGGGGTCGAAGCGTCTGGCGCCGGCGATGGGGCGACCGGATTTTGCGCGGATCCCGGATCCGGATTC
>DATBCD010000069.1:0-28030 GCA_036270655.1 Burkholderiaceae bacterium
GCAAGGCGCCATCCGGCCTGGCATCACCGTCGGTCCGGCGTGCGATCGTGCTGGGCGTCTCGCTGGGTGCGCTGGGTGCCCTCGCCCTCCTGATACAAGGCCGCAATCTGCACACGATGGGGCGGGATCTGGCCCGCGTGCAAGCGCAGTCCGAGCGGCTGCAGCGCGCCATCGCTGAGGTTCCCAGCCCCGAGGTCGCTCTGGCCGACCGGCTGGCGTCCCAGGAGCGCGAAGTGCAGGCGCTCGAGGCATTGGCGCACACGCTGTCAACCGGCGGCCTGACCCACACGGCCGGATTCGTCGGCCCGCTGCAGGCATTCGGGCGCGCCACCCCCGAAGGCGTCTGGCTGACCGGACTGAGCCTGGATAACCGGCGCGGTTCGATGGTGGTCGAGGGCCGCGCGCTGGATTCCGCGCGCGTTCCGGCGCTGCTGCAGACGCTCAAGGCCGAGCCGTATTTCGCGGGCACGACGTTTGCCGCGATCGAGATGACAGCCGGGGCGGCTGACGCCGCACTGGCGGCCGACCGCGCGCTGAAGTTCCGGATATCGACGCCGACCGGCAACGTCGAGACGCCCGGGCAGATCGGTGCCGCGGCCGCGGTGCCCAATCGGAGCCAGCTGTGATGTTGCTCGATCGGCTGACCGAACGGTGGGAACGGCGCAAACCGCGCGAGCGGCTGCTGGCGATCGCAGCCCTGGCAGTGATGCTGCTACTGGCCGGGGACACGCTGCTGCTGAAGCCGATGCGAATCCGGATCGCCGATTCCAGCAAGCAGCTGGCCGGCGCGCGCTCCGACCTGGCCAAGCTGCAGCAGCTGGTCGAACAACGCGATCGCGCCGGAAGCGAGCAACTGCGGGCGCGCGAGGCCGATCTGCAAGCCAGGCAGTCGGCGGCCGAATCCGATATCCGCCGGGCCCAGATCGACCTGGTGGCCCCGCACGATATGGCGCGCCAGCTGGCGGCCATCCTGGACAAGTTCCCGCAGCTGCGCGTGGTCGGCATGGTGTCGCAGCCGCCGGTGCCGGTCGACGAGGGCGTGGACAGGAGCAGCAGGGTGCCGGTCAATGCCGAGGCGCAGCGTTCGATGCTGTACGAGCACGGGCTGGAGCTGACCGTCGAAGGCCGGTACCTGGATCTGATCGCCTACCTGCAGCGTCTCGAGAGCACCCCATACAAGATCTACTGGCAGGACCTGGAGTTGAAAGTCAACCCGCAGGGCGTTCCGGTCACCAAGGTTCGCTTCTTCACCTTGTCCAGGGGACCGACATGGCTGACGCTGTGAGGAGCGCTCTCGCCTTGCTTGCGGCCGCCGGCCTGAACGCCGCCGCATCGGCCGCGGGCGTGGTCGACCCGACCCAGCCGCCGCCGGGCTACGGGGTGTCACAGCACGCGAGCGATCCGCAATCCCCGGATTCGATCCCAACGGCCGAGCCGGTTCGGCTGCAGATGATCGCGCGCGACGGATCGGCGCGGCTGGCCGTGGTGAACGGCCAGCGCGTCCGGCCCGGCGAGGCGATCAGGCTGGACGGCAAGAGCGTGAAAGTGGTCGCGATCCACGACGATGCGGTCGTGCTGGATCGGGATGGACACCGTCAGACCGTGGAACTGATGCCGCGCGCGAGAGTGAAATGAAACCCGATTCGCATCCCCCGTTGTACGGACGGCTGGTTCAACTGCCGGGCCCCGATGATCGCGACACGCAGCACTCACGCTGGCCCTGGCTGATGCCCTGGGTGCTGGCCGCGGTGGCGGTGGCGGTGACCGTGCTGCTGTCGGCGTGCGCAACGTCGCAGCCCGCGGCCCACAAAGCCGGCGCCGGGCTGCTGCCGGAGATTCGCCAGGGCCTGGCTGAACCGTCCAAGCCGGCTGCAGAAGCGATTCCGCCGGAGGTATCGCGCGCCCTGCTGCCGCCGGCGGACCTGTCGGTCTCCAAGCTGGCCCAGAAACCCGCCGAGCCGCACTTCGACCTGAACGTGGTCGGCCTGCCGGTGGCCCAGGTGTTCGAGGCACTGGCACGCGATACGCGCTATTCGATCGTGCTCGATCCCGGGCTGAAAGCGTCGGTCACGGTCAGCCTGAAGGACGTGACGCTGATCGAAGCCCTGGAAACGCTGCGCGACCTGTACGGATTCGAGTACCGCGTGCAGGGCAGCCGCATCTTCGTCCAGCAGCCGGTCATTCAGACCCGGGTGTTTCAAGTGAACTACCCGGTCACCAACCGCTTCGGACGCAGCGACGTGCGGGTGACCTCGGGCTCGCTTACGCAGCCCTCGACCGGGGGGGCATCGGGGGGTTCAGCGCCGCCTGCGCTCCCGCAGGGCTCGGGCCCCGGAGGCACGATCAGCCAGGAATCGAGCCGCATCACGACCTTGACCCACAACGAGCTGTGGACCGAGATCGAAGCGTCGCTGAAGCTGTTGCTGGCGGTCGATGCGGCGCGCGCGGACGGCCGCCAGTTGATCGTGTCGCCGCAGTCGGGCGTCATCGTCGTGCGGGCTATGCCGGCAGAACTGCGGCAGGTCGAGAACTACCTGCGCGCGATGCAGGTCAACGTCGAGCGCGAAGTGATGCTCGAGTCCAAGATCATCGAGGTCACGCTGACCGACACCAGTCAGAACGGCGTGAACTGGGCCGCCTTTCACAACGGAAGCGGCGCGCGTGGGTCGGGCGGCCTGATCTCGCCGGGCACCACGCTGTCGCCGCACGGGATCCTGTCCGACGCGCTGATCAGCTCGACGCCCGGCGTCGATCTGTCCCAGCCGGCGACCGGAGCCGCGCCGCTGTTCGGGCTGGCTTTTCAGTCAAGCAGTTTCGCGGCGCTGATGGAATTTCTCCAGACCCAGGGCAACGTGCAGGTCCTGTCGAGCCCGCGGGTCGCGGCGCTTAACAACCAGAAGGCGGTGCTGAAAGTCGGCACCGACGACTTCTTCGTCACTGGCGTCACCACCAACATCTCGTCGACCGGCACCGTCAATGGAGCCGCGGTCATCACGCCGACGATCACGACGCAGCCCTTTTTCTCCGGAGTCGCGCTGGATGTGACGCCTCAGATCGACGACGACGGCAACATCATCCTGCATGTGCACCCGTCGGTTTCGTCGGTCACCCAGCGCAACCTGGTGGTCAACCTGGGCACCCAGGGCGATTACACGCTGCCGCTGGCGTCGAGCACGGTCTCCGAGTCCGACACGCTGGTGCGCGTGCGCGACGGCAACATCGTCGCCATCGGCGGATTGATGAACGTGAACCGGTCGGATACGCGCTCCGGCGTGCCGGGCGCGGCCGACCTGCCCTGGCTGGGACGGCTGTTCCGGTTCGACGAGCACTCACAGATCAAGCAGGAACTGGTGATCCTGATCAAACCGACCGTCGTGCATTCCCAGGCGCAGCTCGACGCGCTGCGCGAGGACGCGCTGCAGCGGCTGGGTGCAGCCACCGACAGCTCCAGACTGTAAAGGGCCGTATCCGCATGTACCTGACCCATTTTGGACTGAAAGCCGCGCCTTTCGCGCTGACGCCCGACACCGCGTTCGCGTTCTCCTCGCGCGCCCAGCGCGAGGCGCTCGACACGCTGGTGCTGGCCGTCGACGGCGGCGAAGGCTTCATCAAGATCACCGGCGAGGTCGGCACCGGCAAGACGCTGCTGTGCCGGCGCTTTCTGGCGCACGCCGCTTCGGACGACCTGCCCTCCGTCGCGCAAAGCGCTATGGAGGGCCCGCCCTGCGAAGCGGCGCCAGCCGCGAAGCAGGGGTATCGCACCGCCTACGTCCCCAACCCCTGCTTGAGCCCCCGCACCTTGCTGCTGGCGATCGCGCGCGAGTTGAAAATACGGATCGTCAACGTCAATTCCGACGGCGACGTCCTGCAGGCCCTGAACCGTGCGCTGCTGCGCCTGGCCGCGCGCGGCTCGCGCGTGGTGGTCTGCCTGGACGAGGCGCAGGCCATGCCGGTCGAGACGCTCGAGGCCTTGCGGCTGCTTTCCAACCTGGAGACCGAGAAGCGCAAGCTGATCCAGGTGGTCCTGTTCGGTCAGCCGGAGCTGGACCGGAAGCTGGCACGCCACGACCTGCGCCAGTTGCGCACCAGGATCGCCTTTCACTACGAGCTGAGCGCGCTGTCGGGCGCCGAAACCGACGTTTATCTGGCGCACCGTCTGAGGGTGGCCGGGCATCAAGGCCGCGCGCTGTTCGCGGCCGATGTCGCGCAGGCAGTCCACCGCCACGCACGCGGCGTGCCGCGCCTGGTCAACATCATCGCGCACAAGTCGCTGCTGCTCGCCTACGGGCAGGGCTGCGAGCGCGTCACCGCACGCCAGGTCCGCGCCGCCGCCAAGGACACGCCTCAGGCGCGCGGCGCCGGCCTGCTGGCGTGGCTGGCGTGGCCGCGTTGGCCGGGACTTCGGACCCACCCGGGAATCCGCTGAATGGATCGACCGACGGACACCGGCGCTGAATTCGCCGGGTTTGCACGCGTTTCGAAAGCGCCATGAGCGTGCTGAACACGATGCTGCGCGACCTGGAGCGGCGCGGCGCGCGCTCCCCGCTGTCGGCGCAGCCGGGCGAGGCTGCCCGGATTGCCATCCCCGCGCCCCTTCAGACCGCACCGGAGCCTCACACCCGCTGGCTGAAAGCGCGACCCGCACTTCTTCTGGCGGCCGGCGCCGCCGCTGCCGCGGCGGTCTGGCTGTGGCCGCGGCCGGCGCCGACGCCTCCTGATTCGCCGCTGTCGGCGAGCGCCCCGCGCCCCGTGCCCGCCGCCCTGCCGCCGCAGCTGCCGGCCGTCGCGCCGCCGTCAGCTCAGCCGACCCCGCTTTCGCAGGGCGAACCGGCCGCGGTGCCCGCGATGATCGCAGCGCAAGCTCCGCCAGCGGCCCAACCGATGCATCCGCACACACCGACGCCGCGCGCCGCCCCGGCCGCGTCAGGCACCGCCCCGCAGCGCGCGCCGGCCGAAGCAGATGGGACGGCCACAGCGGGTGTGCCTGCGGTGGCGCAAAGCTCGGCCCGGTCCGCGCTGGCTCGAGCGATGGAACTGCTTGCGCGCGGCCGGGCAAGCGATGCGATCCAGCTGCTGGCGAGCGGCCTGTCCGATCGGCCGGACTGGAACGATGCG
The DNA here is from genome assembly GCA_036270655.1 of Burkholderiaceae bacterium. Lineage (GTDB taxonomy): Bacteria > Pseudomonadota > Gammaproteobacteria > Burkholderiales > Burkholderiaceae_F > VBCK01. Next base: position 5,116 of record DATBCD010000069.1, read on the forward strand.
CGTTCGGCGCTGGCTGCGTTGCAGGCCGAGGCCGGTAATCGCCGACAGGCGCTGGTCACGCTGCTCGATGGAGTGCCATTCGACCCGGTCCGTTTTGCGCCGACGGCGGCCCAGTTGCAGGCGGAGCTGAACGACCCGACCGGCGCGCTGCAGACGCTCGACCGCGTCCCTGCGGCAGGGCGCGACCGGCCGTACCACGCGCTGGCCGGCGCGATCGCCCAGCGCGCAGGACGGCACGAGCTTGCGATCGCCGAATACAAAGCGGCCCTGAGCTCCGCGCCTTCCGATTCGCTGGCCTGGGTCGGATTGGGTGTTTCGTTGCAGGCGTTGGGGCGCGATCAGCAGGCCCTTGTGGCCTACCGCAGCGCCGCCGGCGCAAACCTGAGCGCCGATCTGCGCCGTTTCGTCGAATCGAGGATCGGCGGACTGCAGGCCACCGCGCAGGGGCCTCGCTAGCGAGCGGAGCCTCTTTCCAGGTACGCGATCAGCTCCGCTTGCGGCATCGGGCGGCCAAAAAGGTAGCCCTGTGCTTGCGAGCAGCCGGCGCGGCGCGCCATTTCGAACTGGTCTTCGTTCTCCACCCCCTCCGCCACGACCCGCGCCCCGAAATGGCGTCCGAGCGCGGTGATCGAGCGCAGGATCGCCATCGCGGCCGCGTCGTCGGGCAGGCTGCGGATGAATCCGCCTTCGATGTTCAGCCCATCGGCGGGAAAGTCGCGCAGCAGCGTCAGGCTGCAGGAGCCCGTTCCAAACTGATCCAGCGCCACGCTGACGCCGGATTCGCGCAGCCGCTCCAGCCGGCTGATCGTCGCCTCGATCTCGGGCGGCTGGCGTCCCAGACTCGATTCGGTCACTTCGATCTGCAGCCGCCGGGGCGGCAGTCCGGTCTTCTCAAGGGTCCGGCCGACCACCGTGTTCACGTCCGAGCCGCGAAACTCCCGCGCCGACAGATTGACCGACAGCCCGAGCTCGCGCGGCCACGCCGCGGCCGCCGCGCACGACTGCGCCAGCATCGCTTCGCCGATCGGAACGATCAGTCCGCTTTCCTCGGCCAGATCGACAAACTGCCCGGCGGGCAGAAGGCCGAAGCGCGGGTGCAGCCAGCGCAACAGCGCCTCGACTCCGATCACGCGCCGCGTGCGCACGCTGACGCGCGGCTGATAATGGACCAGGAACTCATTGGCTCGCAGCGCCTGGCGCAGGTCCGATTGCAGCTGCAGGCGCCGTGCCTCGCGCTGGGCGATGACCGGGTCGAAGAACTGGTAGAAGCGCGCCGACGTTTCTCGCGCGAACTGCAAGGCGCTGAGCGCGCGCTGCATCAGCGAATCGGCGTCGGTACCGTCGGCCGGACAGGCCGCAACGCCCATCGTCGCGCTGACGCGCACCTCGCGTCCCTCGATCCGCAGCGGCGCATCGATCAGCTCGATCAGTTTGCGCGCCACGGGCGTGGCGTCAGCCGAGGCGCGCAGATGCGTGAGCATTACCGCAAACTCGCCATCGCCGATGCGCCCGACCAGGTCGCAGCCCCGCACGGCCAGCCGCAGGCGGTCGCCGATCAAGCGGGCCGCGTGGTCGGCCGCACGAAATCCCATCGACGCGCGCAATGTGGCCAGTTGCTCGACGCCGATCAGCAGCACCGCGGCCGGTTCACTCGAAGCCTGATGCTCGATCGCCGTCCGGGCAAGCTGCTCCTCGAACAGCCGCCGGTTCGGCAATCCGCTGGCCGGGTCGTAGCGCTCGGCGGCCAGCGCGCTCGCCTGGGCCGCGGTGCGCTCGTGCAGCTCGGCGATCAGCCGCTCGTTGGTCCACGCCAGTTCGCTGTCGCGCTCGGCGATCGCGCGCTCCAGCGCAAGCATCCGCTCAGGGCTGCCATCGCCCTCGATGCGCGCGCCCGCCGGCCGGGATGGATCGCTCTGGTCGGTGTCGGACAAATCCATGTCGGATATCCCGCTGAACGCCGCCGCGCGCCGCCGCGCGTGCGAGTCACGTGCCGATTGTCCGAGACCGGCGGCGCCCCGGGTCGCGCAATAACGGCACATTCGGGCTCAGTTTTCGGCGCGCTGATTGCCGCGCCGCAAAAGTGCAGACGCCCGCCGGCTGCGGGCGAAGGCACGAATTGGGCGGCATCGCCCGCGCAATTTGCGGTGTGGATCACCTAACGAAGTCTCGATCCGTGTCGAAGATCGAGGAATGGGCCGCAATCCGGCCGCAACCCGGGACCGACTCTCTTGATCGTATTTCTGGACTTCGATGGTGTGCTGCACCCGGACCCGTGCCCCGAAGCGTCACGATTGTTCGAAAACGCGCCCCGCCTGGCCGTTGCCCTCGACGACTTTCCGCAAGTCGCGCTGGTGCTGTCGACCGCCTGGCGCCAGGGCGCAACCTACGAGCAACTGCTCATGCTGTTGCCCCCGCTGCTTCGCGAGCGGGTCATCGGGGTGACCCCGAATTTTGCCGATTTCGCCGCCGAGGCCAGCCTGGTTCCGTATCAGCGCCAGGCCGAATGCCTGCACTGGATGCGGCAAAGCGGCTTGCAGCACGACGACTGGATCGCGCTGGACGACCGGCCGAGCGGCTTTACGCCATATTGTGAAAACCTGATCGGATGCAATCCAAAATACGGATTTGACGCGTCGGTCAGCGCTCGCCTTCGCAGCGCTCTGGAGCGCCACTTCCAGGGCCGTGGCCACGCCGTCGATCTGCTGATCGGCTGAGTCGAACCAACCCGACTGTCGTCAAAACCCAACGACCAGCCCATAATCCGGTGCCGGATATGGCGCCGGAGGGGGCCGGCCAGTTATCTTCGCCCGTCCACGTCGCCGCGACAAAAACCAAATGACCGCCAAGACGGGCCAAGCGAGCCTGCCAGCGCTGGCTCTGTGCGCGGTGGGTGTCGTCTATGGCGACATCGGAACCAGCCCGCTGTACGCGGTGCAGGAATCGTTCAATCCGGTCCATGGCATCGCGCCGGTGCCCGCCAACGTGATCGGTGTGATCTCGGTGATGGTGTGGACGCTGGTCATGATCGTGGCAGTCAAGTACGTCGTGCTGATCCTGCGTGCCGACAATCGCGGCGAGGGCGGAATCATGGCGCTGACTGCGCTCGCCTCGTCGGCGGTGGGACGCAGCTCGCCGCGCTACCGCACCGTCGTGATCCTGGGGTTGGTGGGGGCAGCGCTTTTTTGCGGCGACGGCGTCATCACGCCATCGATCTCGGTGCTCAGTGCTGTCGAGGGTCTGGACGTCGCCACGCCGGCCTTCAAGCCCTACGCGGTTCCTCTGGCAGTCGCAATCCTGACCGGCCTGTATCTGGTCCAGAAAACCGGAACGGGTCGGATCGGCTTCCTGTTCGCGCCGGTGCTCACGGTCTGGTTCCTGGTGATCGGAGCAGTTGGGCTGGCCAGCATCGTCCGGGCGCCGCAGATTCTGGCGGCGCTGGATCCGCTCAGGGCGGTCGATTTCATGCGACGCAATGGGATGACCGGCTTTGCGGCGCTCGGCGCAATCGTGCTTGCAGTGACGGGGGCCGAAGCGCTGTACGCGGACCTGGGCCACTTCGGCCGGCGAGCCATCCGCACCGCCTGGTTCGCGCTGGTGTTCCCGTCCCTGCTGCTGAACTACCTCGGACAGGGAGCGTTGTTGCTGACCAATCCGGCCGCGATCGACAACCCGTTTTACCGGCTGGTGCCGGTGTGGGGTGTCGTGCCGATGGTCGCGCTGGCCACCACCGCCACGGTCATCGCCTCGCAGGCGACGATCTCCGGCACGTTCTCGTTCGCAAAGCAGGCGATCCAGCTCGGATACCTGCCCCGGATGCGGGTCGTTCAGACATCGGAGCAGTCGCTGCACCAGGTGTACCTGCCCGACGTCAACTGGCTGCAATTTGCGCTGGTGGCAACGGTGACCATCGCCTTCGGCAGTTCGAGCGCGCTGGCGGCCGCCTACGGGATCGCGGTGACGGGCACGATGCTGATCACGACCCTGCTCACGTTCGAGGTGCTGCGATACGGCTGGAAGTACCCGCTGTGGCTGGCCGTCGGCGCAACGGGCCTGTTCCTGGCGATCGACGCCGCCTTTTTCAGCGCCAACACGCTGCGGATCGTGCAAGGCGGCTGGTTTCCGCTCGCCATTGCCGCATTCGTCTTTTTCATCATGATGACCTGGAGCCACGGGCGCCGCCTGGTGCAGCGCCGGTTGCGGCAGGACGCGGTTCCGTTGCAGGTGGTGATCGATTCGCTGGTCGCCTCACCGCCGGTGCGAGTCCCCGGCACCGCAGTGTTCCTTCGAGGCGAACAGGAGGGGGCGCCGCGCGCGTTCATGCACAACCTGCTGCACAACAAAGTGCTGCACGAACGCGTGATCTTCCTGACCGCGCACGTGGCCGACGAGCCCTGGGTGCCGGAGCGGGAACGCGTCAAGGTGCACCCGCTCGGGCACGAGTTCTACCAGGTCGACGTTTACTGGGGCTTCATGGACGAGCCCAATGTGCCGCGCGCGCTCGAGCTGTGCAAGTCGCAGGGGCTGGCGATCGACCCGATGCAGACTTCGTATTTTCTCAGCCGCCAGCGGCTGGTTCCTGGCACCGGCCCGGGCCGGATGGCGGGCTGGCGCGAGCGGCTGTTCGCGGCGATGGTGCGCAATGCGGCCGACCCGGCCGACTATTTCAAGCTGCCGAGCAATCGGGTCGCGGAGCTGGGCGCGCAGATCGAAATCTGAGCGGCATCTCCCCAAGGGGCGATGCGCGACCTGGCTGCGCGCGCGCTGGTAAGCCAGCGTCGCGCTCTGCGCCAGCCGGTGCCCGGCCCGAAGCACGTTGCCGCGCGCGGTTCGCTCGTGCTGCGTCAGCGCATCGAGCGCCGCTTCGTGAATCTGGCTGGTTGCCGCGTTGTCCAGGTAGTGCAGCGCGGAGCCGTCCTGGGCCAGCAGCGGAAACTGCCGCCGCAACGCGGCTAGTTCGTCGCTCATGGTCGGCGCGCCCGATCCAGCTGCGCCGGGGTATCGACATCTTCGAAGATCGCGTCGGTGTCGAACGGCACCGCCTGAACCTGCGACGCGTGCTGCACGAGCAGCGCGCGCGCGCCGAAATCGCCGGTCAGCTCGCCGATGGCGGAAAACAACCGGCGCGGCCACAGCACCGGGTGGCCGCGCCGGCCGTCACGGACCGGCACCACGATCGGCGCCAGGCGCGGATCGAATCCGTCGATCAGCCGGTCGATGTGCGGAGCAAGGATCCACGGCATGTCGGCCAGCTGCACCACGGCCGCATCGATCGTCTCGGGCAGGCCCGCCATCGCGCACCGCAGCGAGCTCGCAAGCCCCTGTGCGAATCCGGGGTTGCGCACGACCGTGATGGGCTTGGACGCGGGCACCGCTTCGAATGCGGCTTCGACCTGATCGGCCTGCCAACCCGTCACGACCACCACCTGTGTGCAGCGCGAGTCCAGAGCGGCGCGCACCGCGCGCTCGACCATCGTGACTCCGTCGACCGGGCTCAGCAGCTTGTTGGGCCCGCCCATCCGACTCGAGGTGCCGGCGGCCAGCACCAGGGCTGCAATGCGAGGGCTCACGACCCGCCGTCGCGATAGCGCTCCTGCACGATCTGGGCCAGGATCGCCACCGCGATCTCGCCGGGCGATCGCCCGCCCAGCGCCAGACCGACCGGCGCGTGGATCCGTGCCACCCGGTCGCCCAGGCCCTGCTCGGTCAGCCGCTGGACCCGCTTGGCGTGGGTGCGCGCGCTGCCCAGCGCTCCGACGTAGAAAGCGGGGCTGTTCAGCGCCGCGATCAGCGCCGGATCGTCGAGTTTCGGATCGTGCGTCAGCGTGACGACCGCCGTGCGAGCGTCCACCGCGAGGCGCGCCATCGCTTCCTCGGGCCATTCGGTGTCCAGCGCCACGGTCGGAAACCGCTCGGCGCTGGCGAAAGCGCGGCGCGGATCGATCACGGTCACCTCGAATCCGGCCAGCGACGCCATCGGCGCCAGCGCCGAGGCCACGTGCACAGCGCCCACCACCAGCAGGCGCGGCGGGCCCGCGTACACGCGGACGAACAGGTCTTCGTCCTGTGGCAGCGGCCCGCTGCGTTCGATGCGGACACAGCGGGCGACCTGCGCCAGCAACTCGGCGCTCAGCGGCAGGTCTCCGCACAGCACGTCGCGCTCGACCAGCGCCTGGCAGCCATCGCTGAGCCGCGTCACCAGCGCCATCGCGCCCCTGGCCGACCCGGCCGCCATCAGCCCCTCGAGAATGTCCCGCCTCATTCGATCCGCTCGAGGTACACCTCGACCTGCCCGCCGCAGGCCAGGCCCACCTCCCACGCCTGCTCGTCACTGACGCCGAACTTCAGCCGGCGCGGGCGGCCATCGCGGATCACAACCTGAGCCTCATGAATCACGCTGGCCTCGATGCAGCCACCCGAAACAGAGCCCATGAACTGCCCGGTGCTGTCGACGGCCAGGTGGCTGCCGGGCGGCCGCGGCGACGAACCCCAGGTCTGGACCACCGTAGCCAGCGCGACGCCCCGGCCCAGACCCAGCCACTGGCGGATCTGCCGGAAGATCTGATCGGAATCGAGGTCCAGAGGCCTGCCCATTTCGAAAGCCGCGCCACCGGGCGCCGCGCCAAAGATAGCAGGAACGCGCATGGCAGCCGCAATGCCGGCGTCGGGGAAAAAAATACCCCGCCCTGGGGCGGGGTCCGGATCATGCGCGTGACGAGTCGACTCAGCGGAACAAGTCCCCCATCAGCCTGACGTTCTCATCGCCTGCGTGATTCAGGTAAGGCAGATCGAAACCGGCCTCGATGGTCTTGAGCAGCGAAAAATGGTTGTAAGCGACGTTGCTGGTGACACCGTGCCTGCCATAGCTGGTGTCGACGATCGCGACCACCTGGTTGGGCTCGGAGCCGTAGTCGTTCTCGTCCCACACCACGACGATCGCGTTATGCCCGTGCTGCCAGGCCTCCGAGGCCTTGATCGCGCCCACCAGGGTCTTGACCGTCGAATCGCCCGCCAGGATCAGATTGTTGTCCGGGGAGCCCTGGCAATAGGGTCCGACTTCGCTGGCGCCGCGCCCGTGCTGGTCGTGGCACTGGTTGGGCACGATGAACGAGTAGCTCGGCGCGTTGCCGGAACGCAGGTCCGCGAACAGCGTTTCGAAGCCGACCGAGTTGCGCAGGCTGTTGTCGGGGTCGGTGCCGGTCTGAATGCTCGCGAAGTAGACGAACGGGTTGTGCTTGACCGCGTACAGGTTGGGCGCACCCGAAACGGTTTCGGTCACGTTGGAAATCAAGCCGTCGCTGTTGTTGACGCCATCGGCCCCGTACGGGGGCAGGCTCTCCTGGTAACTCTTCCAGCTCAGGCCATGCTCGACCAGCTGGTCGGCGATCGACCGGCCGACCGTGGGCGCGGGCGCGATCGGGATGTTGTGAATCGGCACCGCAGGCGTGCCCTCGTTGGTCGTGTCGACGGCGGGAGTGGCCGCGTCCAGGCCGGATCCGGCGATCGGGCAGCTGTTGGGCGCGCCTTCGAGCGAGGGCGTGTTGGTTTCCAGGTTGGATCGACAAGTCGTGTTGTGCCAGTCGGGCGAGTTGTCGTTGACGATGCCGAAGTTCGAGCCGCCGACGACCTCGAGGTAGTTGGTCAGGCTGGGGTGGCCGACGCCCATGTAGTGACCGGCGTAATTGGCGCTGGCGACATAGCTGTTGATGAACGGCGCGTTCGCGTTGCCGATGATGTGACCGACATACTGGTTTTCCATCATGATCACGAACACGTGGTCCAGGCGTGGGATGCTTTCGCCCTCCTGTGCAAGCACCGGACAGGCGACCAGCGCCGCTGCCAGACTCACTGCCGCCGACGTTTCTCTTTTGAATCTCATGCAATGCCTCCTCTTGGTTGCGGCAACCACTCGGTGTGCCAACCTGAACCGGGTCAGGTTCCCGGGCGGCCGCCAGAAACCGCGCGTGTGCGGTGCGCCCTGCCCCATCGGAGCGTTCGATGCGGGCGGATTTGCGCCCCCACAGGCTAGTGGGCGTTTATGACGGGGCTGTGTGCCGAACGGCGCCTCGGCCGGCGGCTGGCGGGTTCTTAAGCAAGCAACGAACAAAGCCCTACCGAGTCTGCGTCAGGGCGGCTCTGCTAGCGGCCGGCGACGATCGGCTCGGTGGTCGACGGCGCGCCCACGTACAGATACAGACTGGAGTTGCCGTCGCGCGCCCGGCCGTATGCCAGATACAGCGGACCGACCGGGCTGTCGAGCAGAAGGAACACGGAGGCCGACTTCATCGTTCCGAGCGGATTTCCAGCAACGATCGGCCGGCCCAGGCGCCCCGCTTCCAGCGACATCCCGGCATACAGCGCGTTCAGGAACGGTAACGGGGCCAGCTTGTACTCGAAAATGGCGCGCGCGAACTGCAGCGACTGTCCGTTCAGCGATCCGATCCGATAGCCGGATTGCTGCAGGAACCCGCCCCATTGAAAGACGTCGTAGCGCGGAAGGTCGTTCGAACCGAAGCGACCCTTGAACGTCGCTCCCAGGTCCAGCGTGCTGCCGCCCAGCGAGCCGGCCCCCGATCCGCTCGCGTCCCATCGGGTGTAAGACGACTCGCCACCGAGCGTCACGCGCGATGCGAAAAGCCCTGCCGACGCCTGGAACCCCGAGCGGGGCGCCACGCCGCGGTCGTATTCATCGGCCTGCAGCCGCGCATGCCAGGCCCCGACGCCGACTCGGCCAGGCCCGGGTGTCAGCGACTGGGGTCCTTCATCGAGACGTTGCTGGATCCGTCCGATTTCCGGACCAACCCGCAATTCGGCAGCGCGCCCCAGGCGGGCTCCAACGTCCAGGCCGGTCAGACCCTCGTACAGCACGTAACGGGCCGCGTGCTGTCCAGCGGAGAACACATCGTCGATATCCCGGTCGAGCTCCGCGTACGGCGCCAGAAAAAAGATGCGCTCGATGCCGAGCGGCTGGTACAGCTCGCTCCACAGCCGATCCTGGCGGCCAAGCTGCAGGTCGGTGCGCCATTCCGCGCCCAGCGAATCGATCCACGTGCGCCGGTAGGCGCCGAGCACCTCGAAGCGCGACTCGCCGCGAAGATCGTAGGCGCCCTCCAGGCCGAATCTGATGAAATTCGGACCCCAGGACTTCTCGATCGCATCGATCGACGCCACGCGCCGGCCGCCATCGTCGAGCAGCGCATAGCCGACCCGCTCGAAGTCGCCGCCGGCGTACAGACGCCGCACGTCCGCTTCCTGTCGTGCCTGATCCGGTTGTTGTCCAGCCCGCGTTTCCAGTTCGCTGCGGATCACCTCGGAGTTCACGCGTGCAAACGGCGACAGTCGCACTTCCGCGATCGGGCGTGAGTCGACCCGCTTGGCCGCGCGCCGGCTCGCGGTCAGCGCCGCGTACTCGTCGGCCGGCAACGAAAACTTCGCCAGCTGGTCGCTCATCTTGCGCGCCGCCGCTTCCCCCAGCGGGATCGGCTCGGTCCAGTGACTGAAGTCGGCCGACGAGAAGTCGCCAAGCTCTGGGCGAATGAGGATGTCGTCCGGTCGCATCAGCTGCAGCGACCTTTTTTCCCCCTGCTCGATCAGGATGTCGATCATTCTGCGGGTCACCCCCAGCAGCGTGCCGAGTTCCTCCTGCCCGAGCCGCGGCGACCCCAGATCCACCACGATCGCCACATCGGCCCCCATCGCGAGCGCCACGTCCAGCGGCAGGTTGTCGGTGAGGCCGCCGTCGACCAGGATACGGCCGTCGAGGCGCACCGGCGCCAGCGCCACCGGCACCGACATGCTGGCACGCAGCGCCTGCGACAGCTCGCCCTGCGAAAGAACGACCGGCTCGCCCTTGACCAGGTCGGTGGCCACTGCGCGAAACGGGATCGGCAGCTCGTCGAAACGGACCACGTCCGACGAGCGGATCAAGCGACGCATTGTCGCCTCGAGCCGCTCGCCGGCAACCAGGCCTTTGGGCACCAGCAGCTTGCCGTCGCGCAGGCCAAACTCCGGGCCGATAAAGTTGCGCTGCTCGTCGATCTTGGTGCGAATCGGAATTTCCGAGCGGGGCGGCCGGTCCACGAACAGGGTCTCGGCCGGCAGCTCCGATATGATCGCCTCCATTTCGGCCGCACCGATTCCGGTGGCGTATGCGGCGCCGACCAGGGCGCCGATGCTGGTGCCCACGATGCAATCCACCGGAACCCTGAGTTCTTCGAGGACCTTGATCACGCCGATGTGGGCGGTGCCACGCGCGCCCCCGCCCGCCAGCACCAGGCACACCCGGGGTCGACCGGAAGGCAGCGGCGTACCACCGGCATCCGGCACCAGGGTCGCCGCGCAGGCGATCGAGACCGCAAGCCGGCAGACGAGCCCCGCCGACGCCCCGGATGGCGGCAACGCGGTCAAGCGTCAGGCTCGCGCATGCCGTAGGCGCGCTCGACCCGCGCCACGCGCACCTGGTAATGCTGATACCAGTCGCGCTTGCCGCGTTGCTGCGCCAGCAGGTGGTCGGCCTGAGCTTTCCAGGCTGCGATAGCCGCGGTCGATTCCCAGTAACTCACTGTGATTCCGATGCCGTCCGCATCGCGCGCGCTCTCGATGCCGAGAAATCCGGGCTGCCTCGATGCCAGCTCGACCATGCGGTCGGACGTTGCGGCATAGCCGCGATCGTCCGCAGTCCTGAGCGACGTGAAGATCACCGCGTAGTACGGCGGCTGCGGGGTCCGTGCCATTTCGCTCGAGCTCATCGTTTTCACTCCGCCTGGCGCGATCTGCGGTCGGCGTTCACTGGCCACAGTGCCTCGGCACCAGGATTTCCTCGGCGTGGCCCCGATCCAATCCCACCCGATCGGCGCGGCCGATCAGCACGTAGAAGCCCGATACGCCGTCGCCGACCACCGCTATCGTATTGAGCTCGCGCTGCTGCAGCGTGTCGTCCGCCGTCGCCGCCCGCTGAAACGGGGTCGGCCGCTGTAGCGCGGCCACGTGAACGATCCGATACGAATGGCCGAACAGCTCCAGGATCGGGCGCGAGGCGCCCTCGCGCACCCACCGCCTGATGGCGTCGCGCACTTCCGGGCGGACGAAATCGATGTGGATGTGCAGTTGATCCTGTGAGCGTCCCCAGCGCGAATTGATGGCCAGTGCGATGTCGTCCGGGCGCACGTCCGATCGGCCGGAGGCGGCGATCACGCGGTCGCGCGCGGCCCAGGCGTCGGCGAAGTAATCCGGCTCGTCGTCGCGCAACAGTTCGGGGCTCTCGACTCCGATGCGACGCGCCGTCGGAATCAACAGGTAATGGGTCGCACCGCACCGGTCCTTCAGTACCGCCTCACCCAGCGCGCGATTGCACTGGAGGGTCGGCACCGGCGCCCACCCTTGATTGCAACCGGCGTCGACCAGAACCCACAACGCGTTCGAGTGACCCGGCGGCGCAGGCGATCCGCACGCTTGCACCGCAATGAAGGCGATGAACAGGCCGATGCAGGCGCCGAGCCTGCGGCTGGCGCCACGGCTGAAGGATATGGGGCTCAAAGCAAGATTGCCGCAAACCGGTTCGGGTCATGCTAGCGCAAGGCCCTCTCCCCAGCCCTTTCCGGCCTTCGGCCGGAAAGGGCATTAGAGGAAGAGAACGAGGGGGCTGGGCTGGCCCCCTCGTGCTCCCCCCAGCCAATGTGAACGGCTGATCGCATGCACCTAAAGCAGTTCCGGCTTGCGGTAGGGAAGGATGAGCCTCAGCGGTCCTCGTCGGTCGCAAAGCTGACGATCAGCCAGATTCCGCGCGGCGCGGCGACCGAGCGGAACTGCTCGGCCGGCCAGGTCGCCGGGTCGCTGTTGTAACTTCGACCCGGGCCCGAAAACGCGTTGCGCCCCAGCTGCCCGTAGGTCGAGAAGGTCCGATCGAACAGGTTGTCCACGCGCAGCGCGGCTTCCCAGCGCGGCGCGGGACGGTAGCGCCCCTCCAGGCTGAACACGAAGAAGCCGGCGACCGGTCCGTTCACATCGCGGTTGTTTTCGTCGCCGCGCGCGAACACCCCCGACTGCCCGCTCGCCTGGGCCGCGACCGACCACTGCTCGCCCAGCTCGGCGTTCACCGTGAATTTCAGGATGTGGCGCGGGATCCCCGGGATCCGGTCACCCGAAGCGACGGCGATGTCGGTGCAGGTCGCGCACGTCAGCGGCCTGGCCGTCGAGTTGGCCGGGCTGTTCAGGATCAGCGGCGTGCGATAGGTCGCATCGATCAGGCTGTACTGGCCGCCCAGGGTCCATCGGCCCGCGCGCAGGTCCAGCCCGCTTTCCAGTCCGCGCCGGCGCGTCCTGCCGACGTTCTGGAAGTAACCGGCGCTGATCGCCCCTCCCTGGCTGCTGATGAACTGGATGTCGTCGTTCAGCTCGGTATCGAAGCCGGATACGCGCCATTTCAGCCCATTGGAGTGACCGCGCGCGCCCAACTCGTAGGTGCGCGAGATCACCGGCTTCAGTGCCGGGTCGCTGGCGAAAGCGTTCGGCAGGCTGCACGGCGCGTTCGGGTTGGCGCAGGTCAGCTCGATTGCCGTCGGCGCACGCATGCCCTCGTTGTAGGCCACATAGGCGGTGAGCGCCGGCGAAGGATTGAACGTCAGGCCGCTGGCCGGATTGAAGCGCACGAAGCTGTGGTGCCCATTTAACGCGGTGCCGAGCTGATCGTTCAACTCGATCGCGGCGCGGTTGAACCGCCCCGAAACGGTCCAGTAGGTGCGCGAGTCGAGTGCCCAGGTGTCGGTGCCGTACAGTCCTTCGTAGGTGCTGGTGGATTTCAGGCTGGTCGCCAGCACGATCGGCAGCGTGGACAGCGTTCCGCGGTCGGCGCTGATCGGCGCGTCCTGGGTGGACTGGGTGAAATCGACGTCGCCGCGGTCGATGCCGGCGCCGACCACCAGCGTGTTCTTGTGGCCGGCCACATCCGCCAGGTAAGTCAGCTGGATCGAGCCGCCGGGCCGGCGTTCGCCGATGCCGTTCAGCGCGTTGCTGGCCGGAAAGTCGCCGGGCGCGGGCGGCGGCACGAAATTGCTGTTCACGTTGCTGTTGAACACCGTGCTCGACACGAAGCGGTAGTACGCGTCGGCCCCCAGCAGCAACTGGTCGGTCAGATAGTGGCTGCCTTTCAAATTGAACAGCGCCAGCCGGTTGGTCGTGATATCCGGCCATGAATAGTCCTGCGACGGCGTGTTCAGCCACGAGCGGGGCAGCGTCTGCGAGCCCTGCAGCCGGTTGTCGGCGAACGTGAAGCTCAGATCCAGGTCGCTGGTCGCATCCTGGTAGCCTGTCTTCGCGAACACCTGCTGCACCCGGCTCGGACTTCGTTCGGACCAGCCGCGCTGGTCGAACACGGTGCCGGCCAGAAAGTAATCGATGGCTTTGCCGTGACCGCCGGTTTCGAACTCGACCGAACGCCGTCCGAACGAGCCTGCCGTCGCGTCGACCGACGTTCCAAGAAACTCGAATCCGCTCTTCGTCGTCACGGCCACGGCGCCGCCCAGCGAATTGAGCCCGAACACCGGGTTGGAGCCGGGAATCACGGTCACGCGGGCGATCGCGTTGCGCGGGATCAGATCCCAGTCGACCGTGTCGCCCAGCGCCGCGTTGGCTCGCACGCCGTCGACGAACACGGACAGCCCTTGCGGAGTGCCCAATACGGGGGATGCGGTGAAGCCCCGGAAGTTCAGGTCGGTCTGAAACGGGTTGCCCTGGGTATCGTTGACGCTGGCGCTGCCCAAGGCGCGATTGAGCACGCCGGCGGTGTCCACCGCGCGCGATGCGCGCACCTGGTCGCCTGAAATCGTCTGCACGTTGGCCGGGACCTGCTCCGGAGGCAGGCCGATACCCGGCAACGGCGTGGTTCCGATCACCTCGATGCGCGGCAGATCGAGCTGCGTTGCCGGATTTTCCTGACCCCGGACGGGCCCGCCTGCAACGAGCAACGCCAAAGTCAGCGCCACCGGTCCGCCACGCCGCGGACCGCGCGCCCCTGAGCCAATCATGAACCTCCTACGTTTGAAGCCCGGCTTCGTAGTCCGGTGTCTCCTGCCGCGCAACAATGGTGCACTGCTCGCTGCAGCGCAAGATGAAGGCCCGCTCGATCTGCTGTCTTATTCCGGCCTTGCGCGACATACTAGCGCCTCGGCGCAGGCCCCGAGGGCACGCCGGTACAACGAACAAATGCGCAAGGTCGAACGAGGAGGACTCGTAATGAGCGAAGCGAACCGCCCGGCCGGCAGCGGCCGCCGTACCGTCCTGCGTGCCGCGCTTGCCGTCGGCGCCGCCAATCTGGCGCCGCCATTCATCCGGTCCGCGCGCGGCGAACAGCCCGTGCTGATCGGGCTCGACAACCCGCTGACCGGCACATATGCCGGCCCCGGCAAGAACGAGCTGGCCGGCTGCGAGCTGGCAATCAGCCAGATCAATGACAAGGGCGGAATCCTGGGGCGGCCGGTGGAGCTGAAGGTCGAGGACTCCACCAGCGGCGATGCGGGCACCGCGGTGCAAAAGGCGCGCAAGCTGATCGAGCGCGATAAAGTCGATTTCCTGGTGGGCAACATCAACTCGTCGCTGGCGCTGGCGATGGCGCAGGTGAGCTTCGAGAAGGGCGTGCTGCACATCGTTCCCGGCGGACACACCGATGCGATCACCGGCGCCACCTGCCACTGGAACGTGTTCCGCGTGTGCAACGCGACCCAGATGGAAGCGAACGCCGCTGCCCAGCAGCTGATCGAAAAGGCGGGTCGCAAGTGGTACTACATCACGCCCGACTACTCGTTCGGCCACACGCTGCAGGCCGCCCTGGAAAAGGCCGCCGAGCGGCTGGGCGGCACCAAGGTCGGTGCCGACCTGTCGCCGTTGGGCACGACCGATTTTTCCTCGTTCCTGATCAAGGCGCAGGCGGCCAACCCGGACGTGATCCTGTTCCTGGTGCAGGGCGACGACATGATCAATGCCTTGAAGCAGGCGGTGCAGTTCGGCCTGGACAAACGCATTCATCTGGCCGGCGCCCAGCAGGAGCTCGAGTCGCTCGAGGGACTGCCGCCCGAGGCGCGGATCGGCTCCTGGGTGTTCGAGTGGTACTGGAAACAGCCCGGCGTGCCGCACGTGGCCCAGTTCGTCGAAGCGATCCGCAAGAAGACCGGCAAGGTTCCGACAGCGCGCACCTGGTTCGGCTTCGTGTCCACCTGGAGCTGCGCGCTGGCCGCCGCCGGCGCCAAGTCGCTCGACGCCGTCAAAATGGCCAAGGCGCTGGGCGGCATGAAGCTGCCGCCCGAGGTCGGACTGACGCCGGACCAGGCGTTCTATCGCGCCGAGGATCACCAGTTGATCGCGTCGCTGTATGTCGGCAACGCGCAGGCCGGCGGCACCGATCCCGAAGACCTGTTCAACGTGGCGCACGTGATGCGGGGAATCGACGTCGCGGCCCGCGTGGAGGACAGCCCCTGCAAGCTGGTGTGGCCGTCTTGACCGGCCTGCCCTTGTTGCCACCCTCTCCCCCACCCCTCTCCCGCAAGCGGGAGAGGGGAGAGACCGGGCCTCTGACCGCCCCGCCCCTCTCTCGCAAGCGGGAAAGGGGAGAGACAGGGGCTCTGACCGCCCCGCCCCTCTCCCGCAAGCGGGGTGATACAGGACTACCCGGTAGCCGCAGGCCGAAACTGGCCATACCCTCCCCTCTCCCGCTTGCGGGAGAGGGGCCGGGGGAGAGGGTTGCGTGCTTCAGCTGATCCTCTTCAATGTCTTCAACGGCCTGATCGTCGGTGCGTTCTACGCGCTGATGGCGCTCGGGCTGTCGCTGATCCTCAACTTGAGCGGTGTGATCAACTTCGCCCACGGCGGCTTCCTGGCGCTGGGCGCCTACCTCGCCTATACGCTGATGCCTTTCGTCGGCTTCTGGGGCGCGTTGTTGCTGGCTCCGCTGGCGACGGCCGCGGTCGGCCTGGCGGTCGAGCGGGTGCTGATCCGGCGCCTCTATGGCCGCGATCCGCTCTACAGCCTGCTGCTGACGTTCGGGCTGGCCTATATCCTGGAAGACGTGGCGCGCTACATCTGGGGCGCGCAGAGCGTGCCATTTCCGATTCCCGCTGCGCTCACACGTTCCCTGAGCACGCAGTTCTTCTTCCTGACCGGCTATCGCCTGTTCATGGTCGCGCTGGTGGGGCTGACGGTCGCGGCCCTGTTCGTGGTGCTGGCCCGCACGCGCCTGGGCATGCGCATCCGCGCCGGCACGCTGGACCTGGAGACGGTTTCGGCGCTGGGCGTGAACGTGCGCGTGCTGCGCAACCTGAACTTCGGCCTCGGCATCTACCTGGCGGGGCTGGCCGGCGTGCTGGCGGCCGGAATGCTCGGCCTGCAGCCGACCATCGGCACCTCGCTGATCATGCCCAGCTTCGTGGCGATCATCGTGGGCGGACTGGGCAGCCTTCCGGGGACCTTGCTCGGAGGCCTGCTGATCGGAGTGGCCTCGGGGCTGGCGACCGTGTTCATGCCGTCGGCGAGCGAGGCGATCATCTTCGCGATGATGGGCCTGGTGCTGCTGGTGCGTCCGCGCGGCCTGCTCGGCGAGGAAGGACGGCTGCAATGATCCGCGCGCAGTACCTGGGCGCGACCGCACTGCTTTGGGTCGCGCTGCTGGCAATGCCGTACTGGATCAACGCGATCGGCGGCTATACGGAGCTGGCCAGCCGTGTCGTCGTGATGGGGCTGGCGGCCACCGCGCTGAACTTCCTGCTCGGGTACACCGGCACCCTGTCGTTCGGGCACGCCGCCTACTTCGGGCTGGGCGCCTACGGGGTAGCCATGACGCTGAAGTATCTGGCCCCGAGCACGGGCCTCGGAATGCTGATCGGGGTGGCCGTCGGCACCCTGGCCGCCGCCGCAATCGGCGCACTGATCGTGCGCAGGCGCGGCGTGTATTTCGCGATGGTGACGATCGCCTTCGGGCAGGTGTTCTATTTCATCGCGTTTCGCTGGAACAGGGTCACCGGCGGCGACGACGGGCTGACGGGGTGGCAGCGCCAGCCGCTGAACGTGGCCGGATTGCGCCTCGACATCCAGAGCCACGACACCGCGTTCTATTACCTGGCGCTCGCGTGCTTCGCGTTTTCTGCCATCGCAATGGCGCTCCTGCTGAACTCGCCGTTCGGCCGCACGCTGCAGGCGATCCGCGAAAACGAACGCCGGGCGCGCTTTCTCGGCATCGACGTGGAGCGCCATTTGTGGCTGTCCTTCGTGATCTCGTGCGCCTTCGTAAGCCTGGCCGGCACGCTGTACGCGCTGCTGAACAATTTCACCGATCCGCGCGCGCTGCGCTGGGACATGTCGGGCAACTTCGTGATGATGGCCGTGCTGGGCGGCATGCGGTCTTTCTGGGGGCCGCTGGTCGGGGCGGCCGTGTTCGTGGTGCTGCAGGACTACGTGTCGAGCCATACCGAGAACTGGATGTCGGTGGTCGGGCTGATCTTCGTGCTGGTCGTGCTGTTCTTCCCGCGCGGAGTGCTGGGCCTGCTGCGCGGCCGGGGTTCGACGTGAATCTGCTGTCCGTCGAACAGCTGTCGTGCTGTTTCGGCAGCCTGCAGGCCGTGAACCAGGTGTCGATGTCGGTCCCGCCCGGGGAGCTGCGCGCGCTGATCGGCGCCAACGGGGCGGGCAAGACGACGCTGTTCAACCTGCTCAGCGGATTCGTGGCTCCCGACAGCGGCCGCATCGTGTTCGACGGACAGGACATCACGAACCGCGTGGCGCATGAACGCGTCGGCTTGGGCATCGCACGCACCTTTCAGATCACCGAAATCTTTCCCGAGCTCAGCGTCCACGAGAACTTGCGCATTCCGGTCGAGTCCGAGGCCGGCTTGCGGCTGCGCCCCTGGCGTTCGCGCTCCGCCGCTCGACGGGTCGAGGGGCACGTGGCCGAGCTGCTCGAGCTGGGCGGCCTGACCGACAAGTCGTGGCGCCTGGCGGGCGAGCTGTCGCACGGCGATCAGCGCACCACCGAGATTCTGATGGCGCTCGCGCTCAGGCCTCGGCTGCTGCTGCTGGACGAGCCGACCGCCGGCATGGGCGAGCGGGAAACAGTCGAGATCACGGAGCTGGTGCGGCGCCTGCATCGCGAGCGTTCGCTGACGATCCTGCTGGTCGAGCACGACATGCGAGTCGTGTTCCATCTGGCCGATCGCATCATGGTGATGGCGGAAGGATCGCTGCTGGCCGAGGGCACGCCCGAGCAGATCGCGGCCGACGAGCGGGTGCAGGCCGCCTATCTGGGGGCAGGCACGGCATGAACGCGCTCGAAGCCGGCGGCCTGAACACGTTTTACGGCAAGAGCCATATCCTGTACGACGTCTCGCTCACGCTGGCCGACGGGCAGGTCGCAACGCTGCTCGGGCGCAACGGCGCCGGCAAGACCACCACGCTGCGCAGCCTGCTCGGCCTGACGCCGCCGCGTTCCGGCACCGTGCGGGTGCTCGGCCAGGACTGCACCTCGTGGCCCGCCTATCGGATCGCGGCGCTCGGGGTCGGATACGTGCCCGAGGGGCGGCGTGTCTTCGCCAACCTGAGCGTCGAGGAGAACCTGAAAGTTCCGCTGCAACGCCCCGGCCCCTGGACGATCGAAAAGGTGTATGAGCTTTTTCCGAGGCTGGCACAGCGCCGCTCGCACCGCGGGCGGCAATTGTCGGGCGGCGAGCAGCAGATGCTGGCGATCGGCCGCGCCCTGGTCCTGAATCCCAGGATTCTGCTGCTGGACGAGCCGTCGCAGGGACTGGCACCCTTGATCGTGCTGGAGGTGTTCCAGGTGGTGGCCCGGCTGCGCGCGCAAGGCCTGTCGATCCTGCTGGTCGAACAGAACGTACGCGCCGCGGTGCAGATCGCGGACACGGCTTACGTGCTCGACGACGGTCGGATCGTCTATCAGGGCGCGGCCGCGGATCTGGCAGCCGATGAAGAACGCCTCAGGACGCTCGCCGGCGCCGCAGCCGAAACCTGGAGTCCGACCCCAGCCAGACCGGCGGCCGAGGCGGGCGGCCGCTGAAGCCGTTTTGCGAGCTTGTCAAGTCACGGGCCTGCGTGTCAGCCGTGGCCCCTACCCATCACATGCGGCCGCGAAACACCTGAGCGAGCGTGCCGGCCGGCCAATGCGGCGGCGATAATTCGCGTCCGCAAGCGGGCTGGCTGCTCGATCGCGGATGGCGTGAGCCCTACCGCCTGTCCCCCGTGGCATGCAGTAATGTGCCGGGCTCCCGCGTTCCGCAGGCCAGCCCCCGCTTGCACCCGCTGTCTTAGCGCCCCCGCCCGTCCCCGTCGTCGATCGCGGCAAAACCGGTGGCGCGGTCGGCAAACGCGGAATGATCATCGGGCGCGGGCACCAGGCGAATCTGGAAGACGCCGCAGTACGCGACGAACGCGACGATCAGGGAAGTCATCAGCAAGAATCTGAAAAGCACCGCACGCCTCCAAAATCGGTCGTCCCAGATGCAAACTTTCCGCGATTGGTCGCATTCTTAGACACCAAGTACGTGCGAAGTTACCGGCTATTTCAGAAAAAGAAATGCCACTTCCGTCACAGCGACGGCCGGGCTTGCCGGCCGAAGCCCGCAGGGCGAAGGCGGGTCAGTGGATCCGCAACAGGCGCTCGAGCTCGCGCTCCGCGCTGAACAGCAGGTCGGGCGCCGGGGGCCCCGATGACGCGTCCGCCGCCGCCTGGCGCTGGGCCAGCCCCTCGATCAGGGCGCTCGCCTGGCGAGCGGTCAGCGGCTCGGCCAGCAGGAACCCCTGGCAATGACTGCACCCAAGATGGTGCAGATGCTCCAGCTGCGCCTCGGTTTCCACACCCTCGGCGATCACCTGCTTGCCGAGCGAGACGCCCAGCGTGATCACCGCGCGCACGATCTCGGAGTTCTCGGCACTGCCCTGCAGCTGGCTCACGAACGAACGGTCGATCTTCAGGCTGTTGATCGGCAGCACGGACAGATAGCTCAGCGACGAGTAGCCCGTGCCGAAATCGTCGATACTCAGTCCGACCCCCAGCGCGCGAAGCTGCTTCATCGTATCGGCTGCCTGATCCATGCGCGCCATCAGCGCGTTCTCGGTGATCTCCAGATTCAGCAGGCTGGGCCTGAGGTTCAGCCGTTCGAGCGTCTGGGCCACGCGGGTGGCGAAGTTGGTCGAGGCAAAATCGTGGCTCGATGCGTTCATGTGCATGCCGATCCGCGATGCGTGGGCAAGGTTCGTGTGCCACGCGTGCAGCTGGGTGCAGACGGCTTCGAGCACCCAATGGCTGAGCGGCTCGATCAGGCCTGATTCCTCCGCCATCGGGATGAAGGTGGTCGGGCTGATCAGTCCGCGTTGCGGGTGACGCCAGCGCACCAGCGCTTCGAAGGATACGAGCCGCCGCGGCACGAGCTGGAAGATCGGCTGAAACACGAGCGAGAGCTCTCCACCCTCGATGGCACGCCGCAGGTCCCCTTCCAGGGCCAGCTGCTCGCTCACCCGGTGGTGCAGGCTGCTGTCGAACAGTGCGAATTGCGCCCTGCCCTTGGACTTGGCCTTGTACATGGCCAGATCCGCATCGCGCAGAACCTCTTCCGGGGTCCGATAGCCCACGTCGCTGAACGTAATACCGATGCTGGCGCTGGTCGCGATCTCCTTGCCGGCGACCTGCAACGGTCGGCGCAGCACTTCCTGCAAGCGCTCGGCCAGCGCAACCACGTGGCCGGCGGTGTCGACATCCCGGGTCAGAATCGCAAACTCGTCGCCGCCCAGCCGCGCCAGCACATCGCTCGGCCTCACGTGTTCCTGGATGCGGCGCGCGACTTTCAGCAGCAGCTCGTCGCCGGCGCCGTGGCCCAGGCTGTCGTTGATCAGCTTGAAGCGGTCGAAGTCGAGGTACATCACGGCAAAGCGACGTGAAGGATCGTCGCTCTGGTCCTGTAGCGCCTGCAGCAGGCACTCGTTGAAGCGGCTGCGGTTGGCCAGATTGGTCAGGCTGTCGTGGTACGCGATGTGCTGCAGGCGCCCTTCGGCACGGCGCCGCGCCGTCACGTCGTGGACCTGGAAGATCAGGCACGGCTCGCTGGCCGAGGAGTCCGCGAAGAAGCCGCAATGCAGGGAAACCCAGATTTCGCGCCCCCTGGGCCCGCGGCAGCGCAGCTCCAGTGAGAATGCCTCCGCCTCGCGCCGCAGAATGCGCGTCAGTTGCTCCTGCAGGATGTCGACGTCGTCGTCGAACAGGAATTCGGTGAATCGCCGCCCTGCGATCGCGGATGTGTCGTGGCCGAGCAGCACGCTCAAGGCCCGGTTGGCCTGCAGCACGCAGCAATCGTTCGATACCAGCGCCATGCCGATCGAGGCATGCGTGAACGCGCTCTGGAACCGCTTTTCGCTCTGCTCGAGCGCCTGCACATGCTGCGCGGCTTGCGCCGCCACGTGTTCGGCAGCCTCGACCCTGGCCGCGCGCTCGCGCTCTGCCGCTTCCTGCTGGGCCAGGAAGTAGTGCAGCGTCGTCAGAAACATCGCCAGCATCGGAACCGAGACGATCAGAACGGGGATGCCGAACTGCCTGAACGTCAGGAACAGCAGCGATGCCAGCGCGCCGGCCGAAGTGAACGTCAGCCCGACCCAGCCCCACTCATGGAACCAGTTCTTGAAGGAGATCGGCTCGTTTCGCTTGAGCTTGGCCACCGTGCTCACGAGGGCGCTGTTGACGACCGCGTAGACCGCGCCCAGCGTCATCAGCAGAAGCATCAACCCGCCCGGACCGAGCAGGCCGGCCGATCGCAGGCCCTCGGCTGCAGACTGGAACATCCAGCCGCAGATGAACATGGCCAGCCCGGCGATCGCGGGGCTGCAGATGCGGCTGGTCCAGCGCCTGGAAGTGCGGTACGCGCCGAGCGCGGCCTCACAGGCCGCACCCAGAATCGCGGCGGGCGGCCCGTGTATCGCCAGCAGCAGGAAGATGTAGATTTCGCCGGCGGCGAAGGAATTCTTCGAGCGCGGAACCCGCACCGGGAAAAAGCCCGCCAGCATGGCCACCAGCACGCCCACCATGATCTGCACGATTTGTGCCGACTTCAGCGCCGCGACACTTCGGATCGACAGCGCGAGCACCGTGATGCCGAGCGAAACCATCGCCCACCAGTACAGCGCGGCCTTGCGGTTGTAATCTGGCATCAGCGCCCGATGCAGCGCCAGGCACAGGCGCCGCACGTGGCCGTGCCGGGTTGGCTCAGGGGCAGGACGACTCATGGCGAGGCATTCCGCCCTCGAGACCGCGGCTTACTCGCCGCGGAGGTTGAATTTGAAGGCGCAAGGCGCCCGGCCGCTCTCGCTCATGACGATTCCCTCGCTCATGATCACACCCTCGCTCAGTACGAGTCCCTCGCTCAGAACCAGGCCCTCGCTCAGGACCAACCCCTCGCTGAGCACCAGCCCTTCACTCAGCACAAGGCCCTGGCTCAGGACAATGCCCTGGCTCAAGGTTGAGCCGCTGCCGCCGGCCAGCCAGCCTGAAAGCGTCGCGGTCGGGATGAATACGCCGGTCTGGCCGGTCAGGGAACTGGTTCCCGCCAGTGAATCGCCGAGCACGACCCCGCCGGTGATCAGCGCCTGGCTCGAAAGTGCGTACTCTGTGAAATTCTGCGGATAGGTATTGGACGGGATGCCGGTGCCGTACCAGTACTGCACCTTCCTCTTCAGCGCGACCCCGTTGGCCCAGGTGATGCGCGGATCCCAGATCGGCTGGTACGTTGTGAACAACGCGCTGCCGCTCATCACGTTGTTGCCGCCGGCGAAGACGATCTGCGACCAGTTGAACTTCGTGCCGTTGATGGTCGACGAAGCGGCCGGCATCGTCTGGCCGGACGCCAGCATATTGGCGCCCGTGTTGTATTCGCCCCAGGCAATG
>DATBCD010000070.1:0-20696 GCA_036270655.1 Burkholderiaceae bacterium
ATCAACGCGGGCCTGCTGTACGTGATGGCGGTGACCTCGCTGGGCGTATATGGCGTGATCGTCGCCGGTTGGGCGTCCAACTCGAAGTACGCCTTCCTGGGCGCCTTGCGCGCCTCGGCCCAGATGGTTTCGTACGAGCTGGCGATGGGTTTCGTGCTGGTCGGGGTGCTTATGGTGTCGGGATCCTTGAACTTGAGCACGATCGTCAATCTGCAGGCGCGCGGCTGGTGGGCCGACCACGGCCTGACATTTCTGTCCTGGAACTGGCTGCTGCTGCTGCCGCTGTTCGGCATCTACGTGATTTCGGCCGTGGCCGAGACGAACCGCCATCCGTTCGACGTGGTCGAGGGCGAGTCGGAGATCGTGGCCGGGCACATGGTCGAGTACTCGGGGATGGGATTTGCGATGTTCTTCCTGGGCGAGTACGCCAACATGATCCTGCTGTCGACCATGGCGGCGGTGATGTTCCTGGGCGGATGGTCGGCGCCGGTGGACCTGTCCAAGTGGGGCATCATGCTTCCGCTCTGGTGGCGCGAAGGCCTGTCGCCCTGGTTCTGGCTGTTTGCCAAGGTGTTCGGCGGCGCATCGATGTACATCTGGATCCGCGCCTCGTTTCCGCGTTACCGCTACGACCAGATCATGCGGCTGGGCTGGAAAGTATTCATTCCGATCACGCTGGCCTGGCTGGTGGTGCTGGCGGTGCTGATGCAGACGCCGTGGAATCCGTGGCGGGCGGCCTCGCCGCCGGAGGCGCCGGCCGCACCGGCCGCGGGAGCAACGTCATGAGCAGGAGCCCGGTACAGGCGATCGGCGATTTTTTCGACTCGCTGATGCTGCGCGAGCTGTTCAAAGGAATGGCGCTGACCGGGCGGTACCTGTTCTCGCGCAAGATCACGATCCAGTATCCCGAGGAGAAGACGCCGATGTCGCCGCGTTTTCGCGGGCTGCACGCGCTGCGGCGCTACGAAAACGGCGAGGAGCGCTGCATCGCCTGCAAGCTGTGCGAAGCGGTGTGCCCGGCGCTTGCGATCACGATCGAGTCGGAGCAGCGAGCCGACGGCACCCGGCGCACCACGCGCTACGACATCGATCTGACCAAGTGCATATTCTGCGGATTTTGCGAGGAGAGCTGCCCGGTCGACTCGATCGTGGAAACGCACATTCTGGAGTATCACGGGGAGCGCAGAGGCGATCTGGTCTATACGAAGGAAATGCTCCTCGCGATCGGCGACCGCTATGAAAAAGAGATCGCGGCGGCGCGCGCGGCCGACGCGGCTTACCGTTGAGGGAGGTTTGGGGGCAAGTGCGACGCTTGTGAAGGCCGCGGGGGGTGCTCGAGGGGGGTCGCAGACCACCCTCGAGGCTTATCCTCCCGCTTTTCGGTCCCGAAGCTGTCGTCCACCGCCAGAGCTGCGGCCCATCGAAGCTGGGGTTCATAGCAGGGGAGAGGGGGGAAAACGGGCACGGCCTGCAAACGGTCGGTAATCGTTCAAATGGATACCCAAAGCGTACTTTTCATAGTGTTCTCAGCCTGCGCGCTGCTGGCCGGTCTGCGCGTGATTACCGCGCGCAACCCGGTCCACGCGGTGCTGTTCCTGGTGCTGGCTTTTTTCTCGTCCGCGTGCCTGTGGATGCAGCTGCGCGCGGAGTTTCTGGCGATCGTGCTGATCCTGGTGTACGTGGGCGCGGTGATGGTGCTGTTCCTGTTCGTGGTGATGATGCTGGATATCAACATCGACCGCACGCGCGCCGGCTTCTGGCGGCATCTGCCGGCGGCCCTGCTGGTGGCGATCGCGATCGCGCTGCAGCTGTGGCTGGTGCTGTCGCACGGCAGCTGGCAGGCCCTGAACGAGGCTCCGGTCGCGCGCGGCGGCGGCGGCGGTAACACGGCGGCGCTGGGCCGGCTCGCGTTCACCGACTACCTGCTGCCGCTGCAGGTGGCGGGGGCGGTGCTTCTGGTGGCGATCGTCGCCGCCATCACGCTGACGCTGCGCCAGCGCAAGGATGTCAGGCGTCAGAATCCGGCCGAGCAGGTGGCGGTGCGCCGCTCCGATCGCCTCACGATCGTGCGGATGCCGGCTGAAACCGGCCAGGCGACGCCGGGCCCGGCAGTCGAAGTCAAGTCGTCGAGCAGTTAGGAAGGGGGCGGGGCAGATGATTTCCTTGTCAGCGTACCTTGGAGTCGGGGCGCTGCTGTTTGCGATTGCGGTGATCGGGATTTTCCTGAACCGGAAGAACCTGATCGTGCTGCTGATGGCGATCGAGCTGATGCTGCTCGCGGTGAACACCAACTTCATCGCCTTTTCGCGCTACCTGGGCGACTTGAACGGCCAGGTGTTCGTCTTTTTCATTCTGACGGTGGCGGCCGCCGAGTCGGCCATCGGTCTGGCGATCATGGTTGCGCTGTTCCGCTCGATCAACACCATCAACGTCGACGAGCTCGACTCGCTCAAGGGCTGAGGCGATGCAGCAGTGGGTCGACGTGTGTCTGCTGGTGCCGCTGGCGCCGCTCGCCGGGGCCGTGATCGCCGGTCTGTTCGGGCGCACGATCGGGCGGCGCGGCGCGCACCGGGCCGCGATCCTCGGGGTCGGGATCGCCACCCTTGCCTCCGCCTTCGTGTTCCAGCACGTGGTGCTGACCCGGCAGCCGATCGAGGCCGACCTGTATACCTGGACCCAGGTCGGGGCGGTCAGCATGAACGCCGGGTTCCTGATCGACACGCTGACCGCCACCATGATGCTGGTGGTCAGCTTCGTGTCGCTGATGATTCACATCTACACGATCGGCTACATGGCCGACGACCCTGGCTACCAGCGGTTCTTTTCCTACATCGCGCTGTTCACGTTTTCGATGCTGACGCTGGTGATGAGCAACAACTTCCTGCAGCTGTTCTTCGGCTGGGAAGCGGTCGGGCTGGTGTCGTATCTGCTGATCGGATTCTGGTACGAACGCCCGAGCGCGATCGCGGCCAGCCTGAAGGCGTTCATCGTCAATCGCGTCGGCGACTTCGGGTTCGTGCTCGGAATCGGGTTGATCTACGCGCATTTCGGCACGCTCGATTACCGCCAGGTGTTCGCCGGCACGGCTTCGCTGGCCGGGCAGGTGCTGCCCGGCACCGACTGGCCGCTGGCGACCGTGATCTGCATCTGTCTTTTCATCGGCGCGATGGGCAAGTCGGCCCAGTTTCCGCTGCATGTCTGGCTGCCGGACTCGATGGAAGGCCCGACGCCGATATCGGCGCTGATTCATGCGGCCACGATGGTGACGGCCGGGATCTTCATGGTGGCACGGATGTCGCCGCTGTTCGAGCTGTCCGACACGGCGCTGTTGATGGTGATGGTGGTCGGCGCCATCACCGCGTTTTTCATGGGTCTGCTGGGGATCGTTCAGAACGACATCAAGCGGGTGATCGCCTATTCGACCTTGTCGCAGCTCGGTTACATGGCGGTGGCGTTGGGAGCGTCGGCATACTCCGTTGCAATCTTCCACCTGGTGACGCACGCTTTTTTCAAGGCGCTGCTGTTCCTGGCGGCCGGCTCCGTGATCATCGGCATGCATCACGAGCAGGACATCCGCAAGATGGGCGGGCTGGCGCGCTTGATGCCCGTGACGTATGTGACGTTCCTGATCGGCTCACTGGCGTTGATCGGCACGCCCGGCTTTGCCGGCTTTTATTCGAAGGACAGCATCATCGAGGCGGTGGCGCACGCCAACCTGGGTCAGTCCGGCTTCGCAAAGCTCGCAGTGCAGCTCGCATACTTCGCGGTGACGGCTGGCGTGTTCGTGACAGCGCTCTATACGTTCCGGCTGCTGTTCCTGGTGTTTCACGGCAAGCCGCGCTTCGGCGCCGCCGAGCCCGCTCACCACGCGCCGGCCGGCGCGCACGACAGCCACCACGCGACGCACGATGCCCCCGACGAACACGCGGCCCACGCTCCCCATGAGTCGCCCTGGGTGGTGACGTTTCCGCTGGTGGCGCTGGCGATTCCATCGGTGCTGATCGGCTATCTGAGCATCGAACGGATGCTGTTCAGCGACTATTTCGAAGGCGCCATCGTGGTGAACCGCGCGGCGCACCCGGCGCTGACCGCCCTGGCGCAGGATTTCCACGGGCCCCTGCAGATGGCCCTGGACAGCTGGACGGGCTGGCCGGTGCGGCTCGCGGCTGCCGGCGTCTTTGCCGCCTGGATCCTGTATTTGAAGCGGCCGGACCTGCCGCAGAGGTCGAGGCAGCTGTTCCCGTGGGTGTACGCGCTGCTGGACAACAAGTACTACATGGATCGGATCAACGAAATCGTCTTCGCCGCCGGCGCGCGCCTGGTAGGCCTTGCCTTGTGGAAGGGCGGCGATATCGACGTGATCGACGGGGTGGCGGTCAACGGCTCGGCACGGGTGGTTGGGTGGTTTGCGCTGCTGGTGCGCAGGATCCAGACCGGCTACATCTATCACTACGCGTTCGCCATGCTGCTCGGAGTGGGCGTGGCGCTGTTCGTGTTCCTGACCTGGCCATACCTCGTGGCCGCGGCACGCTGAGCGGAGGCGCTGCGCGATGCACGCGACCGTTCCGTGGCTCAGTGTGGCGATCTGGATTCCGATCGTCTTCGGCCTGTTCCTGCTCTCGACCGGGCGCGACCGCTCGGCCGGCATCGTGCGCGCGGTCGCGCTGATCGGCAGCCTGGCCGGGTTATTGGCGACGCTGCCGGTCGTAGGCGGGTTCGCCCTGGAACGGGCCGGGCTTCAGTTCGAGGAAAAACTGGTCTGGATCGACACGCTGAACGCCAATTACCACCTGGGCGTCGATGGCCTGTCGATCTGGTTCGTCCCGCTGACCGCCTTCATCACGGTGATCGCGGTGCTGGCGGGCTGGAAGGCCATCGACGAGCGGGTCCCCCAGTATTACGCGGCCTTCCTGATCATGTCGGGCCTGCTGATCGGCGTGTTCAGCGCGGTCGACGGCCTGCTGTTCTACGTGTTTTTCGAGGCGACGCTGATTCCGATGTACATCATCATCGGCGTCTGGGGCGGACCCAACCGCGTCTATGCGGCGATCAAGTTCTTCCTGTACACGCTGCTCGGCTCGTTCCTGCTGCTGGTGGCTCTGGTCTTTCTGTACCAGAGCTCGGGCGGCAGCTTCGACATCTTCGCCTGGCAGCGCCTGCCGATCGGCCTGACCGCGCAGATTCTGCTGTTCCTGGGGTTCTTTGCCGCCTTCGCCGTGAAGGTTCCGATGTGGCC
This sequence comes from Burkholderiaceae bacterium, assembly GCA_036270655.1. Classification (GTDB taxonomy): domain Bacteria; phylum Pseudomonadota; class Gammaproteobacteria; order Burkholderiales; family Burkholderiaceae_F; genus VBCK01. The sequence goes on from DATBCD010000070.1 coordinate 5,237, forward strand.
GGTTCACACCTGGCTGCCCGACGCGCACGTGGAAGCGCCGACCGCCGGATCCGTGGTGCTGGCGGCCATCATGCTGAAACTGGGCGCCTACGGCTTCCTGCGCTTTTCGCTGCCGATCGCACCGGACGCAGCACATCACCTGGCCGGTTTCGTGATCGCCCTGTCGCTGATCGCGGTGGTCTACATCGGCTTCGTGGCGCTGGTGCAGACGGATATGAAGAAGCTGGTTGCCTACTCGTCGATCGCGCACATGGGGTTCGTGACGCTCGGCTTTTTCATTTTCAGCCAGATCGGCATCGAAGGGGCGATCGCACAGATGGTTTCGCACGGGTTCGTGTCGGGCGCCATGTTCCTTTGCATCGGGGTGATGTACGACCGCACGCACAGCCGCAACATCGCCGACTACGGCGGCGTGGTCAACACGATGCCGCGTTTTGCCGCGCTGATGATGGTGTTCACGATGGCCAACTGCGGGCTGCCGGGCACCAGCGGATTCGTGGGCGAGTTCATGGTGATCCTGGGCGCGGTGCAATACGACTTCTGGATCGGCCTGGCGGCCGCCACCACGCTGGTGCTGGGCGCGGCTTATTCGCTCTGGATGTACAAGCGCGTGATTTTCGGAAGCATCGCCAATGCGAAGGTGGCGCGGCTCACGGATGCCGACCCGCGCGAGCTGCTGGCGCTGGGGCTGCTGGCTGCCGCTGTGCTGGTCATGGGCTTTTATCCGCGGCCGCTGACCGACGCCATGCACGTCTCGGTGGGCCAGCTGCTGCAGCAGGTCAGTCATTCGAAGCTTCCCTGAATGTCCAAGCTCAATTTCTTTGCCGTGCTGCCCGAGGCGATCCTGCTGGCGGCCGCCTGCGTGGTTCTGGTGGCGGATCTGTTCATTCCGGAGCGGCGCCGCAATCTGACTTATTCGCTGTCTCTGACCGCGCTGGCTGCCGCGGCGCTGTGCTGCTGGATGCTGCTGGATCGGCAGGTGGTGCAGTACGCGTTCGGCGGCATGTTCGTGATCGACCCGATGGCCCAGGTGCTCAAGCTGTTCGCCCTGCTGGCGACCGGTTTGGCGCTGGTGTACGCCCAGAGCTACGCGCGCGCCCGCGCGATCTGGCGCGGCGAGTTCTTCTCGCTTGCGCTGTTCACGCTGCTGGGCGTGATGACGATGATTTCCGCCAACAATCTGCTGCTGATCTACCTGGGGTTGGAGCTGCAGTCACTCGCCCTGTATGCGCTGGTCGCGCTGCAGCGCGACCAGCCACGCGCCGGTGAAGCGGCGATGAAGTACTTCGTGCTCGGTGCGCTGGCGTCGGGCTTCCTGCTGTACGGGATGTCGATGCTGTATGGCGCCACCGGTACTTTGGACATCAACGAGATCGCGCACCGGATCTCCGCTTCGCAGGTCGCCAACCGCCCGGCCCTGGTGCTGGCGTCGGTGTTTCTGGTGGCGGGGATCGGATTCAAGCTGGGCGCGGCGCCCTTTCACATGTGGATTCCCGACGTGTACCACGGCGCGCCGACGCCGGTCACGCTGCTGATCGCATCGGCGCCGAAGATGGCCGCCTTCGCGGTCGCATTCCGCCTGCTGGTGGAGGGTCTGACGCCGGTGGCCGGCGACTGGCACGTGATGCTGCTGCTGCTCGCCCTGGCCTCGCTGGCGGTAGGCAACGTGATCGCGGTGGCGCAGAGCAACCTGAAGCGGATGCTCGGCTACTCGACGATCGCACAAATGGGCTTCATGCTGCTGGCGATGCAGTCCGGCGTTGCCGGCGGCAACACGGCCAGCGCGGCGTCGGCCTACGGCGCTGCGATGTTCTACATCGTGACCTATGCGCTGGCCACGATGGTGGCTTTCGGCACCATGCTGCTGGTGTCGCGCCAGGGTTTCGAGGCCGAGCAGATCTCCGATCTGCGCGGGCTGTTCCGCCAGCGGCCCTGGTATGCGTTCACGATGGCGCTGGCGATGTTCTCGCTGGCCGGCGTGCCGCCCACGGTCGGCTTCTACGCCAAGCTGGTGGTGTTGCAGGCGCTGCTGGCCGACCAGTCGGCGGTTCCGGTCGTCTGGATTGCCGTCGTCGCCGTGCTGCTGTCGCTGGTCGGTGCGTTTTACTACATCCGTGTCGTCAAGGTGATGTACTTCGACGCCCCGGGGCCGGACCAGTCGCTCGAAGCCGCTCCCGACATGAAAATCGCGCTGACCGTCAACGGCGTGGCCATCATCGTGCTGGGCGTGCTGCCGCAATATCTGCTCGCGCTGTGTTCGAGCGCGATGCTTCGCACGCTGGGAGGTTAAACAGGATGCCGCACCGCACGCGCAGAATCGACCAATCGGCCGCCGCCGCGAGCCAGGACACCGGCGCCCTGGGCGAGGTCAAGCTGCATGCGCGCCTCGCCTACGACGGGGGCATGCTGCGCCTGCATCGCGACATCGTGCGCTGTCCGGACGGCCACGTGGCCTATCGCGAGTTCGTCCGTCATCCGGGCGCGGTGATGACGATCCCGATGCTGGACCCCGATCACGTGATCCTGGAGCGCCAGTTCCGATACCCGCTGGGGCGCGTTTTCATCGAATTTCCCGCCGGCAAGATCGACCCGGGCGAGGGACTGCTGCAGTGCGCGCAGCGCGAGCTGCTCGAGGAGACCGGCTATCGCGCGGGCGACTGGACCCATCTGGGCGCGTTTCACAACGCGATCGGCTACAGCGACGAAAGGATCGACATTTTCCTGGCCCGCGCGCTGGAACCGGATACGACCCGTCGCGATCCGGGCGAAGTCCTGGAGCTGTTCAGTGTGCGCTGGCGTGAGCTCGAGCAGTGGGTGCGCGACGGACGAATCACAGACGGCAAGACGATCGTGGGGATCTACTGGATGGAGCGGCTGCTCGGCGCAGGATGACGCCGTTGAAGCCGAAAGATCCCGAGTTCGAGTCTCGCGTCCGGGCGAGCTTTGCGCGCCAGGAAGTGATGAAGGCCCTGGCGCTCGACTCCGGCGCGGAAAAGCGGGTCGCGACCATGACCTGCACGCTGATGGCGGTTTTCGAGCGGGACGACGTTCGAGACTAATCAACGGCATAGCCGGGTTTCCCCCTCTTCCGCGGAGCGGGAGGGGCGGGCGACCCTCCCCAGTCAATGGTGTTCGGCAGCGCCGGCAACGCGTGCCTAGCTCATCGCTTGTTGCACCTGCGATAGACGATGCGCGCTTCACGCAGATTGGTTAGGCGGACGTTGAGTCACGCCTTTTTGGTGGTCAAATCCGTTTACAAAATAGGCGCCGCGACGGACTCGAGTGCGCGGTGACACATATCAAGGAGCGCAGATGAAGGCTGATCTCCCGCGTCGCCGCAGCCTTGCGATGCCTGTTCAAGGCCACGTTCGCGTAAACACCGTCAGCACCTCGACCGGGTCTTTGCGAAAGATCGATTTCGTCGACGCCATGCTGAAATCCGCCGGAATCGTGCCGCGCAGTTCGGCCGCTTTCGACGAGCCCGGCGCCTTGGGTATCTCCTGTGTGTCGTTTACGCATCGGTTGCAGAGCTTCAAGCCTGCCAACCAGCTTTATCACGGTATCGGCTACCGAATCTCCGGGGGCGAAACGATCCGTCTCGACAAGCCGGCGTCGTATCCCGGGCGCACGGGTCGCACCGGCATGACTGCGCTCGTGCCGGCCGAGGAGGAATCCAGCTGGGAATCGGTCGGGCCACACGAGATGGTGCACTTCTACCTGTCGGCGCGTTGCCTGTCCGCGCTCGCTGCCGAGATCTTCGAGGTCGATGGCGGGCGCGTGCAGTTGCAGGAAGCCGGCTTTCATGTCGACCCGACGATCGCCCGATGGGCGATGATGTTCCGCGACCGGCTGCAGGAGTTCGACCCGGTGGCGGAACTGGAACTGAACGCCGCCGCGCACCTGCTGGGCGTTCATCTGTTGCGGCGTTATTCGAACCTGGCTGACCGCCCGATACCCTACGCGGACCAGAAAAACCCGGCCGGGCTGTCGCCGATGCAGATGCAGCGCGTGCGCGAATACATCAGGGCCAACCTCGCGCGCGACCTCGACCTGGCTGAGCTGGCCAGACAGGCCAGGCTCAGCCCGCATTATTTCTCGATGCGGTTCAAGCATTCGCTGGGCGTATCGCCGCACCGCTACGTACTGGGCGAGCGCATCTGCGAGGCCAAGCAGCGCCTGGCCACGCGGCGCATGTCGATTTCAGAGGTGGCCCTGAGCCTGGGGTTTTCGGACCAGAGCCACTTTTCTCAAACGTTCCGCAAATTCACCGGAACCACGCCGAAGCGCTTCCAGAGCAACTGCTGAGCTGCCCGTCGAAAGTGCGCGGCCGCCCGGCGGTTCTACTTTGGCTTGAAGTCGCCCAGAGGCACGATGCCGGTCGGCCGAGCTGGAGCGGTCCGAGTCTCCTTCGCCTGACCACTATCTGCGCCAGCGCGGAATGGATCTAGGAGGAAGTTCCGAAATTTTTAGGAATCGTCCGCTTGCCACTGCATAACACCGCCTGGAATCTACAAGACACCTGCCTGGCCGCGTCGGTATGGTGTGGACTTCCGGCAGGTTCGATTTCGCCGCGCAGTCGATAGGCAGCGTTGTCCTGCCATGCACGGCAACGGCATTACACCGAAACCTGGGAGAACCACGATGCGAAAAACACGCGATCGATTCGCGCGAGATGCGCTGCGGCACCTCGCGACGCTCGCTCTTATGACTGTCTGTTTGCTGGCAGGAAGCGTACTGGCGACCGCCGCGAGCGCGGCCGAAGACGGCCCGGTTGCCGTGACCGGAAGCGGTGCGGTGCGCGGAATCGAACAAAACGGGGTATATGAATTCCGCGGCATCCCGTTCGCGGCGCCGCCGGTCGGACTTTTGCGTTGGATGCCGCCGCAGCCACCGGTCCGCTGGGAGGGGGTCCGGGATGCGACGAGGTTCGGAAACATCTGCCTGCAGGTCACCACGCTGGGCCCATTCGCCGGTCCGGCCAACGCCAATGAAGACTGCCTATACCTGAATGTCTACAGCCCGGACCTTCATCCCGGGGAGGATGGCTTGATGCCGGTCATGGTGTGGATCCATGGAGGCGGCAATGTTGACGGTGGAAGCAACGACTACGACGGCTCAAAGCTCGCAACCCGAGGCCATATGGTCGTGGTCACCATCAACTACCGGCTGGGCCTGCTCGGTTTCATGTCGCATCCCGCGATCGACGCCGAGGGCCATCTGCTTTCGAACTACGGGATCATGGACCAGCAGGCGGCCATGCGTTGGGTTCAGAAGAACATCCACGCGTTCGGGGGCGACAACGACAACGTCACGCTCGGCGGCCAGTCGGCCGGCTGCGTCGATACAGAGTCCAACGTCATTTCGCCGCTTGCCAAGGGACTTTTCCATCACGCGATCCTGCAAAGCGTCGTCCTGGAGCCGGTGCCTTTCGCGACGGCCGAAGCGCGCGGCGTGGCCTTCGCGGTCGCGGCCGGCTGCGGCTCCGGCACCGATGCCGCCACCGCTGGATGCATGCGTAACCTGAGCGCCGAGCAAATCTTCAATCTGTCGGGTACGGCCAGCGCCACGTCTCCCTACGAGACGCAGATCACCCAGGATGGCACCATCCTGCCGGAGCGGTTCACTACCGCGATCGCAAACGGACGGTTCAATCACGTGGCGGTCATGAGCGGATGGACCGAGGACGAGCAGAACTTCGGGCTCGGCATCACGGAATACTTCTCCGGACCGCCGCGCGTGCCGGCCTCGGAAGCGGACTACAACAGGCGGATCGCCGCCTTCGGAACCAATCCGTCGTACCCACCCGGAACCGAAGCGCAGGCGGCGGCGCTGTATCCGCTTGGCAACTACGACAGTCCGCAACTGGCGCTGGATGCGATCGGAACGGATTCGACGGCCTGCGCACAGCGGCATACCAACAATCTGCTCGCTTTGCAGGTGCCGCTGTATGAGTACGAGTTCGACGATCGCACCGCACCTTCGTACTTCCCGGACATGCCTGGCTTCCAGGCGCTTGCCTACCACACCAGCGATATCCAGTACCTCTTTCCGCTCTGGCACGGAGGGCCCGACGGCATCCAGCACCCGCTGAACAACCTGCAGGAACGTCTTTCCGACGAACTGGTGACGGCGTGGGCCAATTTCGCCCGGACCGGCAACCCGAACGGATACGGAAACAGCCCATGGCCACGCCTGGGAAGCAATCCGAATGCGTCGGGCGTCCTGTCCGAGCGCATCCCCCGGTCGACGACCTACACCGACTCGGAGCTCTCGGAGCGGCACAACTGCACTTTCTGGGAATCCATTTCGACTTATTGATTCGATCCGGTGGCGCGTGCGCATCGCCGCACGCGCGGCCCGCGTGGAGGCGCCTCCTCACCGCGCGATGATGCGGGCAGAGTGGTTTCCTGTTGATCGTGCACCGGTGCCGGTCTGCGCTCCGTTCCAACGGGAGCATGGGCGAGCCTTGTGAAATAAGCAGCGCCGGCTTGTGCCGCTATTCGGCGAGCGCTTCGATCGCGATATTGATGGTCACGTCGTCGCCGACGTTGGGAGCGTACTTGCCCGCGTTGAAGTCGCTGCGCCTGATCGTTGTCGTGGCGTTGGCGCCGATCGCGTCCTTCTTCGTGAGCGGATGAGGCGCCAGCTGGTAGCCCGTGACCTTCAGAGTGACCGGCCGGGTCACCCCCTTCAACGTCAGATTGCCGTCTATGGCGACCGGCCGGTCGCCATCGAAGGCGACCTTGGTCGACTTGAACGTCGCGGTCGGATAGGCGGCGGTGTCCAGGAAATCGGGACCCTGGATATGTTCGTTCAGCTTCGGCGACACCGTGTCGACCGACTTGGTGTCGATCACCACATCGACCGAGCCGGTCTTCGCGGCGCGATCGAGAATCACCTTCCCGCTGGTCTTGTCGAAGCGAGCGGTCTGCACCGAAAAGCCTAAATGACTGTACGAAAAGCTCGGATTGGTGTGGTTGTTGTCGATGATGAAGGTCTCGGGAGCGGCAAACGCCGGCGCCGAGAGGGCAATCGCAATGAACAGAGGGGCAAAACGCTTCATGACATAGCTCCCAAAACAGTTTCCATTCCCAATTAGAACCGTTGCATCAGGGAAGATAAAGCTCCAGACTATGAATACATTGCTTACCCAAATACAACAATCCGCGATGAGAAGGCACACGAGAGTGAATGAGCCGATCGCGCAAGCGGCGGTGAGCGTGTGTGCGAGGCGCCCATACGCGTCCCGTTGCTTCGCGCTCGGAGCGGTGAGGCGACCGTGCGCTTCGACGTGCGCGCAGACCTGTTTCTGTAGATACGAGACTACCAACGTCGAAGGTCCGCGGTGGCATCGATGCATGCTTACGACAGTCTTGTCGCAAGCCACCATGCTAAAAGCCGTAGGACAGGCCGAGCTGCACCTCGCCCTGCGCTACCGCATCTGCCTTGATCTTGAATACACAGCCGCCCGAGCAGAACAACCCCCCGCTGCTTTTGACGAGCGTGGCATAGCCGCGCGCCTCGACGCGTAGCGCGACGTTCCCGCCGAGGGGCACTTGATAGCCGATACCGAGGTTCAGCGACGGCCGCAGCTCGTCGCTATAGCCGCTCGAGCCGGGCTCGAACAGCGTGACGCCAAGCCCGCCGACGAGATACGGACCCCGACCGATCGGACCATCGACGAAGTTGGTGCCGCCGATGTGCACGTAGATCACCTTCATCGGCAGCGGGGCAGGCAGCGTGCCCGCCAGCGGATTGGCGGCCGCCGACTGGTCCAGCTCGAGATGGGTGCTCTGGTACGACACGTAGAGCTGCAGCTGGCGGCTGCCGTCCAGCTCCCGGTCGTAGCTGACCGCCCAGGCGCTCGAACCATCGATGCGCAGCGTCTGGCCGCTGGTGGCATCGGTGAAGCTGCCGCCGTCGCGGTAGCCTGCATAAAGCGTAACAACGTTTTCCTTGTGCGCCGTCTGCGGCGCGGCGGCGAGCGCGCCCAGCGACAGCATGAGTCCCGCGAGCAGGCAGGTCAGCTGCGTCGTGCGGGGGCGTTCATTGGAAAGGGGCTGGTGGATCGTCAAATGACGTACCGCGCGGACGCAACCGTCCCTGGCGCGCCTACATGTTGGAGTAGTTCGGACCGCCCCCGCCCTCGGGCGGCACCCACACGATGTTCTGGGTCGGATCCTTGATGTCGCACGTCTTGCAATGGACGCAATTCTGCGCGTTGATCTGCAGCCGTTGCGCGCCGCCGTCGGAGACGAACTCGTAGACCGCGGCCGGGCAGTAGCGCGCCTCGGGGCCCGCGTATTTGGCCAGGTTCACTTTCACCGGGACCGAAGGGTCTTTCAGGGTCAGGTGCGGCGGCTGGTTTTCTTCGTGGTGGGTGTTCGACACGTACACGGAAGACAGGCGATCGAACGTAATCTTGCCGTCGGGCTTCGGATACTCGATCGGGGCGCATTCGGCGGCCGGACGCAACTTGGCGTAATCCGGGGTGTCACGGTGCAGCGTCCAGGGTGCCCGGCCACGCAGCAGGACCTGGTCCAGGCCGAACATCAGCGTGCCGACCCACAGGCCCTTGTCCATCCACGGCTTGAAATTGCGTGCCCGATGCAGCTCCTCGCGCAGCCAGGATCGTTCGAATTCCTGCGGATAGCGTTCCAGCTCGTCGTGGCTGCGGCCGGCCGCAATCGCCTCGAAGGCGGCATCGGCCGCCATCATTCCGGACTTCATCGCGGCGTGGCTGCCTTTGATCCTGGAGGCGTTCAGGAAACCGGCCTCGCAGCCGATCAACGCGCCGCCGGCAAACACCAGGGCGGGCAGTGCCTGCAGTCCGCCGGCGGTGATTGCGCGCGCGCCGTAGCTGATTCGTCGGCCGCCCTCGAATATCGGTCGCACCGCCGGATGCAGCTTGAATCGCTGGAACTCCTCGAACGGGGACAGATACGGGTTGGTGTAACCCAGGCCGACCACGAACCCGACCGCGACCAGGCTGTCCTGCATGTGATACATGAACGATCCGCCATAGGTGCCCGAATCCAGAGGCCAGCCGGCGGTGTGAACGACGCGACCGGGCTCGTGCTGGCCGGCCGTGACCTCCCACAGTTCCTTGATTCCGATCGCATACGCCTGCGGATCGCGCCCGCGATCCAGGCCGCGTGCTTCGATCAGTTGCCGCCCCAGATGGCCGCGCGAGCCCTCGGCGAACAGCGTGTAGCACGCGTGCAGCTCCACGCCCGGTTGAAAGTTGGCGGTGGGCTGACCGTCGCGTCCGAGGCCCAGGTTTCCCGTGGCCACCCCCAGCACCTGCCCCTGCGGACCGGACAGGATCTCGGTTGCGGCAAAGCCTGCGAATATCTCGACGCCGAGGTCCTCGGCCTGCCGCCCCATCCAGCGCACCAGGGTGCCCAGGCTGATCACATAATTGCCGTGATTGCGAAAGCAGGCCGGCAGCATCCAGTTGGGCAGCCCGACCGCCCGCTGCTCGCTCAGAAACAGGAAGTGATCGGAGGTGACCGGCGTATCGACCGGGGCTTTTCGCTCTTTCCAGTCGGGCAGCAGCTCATCGAGCGCGCGCGGGTCGAGCACCGCGCCGGACAGGATGTGCGCGCCGATCTCCGATCCTTTTTCGAGCACGCAGACGCTCAATTCGCGGCCGGCCTGCAGCGCGCGCTGCTTCAGACGGATGGCCGCAGCCAGTCCCGCCGGCCCGCCGCCGACGATCACCACGTCGTACTGCATCGCCTCGCGCGCGGCGGCCGGCATGGCAGCTCCTCCCGTAACAGATTATCGATTCATTCTAGTGTGAGATCATTTTGCCATCGGGCCAGGGGGGGTGCGCATGGCACTGATCGTGAATTTGAAGGAAAAGGTCGCCTTCGTCAGCGGCGCGTCCAGCGGGATCGGAGCGCGCTGCGCGCGTGTGCTCGCCGCGGCCGGCGCCAACGTGGTGCTGGCGGCGCGAAGGCTGTCCCGGCTCAAGGAGCTGCGCGCCGAGATCGAGGCCGCCGGAGGCGCCGCGCACGCGACCCGGTTGGACGTCACCGATCTTGACAGCGTGCGCAGTGCCGTGGCGGAAGCCGAGTCACAGTGCGGCCCGATCGACATCCTGATCAACAACTCCGGCGTGGCCTCCACGCAGCTTCTCACCGAGGTGCAGGTGGCCGATTACGAGCACCTGTTCGACACCAACGTGCAGGGAGCGTTCTTCCTCGCGCAGGCCATCGGCCGCCGCATGATCGAGCACAGTCGGACCAATTCCGGATTCCGGGGGCGCATCGTCAACGTCGCCTCGGCGGCCGGATTGCGCCCGGTGTCGCGACTGGGCGTGTACGCGATGACGAAGGCCGCGGTGATTCACATGACCCGCGTTCAGGCGCTGGAGTGGGGGCGGTACGGAATCAACGTGAACGCGATCTGTCCCGGGTATGTGCGCACCGAGATGAACGAGCCGCTGTGGGACACCGAAGCTGGCCAGCGGCTGATCCAGTCGCTGCCCCGCCAGCGTGTCGGCAGCGTCGAGGACCTGGATGGTCTGGTGCTGCTGCTTTCATCGGACGAATCCGAGATGATCAACGGGGCCGTGATACCGATCGACGATGGGTTCTCGCTCGCGTAGCGACCACCACGGTGACCACGGTCGGACGCGGCTAGAATTCCCATGAAACCAACTCGGAGCCCTCCATGAACAAGGTGTTTGTGTCGGCGCCGGCCGCGCTCGATGGCCTGGTGAAGGACGGCCAGACCATTGCGGTGGGCGGGTTCGGTGTCTGCGGCGTGCCCGAAGCGCTGATCGAGGCGCTGCGGGCCTCCGGCGTCAGAAACCTGACCTGCATCAGCAACAACGCCGGCCTGGACGACTTCGGCCTGGGACTTTTGCTCGGCACGCGTCAGATCCGCAAAATGATCGCCTCGTACGTCGGCGAGAACAAGGAGTTCGAGCGCCAGTACCTGGCCGGCGAGCTGGAATTGGAATTTACGCCGCAGGGCACGCTGGCCGAGCGGATGCGGGCCGGCGGCGCCGGGATACCGGCGTTCTTCACGCGGACCGGGTACGGGACGATGGTGGCCGAGGGCAAGGAGACGCGCGAGTTCGAAGGCGAGCACTACGTGATGGAACGCTGGCTGCGTTCCGACCTTTCGCTGGTGAGGGCCTGGAAAGGCGACCGGCAGGGCAATCTGATCTATCGGAAGACGGCCCGCAATTTCAATCCGATGGTGGCCATGTGCGGCCGCGCCACCGTGGCCGAAGTCGAAATCCTGGTCGAAAACGGCGAGCTGGACCCCGATCAGGTGCACACGCAGGGAATTTTCGTCACGCGGCTGATCGTCAATCCGCATCCCAGCCGTCGAATCGAGCAGCGCACGGTGCGCGCCGGGGGAGCCTGACCATGGCATGGAATCGGGATCAAATGGCTCAGCGCGCCGCCCAGGAGTTGCGCGACGGCTTCTACGTGAATCTGGGTATCGGGATGCCAACGCTGGTGGCCAACTACATTCCGCCCGGAATGGACGTGATGCTGCACTCGGAAAACGGCCTGCTGGGAATCGGCCCTTTCCCGACCGAGCGGGAAGTCGACCCGGACCTGATCAATGCGGGCAAGCAGCTGGTCACGGCGCTGCCCGGCTCGAGCTTTTTTTCCAGCGCCGATTCGTTCGCGATGATCCGAGGCGGCCACATCGACCTGGCGATACTGGGAGCGATGCAGGTGAGCGAGACCGGAGACCTGGCGAACTGGATGATTCCGGGCAAGCTGGTCAAGGGCATGGGCGGCGCGATGGACCTGGTCGCGGGCGTCGAGCGCGTGATCGTGCTGATGGAGCACTCCTCGAAAAACGGCGAGCACAAGATTCTGCAAGAGTGCATGTTGCCGCTGACCGGTGTGGGCGTGGTCGACCGGATCATCACCGAGCTCGGAGTGTTCGATATCACGCCCGATGGCGTGACCGCCGTTGAGATCGCCCCAGGCGTGACGCACGATGACATCCGCACGCGAACCGGCTGTCACGTGCACATGCCCGGTAGCCGCTCGCGGTAGCGCAGCGCTGGCGGCGTCGCACCATGTCGCGAGCCGGCGGCCGTGACTCGCGCCCCGGACATCGCGATCCGGAAACCGGCTTCAACGAGCATCGGCACGGCGACAGCCGTCACGTTCACCCTGCGGAGGCGTTCAGTTCCCGCCCGCTGGTCATCGCGGTTGCGCTGACGACCGGCTACGCGCTGGTCGAGTTGATCGGCGGGCTGTGGTCCGGGTCCCTGGCCCTGCTGGCCGATAGCGGCCACATGGCGACCGATGCGGCGGCCTTGCTGTTTTCGCTGGCCGCCAACCGGGTGGCTCAGCGTCCGGTGTCCGAGCGGCATTCGTACGGGCTGGCCAGGACCGAGGTGATCGCCGCCTTCGTCAACTCGCTCGCCCTGCTGGCCGTGGTCGCCTGGCTCGTGGTCGAAGGCATCGATCGGATCCGGGATCCGGTTCACGTCAAAGGCGGCGCCGTAACGCTGATCGCGGCCGTCGGCCTGGCCATCAACCTGGCGGTTGCCTGGAGCCTGTCGCGCCATCGCGAGAACCTGAACATGCGGGCCGCGTTGCTGCACGTTCTGGGAGATCTGCTCGGTTCGGTCGCAGCGCTGGTGGCGGGCGTCGTGATCACCCTGACCGGATACACGGTCGTCGATCCGCTGCTGTCGATGCTGGTCAGCGGACTGATCCTGCGCTCGACGCTGGTTGTGCTGAAGGAATCGACGATGGTGCTGCTCAACAGCGTTCCGGCCGAAGTCGAGTTCCAGGAGGTCGGAAAGGCGCTGGCCCGGATCGACGGGGTCTGTTCGATCCACGATCTGCATGTGTGGTCGATGGTGCCCGGACGCAACGCGGTGTCTGCTCACCTGCTGGTGGACCGGATCGAACGCTGGCCGCGCATCCTGCGCGAAGCCCGCACCGTGCTGGCCCACGATTTCGGCATCGACCATGTGACGCTGCAGCCGGAGTGGTTTCGGGTGCAGCCGCCCGAGCGGACGATCGCGCTGCGCGAGGTGCGCTAACTCCCCTCTCCCACGCCAGTGGGAGAGGGGCGGGGGAGAGGGTGGAGGCAAGAGCGCCTCAGTTTGTCAACGCGCCGTGCACCACAAACAGCACCCCCATCATGATCGGCTGGTGCACCAGATAAATCGTCAATGGCCAGCGGCCCAGCCAGCGAAGCGCACGGGCGGGTGCTGAATCCAGTTGCTGCAACGAGGCCGGCAGCGCGAAGCCGTGCCGGCGCCACAAGCCCGCCAGACCGATGCCGAAGGTGAACACGCCGAACCACGGCAGCAGCGGCACGTAATCCTCGGTGGCCGGTTTGTGGGCAACCAGGCCGATCCAGCTTACCCACGGGGAGTCGAAATGCGCGTCGTGTACGCTCGATCCGAGCGCCACCAGCGCAGCGCCGATGACCAGATTCAAAGCGCCCAGAGCGGGCAGCCGGCGCCCAAGCAGCAGCGCCACCGCGACGAAATGCAGAATGCCGAACCAGATCAGTCGCGGACCGAACAGCCACGCGCTGGCGATCGAAACCAGCGCTGCGGCCGCGGCGATCTGGCGCCAGCGGTGCCAGAAGCGCGTGCCGGGTCGCCCGGCCGCATCACCCAGTGCGCAAGTCAGGCCCGAGACCAGCAGGAACTGCGTGACGATGGCGTCGCGCCACGCGATCCATTGCGGCTCCTGCGTCATTTCGATGTGCAACCATCCGAAGTAGGTCAGGTCGTAGACGAAGTGGTACGCAATCATCTGGACGATTGCCAGCCCTCGCAGCAGGTCGACCACCGGCAGGCGCTGCGGCGGGCGGGAAGGATCAATGGCGGGCATCTTCAGTCCTGCCCCGGGCGCGCGTTTGTGTTCGTTGGTCGGCCAGGGAAGGACATCGGATAATAGCGAGACCGATTCTCACTTCATCGATTCGCAAGGAGCTTCTCAAATGACGCAGGCCGGGGTGCTGGGCGAGCTTGAACCGTTCTGGATGCCGTTTTCGCCGAACCGGGATTTCAAGAAAGAGCCGCGCCTTGTGGTCCGGGGCGAGGGCATGTACCTGTACGCCCCGGACGGACGGGCTCTGATCGATGCCTCGGCAGGGCTTTTTTGCGTCGCCGCCGGACACTGCCGGCCGGAGATCGCGGAGGCCGTGTTCCGGCAGCTCAAGACGCTGGACTACGCCGGTTCATTTCTGCGCGCCCATCCGAAGGCCTTCGAGCTGGCCAACCGCATCGCCGAGTACACGCCGGCGCCGCTGAATCGGGTGTTCTTCGTGAACTCCGGGTCGGAAGCCGTTGATACGGCTATGAAAATGGCGCTGATGTATCACCGGGTCCGCGGTCAGCCGCAACGCCAGATCTTCATTTCGCGCGAGCGTGCCTATCACGGTGTCAATCTGGGCGGTGTGGCGCTGGCGGGCATGGTCAACAACCGGCGTGCCTTCGGCACGAGCCTGCCAGTCGTGTACCACATGCGGCATACGGCACTACCGGAGAACCGGATGGTCAAAGGGCAGCCCGAAAAAGGCGCCGAATTGGCCGACGATCTGCAGCGTTTCTGCCAGCTCTATGGAGGAGAGAACATCGCGGCCGTGTTCGTCGAGCCGACCGCGGGCTCGTACGGATGCCTGCCGCCGCCGAAGGGTTACCTGGATCGTCTACGACAGATCTGCGACCAGAACGGCATCCTGCTCGTGTTCGACGAGGTGATCACCGGCTGGGGTCGAATGGGGGAAAATTTCGGCGCCCAGGCCTTCGCCGTCACGCCGGACCTGTTGACGATGGCCAAGGCGCTGACCAATGGTGCCCAGCCGATGGGTGCGGTGGCGGCGCGCCAGTCGATCTACGATGCGATCACCGACGCAGGTCCCGAGCGGGGCATCGAATTTTTCCACGGATACACGTATTCGGCGCATCCGGCCGCCTGCGCCGCCGGCCTGGCGATGATCGAGATCTTCGCCAAGGAGCGCCTGATCGAGCGGGCGCGGGTCATGAGCCCGTATTTCGCCGATGCGGTGCATTCGCTGTCGGACCTGTCGTGCGTAGCCGATATCCGCTCGTACGGGATGCTGGCCGCTGTGGAATTGCATCCCCAAGGTGCGCCGGGCAGCCGCGGTTACGAGGTTCAAAAACGCCTGTACGACCGCGGATTGCACCTGAAAAGCACCGGCGAGTCTCTGATCCTGGCACCGCCGCTGGTGGCCGAGCGCAGCCACATCGACGAGATCGTCGACAAATTGCGCGCCGTTCTTTCGGAGGTCTGATGGGAAATTTTTTCGGCAGGCAGCGGTTGAGCCGGTATACTGTGAGTCCACCGGCTGTGCGCGCTAGATGACCAAATACGTGTTCGTCACCGGTGGCGTCGTGTCCTCCCTTGGCAAGGGAATCGCGGCAGCCTCCCTCGCCGCGATCCTCGAATCGCGGGGCCTCAAAGTCACCCTGGTCAAGCTCGAT
>DATBCD010000071.1:0-77017 GCA_036270655.1 Burkholderiaceae bacterium
AAATCGAATGTGTCCGACGCGCCCATGTGCTGCGGATCCTCGTTGACCAAATCCACGGTGACGATCTATGTATTAATACTACAGAAACTTGCGGGTTGGTGCTCGCACCCATCGACGGAGCACGGACAGTGGACTGTGCCTTAAGGTCAAATCTTGTAGTATTAGTACAGCAACGAGCTCGTGATCCGGCTGGATCCGGGCCGCAACCGAGGTGGGACATGAGCCTTCATCCGGTCGTTTCGGCAACGACGGCACGCATCCGGGAGCGCAGCGCCGCAAGCCGCGCCGCCTACCTGCGGCGCGTCGAAGCGGCGCGCAAGGCCGGCACGGCTCGCGCGCACGTGTCCTGCTCCAACCTGGCGCATGCCGTAGCCGCATTCCCGCCGGCGGACAAGCTGGCTTTGCGTGTCCAGCAGCAGCCGAATCTGGCGATCGTCTCGTCCTACAACGACATGCTGTCGGCGCACCAGCCGCTCGGACGCTTTCCCGAAATCATCAAGCAGGCTGCGCGCGACGCCGGCGCCGTCGCTCAGTTCGCCGGCGGCGTGCCGGCGATGTGCGATGGAGTGACCCAGGGCCAGCCGGGCATGGAGTTGTCGCTGTTTTCCCGCGACGTCATCGCGATGGCGACCGCAATCGCGCTGTCGCACGACGTGTTCGACGCCGTGCTGTGTCTGGGCGTGTGCGACAAGATCGTTCCGGGCCTGCTGATCGGTGCCCTGCAGTTCGGCCATCTGCCCGCCGTGTTCGTGCCGGGCGGTCCGATGACGTCCGGCCTGGCCAACTCCGAAAAGGCCAGGATCCGCGAGCTGCACGCGCAGGGCAAGGCGACCCGGGAGCAACTGCTGGAAGCGGAGATGCAGTCCTATCACGGGCCCGGCACCTGCACCTTTTATGGCACCGCCAACAGCAACCAGATGCTGATGGAAGTGATGGGCCTGCACCTGCCGGGCGCCGCCTTCGTCAATCCCAACACGCCTCTGCGCGATGCGTTGACGGGCGCGGCAGCGCAGCGTGCGGCAGCCATCACGAAGGGCGGCGGCCAGTACACGCCGATCGCCGAGGTGGTGGACGAACGCGCCATCGTCAACGCGATCGTCGGATTGCTGGCGACCGGCGGTTCGACCAACCACACGATTCACCTGGTCGCGATCGCGGGCGCCGCCGGCATCCTGATCGATTGGGATGATTTCGACCGGCTTTCCTGCGCGGTGCCGCTGCTGGCGCGCATCTACCCGAACGGCAGCGCCGATGTGAATCAGTTTCACGCAGCCGGCGGGATGGGCCTTCTGATCCGCCAGCTGCTCTCGGCGGGACTGTTGCACGCGGACGTCGCGACGGTGGCCGGGCCGGGTCTGTCGCGTTACACGCAGGAGCCGGTCCTCGACGGTGCCGCGCTGAAGTGGCGCCCCGCGCCGCAGCGCAGTCTGGACACCGCGATCCTGGCCGACTTCGACCGGCCGTTCAGCGCCGAAGGCGGACTGAAGCTGCTCACCGGCAACCTGGGTCGCGCGATGATCAAGGTTTCCGCGGTCAAGCCGCAACACCGCGTCGTGGAGGCGCCGGCGCTGGTATTCGACGACCAGGCGGCGCTGCTGGACGCATTCAAACAAGGCAGGCTGCAGCGCGACTTCGTCGCCGTCGTGCGCTACCAGGGTCCGCGCGCCAACGGCATGCCGGAGCTGCACAAGCTGACCCCGACCCTGAGCGTTCTGCAGGATCAGGGCTTCAAGGTCGCTCTGGTGACCGATGGCAGGATGTCCGGCGCCTCCGGCAAAGTGCCCGCGGCCATTCACGTGACGCCAGAGTGCCTGAGCGGCGGGCCGCTGGCCAGGGTCCGCGACGGCGACCTGATCCGGTTGGACGCGCAAGGCGGTGTGCTGGAGGCCCGCGTCGAAGCCGGCGAGTGGGCACGGCGCACGGTGTCGCCGCCCGACCTGCGGCATCATCACGCCGGCCTCGGGCGCGAATTATTCGAGGGGGCACGCGCTGTGGCGGCCGGGGCGGAACAAGGCGCGGTCATTTTCGGCGCGTCCGAACGCGCCGTGCCGTCGGCCGCTGCGATCTCGATGGCTTGATTCCGATCCGGGTGCCCTGCGATGATGATCGGCGATGTGCTTTCCGCCGCCCCGGTGATGCCGGTGATCGTGCTGGAGCGCGCCGCGGACGCTGTGCCGCTGGCGCGCGCGCTGCTGGCCGGAGGATTGAAGGTGCTCGAGGTGACGCTGCGCAGCGACGCCGCGCTGCCGGGCATCGGCGCCATCGCGCGCGAAGTGCCCGACGCGATCGTCGGCGCGGGCACGGTGTTGAGCCCGGCCGATCTGGCAGCGGCGCGCGACGCAGGCGCTCATTTTGCCGTCAGCCCCGGCGCCAGTGCCACGCTGCTCGAGTCGGGACGGGACTGCGGGCTGCCTTTCCTGCCGGGCGTGATGACGCCGTCCGAGGTGCTCGCGGCCGTGGCCGCGGGCTATCACCGCCTCAAGTTCTTTCCCGCGGCGCAGGCGGGCGGCGTCGACATGCTGAAGGCACTGGCAGGTCCGTTCCCGCAAGTGAAGTTCTGCCCCACCGGCGGCATCAGTCTGGCCAATGCGGCGGAGTTCCTGGCGTTGCCGAACGTCTGTTGCGTCGGCGGCTCGTGGATCGCGCCGGCCGCGTCGATCCGGGCCGGTGACTGGGCTTCGATCACACGCCTTGCGCTGCAGGCGCACCGGCTGCGCGCTTGACGGACAATCGGGGATGGACCGCGATTTCGCTGTAACCGCGCTGGTCGCCGATATCGGCGGCACCAATGCCCGCTTCGCATTGGCGGCCTCGGACGGCGAGGGCGGTCTGGTGCTGGACTCGGTGCACGAATTTACGGTTGCGCAATTCGGCTCCCTGGCACAGGCGGCCTTGCACTATCTGGCGCAAATCGAGGCGCCCAAGCCGCGCCGGTCGGTGATCGCCGTGGCGACCGCGATCATCGGCGACCAGGTCAATCTCACCAATAACCCCTGGTCCTTCTCGATCAGGGCGTTGCAACGGGAGCTCGAGCTGGACCAGATCCGGGTCATCAACGACATCGGCGCGATCGCGATGGCGATTCCGCATCTGGCGCGCCCGCAGCTCGAGGCTATCGGAGAAGCGGCGCCGCCTGCGGCGAGCGACCGCGCCGACCGGCACTATGCGGTGCTGGGAGCCGGAACCGGGCTGGGCGTATGCAGGCTGCTGCTGCGGCAGGGGCACGCGATGGTGATCGAGTCCGAAGGCGGTCATGTCGCGTTCGCGCCGGGCAATGACTACGAAATCGCGATTCTGCAGTGCCTGATGAAGCGGCACGCGCGGGTATCCGTGGAGCGCCTCGTTTCCGGGCCGGGCCTGCAGAATCTGTACGGCGCCGTGTGCGCGGTCGAAGGGACGGCCGAGAGCGCCAACACGCCGGAGGCGATCACCGCGGCGGCGGGCTCCGATGCCGCGTGCCGGCGCGCGCTGGAGGTGTTCTGTTCGATCCTGGGCAGCTTCGCCGGCGATGTCGCGCTGATGTATGGCGCCTGGGATGGCGTGTACCTGGGCGGCGGGCTGACGGCAACGCTGCTGTCCTGGATCTGCCGCAGCCAGTTTCGGCAGCGTTTCGAGAGCAAGGGGCGCTTCAGCCCGCTGATGCGGACGGTGCCGACGTTCGCGATCACCCACGCTCAGCCGGGTCTGCTCGGCGCCGGGGCTTGCGCGGCCGGCCTTCGGGCTTGAAACCGTCCAGATCGTGCTGGCGGGCGTCGAGCGCGCGGACGATGCGGCCGTGCACCGCATCGTCGAGGCGGTAGCCGCGCATCACCAGCAACGACATCAAGGCGCCGGCGGCCGGAATCCACCCCATGATCGAGCGGATCGCGCCCAGGGCCTCGGGGCTTTGCGGCTGATTGGCGGTAAAGCCGCTGGCGTCCAGATAAAGTCCTGCGCTGGCCGCGGACAGGCCCATGGCGATTTTCTGGGTGAAGGAGGCGATGCCGAACACCTTGGCCTCGTCTCGGCGGCCTGAGCGCCATTCGTTGTACTCGACCGTGTCGGGCAGCATGGCCCAGAAGCACACGGCGTACGCGGTGGAGCTGGCCGCGACCGCGCCGAGCAGAGCGACCGCCACCGGCAGAGGCAGTCGAACCGGCAGCTGCAGACACAGCGTGAAGGCAGCCGTCGCCAGGCTGCCCAGAATCCAGGCGTTGCGCTTGCTGCTGCGCCGGATGATCCACACCCAGAACGGCACGCTGATGACGCTGGCCGCGGTCAGCAACGGCACCGCGTAGCGCACCGCGTCGACCGCGCCAAGCACATACTTGAAGAAGTACACCATGTTGCGGGTATGCATGGTCAGCGTGAAATTGATCAGGAATTTGCCTAGAAGCAGCCGCAGCAGCGGTCCGCTGGCGCGCACGACGCGCAGGAACGCCTTCGCGTCCGGCAGCAGCGAGGGCATGACGGCGGCATCCGGACCGCCCTGGCGCGGTTCGCGCACCGACACGAAGCACAGCAGGAAAGCGGCAGTGGCCAACGTCCCGATCACGAGCGCGGCCAGCTCGTAGGCGCTGCGCGTTTCGGGCCCGCCAAACCAGCTTGCCAGAGCCGGCATCAGATACGCCACGGCGACTCCGCCCAGAAACGCGCACTGCATGCGCAAGCCGATCAGTGCCGTGCGCTCGCCGCTGTCGCGCGTGATCGCCGCCGACAGCGACGAGTACGGAATGGCCAGCGCGGTGTACAGCGCACGCACGGCCATCTGCGTCAGCATCGAGTACACGATCAGCCAGGGCAGCGGCAGGCGCGGCGCGGAAAAGACCAGCGCGAACGCAATCGCCAGGGGCGCCGAGCCGAACAGCAGGAACGGGCGGTACTTGCCCCAGCGGCTGCGCGTACGGTCCGCGATCACACCCATGACCGGGTCGGTCATGCCGTCCCACACCGATGCGATCAGATAGCAGGCTCCGGCCCAGGCGGCCGGTATGCCCAGAACGTCGGTCTGGAAGTAGATCAGGAAAAGCCCCAACCCCTGCCAGTAAAGGTTGAATCCGAAGTCGCCGACGGCGAAGCCGTAGCGTGCGCGGGCCGAAAGGCCGCCGAGCGCCGCACGGCTTCCGCTCGGCTGCTGTGGCCGGTTCGCCTCAGCGGCGCCTACCAACGCATCCCCCTTCCGACCCATTCAAATATGATGCTGACGAGGCGGTCCGGCGCTCCTGCAGCTCCAGGCCGGCCGCACACGACCGCAACCCTATGAGCCGAAAAGCGATGAGGCCCGGCAACGGCAAGCCGACGATCATGGACGTGGCGCGGCTGGCCGACGTCTCGATCAAGACCGTTTCCCGGGTCATCAACAAGGAGCCGAACGTCCGCGAGGAGCTGCGGGAACGGGTGACGCGGGCGGCCACGATGCTCGGTTACCGGCCCAATTTCTCGGCGCGCAGCCTGGCCGGGGTGCGCTCCTTTCTGATCGGATATCTGTTCGGCGATCCGGGGGGCGACTACACGCATCGGGTCGAAGTCAGCCTGCTGAACCGCTGTCGTCAGGCAGGCTACCACCTTCTGGTGGAACAGATCGACGCCGCGGCGGCCGATGTGAGCGAGCGCACGTCCGCCCTGGTGTCACAGTTGCGACTCGATGGCGTGATCCTGACCGCACCGATCACCGATGACCGGGACGTGCTGCGCGTGCTCGACGAGGCCCACGTTCCCTACGTCCGGATCGCGCCGGACGTCGACTCGGCCAGCTCGCCCCAGGTGCGGATCGACGATTTTCGGGCGGCGCAACAATTGACCGATCACTTGATCGCATTGGGCCACCGGCGCATCGGCTTCATCAAAGGCGACCCCAGGCACGCCGCGGCGCGACTTCGCTTCGACGGCTTCCGCAGCGCGATGCAGACGCATCGACTGGAAGTTCCCGAGGCGCTGGTCGAGCAGGGCTCGTTTTCCTATCCGTCGGGGCTGGAGTGCGCCAGGCGCCTGTTGCAGCGGCCCACGCGTCCGAGCGCGATCGTCGCCAGCAACGACGACATGGCCGCCGCCGCGATCGCGGTGGCCCATGCCTTGAGCATCCGCGTGCCGGAGCATCTGTCGGTGGTCGGCTTCGACGACGCACCGATCGCGCAAGTCGTGTGGCCGGCCCTGACCACGGTGCGCCAGCCGATCGGGCAGATGGCCGAGGTTGCGGCCGATCTGCTGCTGACTGCCGTCGCCGGCAAGAACACCCCGGCCTGGCCGGATCCGATGCCGCGCCGCGAGCTCGACTACGAGCTGGTGCTTCGGCAATCCACCGCACCGGCGCCGGGCTGACGCCCCCCACAGCGCACCGCCCGATGCACGGAATCGGATCGTATAGACAGCGCTGTCAATTGCGAGGAGTCGGTCGCGTGTGGCGTGCTGACACCCCTCTCCCCCAAGCGGGAGAGGGGAGAAACGGCCCTTGACTCCCCTCTCCCACGCCCGTGGGAGAGGGGCGGGGGAGAGGGTCGGTGCGCCCGCCCCCCCATCCTGTCCTGCTAGCAGCTACGCGCTGCCTTCCAGCGCGACGTCTCTGGCCGGCGCCCGCGCATAGACGTGCTCGACCAGGGCGCGGTGCGGGGGCAGGTCGGCCAGCGCCCGCTCCGACACCTGCCGGATCATCTGGAATTCGTGCCGCGCCTCCTCGAAGCGCGGGTAGCACGCGCGCATCGCACGCAGGTCGGTCTGGTGTTCCATGCCGTACAGCACGAACTGCCAGCTGGACGGCAGGTACATCTCCAGGTCGGTGACGAAATCGAGGCGATGCGGAGGCCGGCAGCGCCACATCGCCAGCTTCTCTTTCAGCGTGTCCGGTACCGAGCGGGGATCGGCATTGTCGATCCAGAACCGGGTGTCGGTACGTTGGGTCAGGCAGTAGTGCATCTTGACGAAGTCGACGATCCGTTCGAAGCGCGCCCGCATCAATTGATTGAACAGGTCCGCCACCGGCGCCGTATCCCCGTTGAACGGAAACAGGTACGCGATCAGGTACGCGGCCATTTCGATCAGGCCGATGCCGGACGATTCGAGCGGCTCGAGAAACCCGGCCGACAGGCCTACCGCGACGCAGTTGTTCACCCACTGGGCAGGACGGTATCCGACGTTCAGCTTCAGGAACCGGGGCGTCAGCCCCTCGCACGCCGGCCCGATGTAAGAACGCAGGACCTGCTCGGCGCGCGCATCGTCGGTGTAGCGGCTCGAATACACGTAACCGACGCCGCGCCGGCGATGCAGGCCGATATCCCAGGTCCAGCCGCACTCCTGCGCGCTCGAGATGGTGTAGGACGCGATCGGAGCGTCGGGCCGGGCATAAGGAACCTGCATCGCGACGGCGCGATCCACGAACAGGATGTCGTTGATGTTGCGGAACGGCGAGCCCAGGGCGTCGCCGATCAGCGCCCCGCGAAAACCGGAGCAATCGACGTACAGATCGGCCTTGAGGCCTCCATGCTCGCGCGTCACCACCTGGTCAATTGCGCCGTGCCCGTCCAGCTCGACCCGCTCGACGGTGGCCAGCACGTGGGCCACGCCCAGACTCCTGGCGTGCTCGCACAGCAAAGCTGCAAACCGCGCGGCATCGAAGTGATACGCGTAGTTCAACGGGCCCAGAAAGTCGGCGTCGCCGAAACGTTTGGGACCGTGCGATGCGTCGGCAACCTGCTTTTGCAGCGTCGAGGCCTGCGCGAAGGCCACGCCGGGGCCCGCTGCCCCGAGCAACCAGTAGGGCAGCAGTTCCGGCCCGCCGGGCTTCTGGCTGGGCAGGCTGAACGGATGGAAGTAATGATCCGCCCCCGGAGCGCCTGGCGGACGCACCCAGTCGACGAATTTGATGCCCTGCTTGAATGTGGCATTGCTGTCGCGCAGGAAGCGCGCCTCGTCGATTCCAACGGCCGCCAGCGTGCCCTTGATCGACGGGAATGTTCCCTCTCCGACGCCGATGATGCCGATGGCGCTCGATTCGACCAGCGTGACGCGCACGCCTTGACCGGTCGCAGTCCCTAGCGAGCGCGCCAGAAAAGCGGCCGTCAGCCATCCGGCAGTTCCGCCCCCCACGATCAGCACGCTTCGTATCGGATTCATCGGTGGTTGCTCCTCCCAGGGCTGGCCGGTGCGCGGGAAGCGGGACTGCAGCGGTGCGGCCGGCTGGCTTTTCTTTGATGATAGGCCGGTTTAGATAGCGCTGTCAGTTTTTGTTGACAGCGCTGTCTTCACCGTGCATAGTGCACCAAACATCAGCAGCGTCACCGGATCGAGTGCACGCAAAACAAGCGAGGAGACAGAATGAGAAGCAGGCGCCTGAAGTTCCGCAGGAAGTTGCCGTCCCCGATCCAGTTGGCCGTGATGGCATTGTTTGCCGGAGCGCAGGCATCACAGGCGCAGACGGCCGCCGCCGACGCGATCGCCCAATCGGCCGCCGCACCGGCAGCGGCGGGCCCATCGGAGGGTGCGGTCCAGGCCGCTGCCCAGGATACGGCGGAAATCATCGTGACCGCGACCAAGCGGGCGACATCCCTGCAGGACACCCCGGTGGCGATCACGGCGATCAGTGCGTCAGCCCTCGAGGATGCGCACGTGATGACGATCCAGGACGTCGTTCATCTGGCTCCCAGCTTCCAGGCGACGACCGAGGGCGATCACGGCGTGATCACGATGACCTTGCGCGGCATCGGTAACGACAGCGCGAAGACAGAATACGCGGATCCGGAAGTCGCCCTGTTCGTCGATGGCATCTACTCGCCGCGGGCGGAGGGTGCCGCCGTGCTGCTGTTCGACCTGAGCTCGATCGAGGTGCTGCGCGGCCCGCAGGGAACTCTGTGGGGCCGCAACTCGACGGTCGGCGCGGTCAACATGCAGACGGTCAAGCCGGTGCTGAACGACAGCTCCGGCAGTTTCGAAGGCGGCGTCG
This sequence comes from Burkholderiaceae bacterium, assembly GCA_036270655.1. Taxonomy (GTDB): domain Bacteria; phylum Pseudomonadota; class Gammaproteobacteria; order Burkholderiales; family Burkholderiaceae_F; genus VBCK01. The sequence goes on from DATBCD010000071.1 coordinate 8,912, forward strand.
GCACCTACAACCGGATGGGCATTCGCGGGGCCTTCAACGTCCCATTGACCGATACGATGGCGATGCGCCTGGCTTTCGTGCACGAGCAGCACGACGGCTATGTCGACTACCAGCCGGCTCCGCATCCGTCGCTCGCCAGCCAGCAAGCCGCTTACAACGCAAGCAGCGCCAGCGCTCAAGTACCGTTTCAGCCGCTGAATCCCAACCTGTTCGTGCAAGGCGGGCAAAGGTACAACGCCCAGGACCAGAGTGCCGCCCGCCTGAGCCTGCTGTGGAGGCCGATCGGCTCGCTGTCATGGAACGTCTCGTACGAATACTTCCTGGACCGCGGCACGCTCGACATGAATCTGTTGCAGGATCCGCGACCCGGTACGGGTTTCTGGTCGGCGCTGATCAGCGTCAGGCCCGCCCTGGATCGCACCGTGCATACGGTGAGAAGCCGCGTCGATTACAGCATCAACGACGATCTGAATCTGGCGTACATCGCGGGCTATTCGCGCTTCAGCGGATCGTCCGACTTCGACCAGGCCGGCGGCGCCACGGTGCCCACGAGCTTCACGACCGGCGCCACCTACCAGGAAGACCGAACCAACTACTCGCACTATTCGAACTACAGCCACGAACTGGAGTTGCAATCCGCGGGCAAGAAAACGGTCGACTGGATTCTGGGGGTGTACTACGCGGCAGAAGACAACGGCATCCGTTTCGATATCCCGATTTTCAACGGGACCCAGCAGGGCACGGTGGCGTGGCAGGGCTCGTTCATCCAGCCCAAGGAAACGGTGGCCAGCACCGCGGGATTCGGCCAGGCGACGTGGAACGCGTCCGATACCCTGCACCTGACCGGCGGCCTGCGCTACACCTACGATGACCGCAGGAACGAGGGCGGCATCAACTGGGGCTGGGCCTACAATTCCACGGTACCTCAAGTGCCGATCGATCCGGGTACCACCCCGGGGCCGCCTGCATTCAGCGCCTCCCATAACGACGGCCACTTCACCGGTGGCAAGACGACCTGGCTCGCGCGCGCCAATTACGACGTCACGCACGAATTCCTCGGGTACGCCAGCGTCTCCACCGGCTACAAGTCAGGCGGCCTGCAGGATGGCGGCCGTCCCTACGGCTCCGAAACGCTGACCAACTATGAGGTCGGCACCAAGAACACGCTGCTGGGCGGCAGGGTGCGGTTCAACAATGCCGCCTACTACGAAGACTTCAAGGATTTCCAGTTCAGCGCGCCGGTGACCAATCCGGACGGGACCCACACGCTGGCAACTTCGAATGCGGAAGGGGCCAAGGTATACGGCCTGGAATCGGAACTGGCCGCGAAGCTGACCCCGGACGACAAGCTGCAGTTCTCGCTGGCGCTCACGCATACGAGGCTTGGTCATCTGATTGCCGGCAGCAACGACTATGCGTTGCCGAAGTGCGTCGATCCGAAAATCAGTACCTGCCTCGACGTGACCGGTCACAAGCTGCCGCACGCGCCGACTTTCTCCGCCCAGCTTCTGTACGAGCACCGCGTGCACCTGGCCAACGGCGCCACCCTGGCGCCGCGTGCCAGCGTGCATTTCGAGACCTCGAGCTGGTTGAGCGTGTTCAATCTGGGCTCGCCGGATGAGCAGTCCTCGTACACGCGCACCGACCTCGGGCTGCGCTACAACGCCCGCAAGTCCTGGTGGGTCGATGGATACGTTCAGAACCTCGAGAACGGCAGAATCAAGACCAACGCGCAGAACGGCTTCGGACCCTGGCAATCGGAGTACCTGCCGCCGCTCACCATCGGCATGAACGTCGGGATCGACTTCTAGGCCTTTGGCTGATGATCCCTGCCGCTGGATCGATGGCAGCCGTGGAACCGATGACGCAGCCGGTACAGGCCGGTTCAGCGCGGCGCCAGGCGCTGAGCCTGTGGCTGACGCTGGTGGCGGCGCTGGGCGGCCTGCTGTTCGGCTACGACACGGCCGTCATCTCCGGGGCGGTCGGATCGATCGACGCCGATTTCATCGCGCCGCTGAGCCTGCCCGAGACCTGGCGCAACACGCTTTCGGGCCTGACGGTTTCCAGCGCCCTGTTCGGCTGCGTGCTGGGCAGCGCGGTGGCCGGCGCTCTGGCCGACCGGTTCGGGCGCAGGATCGGGTTGATCGTGGCGGCGCTGCTGTTCCTGCTGTCCGCGCTGGGTTCGTCGATGCCCGAGCTGGGGCTTGCTCCGCTCGGCACCACGGGCTTGCCCGCGCTGATCGCGTTCAACGTCTACCGGCTGCTGTGCGGAGCCGGCATCGGCATCGCCTCGATGCTGTCGCCGCTGTACATCGCCGAAATCGCGCCCAAGGAGCGGCGCGGGCGGCTGGTCTCGCTGTACCAGCTGGCGATCGTGATCGGCATCGTCGGTGTCTACTTCGTCAACTGGATGATCGCCAGAGGCGGCGATGCGGCGTGGCTGGATCGGATCGGCTGGCGCCTGATGCTGGGGTCGGAATTCGCGCCGGCGCTGGTCTTCCTGGTGCTGCTGGCAAACGTTCCGGATACGCCGCGCTGGCTGGTGCTCAGGGGCCGTGATGCCGAAGCGCTCGGGGTGCTGCAGCGGGTGGGTGCCGAGCCCGACGCCGACCGCATCCTGTCCGACATCCGCGCGACCCTGAAGGCCACCGAATCGCCGCGCCTGCTGGCCTATGGCTGGACCGTGATCCTGGTCGGCCTTGCGCTGTCGATCTTCCAGCAGCTCGTTGGCATCAACGCCGTCCTGTACTACGCGCCGCTGATGTTCAGGAACCTGGGCGCCGGCAGCGACAGCGCCCTGCTGCAGACCGTCATCGTCGGTACCGCCAACATGCTGTCGACGCTGATCGCCATCGTCTGGGTCGATCGCCTCGGCCGCAAGCCGCTGCTGATGGTCGGCGCTGCCTGCATGGCGGTGACGATGCTGTCGCTCGGCTTCCTGTTCGGCGTGAAATCGCAGGGCGCCATCGCGCTCGTGTTCGTCGTCGTTTACATCATCGGCTTTGCGATGTCCTGGGGCCCGGTGGTCTGGGTCCTGCTGTCCGAGATGTTCCCGGGAGCGATCCGGGGCAAGGCGATGGCGCTGGCCGTCGCGGCGCAGTGGATCGCCAACCTGGCGGTGTCCTGGTCGTTCAAGATACTCGACGGCAGCACGGCCTTGAACCTGATGTTCAACCACGGCTTCGCGTACATCCTGTACGGCGTCATGAGCATCCTGGCGGGCCTGTTCGTGTGGCGTTTCGTTCCCGAGACGGCGGGGCGCAGTCTCGAGGCGATCCAGGACGTCTGGAGCCGGACCAAGCCGCGGGCGGCCGGCGCATCGCGGGCCTGATTTCGGGCCCGCTCCGAGCGCGTTTGACCGGTGTCAGCCTGGCCACAGCCAAATGAGACAGCGCTATCAGCTGCATCTGACAGCGCTGTCTGAACCGCGGCCGGCTGGCCGCAACCGGACCGCGCGGCTGCTCGGATCGGCGCTGGTCATCTCGGCGTTGGGGGCGGCGCAGGCAACCTCGCCGGCAGCCGGTGAGGCGCACCCGGATCTTTGGCCGCGTACCGCCAGCCGCGGCCTGATCGACGCCAGGACCGAGGCGTTTGTTTCGGACCTGCTCGCGCGCATGAGCCTGGAAGAGAAAGTCGGCCAGATGATCCAGGGCGACATCTCGAGCGTCAGGCCGGAGGATCTTCGCGAGGTTCCGCTCGGTTCGATCCTGGCCGGCGGCAATTCGCCGCCGCTGGGAAAAGGCGCAACCAGCGCGCCGGACGCCTCCATTGCATCGTGGGTGGCCACCGCGCAGGCCTTCCGCCGCGTGTCGGTGGAAACCCGCCCCGGTCATACGCCGATTCCGGTCATCTTCGGGGTCGATGCCGTACACGGCAACAGCCACGTTGTCGGAGCTACGGTGTTTCCGCACAACATCGGGTTAGGCGCGGCGCACGACCCGGAGTTGGTGCGGCGCATCGGCGAAGCCACCGCGCAGGAGACAGCGGCGGCGGGCTTCGACTGGGCGTTCGGCCCGACCCTGGCGGTGCCCCAGGATGAGCGCTGGGGCCGCCACTACGAAGGCTATTCCGAGGACCCGGCGCTGGTGCGCGCCTATGCGGCGGCGATGGTGCGCGGATTGCAAGGCGAGCCGGGCTTAAATGGGACCATTCAGGCCGGCCATGTGGCCGCGGCGGCCAAGCACTTCCTGGCCGACGGCGGCACGCGGGACGGCATCGACCAGGGCGACGCCGATATCGGCGAAGCGACGCTGATCGGCGTGCATGCCCAAGGCTATCCGGCGGCGATCGAAGCCGGCGTCATGACGATCATGGCCTCGTTTTCGAGCTGGCACGGCGTGAAGATGACCGGCAATCGCAGCCTGCTCACGGGCGTGCTCAAGCAGCGAATGGGCTTCGACGGATTCGTCGTCAGCGATTGGAACAGTCACGGCCAGGTCCCTGGATGCACCAACCAGAGTTGTCCGGCCGCCGTCAATGCCGGTATCGACATGCTGATGGCACCGGGCGACTGGAAGGCGCTGTACCGCAACATGGTCGCTCAGGTTCGAGCCGGCGACATTCCGCTTGCCCGCGTCGACGATGCCGTGCGCCGCATCCTGCGGGTCAAGGCAAGGCTCGGATTGTTCGACCCGGCCCGGCCCTGGGAGGGACGCGCGGGCGTGCTCGCCAGCCCCGAGCACCGCGCGCTGGCGCGGGAGGCTGTGCGCAAGTCGCTGGTGCTGCTGAAGAACAATGCAGGCGTGCTGCCGCTGCGCGCCTCGGGTCGCGTCCTGGTGGCGGGGCCGGGCGCCGACGACATCGGGTTCCAGTCGGGCGGCTGGACCCTGTCGTGGCAGGGTGGGGAGAACAGGAACGGCGACTTTCCGCAGGGCCAGTCGATCTACGCCGCACTCCGGGAGGCGATCGGCGCCGGCGGCGGCAGCGTGGAGCTGAGCACGGACGGCCGATACGTGGTTCGGCCCGATGTTGCGGTCGTCGTGTTTGGCGAGCATCCGTACGCGGAGGGCTGGGGCGATCTGAAGACGCTCGAATATCAATCAGGCGACAAGCGCGACCTGGCGCTGCTGCGCCGCCTGAAGGCGCAAGGCATTGCGGTGGTGTCGGTTTTTCTGTCGGGCCGGCCGCTGTGGGTGAACCCGGAGATCAACGCGTCCGACGCCTTCGTCGCCGCCTGGCTGCCCGGCTCGGAAGGCGGTGGCGTGGCCGATGTGCTGGTGGGCGATGCCTCGAAAGCGCCGCGCCATGACTTCGTCGGCAGGCTGGCGTTTTCCTGGCCCAGGACCGCGGCGCAAACTGGCCGCAGCCATTCCGTGCGATCAGGCCCGCCCCAGTTCGCCACCGGCGACGGCCTGAGCTACGAGGACCGCCGGGACGCGCCGGCACTGTCGGAGGTGTCGGGGGTCCGCGTGGCGGCGGCGAATTTTTCGAATTATCTGATCCACGGCCACGCGCAGCCGCCGTGGAAAATGCTGTTGCGGCACGGTGATCGAACGCTGCCGCTTGCCAGCGGCGCCGCCGCCGCGGACGTCGACCGCGTGGTGTCGGTTCGCGCGGTGGACGCCGGCGGCGTGCAGGAAGGCGGCCGCCAGCTCACCTGGTCCGGGCGGGGACCCGGCGAGGTGGCGATCGCCGGCCCACCGCTCGATATGCGGATGCTGAGCAACGGGGAAGCGTCCCTGCAGCTTGACTTCCGCCTCGACGAGAAACCCTCGGCGCTGACGCATCTGGCGATCGGATGCGGTCCGGGCTGCGGCGGCGCGGTGGACCTGACGCCGACGCTGAGCCAGGCCCCCCCGGGCCAGTGGCGCAGCCTGAAGATCAAGCTGTCGTGCTTTCGCGACGCCGGCGCGGACGTCTCGAAAGTGACGGAGCCGTTCGTATTGAATACCTCCGGCCGCCTGCGGCTGTCCCTGGCGACCGTGCAGCTGTCGTCGGACCCGGCCGGCGCAATCTGTCCGCGCTAGCGCCCCGCCGCCTGTCTCGTCTCGAATCGTTCCTTGCGGGCCGCTCGATCCGGCCCGCCCCGCGCGCGCCGTTACACTAGCGTCGCCGGGCAACCAGACGCGGTTCGGCCGGTGCAGGCCGCCCGATCAGAACAATCGAGGGGAAAAGCGCGATGGCGGAGTACACGACCGACAGGCTCAGGACCGTGGCTCTGGTCGGCCACGGGGCAGCCGGCAAGACCACGCTGGTCGAGCATCTGCTGGTGAAGTCGAAGATGATCGGCGCCGGGGGCGCGGTGGAGAAGGGCACGACCGTGTCCGACTTCGACCCGCTGGAGAAGACCGCGCAGCATTCCTTGCGCTCGGCCCTCGTGCATCTGGACTGGCGCGATGTGCGCATCCACCTGATCGATACGCCGGGCTATCCGGACTTCGTCGGGCACGCGATCGGCGCGCTCGACGCGGTCGAGACGGTGGCGGTGGTGGTCAACGCGTCGGCGGGCATCGAGCTGACGACGCGCCGGATGATGGACTGGGCGCGGCAGCGCAACCTGTGCCGGATGATCGTGATCAACAAGATCGACGCCGAGAACCTGAATCTGCCCGCGCTGCTGGCCCAGCTGCAGGAGGTTTTCGGCCCCGAATGCCTGCCGATCAACCTGCCCGCCGAGCGGGGCGCGCGGGTGATCGATTGCTTCGCCGAGGACCACGGCCAGGCCGATTTCATGTCCGTGGCCGACGTGCATCGGAGCGTGATGGAGCAGGTGGTCGAGGTCGACGAAGGGGCGATGACGCGCTACCTGGAGCAGGGCAGCGTGGACCCGGCCACGCTGCACGCGCCGCTGGAGAAGGCGCTGCGCGAGGGCCATCTGGTGCCGGTCTGCTTCACCTCGGCGCGCACCGGGGCCGGCGTGCAGGACCTGCTGGAAGTGTTCGCCCGCCATCTTCCGCACCCGGGCGAGGGCAACCCGCCGATGTTTTTCGCGGGGCCGGGCCCGGACGCGCGCTCGTTCCGGTCCGAGCCGGATGCGGCCCGCCACGTGCTGGCCCACGTGTTCAAGATTGTCAACGATCCGTACATCGGCCGGATCGGCATCTTCCGCGTGCACCAGGGCTCGATCACGCGCGACACGCAGCTGTACGTCGGCGAGAGCAAGAAAGCGTTCAAGGTCGCCCACCCGCTGCTGCTGATGGGCAAGGACACGGTCGAAGTCCCGCGCCTGGTGCCGGGCGACATCGGGGCCATCGCCAAGGTCGAGGAGATCGTATTCGACTGCGTGCTGCACGATTCGCGCGACGAAGACCAGATCCGGATGAAGCCGCTGGAGTTTCCGCGGCCGATGTTCGGGCTGGCGATCGAGCCGTCGCGGCGCGGCGACGAAGGGCGGATCTCGGAAGTGCTGACCAAGCTGGCGGCCGAAGACCCGACGCTGCTGGTCGAGCATGACGTGGTCCAGAACGAGACCGTGCTGCGCGGACTGTCCGAGCTGCATCTGAGGTCGGTGCTGGAGCGGATGGTGGTGCAGTACAAGCTGGAGGTCTCGACCCGCCCGCCCCGGATACCGTACCGCGAGACCATCACGGCCAACGCCGAAGGGCACGCCCGCCACAAGAAGCAGACCGGGGGCGCGGGGCAATTCGGCGAGGTCTTCCTGCGGGTCGAGCCGCTGGCGCGAGGCGCCGGCTTCGAGTTCGTCGACCAGGTCAAGGGCGGCGTGATCCCCTACCAGTTCATCCCGGCCGTCGAAAAAGGCGTGCGCGAGGTGCTGGCCCACGGTCACGTGGCCGGCTACCCGCTGCAGGACGTGCGGGTGATCGTCTACGACGGCAAGCACCACCCGGTCGATTCCAAAGAAGTGGCTTTCGTCGCCGCCGGCCGCAAGGCGTTCCTGGATGCACTGGCCAAGGCGCGTCCGATCGTGCTCGAGCCGATCGTGAACGTGCAGATCGTCAGTCCCGATTCCAACATGGGCGACATCACCGGCGACCTGTCGTCGCGCCGGGGCCAGGTCACCGGAACGGGAAACCTCGCCGGGGGATTGATGGTCGTGTCGGGGGCCGTTCCGCTGTCCGAACTGGACGGCTACGCGGGCCGCCTGAAGGCGATGACGCAGGGCAATGGCACCTACTCGATGGAGCTGTCCCACTATGAGCCGGTGCCGCCCAACATCCAGCAGCAGCTCGCCGCAGAGCACAAGGCGCATCGCAAGGAGGAGGAGGACTGACCCCCCTTCGCGCCTGGCGGCGCTGCGGAGGGACCTCAAAGCCCCTTGAAAGCGGTGCAAACCGCCCCCATCCTTGGACGGCGGAACAACGCGTTTGACCCTTATAATTCAGACAGTTAACCTCGAATCGAGGCGCAGAATGCCGATCTATGCCTACAAATGCTCATCTTGCGGTCACGCCCAGGACGTGCTGCAGAAGGTGTCGGATGCACTTTTGACGAACTGTCCCCAGTGCCACGCTGCGACGTTCTCAAAGCAACTGACCGCCGCCGGATTCCAGTTGCGCGGCAGCGGCTGGTACGCGACCGACTTCAAGAACGGATCGAGCAAGCCCGAGGGCACGAGCGAGCCCAAGGCTCCCGCCGCGGGCGACACGCCCAAGGCCGAGAAAGCCGCGGCCAGCGGGTCCTGCGGGCACGGGGGCTGCTCGGCCTGCAGTTGACGCGTTGAGGGGGTGCGAGCCGGCTGCGGCTCGCCGCGGGTGTCAACCCGACACACCGGCCTGTTAGATTAAGTTGCGGCGCTTGCACGCGGGGCCGTGCAGCCAGGAGAGGCATTTTGCGCCCGCCTTCGCCAAAACCAACCAAGATGCTGAAGAAGTACCTGATCACCGGCCTGCTGATCTGGGTGCCGCTGGCATTCACGATCTGGGTGCTGGACCTGATCGTCTCCAGCATGGACCGCACGCTGCTGCTGCTGCCGCCGCCCTGGCGACCCGAAAGCTGGCTCGGGTTCCAGTTGCCCGGCGCCGGCCTGCTGCTGTCGGCGCTGGTACTGCTGCTCACCGGCATGGCCGCCGCCAATATCATGGGGCAGCGCCTGGTGCGGTGGTGGGAGGGGCTGTTATCGCGCATTCCGATCGTGCGGTCGATCTACTCGAGCGTCAAGCAGGTCTCCGATACGCTGCTGTCGCCCGATGGGAATTCGTTCCGCCGTGCCGTGCTGGTGGAGTTTCCGCAGCGCGGCCAGTGGTCGGTCGCGTTCGTGGTGGGCGCGCCCAACGATCGGGTCACGGGTGGACTGGACGGAGACTTCGTGGTGGTTTACGTGCCGACGGCGCCCAACCCGACTTCCGGCTACACGCTGATCGTTCCGCAAACCGAAGTGCGGGACCTCGACATGACCGTGGACGACGCGCTGAAATTCGTGATCTCGCTCGGCGTGGTCGGCGCGCAACAGAATTCGAAAGGTCAACCATGAGAACCGAATACTGCGGACTGATCGACGAGCGGTTCATCGGTCAGTCGGTCGACCTGTACGGCTGGGTGCATCGCCGGCGGGACCATGGGGGCGTGATTTTCATCGACCTGCGCGATCGCGAGGGACTGGTGCAGGTCGTGTGCGACCCGGACCGGCCGCAGGTGTTCGCGACGGCCGAAGGCGCTCGCAACGAGTACTGCGTTCGGGTCGAAGGCGCCGTTCGGCGTCGCCCCGAGGGCACGGGCAACGCCGCGCTGTTCAGCGGGCAGGTCGAGGTGCTGTGCGAGCGGCTGACGGTGCTGAACCCCTCGGTGCCGCCGCCATTCCAGCTCGACGAGGAGGACCTGTCCGAGGCGACGCGGCTCACCCACCGTGTGATCGACCTGCGGCGCCCGGTGATGCAGCGCAATCTTCGGCTGCGCTTTCAGGTCACGCGAACCGTCCGCCAGTACCTGGACTCGCGCGGATTCATCGACATCGAGACGCCGATGCTGACCAAGAGCACTCCGGAAGGCGCGCGCGACTACCTGGTTCCGTCGCGCGTGCACGAGGGGATGTTCTTCGCGCTGCCGCAGTCGCCGCAGCTTTTCAAGCAGCTGCTGATGGTGGCCGGATTCGACCGTTACTATCAGATCACCAAGTGCTTCCGTGATGAGGATCTGCGCGCGGACCGCCAGCCCGAATTCACCCAGATCGACGTCGAGACCTCGTTTCTGACCGAAAGCGAGATCCGTGCGCTGATGGAGGATCTGATCCGCACGGTGTTTGCTCAGGCGCTCGGGGTCGAGCTGCCGAGCCCGTTTCCGGTGATCACCCACCAGGAGGCGATCAGCCGGTACGGCTCCGACAAGCCGGACCTGCGCGTGCCGCTGGAGCTGACCGACCTGACGGACGTGATGCACGACGTCGAGTTCAAAGTGTTCCGCGGCGCCGCCGAGCTCGCCGACGGACGGGTGGCGGCGCTGCGCGTGCCGGCCGGCGGGCAGATGCCGCGCTCGGAGATCGATTCGTATACGCAGTTCGTCGCGATCTACGGCGCCAAGGGCCTGGCCTATATCAAGGTCAACGAGCGCGGCCGCGGGCGGGAGGGGCTGCAGTCGCCCGTCGTGAAGAATCTGCACGACCGGGCGCTGCAGCAGATCGTCGAGCGCACGGGAGCGCAGGACGGCGACCTGATCTTCTTCGGAGCCGACCGCGCCCGCATCGTGGCCGACAGCCTCGGGGCCTTGCGCACGCGGATCGGACATTCCGAATTCGGCCGCAGCCACGGTCTGTTCGAAGCCGGCTGGCGCCCGGTCTGGGTGATCGACTTTCCGATGTTCGAGTTCGATGAAGAGGAGCAGCGCTGGGTCGCTGCCCACCATCCGTTCACGTCGCCCAAGGACGGCCACGAGGATTACCTGGAATCGGATCCGGGCCGGTGCCGGGCCAAGGCCTACGACATGGCGCTGAACGGCTGGGAAATCGGCGGCGGATCGGTGCGGATCCACCGCGCCGACGTGCAGAGCAAGGTGTTCCAGGCCCTCAAAATCGGCCCCGAGGAGGCACGCGCCAAGTTCGGCTTCCTGCTGGATGCGCTGCAGTACGGCGCGCCGCCGCACGGCGGCATCGCGTTCGGCCTGGACCGGATCGTCACGATGATGGCGGGCGCGGAGTCGATCCGGGACGTGATCGCCTTCCCCAAGACCCAGCGCGCCCAGGACCTGCTGACACAGGCCCCATCGCCGGTGGACGAGCGCCAGCTCAGGGAACTGCACATCCGCGTGCGCAGCGGCGAGCCCAAGGTCGCGGCGCCGGGTCACTGAGTCGAGTTGCGGCGGCGCGCCGAGCGGTGTTCAAGATCCCCGAATCGGTGCTGGTCGTGATCTATACGCCGGCGCTGCAGACCCTGTTGCTGGAGCGCGTCGATCACCCGGGATTCTGGCAATCGGTCACCGGGAGCCTGGCCGATCCGCATGAGCCGCTACCGGCGGCCTGCGCCCGTGAGGTCGAGGAAGAGACCGGCTGGCGCGCCGCGGCGGGCGACTTCGACGACTGGGCCATCGAGCACGAGTACGCGATCTTCCCGCAGTGGCGCCACCGCTACGCGCCGGGCGTAACCCGCAACCGCGAGCACGTGTTCGGTCTGCGCGTCGCGCAGCCCTTCGCGCCGCGTCTGGCGCCCGATGAGCACACGCAGTCGCGCTGGCTGGGCTGGCGCGAGGCGGCCGATGCCTGCTTTTCCTGGACCAACGCGCAGGCGATCCGCTTGCTGCCGGAACTCAATTCACGCGCACAGCGAGAAAGTGGGCCATAGAACTCTGCGGCGGAGTGAGCAATAGGACTCCCCTCTCCCGTTACGAGAGAGGAAGCAATCGAACTCCCCCTCTTCCGGTTGCGGGAGAGGAAGCAATAAAACTCCTCTCTCCTGTTGCGGGAGAGGAAGCATGGAACCCCCCTCTCCCGCTTGCGGGAGAGGAAGCATGGAACCGCCCCCTCTCCCGCTTGCGGGAGAGGGCCGGGGAGAGGGTCGTAGCGAAGGTTGAGCACTCAATGAAATTCCGCACCGCAACCTACAACATCTGCAAAGGAGCCACCGGCATCGCCGGCCGCTCCCGCGTGCACGACATACGACTGGCGTTGCACCTGATCGACGCCGACCTGGTGTTCCTTCAGGAAGTCCAGGACCGCAACGATCGGCGACAGCCCGGCCGATTGCAGCGCCCGGCGGCCGCGCAGCTCGACTTCCTGGCCACCAGCGGCTACGCTCATAGCGCCTACGGCATCAACGCGATTTACGCGCATGGGCACCACGGCAATGCGATCCTGTCGCGTTACCCGATCACCAGCTATACCAACCACGACATTTCGGATCACGCGCTGGAGCGGCGCGGCATGCTGCACGCGGTGGTCGAGCCGGGCGGTGGCGTGCCGCCCATTCATCTGATCTGTCTGCACCTCGGACTGGTCAAGATCAGCCGCGTGCGCCAGGCGCGCTTCGTCAGCGACTTCGTCGAGCAGGAGATTCCGGCCAGCGCGCCGCTGATCATGGCGGGCGATTTCAACGACTGGCAGCGGCGGGTCGACGTGGAGCTGCGCCGGCGCCTGACGGTGACGGAGGTCTGCGACGGCGCGGAGCCGGCCTGGATCGACCGCCTGCTGCCATGGCGGCAGCGGCCGCGGCTGGCCCGCACGTTCCCCAGCGTCGCGCCCTGGCTTCGTCTGGACCGGATCTACGTGCGTGGCCTGGGCGTGCGTGCGACGCGCGTTCCGCGCGGACGGTCCTGGGCGCGCCGCTCCGACCATGTGCCATTGATTGCCGACCTGGAGCTTTCTTGAGTCGGGACCCTCGTGTCCGGCTGTCGGAGCGCTTTGCCCGGCTGGCCCGCGCTCGCTTCGAGCTGCCCAGAGGGGGGCACTTCACCGACGGCAACCGCATCGAGCTGCTGTCCACCGGCAAGGAGTATTTCCCGGCACTTCTTGGAGCGATCGAATCGGCGCGTCGCTCGATTCACCTGGAAACCTATCTGTACGAGGACGATCCGATCGGCCGGACCGTGACCGAGGCACTGGTGCGGGCGGCGGGCCGCGCCGTCAAGGTTCGCCTGATCATCGACGGTTTCGGCGGCGGCGAGCATGCGCGCCGCCTTCAGCGCGGGTTGCTGTTACACGGCGTGCAGGTCCGTATCTACCGACCCGAGCGCTGGTGGCGACTGCGGCGGCGCCTGTTCAGGCGGCTGCACCGCAAGATCGCGGTGATCGACGAGACGCGGGCATTCGTCGGGGGCTTCAACATCATCGCGGAGCCTGCCGGCGAGGGACCGCGCCTGGATTTCGCGGTCGCGTGCGAGGGCCCGATCGTCTCGCCGGTCACGCTGAGCGCCGAGCGGCTCTGGTGGACGCTGTCGCTTCCTCGTCTGAGCGAGCCCGCCGTGCCGTTCCCGCGCCGGCTCGGATCGCCGACCCACCAGCCGCTTCGGGGCGGCGTGCGGGCCGCGCTGCTGCTGCGCGACAACCTGCTGCACCGGCGCACGATCGAGCGAGCCTACACCGAAGCGCTGGCCTCGGCGCGGCGCGACGTGCTGATCGCGAACGCCTATTTCATTCCGGGCCGGCGCTTCCGATCCGCGCTGCTGCAGGCCGCGCGGCGCGGAGTGCGGGTGCGACTGCTGTTGCAGGGCCGGGTCGAGCACGTGCTGCAGTATTACGCGCAGCATGCCCTGTACGGCCAGCTGCTGGCGGCGGGAGTCCAGATCAACCTGTACACGCGCAGCTTCCTGCACGCAAAGGCGGCCGTGATCGACGACGACTGGGCCACGGTCGGCTCCAGCAACCTGGACCCGTACAGCCTGCTGATGGCGCGCGAGGCCAACGTGCTGGTGCGCGACGCCGCGTTCGCCAGCGCGCTGCGCGCGCGCCTGGAACAGGCCATTGCCGCCGAGTCGACCCGGTTCGGCCCCGAGGACCTGGTGCGCCGCTCCTGGCCCGCCCGGGTGTTCGACTGGATCGCTTTCGGGATCACGCGCGCGGCGATCGCGATCATCGCGCGCGACCGGAATTATTAGCGCCTCGCGGTCTGCTTGTGTTTCTCAAGATCGGCAGCGCTTCCTCGAGGATTTGATGTTCCAGCTCCCTGCTGAGGAGATTGCACTTTCAAGGTCGCAATGTGCGACCTTGCAGAGTTACGGCGCAGGGTCCGCTGCCGTGCGCACGATCATCACTCCCGCGTCCCTGAACAGCACCTCCACCTTCGCGTCCGCCGGCAGCCGGTCGGCCCGCGTGATCGCGAGCTCCCCGGCGCGCGGCGCGCGCGACTCGGTGACCTTCCCGCGGTACACGCTGAAGCTCGGCACGTTCAGGTTCCACTGCACGACGTTCTCAGGCCGCGCCGCGACGAATTGCGCGGCGCGCTTGACCGGCCCGTTGGTCACCTCGCCCAGCCACGGCGCGATCCCCGCTTCCAGGGCCAGCGTCAGCAGCCCGCCCGCGAGCGCCAGGCGCTGCCAGGCGGGCCAGCGTGCGAAGGCCAGCGCCACGACCCCGATCGCGCAGGCGCTGCCGGTGATCGCGTAGAACGACCACGGCGCGGCCTGCAGCGCGCGCTGCGCCAGCGCCGCGTAGTACGCAGTACGGGGGCCGCTGGCCCCCTGTGCCCAGCGCTGCACCAGCCACGGCAGCAGCGGCAGCAGCGTCAGCAGCAATCCCGCGCCCAGCCGCGCCAGCCGGCCCTCGCCCAGCTCGTTCCGGTGCGCCGCCATCAGGATGAAAAGCGGCGTCAACCCGTAAAGCACGTAGTGCGGCAGCTTGGTGCCGGAGGCCGAAAAGAACACGAACACGAAGGCGAACCACAGCCACAGGTAGCGGTTCAAACCGAGCATCCAGTCGGTGCGCACCGCGCGCAGCGCCGGCCCGAGCAGGCCGGTCCAGGGCAGCAGCAGCAGGGGCACCGCCACCACGTAATAGAGGAGACTGCCGGAATGGCCTTCCAGCGTGCCGCTGAAGCGCTGCAGGTTGTGCTTCACGAAGAAGCCCTCGATGAACGCCCGGCCGTGCCGGTGCAGCGCGTAGCCGTACCAGGGGGCAACGATCGCGACCAGCAGCAGCCAGCCGGCCGGGTCGAACGCTGCCTTGCGCCAGTCGCGCAACCGCCCCGACAGCACCGCATAGAGCAGCGTGACCGTCACCGGGATCAGCGCCGCGATCGGCCCCTTGGTCAGCACGCCCAGGCCGATCCACACGTACATCCGGCGCAACGCGACGCGATCGCCGTCCTCGACGAAACGCCAGGCGTCCAGCATCGCGGCCGCCAGCAGGGCGTTGAGCAGCGCATCGGCGGTGGCCGCGTGCGCGATCACCACCACGCCGATACAGGAGGCCGCGATCCAGGCTGCCAGCGCCCCGGTCCCGGCGTCCAGCCGCGCCGCGGCGAACCGTCCGATGGCGAAGATCCAGGCCAGCGCCGCCAGCGCCGAGGGTAGCCGCAGCGCGAATTCGTTCAGGCCGAGCGTGGCGACGCTCACCGCCTGCAGCCAGTAAATCAAAATCGGCTTGTCGAAGCGCGGCGCGCCGTTGAGCGTGGTCGACAGCCAGTCTCCGCTTGCCAGCATTTCGCGCGTGGCTTCGCCAAACGCGCCCTCATCGACGTCGAACAGCGGGGGCAGCCCCAGCGCCGGCACCAGCAGCAGAGCGGCCGCGATCAGCACCGCGGCCTGCTGCAGCCTGCGATCCGCCTTCGCGTGTCCGCTCATCCGGGCTGCCGTGCGGTCGCGCGCCAGTCGGCCCAGATGCGCCACAGCGTCCATACGGCCACGCACGCCCCGAGCGCGCTCAGCACGGCCTGCATCGGGCGCGCCAGCGGATAGCCGGTGTCGGTCCAGGCCAGCGCCGCTGCGCACGCCAGTACGATCAGCGTCAGCACCGCCCGCCCGCCCGGCCGTGCGGCGAGCGGCCAGCGCTCCGACAGCCGCGTGCCTGCCTGCCCGGCCAGCAGCCCGAGTCCGGCCCCCGCCAGCACGTCCGACGGCCAATGCGCGCCCACGGCGACGCGCGACAGCGCAACCGCGATCCCGACTCCTGCGATCGCCAACGCCGCAGGCCAGCGCGGACGCGCAGCTTGCAGCACGCCCACGACCAGGAACGCCGTCAGCGTGTGCCCCGACGGCAGCGAGTTGTGTCCAGCCAGTCGGATTCCGACGATGTGGAGGCAAGCCGGATCCAGCAGCGCCGCCGGCCGGGGCGAATCGATCAACCCCTTGGGCAGCCACGACAGCACCATGGCAACCGGT
Source organism: Burkholderiaceae bacterium (assembly GCA_036270655.1). Classification (GTDB taxonomy): domain Bacteria; phylum Pseudomonadota; class Gammaproteobacteria; order Burkholderiales; family Burkholderiaceae_F; genus VBCK01. The sequence continues at coordinate 25,046 of DATBCD010000071.1, forward strand.
GTGGCGAACAGGCCCGCCGCGAGCAGGTTGGGCGCGCGCAACAGGGCGGGCGCCATCAGCACCGTGGCCACCAGGCCATGGCCCAGGATCGTCGTGCAGCTGACCAGCGCCGCAGGCAACCAGCGCCAGGCGGCCTCGTTGACCGCCAGGAACAGGGGCCGATCGAAATGGCCTGCGCGCAGCGCGAGCGCCAGCACAAGGCAGCCGACCGCGGTGGCGATCAGCAGGCGGGCCGGGGCCTCGCGAGACATGGCGGGATTCTATCGGTGCCGGATCCCGAACCCGCCGGACCAGTGCCCCCGCTGGCAGCAGGTCTGCCCGGGATGGCGGGACAGGGCGGGGCGGTCGCCGGGACGCAAGCCGCGGGCGCCGCGCGAGAAGCGTGCCGCGCCGCACCACCTACAAGATCTTGTGATTTCCACGGAGTCCTTACTACATCTTGTAGCTTCGCGCGTGCGCCAAGCCCGCGCCGGGACCCCGGATCGCACCCGTCTCCCTCTGAGAATCCGATCGAACGGATGATCCCGATGCAAATTTCCCTCTGAAACCCCTTGATTCCCGTCGCGGTTGGCCTAGTATTCGGGTCACGCAACGAGAGCGCTCTTCACGACTCCGGATCCAAGCAAGAACGCTGTCGCTGTGCCCTTTCATTCCGAGTACAGGAGATCGTTAATGGCAACTGCGAAGAAAGCGAAGAAGTCGGCCAAGAAGGCAGCCAAGAAACCGGCAGCCAAGAAAGTCGCCAAGAAGGTCGCGAAGAAAGCGGCGCCGAAAAAAGCGGCCAAGAAAAAAAGCGCGCGCAAGCCGAATGCGGCGTTCATGAAGCCCCTGATGCCCACCGGGCCGCTGGCTGCGATCATCGGCTCGAGCCCGATGCCGCGCACCGAGGTCACCAGCAAGATCTGGCAGTACATCAAGAAGAACAAGCTGCAGGATCCGGTCAACCGCCGCAACATCAATGCCGACGACAAGCTGCGCCCGCTGTTCGGCAAGGCTCAGGCGACGATGTTCGAGTTGACCAAATACGTCAGCAAGCACTTGAAGTAATCCGGACGCAGTTCGGTCGCGTCGGGCCGGCGGGGGCAACCCTGCCGGCCCGATTTGTTTTAGCCTGCTGCAGGCTGCAACGCAGTCGAACCTCACCCATAACCCGCTGTCAACCCGGATGATCTGGGCCCGACTCGGCACCGAGCCGCTGGACGTCGACACCCATGTCGGCGCGCAGCGCGCGCGCGCAATCGGCGCCGCGCTGGAACGCCTGGCGGTTCCGATCCTGAGACTGCGCAACGGTCGCGCCGAACCGCTCGCCAGCGGCGCCCTGTACGTGTTCGGAACCTCGTTGCTGCTGCTGAGCTGCCGTCATCTGTTCGACGACGGAGCCAGCGCTGGCGACCTGGGGCTGCCGCTCGGCGACAGCGGACGCGTGCTGTGGCTGCGCGGGGCGCGGCCGCGCGTGCTGGTGGACCCTGGCGCCGACCTGGCAGCGATCCGGATCGGGTGCCGTCGCAGCGCCGGCCTGTTACGCCGCCTCTGGCATGCTGCACCGTTCGATTCTCTGGCCTCGGAAGCGCGCGCGCAGACCTATGTGCTGGCGGGCTTTCCCTACGCGCAGATGCGGCGCGTCGGAGCGGTACTGCATGCCCGCCCGGTCGTCGTGTTCGCCCGAGGCGAGATGGACGCGGGTCAGCTGAAGCTCAGCTATCGGCGCATAGCGCGCCGCGCCGATGGGCTGGAGATTCACGCCCCGGCGCTGGACGGCGTATCGGGCGCCACGCTGTGGGCCGTCATCGAGGACGGCAGCGAACCCCCGGGTTGCGTGCTGCAGCCGGCCGCCGTGCAAAGCTCGTTCAAACACGACGCCTACGTCAGGGCCGAGCCGATCGGCGGGTTTTTTCGCCTGCTGCGGGATCGGCTGGCGTAGCGAAGCTCGCCCCAGCGCCTCCCCCAGCCAATACGGAGGAGCGGGAGAGGGGCGAGGCGAACTCAGTTAGCAAGTCCCAAGGAAGTTAGCAGGTCCCTTCTCCCGCGCCAGCGGGAGAAGGACAGGATGAGGGTTCGGGCAAGCTCAGGCGTGCGCCCAGCGCGAATGCTTGGGCAGGCTCGCCTGCAGAAAGGCCATCTGGTCGGCCAGGATCCGGCGATTGCTCAGGATGAATCCTTCGTTGCGGCATACGGCATACGGCACGAACAGCAGCGGCATCCGGGCCTCCTCCGGCCGGCGGTTGCCCTTGCGCGTGTTGCACGAGCGGCAGGCGGTCACGACATTGCTCCACTCGTGGCGGCCGCCGCGCGAGACCGGAACGATATGCTCGACGGTCAGATCGGCCTCGGCGAACTGGCCGCCGCAGTAGGCGCACACGTTGCGATCACGCGCGAACAACCGGTGCTTGGTCAGGCCGACGTGCGCGTGATCGATCGGCAGGCGGTGCCGGCCGCGAATCATCACGATCGAGCTGGTGACGAACTCGGACCGAAGCCCGGAGCTTTCCTGATAGCCCCCGCTCATCGCGAACAAGTTCTCGCCCAGATCGGTGACGACCTTGCCGGACGCGTAATAGCGCGCGGCCCGCGTCAGCGCCGCCCAGCGGACCGGTTGTCCATGGGAATCAACGATCAGGATGCGCAGCGTGCGTTCCGGGCCGCTCATCCCGACAGTTTGCCACGTCGCGGTGGCCGGTGCAGGCGACGCCGGCCCGTGGGACCGGCGGCCGGCGCTCATGGCTGTGTCTTTTGCGGATAATTGATCCAATGAACATCGACGCCGTTGCGGCGCGCGGCGGCATTGATGAGGTCCACCTGCCTCAGGTCGGCAGCCCGCGTCGTTGGAGCGCCGGGTGTGCTGGATGCGCAACCGGCCAGCGTCGCGCTGGCCAGGACCAGGACCACGGACAAATGCCGCACCGGCTTCATACCATCCTCCATCCACTCGGAGCGGATGAACGAATAACAGGAGCGCACGAGGCCACGTTCTCAGTATAGGCTCGGCCCAAGACGATGCAAACCGTTCGCCGACCGATGCCTGAGCGCGCTGGCAACGCTTTTGGGATGCTGCCCGGTCCGGCCGTCACGCTGGCCGCGACCACCGCGATCCAGGTGATGGCAGCCCTGGCCGCCCTGAGCGTGCCGGCCATTGCCCCCGCCGTCGCAGCCGCCACCGGACAGCCGGCCTCGATGGTCGGCACCTACATTTCGCTCGTGTATGTCGGCTCGGCCGGCGCCGCGCTGGCCAGCGGCCCGCTGGTGGCAGCGTTGGGCGCCGTGCGCCTGTCGCAACTGGCCCTGATGCTGTGCGCGCTCGCGCTGGCGCTGGGTTCGAGGGCTTCGGTGCCGGCGCTGGCGATATCGGCTATCGCGCTGGGCCTGGGCTATGGACCGATCACGCCCGCGTCCAGCCACTTGCTGGCGCGATCTGCTCACCCGGACCGGATCGCATTCACCTTCTCGGTCAAGCAGACCGGTGTGCCGGCCGGGGTGGCGCTGGCCGGCGTTCTGGTGCCGGCGCTGACCGTGTGGCTGGGCTGGAAAGCGGCGCTGCTTGCGGTGGCGGCCCTGTGCCTGGTGTGCGCGACCGCAGTGCAGCCGTTGCGAGCGGCGCTGGATCACGATCGCGACCCGGGAGCGCGTTTCACCGCCTCGACCCTGCTGTCCGGAGTGCGGCTGGTCGGCGCCTCCGGCCCCTTGCGATCGATGGCCGCGCTGTCGTTCGTCTACTCCGGGCTGCAGAACTGCACATCGAGCTTCATCGTGGCCTACCTGGTCGAGGCGCTCGGATACGGCTGGATCGCAGCCGGCATCGGGCTGACGGTGGCCAACCTGGCGGGCGTGGCCGGCCGCATCGCCTGGGGGGTCGTCTCGGATCGCTACCTGGCAGCACGCCGCACGTTGCAGGTGCTGGGACTGCTGATGGCGATCGGCTGCGCACTGGCTGCCGCGCTTACGCCGCGCTGGCCTGCACCGGCGGTGTATGCGACTTGTGCGCTGCTGGGAGCAACCGCGATCGGCTGGAACGGCGTGTTTCTGTCCGAGGTCGCGCGCAGAGCGCCGGCCGGGCAGGCCGGCACCGCAACCGGGGGCAGCCTCTTTGTGACCTTCGTCGGCTCCGTCGTGTGGCCGCCGGCCTTTGGGCTGTTGCAGCGTGCCAGCGGCGGCTATGCGCTCTGCTTTACGGCGGCCGGCGCGCTGTGCGCCGTGGCGGTCATGCTGGCCGGCATCGCATGGCGTTCCGGCGGCGCGGCGCCATGAGGCCGCCGCGCGCGATGGCCGCCACGCCGGCGCGGGCCGAGGCGCCAGCAGCCGGCGGGCCCGTGGCGCCGCCCAAGTCGACGGTGGAAATCGAACTGAAGCTGTCGGTGCCCGCGCTGGCGCGCGAGGCGATACGCCAGAGGCTGAACGCCTATGGCTCGCAAACGCCGACCAGAGTCGCCAGCGTGTACTTCGATACGCCCGACCGGCGCCTGGCGTCCCAGCGCGCGGCGCTGCGAATCCGGCGCATCGGCGACGGCCCCGATGCCCATTGGGTTCAGACCTTGAAGACGGACGACAACCCCGGCGCGTTGAGCCGCCGCGGCGAATGGGAAGTCAAGGTGGCCGACCCGCGCCCGCATCTGTCGGGCCTGGCCGAATCACCGCTGAAGAGCCTGCTGGGCGAGACGACGCCGCGCCTGGTTGCGGTGTTTCGCACCCAGTTCGAGCGCACCGCGCGCACGGTGCGTTATCAAGGCGCCGTGGTCGAAGTGGCGCTGGACGAAGGACGGATCACCGCAGGCCGGCGCGCGCAGCCCGTGTGCGAGATCGAGCTGGAACTGCGCGAGGGCTCGCCCTCGGCGATTTTCAATCTGGCACTGGATCTGATCGGTCGCGCAGGCCAGGGGCTGGCCCTGCGGCCGAGCATCGAGTCGAAGGCGGCGCGCGGCTACCGGCTGGCACAGCGCGTCGGCGAACGCCCGGCTCATGCCGACGCGGCAGGATTTTCCTCGTTGTTGGAGCCGCAACGGACCCATCTGGAGGTTGCCCGGCGCATCGTCGGTCACGGTGTGCACCTGGTGCTCGCCAACGCCGAGGGCGCCGCGCTGGGCGAAGATCTGGAATACGTGCACCAGGCGCGCGTGGCGCTGCGCCGCACGCGCTCGGCGCTGCGCGTGCTCGGCGTGGCCCGGGCCGCCGACGACCCGATCGCGCGCGATCTGCGCTGGATGGCCGACTGTTTCGGAGCCACGCGCGACTGGGACGTGCTCGTGTCCGAGACGCTCCCGTTGTTGCGCAAGGCGACCGGGGCCACCGACGCTTCGTGGTCGGCGCTGATCGAGCGGGCGCAGGCACGCCGGCATCGGCAGCAGCAGCGCCTGCGCGCGACGCTCGGCAGCGTCCGCTTCGCGCGCGCGGCGTTGCGCCTGCTGCAATGGGCGGAGGAGCCGCCCCCGCCGACCTCGACGGCCTTGATGCAACTGGCCCGGCGCACCATCGAACGCGGGCACCAACGCCTGACCGCGGCGGCGCGAGACCTGGCGGAGCTGCCGCCGCAAGACCGTCACAGGCTGCGCATACTGGCCAAAAGGCAGCGCTACGCGCTGGAACTTCTGGCTCCGCTGCTTTCCGGCGGCGCGCCGGCGCGCACGTTGAAGCTTCTGTCGCGACTGCAGCAGCTGCTGGGCGAGATCAATGACGTGCACGTGGCCGTCTCGGTGCTGCCGGCGCTCACCCGGTCGCGTGAGGTGGCGCAGCGGGCTCAGCGATGGTCCGACCGGGTGGTGCGGCGCAACCTGCCGAAGGCGCAGGCGCGCCTGGAGCGGCTGCGCAAGCATGGCAGCGGCTTGTAACCCCGGCGGCCTCACAGGAAGGGGGAGCGGGTCAGCGGGGACAGTTGAACGCGCGTGCCGGCGTTGCCGGGGTCGCGCGTATCGGGCGGCTCGAAGGATCGGCGCACCGCGTTGCCCTGGCCGAAGCGGATACCGGCCAGTCGCGCAAGCTCGAGCTGGCGCTCGGTTTCCAGGCCCGCCACGATCAGCGACTGCGGTGCAACGCCTGCGACCCGGGCCTCCGACACGAAATCCTTCCAGAACTCCTCGCGGTCCGATGCGGGCGCGAGCGCCTTGGCGAAATCGGGCTGCACCAGATCCAGCGCGCGAATCTCCATCGTGACGCGCGGGGCCGTTACCCGGTAGCCGACCGCGATCTGCCCGTTGCGCAGGTAGTCGAGCAGCGCCCGGATCCGGTATTGCGAGCGCACGCGATCGAACGCGCCACGCAGGATCACCGCGACGCGGTGCACGACCAGCGGATAAAGCTGCAGGCGCTTGACGATCGCGTCCAGGTGGCGCTCGGCAGTTCCGAACGACAGGGTGACCGCAACCGAGTCGAGCACCTCGCACTCGAGCATTCGCAGCGCATGATCGAGCGCGGCGACCTGGATGCGGGCGCGCTGCGTGGTCGAGGCCTGGAAACCCTCGGTCCATACGTACAGCTCGTCGAACCAGCGCTCCCGCTCCGCCAGCGAACGGGTCGGCCACATCGTGGCGCACACGTTGCCCTCCAGGGGATGGTTGCGGTCCCGTGCGAGCGGCCCAGCTGGCCAGCGTTTGACTGCCGGGGTCATCGGCCGGCCACCGCCTCGGGGAAAATGCTCGCCAGCTCCCCCGGCCGGACGATGCCGCGCTCGGTGATCAGCCCGGTCACCAGCGCGGCGGGCGTCACGTCGAACGCGGGGTTGGCCACTGCGGACGCCGGCGAAGCCAGTTCGACGCTGCTGCGCCGGCCGTGCTCGTCCAGCCCGTGCACCACCCGCAGCTCCGAGGCGTCGCGCTCCTCGATCGGCGCTTCGCGCAACGCATCTGCCAGCTGCCAGTCGATGGTCGGCGAAGGGACCGCGGCATAAAACGGAACCGAGCTTTCGCGTGCCGCCAGGGCCTTCAGGTAGGTGCCGATCTTGTTGCACACGTCGCCGTCGCGGGCGACCCGGTCGGCGCCGACCAGCACGATGTCGACCTGATCGTGCTGCATCAGGTGGCCGCCCGCGTTGTCCGCGATCAACGTGTGCGGCACACCATGCGCGGCCAGCTCCCAGGCGGTTAACAGCCCCTGGTTGCGAGGGCGCGTCTCGTCGACCCACACGTGCAGCGGCACCCCGGCGTCGTAGGCGAGGTAGACGGACGACAGGGCGGTTCCGTAATCCACGGTGGCGATCCAGCCGGCATTGCAGTGGGTCAGCACGTTGACCGGGCGTCCGGTGCGCGCATGCACCTGCGCCAGCAGGGCCGACCCGTACGCACCGATCGACCGGTTGATGGCCACATCCTCCTGCGCGATCGCATCGGCTTCGGCCCACGCGGCGACGCGCCGCTCCCCGGGTGGCAGCGCCTCCAGATGCTCTCGCATCCGATGCACCGCCCAGCGCAGGTTCACCGCGGTCGGCCGGCTTGCCAGCAGTTGCCGGCTGGCCGCTTCGAGCGCGCTTTGGCCCGCATCCTGGTTGGCGGCCAGCGCGATGCCATAGGCGGCTGCCACGCCGATCAACGGCGCGCCGCGTACCTGCATCGAGGCGATGGCGCTTACCATCGTTCGCCAGTCGGTCAGCTCCAGCGTACGGAACTCGTACGGCAGACGGGTCTGGTCGATGATGCCGACCGCCCGTCGATCGATCGGCCAGATGGACCGGTAGGCGACGCCGTGGACGTTCATGGCACGGATTGTATTGGGGGGGCGTCGCGCCTGTTCGGGATCGCCCCACTCGCACTGTAAACAGCTTATTTGATGTGCCGACGTGACGCCCGCGGATCGAACGACGGCAGCCAAATACGTGTAATGTTGCAGTGCGGAATCGGCCGACCAGGCGGTCGGACCCAGGCGAAAAAGGGGCATTTCGCGAAATCTTTGACCCTCAACGCTTCCCGATTGCATTCAGAGGGAGTCGAATTCGGATTCGCGCCTTGGCGCATCCAAGCGAGCGGCGATGCAGGACACACACTATCTGCGGTCAGCGCTGGCACCCCGCTCGGTGGCGGTGATTGGCGCCTCCGAACGTCGCGGCGCGCTCGGATATGACGTTTTCGCCAACCTGCTGGCCGGTGGCTTCAAAGGGCGGATCGACGCGGTCAACCCGAAGTACACCTGCGTGCAGGGACGTCCTTGCGTGCCATCGCTGCAGGCGCTGGCGGAAGTGCCGGATCTGGCGATCACCGTGACGCCTGCGCGCACCCTTCCGGGGCTGGTGGCCGACGCCGGCGCTCGCGGTGTTCCGAACATGCTGGTGCTTTCGCCCGGCTTCGCCGAGATCGGCGTGGAAGGTCGGAAGCTGCAGGACGAGATGCTGCGCACCGCGCGCCGCCACGGCGTGCGGCTGATCGGGCCGAACTGCCTGGGATTGCTGCGGCCGTCGATCGGGCTGAACGCGACCTTCGCGCGCACCTCGGCGCGCCCGGGCAGCGTCGCGCTGGTGTCGCAGTCGGGCGCGGTGGCTGCGGCCCTGCTCGATCACGCGTGGGCCGCCGGTTTTGGATTCTCGTCGGTCGTCACGACCGGCGACGGATCGGACGTCGAGTTCGCCGAGCTGCTCGATTTCCTGGCGATGGACCCGGAGACACGCAGCGTCGCGCTGTATGTCGAAGGAGTGGACAACCCGCGCCTGTTCCTGTCGGCGGTCCGCGCCGCCGCCAGCGTCAAGCCGGTCGTTGTGCTGAAGGCCGGTCGGCACACGATCGGCTCCAAAGCCGCGCTGAGCCATACCGGCGCGTTGGCCGGCAACGACCGGGTGTGGGATAGCGCCCTGCGGCGCAGCGGTGCGATCCGGGTCCGTGAATACGATCAGCTGTTCGTGGCATCGGAAACTCTGGCCGGGCGGCGCATGCCCAACGGATCGCGGTTGGCGATTCTGACCAACGGCGGCGGGCCCGGCGTTCTGGCTGCCGACGCCGTGGCCGACAAAGGAGCCGTGCTGGCCGGGCTGTCGGACGCCGGGCGCAAGGCGCTCGACGGGGTGCTGCCTGCGACCTGGTCGCATGCCAATCCGGTCGACGTGATCGGCGACGCGGACCCGCAGCGGCTGGCGCGCGCCTTTGAAATCGTCGCGCAGGACCCCGACAACGACGGCGTGCTGGTCCTGTTCTGTCCGACCGTGCGCGCCAGCGCGCAGGAGGCGGCGCGCGCTTTGCTCGGTCCGATTAACGGCACGCGCAAGCCGGTCGTTCTTGCGTGGCTCGGCGCAGAGGATGCCGCCAGGGGACGGGCGGTGTTCAAGGAAGCGGGCCTGACGTCGCTGGCAAGCCCCGAGCATGGGGTCGAAGCGTTTACGTTCCTGGCGCAGCACGTACGCAACCGCGAGCTCAGATTGCAGTTGCCGCCCCCGGTCGATCCGGCCCCGGCCGGCTCCCGCCCCCTGGATATCGCAGCGGCCCGTCGGATCGTCGATGCGGTCCGAAAATCCGGTCGCAATGTGCTCGGCGAAGACGAGGCCAAGTCGGTGCTGGCCGCGTGCGGCATCGAGGTCGCGCAAGGGCGTCTGGCGACCAGCCAGGCGCAGGCCCGCGAGCTGGCCGAGCAGATCGGCTTTCCCGTAGTGCTGAAGGTGCGTGCGGACGGCGTCACGCACAAGAGCGAAGTGGGCGGCGTGCTGCTGTCGCTGAAGACCGCGGACGAAGTCGGTCTCGGCTTCGAGTTGATCCGGGAACGGGTCGAAAAGCGGGCGCCGCACGCGCATTTCACCGGCGTTCTGGTGCAGAAGATGATTTCGCGTCCGCACGGCCGGGAGCTGATCGTCGGCATCGCGCGCGACCCTTCGTTCGGTCCGGTGCTGACCTTCGGCATGGGCGGTATCGCGGTCGAAGTGGTGTCGGATTCGGCGCTCGCGCTGCCCCCGCTGAACCGGGTGCTGGCCAGCGACCTGATCGACCGCACGCGCGTATCCCGGATGCTGGGGCCTTTCCGCGGAATGCCCGCCGTCGACATGGATCGTCTGATCGACGCGCTGATCCGGGTGTCCGAGCTTGCCTGCGAGCTGCCCTGCCTGCGCGAGCTGGACATCAACCCGCTGCTGGCCGACGGACAGGGCGTGGTCGCGCTGGACGCCCGCGTGGTGGTCGACGAGCGTGCCATTGCGCCCGATGCGGCCTATTCGCACCTGGCCATCCACCCGTATCCGAAGTCGCTCGAGCGACCGCTGCACCTGGCGGACGGAACGAGCCTGTTTCTTCGCCCGATCCGGCCGGAGGATGCGGAGGCCGAGCAACGCTTCGTCGCCCGCCTGTCGCGGCAGACGCTCTACATGCGGATGCACGCCCCGGTGCGCGAGTTGTCGGTGGAGCAGCTGATCCGCTTCACCCAGATCGACTACGATCGTGAAATGGCATTCGTCGCGGTCGACCAGGAAGGCGGCGCGGGGGAGATTCGCGCGATTGCCCGTTACACGCGGCTGGCCGACGGCGAACGCGCCGAGTTCGCCGTCACGGTCGAGGATTCGTGGCAGGGCCGCGGGTTGGGCAACGCGATGATGGAAGCGCTCGAACAGTGCGGGCGCGACCGCCGGCTGGGCGAGATCTTCGGCTACGTGCTGAAGGATAACGAGTCGATGCGCCAGTTGATGCTGGCGCGCGGCTACGTTGCGCACCGCGAGGAAGATGACGCGCACGTGATCCGCTTCGGGCTGCCTTTGCGCGACAAGCCCGTTGCGCAGGAGGTCTGCGCTGCCTAGCGCAACCCGACTGGGCCGCCGCCTTCTGGCGGCCGGGCTTTCACTGCTGCTGTTTTGCCGGGTCGCGACCGCGCATGCGGCGCCGCTCGACGCGGACGCCGGCCAGGCCCAGCCATCGGCCAGCGGGAAGGTCGAGCACCACGGCTTCCTGTGGGAGGCTCGAAAGGGCGAACGTCACGCGTTGCTGATGGGAACGATGCACGTGGGGGTGGCGTCGGACTACCCGCCGGATCGCTCGACCCGGCAACGGCTGGCCTCGGTCGATGCGATCGCGCTGGAGGCCGATATCTCGCAGGCGGATCAGAGCGCAGCCGCGCTGATGGCACGCGCCCAGCTTCCGGAGGGCGAGGCCGGGTTGGATGCACGCCTCGATGCGGGTCTGAAGTCGGACATCCAGCGGGCACTGCAAAGCCTCGGCGTTCCGGCCGAGCTGGCCTGGCGCATGAAGCCCTGGGCGCTGGGCGACACGCTGGTGGTCTTGCAGGCCGCCAGGCTGGGCTTCTCGCCGGATCATTCGACCGAGGCCTACCTCGCGTCGCTGGCGGCCTCCAACGGCAAACCGATTGTGGAGCTCGAGGGAATCGAGGCCCAGTTCGAGCTGCTCGACTCGCAGCCGTGGCCCGAGCAGGTCGACGCGTTGCGCCAGGCGGTGGGCTCGATTTTGGACGGCCAGGCCGAGCAGGAGTTGCGCGCGCTGGTGGCCGCGTGGCGCGCCTCGGATGTGTCGGCCATGCAGGAGTACCTGCAGCGCGTGCGCGCCTCGCCCGACCCGGCCGAGCGGCGGCAATTCGAACGCCTGATCACGGCGCGCAACGCCACCATGACCGACAAGATCGATCGGATGCTGGGCGACGGCCGCTTCTACCTGGTTGCGGTCGGCAGCCTGCATTTCTTCGGTGCCGACGGACTGGTGCCGGCGCTGAAGGCGCGCGGCTACACCGTCACGCCGCTGGTGCCCGCAACCGATTAGCAGAGCGGCCGGAACACGAACGCGTCCATCGCGATCGCGCCGCCATCGACACCCAGGTCGATGCGCTCGACCTGGGGCCGGTCGCCCGCGGCTGCGAATGCGACCAGCAGCGGCAAAAAATGGTCCTCGGTCGGATGGGCACGCGCCGCCTCCGGCGCGAGCTCACGATAGTTGGCGAGGAGCTCGTGGTCGCCGCTGTCCAGGGCCGCTTCGATCGCGCCGCGGAATTGCTCGACGTACGGCAGCCCCGCCTGCGGCTCGACCTTCAGCCCGTGCTGTTGCACGAAGCGGCTCCAATCGCCCAGATTGTGGGTGATCGAGCCCGACCCGACGATGAGTACGCCCTGGCTCGCCAGCGGGGCAAGCGCCGCGCCCAGCCGCAGGTGGTGCGGCGCTCCCAGCGAGGGCTGGATCGAAACCTCGAACACCGGGATGTTGGCCTGCGGAAACATGTGAAGCAGCGGGACCCACGCTCCATGGTCGAGTCCGCGGCAGCCGTTGGCCGAAGCCGGCAGGCCGGCCGCCGCCAGCAGATTCAGCGCGGTCCGGGCCAGCTCGGGCGCGCCGGGCGCCGGATAGCGGATCCGTTCCAGCGCGGGCGGGAAGCCGCCGAAGTCGTGCAGTGTTTCCGGCTTTTCGGCGGTCCCGACCATCGGCAACTCGGTTTCCCAATGCGCTGAGACAACCAGCAGCGCCCGCGGCCGCGGCAGATCGCGCGCCAGCGCCGCCCACGGCCCGGCCACCGGGCTGGTGCGCAGCGCGCACATCGGCGACCCGTGCGACACGAAGAGCGTAGGCAGCCGCATGATCCGGTTACTTCAGCAGCTCCTCCGCCATCAGCGCCTCGCGCACCTGCGGACGCTGCTCGACCCGGGCCTTGTACGCGGTCAGCGTCGGCCATTTCGCAAGATCGATGCCGACGTGTCGGGTCCAGGCCAGTATCGTGTAGAAATAGGCGTCGGCAGCCGTGAACGTGCCGCCCATCAGGTAATCCCGGGCACCCAACTGCTTGGACACCCAGTCGAAACGGCCGCCGATTTTCTCGGTCTGCCGCGCCCTGACCGTGCTTTCGCAGGCCGGATCGAACAGCGGCGAGAATTGCTTGTGCAGCTCGGTGGAGATGAAGTTGAGCCACTCCTGCAACCGATAGCGCTCGATCGTTCCGTTTGCCGGCGCCAGCCCGCGCGCGGGAACCTGGTCGGCCAGGTACTGGACGATCACCGCTCCCTCGGTCAGGCGCTGCCCGTCGGGCAGCTCCAGCGTGGGCACGTAGCCCTTGCTGTTGATCGTCCTGAAATCGGTCCCGTCCTCGGTTTTCTTGGTCTGGCTATCGACCTTGACCAGTTGCACCGGAATGCCGGCTTCGCGCATCACGATGTGGGGCGACAGGGAACAGGCGCCGGGGGAGTAATAAAGCTTCATCGGGTCTCTCCTTGGTTGGAATCGATCACTTAACTTTATTCCTCTGAAACCAGCAATCAATCGGTTGACTTGAAACGGATTGTTTCGCAATCCGGCATAATGGGACCGTGGATCGGATCGCTGCCATTGAGGCGTTTGTTCGCGTCGTGGAGGCCGGCAGCTTCGCAAGAGCCGCGCAGCGGCTGCGCTCGTCGACCTCGTCGATTTCACGCCAGATCGCCGGCCTCGAGCAGCATCTGGGGGCGCGCCTGCTGAACCGCACCACCCGCAAGCTGTCGCTGACCGAGGGCGGCCAGGCGTTTTACGAGCGCAGCGTGCAATTGCTGGCCGAGCTGGAGGAGGCCGAGCAGCTGGCCGGCGCGGCCGCGGCGACCCCCCGCGGCACGGTCCGCCTGACCTGCCCGCGCAATCTGGCGGCCCAGCAGGTGGCGCCGGTGGTGGCGCGCTTTGCGGCGCGCCATCCGGAGGTGCGCTTCGACGTCACGGTGTCGGACAGTCTGGCCGATCTGGTCGAGGAGGGGTTCGACCTGGCGATCCGGATCGGGCGCGTCGGTGCCGAGGGTCTGGTCGCGCGCCGGCTCGGCCAGGTGAAGCTGATGCTGGCCGCCGCACCGTCGTACCTGCGAACCCATCGTGCTCCGCGCGGGCCTTCGGACCTGGCTGCGCATCGCGCGCTGACCTATGCCTACGCGCCCACTCCGAACCTGTGGCGCCTTGTCGGCCCGGACGGCACGGAGCACGACGTGCGCGTGACCGGGCCGCTGATTGCCAACAGCGATGAGCTGCTGGTCGCGTCCGCCGCGGCCGGGCTGGGCCTGGTGATGGCACCCGAGTTCACGCTGGAGCCCGAGCTGGCCGCCGGCAGTCTGGTGCGCGTGCTGCCCGATCACGAAGGGCCGTTGCTCGACATGTGGGCCGTGTATCCAAGCCGGCGCCACCTGTCCGCCAAGGTGCGCCTGTTCGTCGACCACCTCGTCGAGTCGTTTTCAGGGGCTTGACAACGCTATAAAAAAGTACGAACGTTCGATTCTTTTTTTTCCACCCGAAACAACCCGCGATGAGCTCGATCGGACCGTCGTCTTCGTCGGCCCGGGCCGGATCCGATACGGCCCCGGCGCGTCCCGCGCGCAAGGGCGAAAGCACGCGCGCCGCCATCATCGAGCAGGCGCTTTCGATCGCACGCCGCGAGGGTCTGGAGGGGCTGACGATCGGCGCGCTGGCCGAGCGGCTGGAAATGAGCAAGAGCGGCGTGTTCGCGCATTTCGGCTCGCGCGAGGAGCTGCAACTGGCGGTGCTTAAGCAGTACGCGGCCCGCTTCATCGACGTCGTGCTGCGGCCGGCGATCGCGCGCCCGCGCGGGCTGCCGCGGCTGACGGCGCTGCTGGAGAACTGGCTTGCGCTGCTGGCCGAGGAGATCGAGGCTGGCTGCATCCTGATCGGCGGGGCCTGCGAATACGACGACCGCCCGGGACCCCTGCACGATGCGCTGGTGGCGATCATCGAGGGCTGGAAAGGCGAGTTGCTGCGCGCGATCCGGATGGCGCAGGACGAAGGCCACCTGGGGCGGCGCGCCGATGCCGATCAGATGGTCTTCGAGATTTACGGCCTGATGCTGATGTTCCATCAGGACGCCCGCCTGCTGCGCTCGAGCGGCAGCGTGGAGCGTGCCCGCCGTGCCCTGGCGCGGCTGATCGAGGCGGCGCGGCCGCGTGCCACCGGCGCGCGCCGGGCGCGCCCGGCGGCGCCCACAGTGGATTGACCTTTTCGAGGAGAAGCGACGATGCCCGTCTACAAGGCCCCCCTGCGCGATCAGCAATTCGTTCTGCACGAGGTCTTGCAGGCGGTCGAGCATGTCCGGCGCATGCCGCCGTTCCAGGATCTGGACGCAGACACGGTCAACCAGGTGCTCGAGCAGGGCGGGCGCTTCTGCACCGATGTGCTGTTGCCGCTGAATTTGAGTGGCGACGAGCAGGGCTGCCGCTTCGACGCGGCCACCCACGAGGTCAGGACGCCCGAGGGATTCCGGGCGGCGTTCGAACAGCTGCGCGAAGGCGGGTGGCAGGGACTGACGGCCGAGGCCGAATACGGGGGGCAGGCGCTGCCCCACGTGCTGCAGATCGCATTCGATGAGATGCGCTGCGCGACCAACCAGTCCTGGACCATGTATTCGGGCCTGACGCTGGGCGCGTACGAATGCCTGCTGGTGCACGGCACGCCGCAGCAGAAGGCGACCTTCCTGCCGAAGCTTGTTTCGGCCGAATGGACCGGCACCATGTGCCTGACCGAGGCGCACTGCGGCACCGACCTGGGCCTGCTGCGCACGCGAGCCGAGCCGCAACCCGACGGCAGCTACCGCATCACCGGGCAGAAGATCTTCATTTCAGCCGGCGAACACGACATGGCCGAGAACATCGTCCACCTGGTGCTGGCGCGGCTGCCGGGCGCACCGGCCGGAACCAGAGGCATCTCGCTGTTCGTCGTGCCCAAGTTGCTGCCGCAAGGCGAAGGCCAGGCCGCGCGGGTCGGCGCGCGCAACGCGCTGTACTGCGGCGGCATCGAGCACAAGATGGGCATCCACGGCAACTCGACCTGCCAGATCGTGTTCGAAGGGGCCACCGGCTGGCTGGTGGGCGAGGCCAACCGCGGCCTGAATGCGATGTTCGTGATGATGAACGGCGCGCGGCTTGCGGTTGGCGTCCAGGGCCTGGGGCTGACCGAGGCGGCCTACCAGAACGCCGCCGCCTACGCGAAGGAACGGGTGCAGGGGCGCAGTCTGGCGCCCGGCGCTGCGCACAACGGGCCGGCCGATCCGATCATCGTGCATCCGGACGTGCGCCGCTCGCTGCTGACCGCGCGCGCGTGGGCCGAGGGCGGTCGCGCGTTCTCCTACTGGCTGGCGCTGATGGCCGACCAGCAGAATCACCATCCGGATGAGTCCGAGCGCGCGTTCGCCGCCGACATGATGGCGTTGATGACCCCGGTCGCGAAGGCGTTCCTGACCGACAACGCCTTCGACGGCGTGTCGCAGTGCCTGCAGGTGTTCGGCGGACACGGGTACATCCACGAGTCGGGCATGGAGCAGCTGCTGCGCGATGCCCGGATCAACATGATCTACGAGGGCACCAACGCGGTCCAGGCGCTCGACCTGGTCTATCGCAAGGTGCTGAACGACGGTGGAACCAGGCTGCTCGCCTTCGGCAGGCTGGTGCAGCAATTCATCGCCGAGCACGGAAGCTCGGTCGAGATGAACGAGTTCATCACGCCGCTGGCCGATCTGGGCGACAAGGTGCAGAAGCTGACGATGGAAATCGGCATGAAGGCGAGGGGCAATCCGGAGGAGGCAGGCGCCGCTGCAACGAGCTACCTGCGGGTGATCGGGCACCTGGTCTTTGCCTATTTCTGGGCCAAAATGGCGCGCGTTGCGCTGGATCGGGCCGGCGCCGCGGGAGCCGATCCGTTCTACCGCGCCAAGCTCGCGACGGCCCGCTTCTACTTCCAGCGCCTGCTGCCGGAGACCGCTTACCATATCCGCGCCGCGCGCTCGGGGGCCGGCAACCTGATGCAACTCGAGGCCGAACTGTTCTGATGGCGCTCGCGGCCCTGGCCGCTGAACGGAGAGAGAAAAACAATGAAGCAGCTTTCGATCAAGAAGGTCGCCGTGCTGGGCGCCGGAGTGATGGGCGCGCAGATTGCGGCGCACTGCGTGAACGCGCGCGTGCCGGTGTTGCTGTTCGATCTGCCCGACGACAAGTCGCCCGATCGCAACGGCATCGTGCTGCGCGCCATCGAGAACCTGAGTCGCCTGAACCCGGCGCCGCTGGCGCAGAAGGATGACGCCCAGTTCATCGAGCCGGCCAACTACGACCAGCATCTGGCCCGGCTTTCGGAGTGCGACCTGGTGATCGAGGCGATCGCCGAGCGCATGGACCTGAAGCGCGACCTGTACCGGAAAGTCGCGCCTCACATCGCCCCGGGCGCGATCTTCGGATCCAACACCTCCGGTCTGTCGGTCACCAGCCTGTCCGAGGCGCTCGATGCGGCGTTGCGCCCGCGCTTCTGCGGCGTGCACTTTTTCAACCCGCCCCGTTACATGCACCTGGTCGAGCTGATCCCGACCGCGGCCACGGCAGCCGGCGTGGTCGATCAGCTCGAGACCTTTCTGACCAGCACGCTCGGCAAAGGCGTGGTGCGTGCCAAGGACACCCCGAACTTCATCGCCAACCGGGTCGGCGTATTCGGGATGCTCGCCACGATCCACGAAGCGGGCAGACTGGGGCTGGCCTTCGACGTGGTGGACGACCTGACCGGCACGCGGCTGGGGCGCGCCAAGAGCGCGACCTTCCGCACTGCGGACGTGGTGGGGCTGGACACGATGGCGCACGTGATCCGCACGATGCAGCAGACGCTGCCGGCGGCGCGCGATCCATTCGCCTCGCTGTACACCGTTCCGCCGGTGGTGCAGGCGCTGGTCGACAAGGGCGCGCTCGGCCAGAAGACCGGCGCCGGCTTCTATCGGAAAGACGGCCCGCTGATCAAGGTGCTCGACCCGCGCAGCGCCGAGTACGTCGACAGCCGCCGCAAGGCCGACGAGCTGGTGGTGCGGATCCTGAAGACCGAGGATGCCGGACAGCGGCTGAAGCTGCTGCGCGAGACCGATCATCCGCAGGCGCGCTTCCTGTGGGCCATCTATCGCGACATGTTCCACTACATCGCGGTTCACCTGGCCGAGATCGCGCAAAGCGCGCGCGATATCGACTTCGCGCTGCGCTGGGGGTTCGGCTGGGAAACCGGCCCGTTCGAGACCTGGCAGGCGGCCGGCTGGCAGCGCGTGGCCGAATGGGTGAGCCAGGATATCGAGCGCGGCGAGGCGCTTTCCAAGGCGCCGCTTCCCGACTGGGTGCAGAAGAGCCCGGTGGCCAAGGCGGGCGGCGTGCATACGCCGCAGGGATCGTGGAACCCGGCACGCGCGCGTTTCGAGCCGCGCACCACCCTGGCCGTGTACGCGAAACAGGTGTTCCGCGCTCCGCTGCTGGGCGAGGGCGTGCCGACGGGCTTGGATGCGGGCGTCACGCTGTTTGCGGACGACTCCTGCCGGCTGTGGCGCCTCGAGCAGCCGCACGTGGATGAAGTGTTGATCTTCTCGATCCGCTCGAAGCTGCACACGCTGGGTCCGGGCGTGGTCGCCGGCCTGGGACGCGCCCTCGATGCGGCGCAGGCCGAGGGCAAGTCCCTGGTGATCTGGTCGCCCGACGAGCCGTTCTCGGCGGGCGCCGATCTGAAGGCGCTGCTGCCGGTGTTCATGAGCGGGGGGCCCAAGGCGGTCGGCGCCGAGGAGGCCAAAATGCAGCAGGCGTTCATGCGCGTGAAGTACGCGCAGGTGCCGGTGGTGGCGGCGATCCAGGGGCTGGCGTTGGGCGGCGGCTGCGAGCTGGCGCTGCATTGTGCGCACCGTGTCGCCAGCCTGGAGAGCTATATCGGGCTGGTCGAGGTCGGAGTCGGGATCATCCCCGGCGCCGGCGGCCTGAAGGAGGGAGCGCTGCGCGCGGCGCAGGCGGCGCGCGCCACCGGCGGCACGGACCTGGTGCCGTACCTGCGCGCCTGGTTCCAGAACGCGGCGATGGCGACCGTTTCCAGATCGGCGCTGGAAGCCCGTGTGATGGGCTACCTGCTGGATTCGGACACGATCGTGTTCAATCCGTACGAGGTGCTGTGGACCGCGATCGGTAAGGCGTTCGAGATGCAGGCGGTCGGCTACCGTCCGCCGCTGCGGGTCAGGAGCTTCCCGGTGGCCGGCCGCGCCGGAGCGGCCACGATCAAGGCCCAGCTGGTGAACCTGAAGGAAGGCGGATTCATCAGCGACCACGACATGCTGGTCGCAGGCTCCATCGCCGAGGTGATGACTGGCGGCGACGTGGACGCCGGATCGCTCGTGGACGAGCAGTGGCTGCTGGACCTGGAGCGCCAGCACCTGACGCAGCTGGTGGCCAATCCGAAGACGCAGGAGCGGATGATGGGGATGCTGCAGACCGGCAAGCCGGTGCGCAACTGAAACGGAGATCGTCATGCCAAATCAAGTTCAGGATGCATACATCGTGGCGGCCGCGCGCACGCCGGTGGGCAAGGCACCCCGCGGCGCCTTTCGCGCGATTCGTCCCGACGATTTGCTGGTGGCCGCGATCGCCTCGGCGGTTGCCAGGGTTCCGTCGCTGGATCCGGCCGCGATCGAGGATGCGGTGATCGGGTGTGCGTTTCCGGAGGCCGAACAGGGCATGAACGTCGCGCGCAACGCGGTGCTGCTGGCCGGCCTGCCCGATAGCGTGGGCGGCGCGACCGTCAACCGCTACTGCTCGTCGGGCCTGAATGCGGTGGCGATCGCGGCCGACCGCATCCGGGTGGGCGAGGCCGACGTGATGCTGGCCGGCGGCGTCGAATCGATGAGCATGGTGCCGATGGCGGGTAACAAGCCGTCGTTCAACCCGCACATCTTCGACTCGAACCAGAACGTCGCGATCGCTTTCGGCATGGGCATCACGGCCGAGAAGGTTGCCCAGCGCTGGAAGGTCTCGCGCGAAGCACAGGACGAGTTCGCGCTGATCTCGCACCAGCGTGCGGTCGCGGCGCAGAAGGCGGGCGAGTTCGGCGATGAGATCACGCCGTTCGAGGTGGTCGAGAAGGCCGCCAATCTGGCCACGCACGAGCTCGAGGCGAAAAAGCGCAGCATCGCGCTGGACGAGGGTCCGCGCGCCGACACCAGCGCGCAGGCGCTGGCCAAGCTCAGGCCGGTGTTCGCCGCCAAGGGCAGCGTCACGGCCGGCAACAGCTCGCAGACCTCGGACGGCGCCGGCGCGCTGCTGCTAGTCAGTGAGGCGGCGCTAAAGCGCTTCAACCTGAAGCCGCTGGCGCGCTTCGTGTCGTTCGCGGTGCGCGGCGTGCCGCCCGAGATCATGGGCATCGGACCGAAGGAAGCGATCCCGGCCGCGCTGCGCAGCGCGGGCCTGACGCTGGACGACATCGGCTGGATCGAGCTGAACGAGGCGTTTGCCGCGCAGTCGCTGGCGGTCATCAACGAGCTCGGGCTTGACCGCGCCAGGGTCAACCCGATGGGCGGCGCGATCGCGCTGGGCCATCCGCTGGGAGCGACCGGCGCGATCCGCTCGGCCACGCTCCTGCACGGGCTGCGCCGGCGCGGTCTGAGGTACGGCATGGTCACGATGTGCGTCGGCACCGGCATGGGCGCCGCCGGTGTCTTCGAGCGCATCGAATGAGCGCGGGGTGCCCGTGTCGATCCTGACCGAGTCCGACGGGGCGATCGCCCGCATCCAGATCGCGCGCCCCGCGCGCAAGAATGCGATCACGGCGGACATGTACGCGGCGCTGAGCCAGGCGCTGACGGCCGCCGAGACCGACGATTCGGTCCGGGTGATCCTGCTGCACGGCCAGCCGGACGTATTCAGCGCGGGCAACGATCTGGAGGACTTCCTGCGCGCGCCGCCCCAGCAGGCCGATGCGCCCGTGTTCCGGTTCATGGCCGCATTGTCGGGCGCCGCCAAGCCGGTGGTGGCAGCCGTCAACGGAGCGGCGGTGGGCATCGGCACGACCCTGCTGCTTCACTGCGACCTGGTGTACTGCGCCGACGATTCGCGCTTTTCGCTGCCGTTCGTGAACCTGGGACTGTGCCCGGAATTCGCCTCCAGCCTGCTGCTGCCGCTGGCCGCGGGGTACCACCGCGCCGCTGAAAAACTGCTGCTGGGAGACCCGGCGTCGGCCGAAGAGGCGCTCGAACTGGGGCTGGTCAACCGGATCCTGCCGCCGGCCGAAGTGCTCGGGCACGCCCAGCGCCAGTGCGCCCGCCTGGCGCAGCTGCCGCCGGTGGCGCTGCGCGAGACCAAGCGGCTGCTGAAAGACGGCTGGCGCGGCGCGACCCAGCGCGCGATCGCCGAGGAAAGCGCTGTCTTCGGACGGCTGCTCGGAAGCGCCGAAGCGCGCGAGGCCTTCAGCGCGTTCATGGAGCGGCGCGCCCCCGATTTTTCGAAATTCCACTGAGCTGGGCTGCGATGCCGCTGCGATCCGACATCTCCTTCGAGGCGCTGCAGCAACGGACGCAGATCGGACTGCCCGCTCTGCTGGGACTGCAACTGGTCGAGGTCGAGGACAGCGCGTTGCGGATGCGGGTGGCGATCGAGCCGCGGCTGCTGGCGCCGAACGGATACCTGCATGCGGCCAGCGTGATCGCGCTGGCCGACACCGCCTGCGGATTCGCCTGCATCGCGCACCTGCCCGACGGCGCCGAGAACTTCACGACGATCGAGCTGAAGACCAACTTCCTGGGCACTGCAACCACCGGGTCGCTGCAGGCACAGGCGCGCGCACTGCACCTGGGGCGCACGACGCAGGTGTGGGATGCGACCGTGTCGCACATCGAATCCGGGCGCGCGATCGCCGAATTCCGCTGTACGCAACTGGTGTTATGGCCGAAGGCAGCCTGAAGGGTTTTCTCCCTCTCCCGCGGAGCGGGACAGGGGCCTGATAATCCTCCCCTCTGCCGCTTCCTGGAGAGGGGCCTGATAATCCTCCCCTCTCCCGCTCCCTGCGGAGGGGCCTGATAATCCTCCCCTCTCCCGCTCCGCGGGAGAGGGGCCGGGGGAGAGGGTGCTGGCTATGAGCCTGAAAGACAAAACGATCTTCATCAGCGGCGGCTCGCGCGGAATCGGCCTGGCCATTGCACTGCGGGCTGCCGCCGACGGTGCCAATATCGTGATCGCCGCCAAGACGGTCGAACCGAATCCGAAACTTCCGGGAACCATCCATTCGGCTGCGCGCCAGATCGAGCAGGCCGGCGGCGCCTGCCTGCCGGTGCAGGCCGACATTCGCGACGAGGCCCAGGTGCTGGCGGCGGTGCAACTCGGTGTCGAGCGCTTCGGCGGAATCGACATCCTGGTGAACAACGCGAGCGCGATCAGCCTGACCGGAACCGAAAACACGCCGATCCGGCGGTTCGACCTGATGCTCGGCGTGAATGTGCGCGGCACTTTCCTGTGCACGCAGGCCTGCCTGCCGCACCTGAGGCGCGCCGCGCAGCAGGGGCGCAACCCGCACGTGCTGACGCTGTCGCCGCCGTTGAACCTGAAACCGCAGTGGTTCGGCCCGCACGTTGCCTATTCGATTGCCAAGTACGGCATGAGCCTGTGCGTGCTGGGGCATGCCGAGGAGCTCCGGGGCGCCGGCATCGGCGTCAACGCGCTGTGGCCGAGGACGGTGATCCTGACTGCCGCGTTGCAGATGATTCCCGGCATACGCCCGGAGCAGTGTCGAACGCCGCAGATCGTCGCCGATGCGGCGCGCGCCATCCTGTGCTCCGATGCCCGCACCACCAGCGGCAACTTTTTCGTCGATGAGGACGTGCTGCGCGCGGCCGGCATCAGCGACTTCGACTCGTATGCGGTCGTTCCGGGCTCGCGCGATCTGATGCCCGATCTTTTCGTCTGATCGGGCTCGCCGTGCGCGCCAACCCCGAGTGACGAAGTCCCTGTTAACGTCCCTGCTCAGGCTGTTACGCGGCGCGCGGGCGTCCGACGCGAGAGCTTCCCTGCCTGCGGGGTCCGCGCCGCGCTCCGCCCCGGCCGCTGCGGTCCCACCGATCGCAGGCGCGTCCGCCACCTCCAGACACGTGGCGGCGGCTGGACCGGGTCTGCCCCAGGACGGATCCCACCGCCTCGAAGGCGATCCGGACCGGCGCTTCACGGCCCTGCTCCTTGGGGTCGGCAATTTGCGCCCGACTCCGGCGGAGCCGGCCGAGCTGCGTGCGCTTGCGCGGATCGAAGCGATTCTGCAAGAAGGCCGCGAGTCCAATCTGATACCACGGCTGCCGGTCGTGTTGCCGCGCCTGATCGGGCTGGTCAGGCGCGACGACGTGTCGCCGCGCGAGCTGGCCGAGCGCCTGTCGCACGATCCGGCGCTGGTGGGCGAAGTGGTCAGGCTGGCCAATTCGCCCCGATTCCGCCCCAGCCGCGATATCGCCAACCTGCAGGAGGCCGTGATTGCGCTCGGTCAGCGGGGTCTGGGACAGCTCGTGACCAACGCCGTGATGCGGCCGATCTTCGATACCCGCCAGGGACGCTTCAGCCGCAGCGCCGGCACGCGGCTGTGGGACCTGACCGAACGCTGCTCGTTTGCCTGTGCCAACCTGTGCGGCAACGCTGCCGACCCGTTTCAAGCCTATCTGGCCGGCATGGTGGCCAACATCGGTTTGATCGCTGCGCTTCGGGTGCTCGACTCGGGATACCGGGAAAGCAAGCCGCCCGATACCGAGGGCTTCCATGATGCCCTGCGCGATGTGGTGGCGAGGCTGTCGGCCCGGATCGCGCGCCAGTGGGATTTTCCTCCCAATGTGTGTGAAGCCGTCGCCCGGGGCACGACCTCCGGATCCGGACTGGGGGACGAGGAGCTGGCGTGGGCGCTGCAGACCGCCGACCGCGCCAGCAAGTGGCACGTGCTGATGCCTGGCCTGGCCGGCGCTGCGCTGACGGGTCTGACCGAGTCGGAACGTCGCTGCTACGTCGGCCTCGAGCGCGCTTTCGGCGCCTGACCCCTCATCGCGCCGGGCGGATGGCCGCCGGGTTCACCACGTGAATGGGGCTGCCCGACTCGAAGGCCAGGATCTGATCGTAAATCTCGGAGAACTGGGCTTCGAATTCCTCGCGCGTGACGTAACCGATGTGCGGCGTGCACACGAGGTTGGGCAGGCCCAGCAGCGGATCGTCAACGTCCGTCAACGGCTCCCGCTCGAAGACATCGATCGCCGCCATCCCCGGCCGTCCTCGCTTCAAGGCGTCGACCAGCGCTCCGGGTGCGATCAGCGCGGCCCGGCTCGTATTGACCAGCACGGCCGTCGGTTTCATCCGTGCGAGGTCGGCGCCCGTGATGATCGCGCGCGTTGCGTCCACCAGTCGCAAGTGCAGCGAGACGGCATCGCATTCGCTGAATAGCTGCGCCTGGTCGGCCGCGACGCGATGCCCCTGCGCGCGCGCGCGGGCGCGCGAGGCTTCCCCCGACCAGACCAGCACCTGCATTCCGAAGGCCCGTGCGTACTGTGCGACAACGGCGCCGATCCGGCCGTAACCGAAGACGCCGAAAGTCTTGCCTCGAGCGCCGCTTCCGACACCGGCCTGCCACCTGCCCGCCTTCAGCGACTGCATCTGCTGCGGGATCTGCCGCATCGCGGCGAGCAGCAGACCCCACGTCAGCTCCGCAGTCGCATAGGACGGCTGGTCCGCGTGTTGAGCGGACGATACGACGACGCCCAGTCGGGTACACGCCTCCACGTCGATGTGAGGGCAGGCGCCGCGCTGGCTGATCAGCCGGAGCCTGGGCAGACGCTCGAGCAGCGGCGCACGGATCGCAGTGCGCTCCCGGATCAGCACCAGCACTTCCGAATCCCGCAATCGTTCGGCCAGCGTGGCGACGTCCTCGACGTGGTCGTTCCAGACGGTCACGTCGTGCCCGGCCAGCTTTTCGAACGAAGGCAGGCCGCTCAGCGTGTCGCAGAAATCGTCGAGGATGGAGATTTTCACACTGGCCCCGCTCGCGAGCCTGCACTCACGAAGGTACGGCCGCCTCGGCTACGGACGCGGCGCTGGACAGGGTTTCGATTCTCCAGCACGCGTCCAGCAACTGGCGGGCGCGCGGCGGCGACAGGATGTCCTCGACCAGGCCGAGGAACTTCGCCTCCAACGCGTCGTCGCTCAACGGCGCTTGCACGCTGCCGATTGCGTGCTCGATGCGCTTGTGCAGCCGGCGTCCGTCGGCCAGCGTGATGTCGACAACGACCTGGGCGGGATCGATCGATCGATCGGCGGTCGGAGCGACTCTGTCGCGCAGCGCCAGCACGGCCGGTTCGCGCACCGCCCGGTCGCTGAACTGACTCTGGCCGCCGGCGCCCTCGACCAGGGCGACCGCCACCGCATGGTAGACGCTGAACTTGCCCTCCAGCCCCGAGCGCGGCGCCTTCTTGCCCGTCAGTTCGAGCACCAGCGGATTGACCTGCAGCTCGATCCGATCGATCTGATCCGGTCTAAGATCGTACTGGTTGCGCAGCTGGATCGCGGCGTCGATGGCCGGGTGCAGCACAACGCCGCACGCGAACGGCTTATAGGAGTTCAGCGCCGCCTCGTAGCGCCGGCCCAGGTCGCCGGTGATCTGATCGTAGTCCTGCCGGGTGCTGATCGTGTTGGCCCACCCGCGCTCGGCCTCGATCATGCGGTCCGAGCTGGTGAAGCTGGCGGCGGCCAGGATCGCCGCGGTCATCCCGTTGTGCGCTGCGCGCCCCGGATTGAAGCTCTTGTTCATCGATCCGAACGATTCGCGAAATCCAACCGGCTGGGAGGCGGCCAATCCAAGGGCCCAGACCATTTGTTGCTCGCTCAATGCCAGCAGCTTGCCCATCGCGGCCGCTGCTCCGAACACGCCGGCGGTGCCGGTAATGTGCCAGCCGCGATCGTAGTGATCGGGATAGACGGCGTTGCCGATCCGGCATTCGACTTCCACCCCCACGATCAGCGCGTTCAGGAATTCGCGGCCCGTGACCGAGCGGTATTCGGACCACGCGAGGATGGCCGGCACGACCGGAGCGGCTGGATGGATCACGGTCTTCAAATGGGTGTCGTCGTAGTCGAAGACGTGAGAGCTGACGCCGTTGATGAAAGCGGCGTTCATCACGTCGAAACGCTCGCTGCGTCCCAGAATGCCGGCGTGCGCGGCCCCGGACAACGGGGCCAGCGCCGCGACGGCCTTGTCGATCGTCTCGTGGTGCGACCCGCCCACCGCGGCGCCAACCCAGTTGACCAGCGTGCGCACGCCTTCCCTGCGGACCGCCGGGGGCAGCTCCTCATAGCGGGCCTGGACCAGGTACCGCGCGAGCGCGCGGGTCACTCCGGGCAGGGGTTGCGCGGCCTCAGGGCGCCGATCCGGATTGTCACCGCGCTCGTCGCTTACCGACATGTAAGGATCCCGGGCGCCATGCTCCCGCGCACGTGGCTTCGCGGCAGGGTGCAAAATCCCAGGGCGATCATGGTTTGGACGGCGCGGGCTGCGAGGAATGCTCACGTGCATTGTTTCAAATCGACCTTCGAAGCACAAATGGCCCTGGTGATCGTGGCGGGCCTGGTTCTGGCGCCGGTGCGCGGCGCCCGCGGCGAGCAGCCCGCCGTCGTGATCAAATTCAGCCACGTGGCCGCGCCCGACACGCCCAAGGGCAAGGGCGCCGCGTACTTCAGCAAACTGGTCCAGGAGCGCACCGGCGGCCGGGTCCGGGTCGACGTCTATCCCAACAGCCAGCTGTACAAGGACAAGGAGGAGCTGGAGGCGCTGCAGCTGGGCTCGGTACAGATGCTGGCGCCGTCCGCGTCTAAGTTCGGTCCGATCGGGCTGAAGGCACTCGAAGCCTTCGACCTGCCTTACCTGTTCGACGGCTACGAGGCTGTCCACCGGGTCACGCACGGACCGATCGGCGCCTCGATGCTCGAGCATCTGAAACCGTACGGGATGACCGGCCTGGCGTTCTGGGACAACGGCTTCAAGGAGTTCACCGCCGACAAGCCTCTGCGCAGCCCGGAAGATTTCAAGGGCCTGAAGATGCGCGTGAAATCCTCGAAGGTGCTCGAGGCGCAGATGCGCGCCATCGGCGCGATTCCGCAGATGCTGGCCTTCTCGGAGGTCTACCAGGCGCTGCAGACCGGCGTGGTCGACGGCGCGGAGAACACGCCGGCCAACATTTATACGCAAAAGCTGTACGAGGTCCAGAAAGTCATGTCGATGACCCGTCACGGTTACGACGTCTATGTGGTGGTGGCGAACAGCAGGTTCTGGGAGGCGCTTGCCCCCGACGTCCGAGGCGTCCTCGAACAGGCGATCAACGAGGCGACCCGCTATGTCGAGGCAATCTCGGCCAGCGACGAGCGGGCCGCGATCGAGGCCATTCGCGGCAGTGGCCGGATTCAGATCATCGAGATGACGGCCGAGCAACGGGCCTCGTTGAAAAAGGCCATGCAGCCGGTTTACCGGCAGATGCAGGACCGCATCGGCCGCGACCTGGTGGAATCGATCCGCGCGGCGGCGACATCGGATAAAAAACAACCCGATGCCGCGCCGGCACTGCCTGCTGCAGTGCGATAGCGGTTATCGTCGCTGTCTCGACCGGTGGACGCGCAAACGGCGCCCGGTGCGCCCCGGCACCCGAATATGCGAGCGCGCCGTGGATGGATGGGGAGGTGATGCATGAACCTGCAGTTTCGCCCGCAAGGGTTCGCCGCGCTTGCTCTGCTGGGCGGATTGGCGCTGATCGCCGTTCCGCAGGCGCGGTCGCAACAGCCGATCGTGATCAAGTTCAGCCATGTGGTTGCGGCCGACACCCCGAAAGGGCAGGGCGCCGAGCGCTTCAAGCAGCTGGCCGAGCAGCTGACCAAGGGCCGGGTGAAAGTCGAGGTGTATCCGAACAGCACGCTGTACAAGGACAAGGAGGAGCTCGAAGCGCTGCAGCTCGGTTCGGTGCAGATGCTGGCGCCCTCGCTTGCGAAGTTCGGGCCCCTCGGCGTCAAGGAATTCGAGGTGTTCGACATCCCGTACATGTTTCCGAGCGAGGCGTTCCTCGCACGCGTCGAAAGCGGCCCGATCGGCCGCAAGCTGATGTCGAAACTGGAAACGAAGGGCATCACGGGACTTGCCTTCTGGGACAACGGCTTCAAGGTTTTCAGTGCCAACAGGTCGATCGTCAGCCCCGGCGACTTGAAGGGTCTGAAGATGCGGATCCAGAGCTCAAAGGTTCTGGAAGCGCAGATGCGCGCGCTCGATGCGATTCCGCAGGTGATGGCGTTCGGCGACGTTTACCAGGCTCTGCAGACCGGGGTGGTCGACGGCACCGAAAACCCGTGGTCGAACATGTATACCCAGAAGATGCACGAGGTGCAGAAGTACGCGGTCGACACCTATCACGGCTACCTGGGCTACGCGGTGATCGTAAACACCAGATTCTGGTCCGGGCTGCCGCCGGACATCAGGAGCGCGCTCGAGAGCGCGATGAAGGATGCGACGCAATTCGAGCATGAGATGGCGCGCCAGGACAATGTGAACGCGATGGCGGCGATCGAGAAGGCGGGACGCACCAAGGTCATTCACCTGAGCGCCGACCAGCGGGCGGCGTGGGTCAAGGCGCTGGAGCCGGTGCGCTCCGAGGTCGCCGGGCGGGTCGGCAAGGACGTGGTCGACGAACTGCTCAAGGAGCAGGCTGCCGAAGGACACTAGTTGTCGGGGCTGTTACAGGCCGCTGATCACGATGTTCGCGCTCAAGCTGCTCGATCGGCTCGAGGAAACGCTGATCGGCACGCTGATGGGGATTGCCACCCTGGTGATCTTCGCCTCCGTGGTGTTGCGCTTTCTTTCCTCGGTGCCGTACGTCCAGGATGTCGCAATCCGCCTGAGCATGACCTGGGCGCAGGAGCTGTGCATCTTTCTGTTCGTCTGGATGGCAAAGTTCGGCGCGGCCTATGGCGTGCGCGCCGGTGTGCACGTTGGCGTCGACGTGCTGATCAACCGGCTGGCGCCGCGCCCGCGCAAGGTCGTGGTCACGATCGCGCTGCTGGGCGGCGTGCTGTTCACCGGCGTGGTCGGCACGCTGGGCGCGATTCTGGTCTGGGAGATCGCGCAAACAGACCAGACGTCCGAGGACATGGAATTGCCGATGTGGATCGTGTATCTGTGCGTGCCGCTCGGCTCGTACCTGATGTGCTTCCGCTTCCTGCAGGTCGTGGTCGGTTTCCTGCGCACCGGCAGGGTCCCGCACCGGCACCCGGCGCCGATCGAGCGCCCGATGCCGATTGGGGATCAGGCCGAGGAGCAGCCTGCGAGGCCGGCATGAACGCGGCGCTGATATTCGGGCTGCTGATCGCCCTGATGCTGACCGGCATGCCGGTGTCGATTTCGCTGGGTCTGACGGTGCTTACCTACCTGTTCACGATGACCCAGGTTCCGATCGAGTCGGTGGCGTTGAAGCTGTTCACCGGCATCGAGAACTTCAGCATCATGGCCATCCCGTTTTTCATTCTGGCCGGCACCCTGCTGACGCAGGGCGGCGTGGCGCGGCGGATGATCCATTTCGCCACCACGATGGTCGGCCACCTGTACGGCGGCCTGGCCCTGGCCGGCATCATCGCTTGCGCCCTGTTCGCCGCGATCTCCGGATCGTCGGTGGCCACGGTGGCCGCGATCGGCTCGATCATCCTGCCGGAGATGGTCCAACGCGGCTTTCCCAGGCGCTTCGCCGCGGGCGTCATTACCACCAGCGGGGCGCTGGGCATCCTGGTGCCGCCCTCGATCGTGATGGTGCTGTTCGCCGTCTCCACCAACACCTCGGTCGGCAAACTGTTCGCGGCCGGGATCGCGCCCGGTCTGGTGCTGGCGCTGGCCCTGGGATTGACGACCTGGCTGATCGCGCGCCGTCGCGATCTGCCACGGCTGCCGCGCGCCAGCTGGCGCGAGCGCTGGCTGGCCCTGCGCCAGGCATCATGGGGCCTGGCGCTGATCGTGGTCGTCATCGGCGGCATCTACTCCGGGGTGTTCACGCCGACCGAGGCGGCCGCGTGCGCGGCGGTCTACTCGTTCATCGTCGTCGTGTTCGTCTATGGCGACCTGAAACTGAGCCAGGTTCCACGTGCTCTGCTGGACGCGGCCGCCATGAGCGCGATGCTGCTGTACATCATCACCAACGCGGTGCTGTTCAGTTTCCTGATGACCAGCGAGAGCATCCCGCAGGGCATGGCCGACTGGCTGACGGCCCAGGGGCTCGGACCGATTGCGTTCCTGCTGGTCGTCAACGTGCTGCTGCTGGTTGCCGGCAACGTGATGGAGCCGAGCTCGATCGTGCTGATCATGGCACCGATCCTGCTGCCGGTCGCAACGCGGCTCGGCATCGACCCGATCCACTTCGGCGTCCTGATGATGGTCAACATGGAGGTCGGCCTGTGCCACCCGCCGGTCGGGCTGAATCTTTACGTTGCGTCGGGTATCACGCAGATGGGCATCACCGAGCTGACGGTGGCGGTGCTGCCATGGCTGCTGACGATGCTGGGTTTTCTGCTGCTGGTCACCTACTGGCCCGGGTTGTCACTGGTCCTGCCGAACCTGCTGCATCTGTGACGCGGTCCGCGGGCACCCGTGCCCGATGCGGCGGGACAATCAGAGCGACTTCTGATCCGGTTTCTTGAACGGGTACGGCTCGGCAGGCACCGGTGCGCCGGGTGACGCCGCCCCCGGCGGCTTGAACGGGTTCACCACCTGCCCGCCGGGCGACAGCAGCTTCGACCATCGGCCGAACTCCTGGTCCAGCTCCTTCTGGCCTTCGGCCTCTGGAAGCGGGATCAGCGGGCCGTTCACCAGCAGGCTGCGTGCCGCCTTGATCAGGTGCAGGTCCTTATCGACCACGTAGACGGTCTGACCGAGCGCCGCGCCGCTGGAGAACATGAAGAAGCCGGAGCCGTCGTTCAGCTTTGCGAATCCATGCCGGTTTCCCTGGTCGTCCAGGTACGCGGCCTGCTTGACATCCGGTTCGAGCTGGTCCGATTTCAGCTGGAGAACGGTCGCCACCGACCTGGGGATCGTGGTCCGGCTGCCCCGCTGGTCGACGACCTTCAGCAGCCGCATCAGCTCGTCCTGCGTCAGCACGAAACCGACCGGCCAGGCTGGCGGGCACAGCAGGGCGCATGCCAGCAGCGTCAGCAGCGCGCCTCGCCGATGCCCGGCATTTCGAAAGCTTGCAATCATTGGCCTTCCCTCTGCACGGCTGCGCCCCCCGAAAACCGCCTGAGCCACACTATAGCCAACTGCATCATCTGCCCAGGCTGCGCCGATCGGCGGCTCTCGCCCCGTACGCCCACATCAATCCACCCGCGCTCAGCGTGCCGAATGCGACCGCCCAGCCGGGCAATCCCCCGCCGGCGGCATCCAGGGTCGCGCCGAAAACGATCGGCGCCAGAAATCCGCCGCCGAATCCAAGCAGCGAATGGACCGCCATGGCGGCTCCGCGCTGCGCCGGGGGCGCCGAGGCCACCAGGCCCGCCGTCAGAGCGGCCGAGTCAGCCATCACGCAAACGAAATATGCGGCGAGCAGCGGAAGAACGATCCACCACGGCGCGATTGCGGCCAGGCCGATCAGCCAACTGAGCGCGCCGGCGCAGACCATCACCGAAGCGATCCATCGCATCCGCCCGAACTGTCCCGCCGCCTCGTTTCCGAGCACGCTGGCGGGCAGGCCGAGCAGGTTGATCAGCGCCGCCGCGGCGGTGGCACTGAGGCCTGGACATTGCGAACCGGACACCGACCCGGCAAAGACGATGAAAGCGACAAGCCAGGAGCGAAGTCCGAACAGCTCCCAGCAGTGAACCGAATAGCCGAGCACGTAACGCCTGACCTCTGGGCGACCGAGCACCCCGCGCAGGCTTGGCCACCGGCCGCCATGAGCGCCGCCCGGGGGTGGCTGGCGATTCACCCGCAGCGCCAGCGGCAGCGCCAGCAGCGGGCCAAGCGCCAGCGTCGCGAACGCGGTCCGCCAGGGCAGGGCAGCCGCCAGCCAGCCCGCCAGAGCAAGGGACAGGCTGGTGCCGATGCCGAAACTGGCGGTGTAAAAGGGCGACCGTGCGCGTCAGATGTTGTCCGGTCACGCGGTCGGTGAGCGCCTTCAACCCGGGCATGTAAGTGCCGGCCAGTCCCGCGCCGGTCAACGCCTGAAACAACGCACCAGTGAGCGCTCCGCGCGCCAGCGCCGCGAAGCCCGCCGTTCCAAGGCCGGCGATCGCGCACGAGGCCGCGAATACCGAGCGCGCATCGATGCGATCCGTGATGCCCGACAGGAACGGCACGGCCAGCATGTATCCGAAGAAAAATGCGCCTCCAACAAATCCGGCCTCCAGTCCGCTCAAGCCCCAGGTCGTGCGCAGATGCGGCAGGAAGGCCGGGTAGGCGGAAAAGCCGGTCATGCTCAGCGCTTCGGCCGTACATATCGGTGCGCTCAGGCGAACCGCCCGGGTTGATTCGGAAGACATGCCCCAAGATGCTCGCGTGCGCCGTCCCGATCAGCGTGGCAGCAGCGTCGACAGTGCGTACAGGCCGAACAGCACGATCGTGCCGCCGGACAGGCGGTTGATCGCCCGCATCCACGAGTCACTGACGCGGTGGCGCATCCGCGCTGCCGCCGTGCTCAGAAAGAGCCACCACAGACCCGAACCGACGAACACTCCGGCCACCAGCGTTGCGGCGCCCGCGTAGGTGGTTGACACCACCAGCCCGAAGCCGGCGAATACGGCGACAAGGGACAGGATCGTCATCGGATTGGCCAGCGTCAGCAGCAGAGTCGAAAAGTACGCCGGCAGCACGCCGCCGGACCTGGCCCGCGCTTCCCGCTGGGCGGGACGCGCCAGAATCATGCGTGCGCCCAGCCAGCACAGGGTCGCGCCGCCGCCCAGGCGCAGCCAGGTCGCATGGGCCACCAGGAAGCCGGAGATGGCGGTCAGCCCGAATCCCGCGACGCATCCGTACGCGGCGTCCGCGGTGGCGGCTCCGAGGCCGGTGGCCAGCCCTGCGACGACGCCTTGCTCGAGACTGCGCCGGACGCACAACAACCCGATCGGACCGACCGGAGCGGCGATCGACACGCCGATCACGAGCCCTTTGAGCAGGAGGTTCAACGCCATGGATGCCGCGCCGCGGAAACGCCCGCGCGCGCGTCGCGCAGGCCATCGTTCGATTTCGAAGACATCATAGGGCAAGGTTGTATATGATGACCTGCAGGGAGACGCAATTCGAGTTCGAGCCTGCATGGAGGCTTCGCGCGGCATCCGGAGCGCGTGGCCGCCACCGAAGCAAAGCCATGAGCCGCAGCTCTGCTTACGACGTCGGTCTTGACCGCAATCAGGCCAATTTCGTCGCTTTGTCGCCGCTGAGCTTCCTCGAGCGTACGGCGGGCGTGTATCCGGACCATGCGGCGCTGATCTACGGCGGGCGTTCCCAGACCTGGGCCCAGACCTATCAGCGCTGCCGGCGCCTGGGCAGCGCGTTGGCGGCGCGCGGCGTCGGCCGCGGCGATACGGTGGCCGCGATGCTGCCCAACGTGCCGGCGATGTTCGAGGCGCATTTTGGCGTCCCGATGAGCGGCGCCGTGCTCAATGCGCTCAACACCCGCCTCGACGCCGAAGCGATCGCCTTCATGCTGGCGCACGGCGGCGCCCGCGTGCTGCTGACGGATCGGGAATTCTCCCCGGTGATCGAAAAGGCGCTGGCGCGCATGCAGGGCGAGCGCCCGCTGGTCATCGAGGTTCAGGATGCCCTGGCGCCCGCGGGCAAGGAGCTCGGTCAGATCGACTACGACTCGTTCCTGGCCGGCGGCGATCCGGGCTTCGCATGGCAGCTGCCCGCCGATGAATGGGATGCGATCACGCTCAACTACACGTCGGGCACGACCGGCGATCCGAAGGGGGTCGTCTACCACCACCGCGGAGCCTACCTGAACGCCGCCAGCAACGTGATCTCGTGGGGCATGCCGGCGCATTCGGTGTACCTCTGGACGCTGCCGATGTTCCATTGCAATGGCTGGTGCATGCCCTGGGCGATGGCGCTGGTGGCGGGCACCAGTGTCTGCCTGCGCAGGGTCGACCCGGCCCAGGTGTTCGCGCTGATCCGCGAGCACACGGTCACGCACCTGTGCGGCGCGCCGATCGTCTACAGCATGCTGATCAGCGCGCCCGAGGAGTTGCGCGCGGGTATCCGGCATCCGATCAAAGGGCTGATCGCCGGGGCCGCTCCTCCGGCGGCGGTGATCGAGGGATGCGAACGGATCGGAATCGATATCACGCACGTGTACGGCCTGACCGAGTCGTACGGTCCGGCAGCCGTATGCGCCAGGCAGCAGGCGTGGGCCGGGCTTCCGCTCGAGGAACGGGCCCGGCTGAACGGACGCCAGGGAGTTGCATACCACCTGCAGCAGGCCATCGCGGTGCTGGATCCGGAAACCATGCAGCCGGTGCCGGCCGACGGCGAGACGATGGGTGAGATCTTCTTCCGCGGCAATATTCTGATGAAGGGCTACCTGAAAAACCCGAGGGCAACGGCGCAGGCGTTCGCCGGCGGCTGGTTCCACACGGGCGACCTGGCGGTGGTGCACCCGGACGGCTACGTGAAGATCAGGGACCGCAGCAAGGACGTCATCATCTCGGGGGGTGAGAATATCTCCTCGCTCGAGGTCGAGGACGCGCTGCACCGGCATCCCGCGGTGCTGGTCGCTGCCGTGGTCGCGCAGCCGGACCCCAAGTGGGGCGAAGTGCCGTGCGCGTTCGTCGAGCTCAAGGCCGGCGCCACGGTGCAGGCCGAAGAGCTGATCGACCACTGTCGTGGCCTGCTGGCGCGCTTCAAGGTGCCCAAGCGCGTGGTGTTCGGACCGCTGCCGAAGACGTCGACCGGCAAGATCCAGAAGTTCGTGCTGCGCCAGCAAGTCAAGTCGACCAGCGCAATCGAATAGATCCGTCTTGTGGCAGCCAGCGATCTGATACTGGAAACCCGGGGGCTGTCCAAGGAGTTCATGGGGTTTGCCGCCGTCCAGGATGTGAGCCTGAGCATCGAGCGCGGCCGCGTGCATGCGCTGATCGGTCCGAACGTCGCCGGCAAGACGACCGTGTTCAATCTGCTGACCGGCTTCGTGAAGCCGACGTCGGGAACGATCCTCTTCAACGGTGCCGACATCACGGGCGAGTCGCCGGTCCAGATCGCGCGGCGCGGCATGATCCGTTCGTTCCAGATCTCCGCCACCTTCCCGCATCTGACCTTGCTCGAGAACGTACGGATCGCGCTTCAGCGGAAAATCGCCAACTCCTTTCATTTCTGGGAGGACGAATCGCGCCTGGACTGCCTGAACGATCGCGCCATGCAGCTGCTCGAGTCGGTCGACCTGCGCGACTTCGCTCATCGGATCACGGTGGAGCTGCCCTACGGGCGCAAGCGCGCCCTGGAGATCGCAACCACGCTGGCACTGGATCCGCAGCTGATGTTGCTGGACGAGCCGACCCAGGGCATGGGCCATGAGGACGTGAGCCGGGTCGTCGAGCTGATCCGGGCCGTGGCGCGCGATCGGACCATTCTGATGGTCGAGCACAACCTGCCGGTGGTCGAGACTCTTAGCGATGTCATCACCGTGTTGCAACGTGGCAGTGTACTGGCGCAGGGACCGTACGCGGTCGTGTCGAGCGACCCGCGGGTGCTGGAGGCGTACGTCGGGGTCGAGGCGTGAGCGCGCCGCGCGAACCCGTTCGGCTCCCCGGTGGTAATTCTGTGGGCCTGACTCGATGAGCAGCGCGTTCGAGCCTGGCGGAGAAATGCTCCGGCTGGCGAACCTGCACGCGTTCTACGGCGAATCGCACATCCTGCACGGAATCGACCTTCGGGTGAACCGGGGCGAGCTGGTGACGCTGCTCGGCCGCAACGGAGCCGGGCGCACGACCACGTTGAAGGCGATTCTGGGCCTGGTCGGCCGCCGCACCGGGACCATCACGTTCAACGGCGAACAGGTCGCCTCGATGGCGCCGCACCGGATCGCGCGCCTGGGGATCGGCTACTGCCCGGAAGAACGCGGGATTTTCGCCGGGCTGACGACGGAGGAAAACCTGCTGCTGCCACCCAGGCTGAACAGCGGCGGCATGGACCTCGATGAGATCTACCGGATGTTTCCGAACCTGCTGGAGCGGCGCCGCAGCCCGGGAACGCGGCTGTCGGGCGGTGAGCAGCAGATGCTCTCGATGGCGCGCATCCTGCGCACCGGCGCGCGCCTGCTGCTGCTGGACGAGATCACCGAAGGACTGGCCCCGGTGATCGTGAAGAAGCTGGCCGAGGTGCTGAAGACGCTGAAGGCGCGTGGACTCACGATCGTGCTGGTGGAGCAGAATTTCCGTTTTGCCGCTCCGCTGGCGGACCGGCACTATGTACTGGAACATGGACGCATCGTGCAGACCGTGACGCGCGAAGAGCTTCCCTCCTGCACCGAGCGGCTGCACGCCATGCTGGGCGTATGAGCGCGGCGCGAACACCCGACTTCCGACCCGCTTGATTCAACCCACCCGCGAGGAGACCCGATGAGACCGAAAACCCTGATCCAGGCCGCCGGCCTGGCGATGACCCTGGCGGGCGCGGCGCACGCGCAGATATCCGACGGGGTCGTGAAGATCGGCGTGCTGACGGACCTGTCCGGCACCTATTCGGACCTGTCCGGGCAGGGTGCGGTGCTGGCCACCCAGATGGCGATCGACGATTTCCTGGCCCAGGACAAGCCCGCCTTCAAGGTCGAGATGGTGTACGCCGACCATCAGAACAAGGGCGACATCGCCGCCAACAAGGCGCGCGAGTGGTTCGAGCGGGACAATGTCGACGTCGTGACGGACCTTGTCACCACGTCGACCGCGCTGGCCGTGATGAAGATCGGCAAGGAGAAGAACCGGGTGGTGCTGGTGTCGGGAGCCGGATCGACCCGGATCACCAACGAGGACTGCAACGACCTGACGGTGCACTGGGCCTACGACACCTACGCCCTGGCCCATGGCACCGCCAAGGCGGTGGTGCAGCGGGGCGGCAAGAGCTGGTTCTTCCTGACCGCCGACTATGCGTTCGGCCACTCGCTCGAGAAAGATGCCAGTGACGTGGTCACCGCCAATGGCGGCACCGTGGTCGGTTCGGTACGGCACCCGTTTCCCGGCACCGACTTCTCCTCGTTCCTGCTGAAGGCCCAGACCTCGGGCGCACAGGTGATCGGCCTGGCCAACGCGGGCACCGACACGACCAATTCAATCAAGCAGGCGGCCGAATTCGGCATCATGCCCAAGCAGACGCTGGCGGGCCTTTTGATGTTCATCACGGACGTGAACTCGCTGGGCCTGAAGACCGCGCAGGGCATGTACCTGACCGAGGGTTTTTACTGGGACCTGAATGACGAGACGCGCGCCTGGTCCAGGCGCTTCTTCGAGAAGCACAAGCGGATGCCGACGATGGCGCAGGCGGGCGACTACTCGGCCGCAATGCACTACCTGAAGGCCGTGAAGGCGATCAACAGCGACGACGCGCAGAAGGTGATGGCGCAGATGAAGAAGACGCCGGTGAATGATTTTTTCGCGAAGGGCGGACGCATCCGCGACGACGGCCGCATGGTGCACGACATGTACCTGTTTCAGGTGAAAAAGCCATCGGAATCGAGCGGACCATGGGACTACTACAAGCTGCTCGCCACCATCCCGGGCGACGAAGCATTCCAGCCGCTGTCGGCATCGCGCTGTCCGCTGATAAAGAAATGATGCGTGCGGCCCGACGGATGAGGCAGAGAGGCGAGCCAGTTAACTTTCCCCTCTCCCGCTTGCGGGAGAGGGGCGGGGGAGAGGGTGTTCCGCTCCGGAGCCTGTTTGCCCGCTTGCTGCTGCTCTGCCCGACCCTGATGCTGGTCAGCGCGGCCCACGCGCAGATATCCGACGGAGTCGTGAAGATCGGCGTGCTGACCGACCTGTCCGGCATCTATTCGGACCTGTCCGGCCAGGGTGCGGTGGTGGCCACGCAGATGGCGATCGACGATTTCCTGGCCCAGGACAGGCCCGCTTTCAAAGTCGAGATGGTGTACGCCGACCATCAGAACGCGGGCGACGTCGCCGCCGACAAGGCGCGCGAGTGGTTCGAGCGGGACAATGTCGATGTCGTGGCAGACCTGGTCACCACCACGACCGCGCTGGCCGTGATGAAGGTAGGCAAGGAGAAGAACCGGGTGGTGCTGGTGTCGGGAGCGGGGTCGACCCGGATCACCAACGAGGACTGCAACGACCTGACGGTGCACTGGACCTACGACACTTACGCCCTGGCCCACGGCACGGCCAGGGCGGTGGTGAAGCAGGGGGGCAAGCGGTGGTTCTTCCTGACGGCCGACTACGCGTTCGGCACCTCGCTCGAGCAGGACGCCACGGACGTGGTGGTCGCTAACGGCGGCACCGTGGTCGGTTCGGTACGGCACCCGTTTCCGGGCACCGACTTCTCCCCGTTTCTGCTGAAGGCCCAGACCTCGGGCGCGCAGGTGATCGGGCTGGCCAATGCGGGCGCCGACACGACCAAATCGATCAAGCAGGCCGTCGAGACCGGCGTCACGCTCAAGCAGACGCTGGCGGGCCTTTTGATGTTCATCACGGATGTGAACTCGCTGGGCCTGAAGACCGCGCAGGGCATGTACCTGACCGAGGGTTTTTACTGGGATCTGAATGACGAGACGCGCGCCTGGTCCAGGCGCTTCTTCGAGCAGCACGGCAAAATGCCGACGATGGCGCAGGCGGGCGACTATTCGGCCGTGATGCACTACCTGAGGGCGGTGAAGGCGATCAACAGCGACGACGCGCAGAAGGTGATGGCGCAGATGAAAAAGACGCCCGTGAACGACTTTTTCGCGAAAAACGGGCGCATCCGCGACGACGGCCGCATGGTGCACGACATGTATCTGTTCCAGGTGAAAAAGCCATCGGAGTCGATCGGGCCATGGGACTACTACAACCTGCGCGCGACGATTCCGGCCGACGAGGCGTTCCAGCCCTTGTCCGCGTCCCGCTGCCCGCTGATCAAGAAGTGATCCCGGCAGCCGGCCGCATGAGCCCCTCCTTGCGGCAGAGCGACCCAGCCGAATCCCCCCTCTCCCGCTTGCGGCAGAGCGACCCAGCCGAATCACCCCTCTCCCGCTTGCGGCAGAGGGGCGGGGGAGAGGGAGCGCTGAGGTGACAATTTTCGGTGTTCCGCCTCAGGCCCTTTTCGCGCAACTGCTGCTGGGGTTGATCAACGGCTCCTTCTACGCCGTGCTCAGCCTCGGGCTGGCGCTGATCTTCGGCATGCTGAACGTCATCAATTTCGCTCACGGCGCGCTCTACATGATCGGCGCCTTCCTGGCCTGGATCGGCCTGACCGTCTTCGGCGTGAACTACTGGGCGGCGCTGGTGCTGTCGCCGCTGCTGGTCGGGGCGCTGGGTGCGCTGATCGAGCGGCTCATGCTCCGGCGTCTGTACCAGCTGGATCACCTGTACGGTCTGCTGCTGACGTTCGGGCTGGCGCTGATCGCCGAGGGCGTGTTCCGCAACTACTACGGCATTTCGGGCGAATCGTACGACGTTCCCGAGCAGCTGCAGGGAGGGGTGAACCTGGGCTTCATGTTCATGCCGCTGTATCGGGCCTGGGTCGTGGTCGCGGCACTGACCGTGTGCTTCGCCGTGTGGTTCGCGATCGAGCGCACCCGCCTGGGCGCCACGCTGCGCGCCGCGACCCAGCGGCCGGATCTGGTGCAGGCGCTGGGCATCAATGTGCCGCTGCTGATGACGCTCACCTACGCCGCCGGAGCGGCGCTGGCGGCGTTCGCCGGCGTGCTGGCGGCGCCGGTGGTGCAGGTCAATCCGCTGATGGGTTCGAACCTGATCATCGTGGTGTTCGCGGTGGTGGTGATCGGCGGCATGGGGTCGATCCTGGGATCCATCCTCACCGGGCTCGGCCTCGGGCTGGTGGAGGCGCTGACGAAGGTCTACTACCCGGAGGCATCGGCGGTCGTGATCTTCCTCGTCATGGTCATTGTGCTGCTGCTGCGGCCGGCGGGCCTGTTCGGCCGGACCGCGTGAGGCGATCGGGATGAAAGCCGGCTCTTCCGCCGCGGCGAGGCCCTCGAGCAGGCCTATGTTCTTCGTGCTGATCGTGGTGGGCCTGGTCGCACCGTTCCTGGTGTACCCGACCTTCCTGATGAAGGTGTTGTGCTTCGCACTGTTCGCTTCGGCCTTCAACCTGCTGCTGGGGTTTGCGGGGCTGCTGTCCTTCGGCCACGCCGCATTCTTCGGATCCGCCGCTTACGTGTGCGGATATCTTTGCCGGACGGTCGGCGCACCGCCGGAGGTGGGAATCCTGGCCGGAACCGCGTTCGCGGGCGCGCTGGGCGCGCTGTTCGGGCTGCTCGCGATCCGCCGCTCGGGCATCTATTTCGCGATGATCACGCTGGCGCTGGCCCAGCTCGTGTATTTCCTGGAGCTCGAGCTGCCGTTCACCGGCGGCGAGGACGGTCTGCAGGGCATTCCCCGGGGCCACCTGCTCGGCTTCATCAACCTGTCGAACCAGTGGGCGATGTACTACTTCGTGTTCGCGATCTACCTGGCGGGCTTCTGGCTGATCCACCGCACCATCCATTCGCCCTTCGGCCAGGTTTTGAAGGCGATCCGCGAGAACGAGCCGAGCGCGATCTCGCTCGGCTACGCGGTCGATCGGTACAAGCTGCTGGCGTTCGTGCTGTCCGCGACGCTCACTGGCCTGGCCGGAGCCACCAAGTCGATCGTGTTCCAGCTCGCCTCGCTGACCGACGCGCACTGGCATACGTCCGGCGAGGTGGTGCTGATGACCCTGGTGGGCGGGCTCGGGACGGTGCTCGGCCCGTCGATGGGCGCGCTGACGATCGTCAGTCTGGAAAATCTGCTGGCGGACAAGGTCGGGTCCTGGGTGACGGTGATCATGGGCGCGATCTTCGTCGTTTGCGTGCTCGTGTTCCGCCGCGGCATCGTCGGCGAGCTGCGTGCGCTGCGCCTGCCGCGTCGCAGCGGAGCATGAAGGCGTGCGCGGCCTGGCCGCCTGGTCGTGGCGCCCTTGCATGGTCGTCGCTGCCCTGCTGGCGGCGCAGCCCGCGCCGGGCGACGAAATTCTGAGAGTCGGCTCCAAGCGCTTTACCGAGTCGACGATCCTGGGCGAGATCCTGACCCAGACCGCGCAGCGTGCGGGCCCGGCCGAGCATATTCCGGGCATCGGCAACACCGCGATCCTGTTCGAGGCGCTGCGCAGCGGCTCGATCGATCTGTACCCGGAGTACCTGGGCACGATCGAGCTCGAGATTCTGCATCACGAGCGGGCCGGCTCGACCATGGCCCAGGTCGATCAGGAGCTGTCGCCGCTCGGGTTGGGCGTCGACATCGCGCTGGGCTTCGAAAACTCCTATGCGATCGGCGTGCGCCGCGACACGGCGCAGGCGCTGGGCCTGGAGCGCATCAGCGACCTGGCCGGCCACCCGGACCTGCGGATCGGGCTGTCGCACGAATTCCTCGGAAGGGCCGATGGCTGGCCGGGGCTGGCCCGTCACTACGGCCTGACTGCCCGGCCCAGCGGGCTGGACCACGGTCTGGCGTACGAAGCGCTGGCAGCGCGCCAGGTCGACGTGATCGATCTGTACACGACGGATGCCAAGATCGCCCGCTACGGCATTCAGGTGCTGCGGGACGACCGGGGCTACTTCCCGCGCTATGACGCGGTCGTGCTGTTCCGGCGTTCGGTGCCGCAGCGGTTCCCGCAGGCCTGGGCTGCGCTCAAGACGCTGGCCGGGCGCATCGACCAGAACCGGATGATCGAGTTGAACGCTGCCGCCGAGCTGGACCATCGCACAGCGCGGGACATCGCCCGATCGTTTCTCGACCAATCGAGCCTGGCCGGAGTGCGCCCGACTTTTCGCCAGCGCCTGTTCGGCGAAGACTTCGC
Organism: Burkholderiaceae bacterium; assembly: GCA_036270655.1. Classification (GTDB taxonomy): domain Bacteria; phylum Pseudomonadota; class Gammaproteobacteria; order Burkholderiales; family Burkholderiaceae_F; genus VBCK01. The sequence continues at coordinate 66,697 of DATBCD010000071.1, forward strand.
GCGCCTGGCGCGCCAGCATGTCGTGCTGGTGCTGCTTTCGGTGGCCGCGGCCGCCGCGGCCGGCATTCCACTCGGCGTCGCCGCGGCCCGCTGGCCTCGCGCGGGCAGCGTGATCCTGGCTGTGGTCGGTGCCCTTCAGACGATTCCGGCGCTGGCCCTGCTGGCCGCCTTGATTCCGGTGCTGGGTGCGATCGGGACCCGCCCGGCGCTGCTCGCCCTGTTCATCTTCGCGTTGCTGCCGATCGTGCGCAACACGGCGGTCGGACTGGCCCAGGTGCCGCAGGTGGTGCGCGAGGCCGCCACCGCGCTGGGGGCGCGCAGCCTGGTGCGGCTGTGGACCGTGGAGCTGCCGCTCGCCTCGCCGGTGATTCTGGCCGGCGTGCGAACCGCCGCCGTGATCAGCGTCGGCACCGCGACCATCGCGGCATTCGTCGGGGCCGGCGGATTCGGCGAGCGCATCTCGATCGGCCTGGCGCTGAACGACCACCAGATGCTGCTGGCCGGGGCATTGCCGGCTGCGGCGCTGGCGCTGCTGTTCGAGGCGCTGTTCGGCCTGCTGGAACGCGTTGCGCGCGGTCCGACCGGCCGTCAGCCATAGCAGGCTCGCGACAGAAGCCGCACCTTGAGAGTTTATCTTCCGAGGGCACACCTGGGCCGGCCTGCTCCCAGGCTACTGCGACGTTCGCGCTCCGGCTAGCGCGTCATCGCCCGGCGCGCGAAATAACTCGCGGCGTCCACCGCCAGCACCAGCGCCAGCATCGCAACCAGGATCGTCGCGGTGCGCGTCATCTGGAACAGGCCCAGGTGATAGGTCAGCAACTGGCCCAATCCGCCCGCTCCGACCACGCCCAGGATCGAGGCGGCCCGGATGTTGTTTTCCCAGCGGTACAGCGTGTACGACAGCAACTGCGGCGCAACCTGGGGCAGGGTGGCATACAGCAGAATCTGCGCCGGGCGCGCGCCTTGCGCCCGCAATGCGAAGGCCGGCCCCGGCGCCGCATTTTCGATTGCCTCGGCGAACAGGCGCCCGAGCACGCCGGTCGTGTGCAAAGCGAGCGCCAGCGTTCCGGCCATAGGACCCAGGCCGGCCGCGATCAGCAACATGGATGCCCAAACCAGCTCGGGCACGGCGCGCAGCGCGTTCAGAAGCAATCGGGTCGGCACGCGCCAGAAAGCGCGCGCGTGCGTTCGAGCCGCCGGCAACGCCAGCAGCAGCCCGAAGAGCGCGGCCAGCAGCGTTCCGAGCGCCGACATGGCCAGCGTCTCCGCGGTGGCCTGGGCGACCTTGCGGACAAACGGAGGCGATGCATCGGGCGGGAAGAACTCGCGGATGAATCGGGCCATCGCTGCCAGCGACTCGCGCGACCAGAACGCCGACCACTGCAGATCCAGGCTCCAGAAGCTCGCGATCACCAGCGCGACGACCGCAAGCAGCAGCCAGCCGCCGCGCGCCCGCCGGCCGATCAGGCCGGACGGCAGCCGTTGCGCGACGCCAAAATCGTCACCCGGGCTCATCGAAGCAACCCGCGCAGCCACGCGCTCAAGCCGTCGGCCAGCGCAACGAGCCCGAAGAAAACCAGCTGCATCGTGGCGACCTCGCTGCCCGCCAGCATCTTCAGCGAGCTGTCCATCTGCTGGCCGAGCCCTCCTGCGCCGACGAAACCGAGCACGACCGAGGAGCGGATCGCGCATTCCCAGCGGTACACCGCATACGAGGTGAGCTCCGGAGCCGCCTGAGGCAGCAGGCCGTAGAAGAACGCCTGCAGGCGGCCGCCGCCGTTGGCAAGCAGCGTGCGGGTCGGGTGCGCGTCGCTGCTTTCCAGGATCTCGGCGAATACCTTGCCCAGCATCCCGCCGTAGGTGAGCCCGATCGCCAGCACGCCGGAAGTCGGCCCGAGACCGACCACGCGCACGAACACCAGCGCCCACACCAGCTCCGGCACCGTGCGAAGCGCCACCATCACGGCCCGGGCGGCCTGTCGCACCACGAAGGGCCACGCGGCCATGCGCCCGGCCAGGCTGGATATCGACAGCGCCGCGGTTGCCGCCAACGCGAGCGGCGCCGCCAGCAACAGCGCCACGCTCATGCCTGCGGTGGCGATCGCGACCGTCCGCCACGTTTCGCGTACCACCAGCGCCAGGAAACCGGCGCTCAGGTCGGGCGACGCGAAGCCGGCCAGGAAGTGCGCCGTCACGCGCAGGCTGCGTGCCTCGAACATCTGCCAGGGCCTGAATTCGGTCAGCACCAGCAGCGGCCATAGCAGCAGTATCGAGACGATCAGCCACGTGGCGCGGCCGCGCCACGCCGGGTCGCGCGCCGGCGCCGGTCGGGTCAGGGCGATTGCCGCACCCGGATCCATCGCCATGATGATCGATCGCCGCTAGCGCCAGACCATCGGCACCGCAGCGGGCTCGTTCACGTCTTCGGCAGGCGGCTCGCACGGTTGCGGTGCGGGCGCCGCATGCGCGTAGAGACGATCGAGCTGCTCCGGCGATACCTCGGAGGCCGCGCCATCGAAGCGAACCGCTCCGTCGCGCAAACCGACCACGCGCGGAAAATTCGCCAGAGCCATGTCGACCTGGTGCATCGATACGATCAGCGTGGCGCCGCGCTGCAAGGCCTGCTGTCGCAGGATCTGCAGCGCCCGCGCGCCGCGCACCGGATCCAGGGCCGACAGCGGCTCGTCCAGCAGCCACAGACGCGCCGGCGAAACCAGCGCGCGCGCCAGGCTGACACGCTGGCGCTCTCCGCCCGACAGTCGATCGACCCGGTCGAACAAGCGCTCGCCCAGGTCGAATCGAGCCAGCGCCTGATGCGCGGCGCCGAGGTCGATCGGATAGAGCAGCGACCGCATGCTGCTCGCCAGACCCATCGCCGGCAGGCGCCCCGCCAGCACCGCCGTCACGACCCGCTGGCGCGGCGGCAATGGCGGCACCTGGGGCGCCAGGAAGAGGCGACCGCGCAGCTGCTTGCGCCGGCGCGGCCCCAGCGACCATGGTTCCACGCCGTCGAGCAGGACGCGTCCGCGGTCGGCGCGCAGCGCCGCGGCCGCCGCGTGCAGCAGCGTGGTCTTGCCGGCGCCGGACGGGCCAACCACGGCCAGATGCTCGCCGCCGCTGATCCGCAGATCGACTTCGTCCAGTGCGGGGTGCGCGCGCGCCTGCGCGCCCGGATAGCGGACCGACACGCGCTCCAGCTGCAAACTCAAGCCGAGCGCGTCCGGCTTCACAACAGGCCGGCGCTGCGCGCGGCAGCCTCGATGCCCTGGTAGTTCTCAGGCCGGGTCGGAATGAAACGGGAGGCCCGTTGCAGGCCCAGGATTTCCTTGCCGTCCGGATCGTCGGGCGACAGGTCGAGGAAAGCCTGCCGCAGCCGGTCGCGCAGCGCCGCCGGCATCTTCGCGCTGACCGACCAGTTGTAGTCGTAGAACGTGGGCGTCGTGAAGAACACCCTGACCTGGGCCGGATCGACTTTGTGTTCCGCGACGAACTTGTCCCACACGGAGATGTTCACGGCCCCGGCGTCGACCTTGCCGCCGGCCACGGCCGCGATGGTGGCGTCGTGCGCGCCCGAAAAGCTGATGCGACGCAGATCACGCTCCGGATCGATGCCTGCCCGCAGCAGAAAACTGCGCGGCATCAGGTGGCCGGACGTACTGGACTGCGATCCGAAACTGAACGTACGTCCCTTCAGATCCGCCAGGGTGCTGATGCCACTGGAGGCTGCGGTGATGAAGACCGAGCGGAAGCTCTGGTCCTCGGCGCGCTGCACCAGCGGGATCACCTGTCCGCCGGAGCGCACGTTGGCCTGGACGAAGGTGAACCCGCCGAACCACGCCAGGTCCACCTTGCCGTTGACCAGCGCCTCCACCGCCGCCGCGTAATCGGTGACCGGCGTCCATTCGACCGACGTGCCCAGGCGCGCTTGCAAGTACCGGCCGAGCGGCGCGAACTTGCGCGCCAGCTCGGTCGGCGCCTCGTCGGGGATCGCGGTCACGCGCAGCGGCTGCTGCGCGCCGGCGGTCGCGGGTCCCAAGCCGGCCAGGCCGATCGCCGCCAGCACGGCGATGAGCGCCGCGCGACGGCGGCACGGCGGGACCGGATCATTCGTCATGGTGTGCTTCCGGCCGCCCCGGCGGGGGCGCAACTGCGAAAGCCTGCAAAGATATCATTTCGCTCGGGAGTGAAGAAATTCCGGTAGCACGGATGGCGCAACCGCGGATGCGTCGCCCACGATGCGCCGCGCAATACGCGACGTGAACCGAACCAGGGCAGCGAGTAGTCGCGGTACGGATGGGGCGCGAAGCCCGGGTACGGCTCGAACGTCGAGGCCGTCCACTCCCACACCCGGCCGGTGCGGATCGGCGTCGCCGCCGGTGCTGCGGCCAGGGCGGCCACCTCCCATTCGAACTCGGTCGGCAGGCGCCGTCCGGCCCAGCGACACCATGCCTGCGCCTCATGCCAGGTCAGATTGGTGACTGGCGCCGTTTCGTCGAGCGCGATCCACTCGCCGAACCAGCGCTGCTGCCAGCCGCTGCCGGCAGGCCGCCAGAACCGGGGCCGGCGCACATCGCCGCGCTGGCGCCAGGCCCAGCCGTCGGCGCTCCAGTAGCGCGGCTCCTCATATCCGCCGCCGGTCACGAACGCGGCAAAGGCGGCGTTGTCGACCGGCTCCCGGTCGATGCGGAAACGGTCCGTATCGACCCAGTGCGGCATGGATTCGTTGTCGAAAGCGAAATCCGTGCTGGCGGCTCCAGCCTGGAAGCGCGTCGCCTCGAACACGAGCTCCTCGGGCCCCGCGGCGTCGACCGGGTCCGACTCCGGCCGCGCGCCGGGATCGAGCCGGATGCCCAGCGAGTTGGCCATGTAAACGGCGGCCTCGTGGTGCATATCCTCGTGCATCAGCGTCAGCCAGGCGAAGTACAGCGGTCCCTCGGCGCTGGCATCGGCGCGCGCCAGGATCTGAAGCGTCTGCTCGAGGCCGCGGGCCAGGTAGTCGCGCGTGGCGGCGGCATCCGGCAGCGGCAGTTGCCAGCGCGTCGTGTGCTCGACCCGGCTCGAGTCGTACAGCGCATCGGCACCGGCCAGGGTGCCCGCGGCGCGCGGCGCGTCCGGATCGGCGTCGATCCCGCGCAGCCGCTGCGGATTGCGCCCGATCCAGTACTCCTGGAACCAGCCCACGTGACCGAGCTCCCACAACGGCGGATTGAGCTCGGCCGAATAGGGGACCGCAAGCCCCGTCGACTGCAACGCGTGCTCGATGCCGGCGAACGTGCTCAGCGTGCTGGCACGCGTGTCGATCAGTGCGGCGCTGAGTCGATCGCGATCGGCGCGGCGGATCAGCGTCGGGTCGTCGATGGTCGGCATAGGCATTCGTATTGTGCCGCACCTGGCGTCGAAGACACTTTGCGGCGAAACTTAAAGCTCTAGCCAAAGAGACATCACATCCGGATTTCATGCGGATCTCACCGGCAGTATTGCTTGCCCTTCTGGGAACATGTGCGATTGCGCAACCGCATGGGGATTCGTGCCAGGCGCAAATTCCCAGGTCGCTTGCGGACGCACTGGCGCGGGCATTCCCCGGATATCGAACTCCGCTGGAATTCGACAACGCGCCGGAAGACATCAAGGCCAACCGGTCGCACGGTGGAACCGGGTGTCTGGGCGTTGCGACCGCCGATTTCACGGGTGATGGAAAAAAGGACTATCTGATCGGATTGACGGCGGTGAAGGGGAGCAAGGGCCTGGCCGTGATCGCGCTTCCGAAAAAGGGCGGGTGGAACTTCCAACGAATTACCACCTGGACCGAGGACGCCAGATTTCGGCAGTACGTCGACGTGGTGAAGCCGGGGCGATATGACCGAACCGGGGCAGCGGCCGCTCGGCGGGACCCCGGCGAGAAGCAGTCGATCGATTGCCCGAACTGGGGAGCGCTGGTCGGTGCGGTCGAGGCAACTGGCATCGTCTATTGCTACCGGGGCGGACGCTGGTCGCATGTCCGGGTCTCGGGCTGACGCTGCCTGAGTCCGCGACGCCGGGCGCGCCAGCGCCGCCGACCGACGGTCGATCACGGATTGGCCGCGGTGACGACCCAAAAAGCGCACGGCAGCGGCACGGAGTTGTCGACCTGGTGTCGGGCCAGCGCCGCGCGGATCGAGTCGGCCGCCGCGGCCCGCAGCTCGGTCGGCTGACCGTCCAGAGCCCGGCTCGCCGGCCCGATTGCCAGCGCCGTGTCGACCGCCGCCTCGAGGCCGCGACCGTTGGCCAGGTCGAGCGAAAGATCGAACGGCTCCAGATCGATCGTATCGAACCCGGCCTGTCCGAGGACCGCGCGCACGCGCGCCTCGGACGCCAGCGAGAAGGGGCCTGGATCCTCGGGGCCGACCTCGGGCAGCCGCGGGACGTGCCGGTAGGCCTCCTGCAGCGCCATCATGATCCAGGAGTTCTCGCGCGGCCCGCGCCAGCAGGCCATCGCGAGGCGCGCGCCGCGGCGCAGGCCGTGGCGCATGTTGGCGAACGACCGCGCCGGGTCCGCGAAGAACATCACGCCGAAACGCGAGCACAGCAGATCGGCCCGGCCGGCCTCGAACCGGTACGCCGTGGCATCGGCCAGCGCGAACTGGATCGACAGGCCTGGCGGCGCCAGTTGCCGTGCCCGCTCCAGCATCGGAGCGGACACGTCGACCCCCAGCACACGACCGGTCGGCGCAACGCGCTGCGCCAGCGCGATCGATGTGGCACCGCATCCGCAACCGATGTCCAGCACGCTCTCGCCCACGCGTGCGGCGGCCCGATCCAGCAGGATCTGGCCGATCGGCGCGAGCAGCACATCCTGCAACTGCTGCCGATTCAGCCAGCGCTGGCCGCCCGGGCCATTCCAGTAGGCGATCTCATCGGCGTTACGGTCGTCGGCGGCAAGGAGTGTCATCGAACAGACTCCAGTTGGATCGTGTCGCCGATTCTAGTTGTCGAGTCTTGTACGTTGTTTCCCGAATCCGCAGGCGCGAGCTGCGCTCGCATGGTTGTATCCAGCTCGGCGCAAAGACTACTGGATGGACAATAAGGAGTCCCCTCTCCCGCTTGCGGGAGAGGGCAGGGAGAGGGTGTTTGCAACCGGGAAACGCCACTCTGGAGACCCTCTCCCCCAACCCCTCTTCCAGGGAGTGGGAGAGGGGAAGAGCTCCGGGTGGAAACAACATATTGCAAGCTCACGTCTGATAGGCTTTCGCCGCTCGAGGACTCCGATGCGCCGGCCCAGCGCAATCATCGTCTGCCCTGCGACGTCGCAAAGCAATAACGGCAATTGGCGCACCGCGCAGCGGTGGCGCCGGATGCTGGCGCCGGTCGTTCGCGCGACGATCGCCGTGCGTTGGACCGGCGAGCCGGCCGAGCTGATGGTGGCATTGCACGCGCGCCGTTCGGCCGAGTCGATCGCCGCCTGGCACGAGAAGCGGGCCCAGGCAGGTGCAGCCGACCGCCGGCCGCTGATCGTCGTGTTGACCGGCACCGACCTGTATCGCGACATCCATTCGGACTCGCAGGCCCGGCGCTCGCTGCAACTGGCCGACGCGCTGGTCGTGCTGCAGGACCAGGGTCCCGCTTCACTGCCGGCGGCGTTGCGCGACAAGGCGAGCGTGATCTACCAGTCGGGCGGACGCAGAAAGACGCTGGCCAAGGCACACCGGCATTTGCGAGCCGTGATGGTCGGGCACCTGCGCGAGGTGAAGATGCCGCAGACGCTGTTCGATGCGGCCCGGATCATGGCCGACCGGGCCGACATCCGGATCGATCACGTCGGCGCGCCGCTCGATCGAAACCTCGCGCGGCAGGCCACGGCCACCGCCCGCGCCTGCCCGCACTACCGGTGGCTCGGGGCCTTACCGCACCCGGAGACGCTGCGGCGCATCCAGCGCGCGCACCTGTTGATCAATGCGAGTTCGATGGAGGGTGGTGCGCACGCGGTGCTGGAGGCGGTTCGCGCCGGCACGCCGGTGCTGGCCTCGCGGATCCCGGGCAACGTCGGTATGCTGGGACCGGACTACGCGGGCTATTTCCCGTGCGGGGACGCGGATGCGCTGGCGCGGCTGCTGGTGCGCTGCCGCGACGAGCCGGATCTGCTGTCCAGGCTTGGCCGGCAGTGCCGCGCGCGCATGTCGATATTCGAACCGCACCGCGAGGAGCGGGCGCTCGGGTCGCTTGTGACGCGCCTGCTGCAGCGCTCCTCGCGCGGCGATCGCCGCATCACGGAGAATGAACCATGGTCACACCCGATGCCGGATCAAGGCCGGCCGATCCAGCGCCACCGCAACCCAGGCTGACATCCCTGTCGCACGGAGGCGGATGCGGCTGCAAGATCGCGCCCGGGTTGCTGTCCGAGATCTTGCGCAACACCGCGCGCATGCCGGTTCCGCCGGAGCTGCTGGTCGGCATCGAGACCGCCGACGACGCCGCGGTGTACCGGCTTAACGACGAGCAGGCGCTGGTGGCCACCACCGACTTTTTCATGCCGATCGTCGACGACCCGTACGATTTCGGCCGCATCGCTGCGACCAACGCGATCTCCGACGTCTATGCGATGGGAGGCCGCCCGATCCTGGCGCTGGCGCTGGTCGGCATGCCGATCAACGTGCTTCCGGTGCAGACCATACGGCGCATTCTCGAGGGCGGCGAGGCCGTGTGCGGCTCAGCCGGCATTCCGATCGCCGGCGGCCACAGCATCGACTCGGTCGAACCGATCTACGGGCTGGTCGCGCTCGGACTGGTCCACCCGCGGCGGGTCAAGCGCAATTGCGACGCCCGCCCGGGCGACCGCGTGCTGCTGGGAAAGGGCCTGGGGGTCGGCATCTACTCGGCCGCGCTGAAAAAGGACCGGCTCGACGCCGTCGGCTACGCGAACCTGATTGCGACCACGACGCGCTTGAACACGCCGGGACCCGACCTGGCGGCGATCGACGGCGTGCACGCGCTGTCGGACGTTACCGGATTCGGGCTGGCCGGCCACCTGCTGGAGATCGCGCGCGGATCCGGTTACCGGGTCCGGATCGACTGGCCGAAAGTGCCGATCCTGCCGCGCGCGCGCGCTCTGGCGGCGGAGGGCTTCGTGACCGGCGCATCCGGCCGCAACTGGGCCGGCTACGGCCCGCAAGTGCAGCTGCCGGGCGATTTTTCCGAGGTCGATCGCGCGCTGCTGACCGATCCGCAGACGAGTGGCGGACTGCTGGTGACCTGCGAGCCGCGCGCGCTGCAAGCCGTGCTGGCCGTGTTCGAGCGGCACGGGTTCGAAGCGGCGGTTGAGATCGGCGAAGTCGTCGCAGCCGACCAGGCGCCGCGCCTGGTCGTCGGCGCCGCCTGAGCAGTTATGTCGAATCGAACATATTTGAGTCCGGCGCCGAAGCGTAATCTTCCTATCGTCTCCGAGAAGGAAGATTCATGGGTGCCCCGGCCAGCCTACCGCTGCTGACTCGCGCCAGTCGGCCGTTGACCTTCGAGATCACGGCAATCAACGAAAAGGGCGAGACGCTGCCCATTTCGATCGCCGGCGAGCATCCGCTGACGCTGTACGTGGACAAGCGCGAGATCCTGACGCTGATGACGCTCGGTGCCTGGCCCGAAGCGCTGGCAATCGGGTACTTGCGCAACCAGCGGCTGGTCGACAGCGTGGAGGAAATCGCCTCGGTCCAGGTCGACTGGGAGGTCAATGCGGTGGCGGTGACGACCCGGCGCGGCCTGGTCAACACCGCCGCTGAGCGGATGCAACAACGCACGGTGACCAGCGGGTGTGGTCAGGGAACGATGTTCGGCGACCTGATGCAGGATGTCGAAAACATCCACCTGCCCTCGGACGTGCGGCTGGATCAGGAGCGGTTGTTTGCACTGACGCAGGACGTGCGCCAGCTGCAGACGGTCTACAAGCAGGCGGGCGCCGTGCACGGTTGCGCGCTGGCCCGCAACGGCGCCGACGGGGTTGAAGTGCTGATGTTCGTCGAGGATGTCGGCCGCCACAACGCGGTCGACGCGATCGCGGGCCAGATGTGGCTCGACGGCCTGGACGGTGGCGACAAGATCTTCTTCACCACCGGCAGGTTGACATCGGAAATGGTGATCAAGACGGCTCAAATGGGTATCCCCTTCCTGGTCTCGCGTTCGGGACTGACCCAGATGGGCTGGGAAATAGCCCGCCAGACCGGCATCACGGCGATCGGCCGGGTCCAGGGGCATCACTACCTCGTCTACACCGGCACGGAGCGGTTCTCCCGATGAGCGAAGATTCCCGGGTCGCGGGCGTCGTACTGGCCGGCGGATTGGGCCGGCGCATGGGCGG
>DATBCD010000072.1:0-5223 GCA_036270655.1 Burkholderiaceae bacterium
GCAGCGGGAGTGCACCCTACTTCCCCCTCTCCCCCGCAGCGGGAGTGCACCCTACTTCCCCCTCGCCCGCGCAGCGGGAGAGGGCTGGGGTGAGGGTGGTATTAGTGCCGCGGTCCTGGCTCCGATCGATTACTTCGCTGCAATCATCGCGATCTGGGGGAAGAACCGGTAGCAGGCGACGCTGATGACGATCAGGTAGACAAGAACCGCCAGGCACCAGCCGAAATTGTGGCGGATTACTTCGCCTTCGTTGCGCACGAAGCGGGTGGTCGAGACGCCGACGCTCGCGGTCTGCGGTGCGATCGGCTTGCCGATCTCGGCTCCGACCGAGTTCACCGTGGGCAGCAGAAGGGGCGGAAAGCCGAGGATCTGGCCAACCAGCGCCTGGAACTTGCCGAACATCGCGTTGGTCGAGGTATTGCTGCCCGACAGCGCCACGCCGATGAAGCCGAGGATCGGCGCCACCACGATGAAAGCGGTGCCCAACGAGGAAAATGCCTTCGCCAGAGATGCAGCCATCCCCGAGAAGTTGTACACGTAGGCCAGGCCGAAGATAAAGACGCCGACCAGCAGCGCGCCCCACATTTGCGACCAGGTCCTGGCAAAGATCTCGACGAGCTGCTTGCGACTGATGCGCAGCAGCAGCGCGACGATGATCCACGAGGCCAGGATGGCCGAGCCTCCGACGAACGGCGTCCACTTGAAAGTCGCCGCGATCTTCGCGCCCTCGGTGATCGAGGAGGCTGCCGCCACCGACAGCTGCACGACCACGATGCTCGGCAGCTTGGACCACGGCCCGGTCCAGGCAACGACGACCGCAACCAGGACCGCGATCGGCATCCAGGCCTGCGCGATATCGCCGCCGGACAGCCCATGGTCTTTCTGACTGGAAGGGGTGACGGTGGCCGGCTTGCCGCCGTATCCGAGCACCTGGGCCGGCTGCCACACCCGCAGCAGCAGCAGCACGCAGATGAAGCACACGATCGAACCGGCCACGTCCGGCAGGTACGGGCCGAGAAAGACGCCCACCGGCAACTGGCCGGCGATGTAGCCCAGCGACCCGACCACGGCCAACGGCCAGGCTCCCCACATTCCTTTGCTGCCCGACACCAGATACAGCAGGATCCACGGCGGCAGCAGGGCGAGGATGGCGACGATCTTGCTGATCGAGGCCGACAGATCCAGCAACGAATAACCCGTGACCGCGGCCAGCGCGATGATCGGAGCGCCCAGCGCGCCGTACGATACCGGCGCGTTGTTCGCGATTGCTGCAACGCGGATGGCGTCCAGGTCCGGGATTCCCAGTGCGATCAGGATGGGCGCGACGAACGCCCACGGATAGCCGAAGCCCACGAGGCCTTCCAGCAGCGCGCCGAACGCCCAGGCGAACAGGATCGTTTGAACCCGGACATCGTGCGTACCCTGCGAGATCAGCCAGCGCCTGAGCTTGTCGAAGGTGCCGGTGACGACCAGCGTGTTGAACAGCATCACGCCCCAGAACGTGATCCAGTCCACGTTCCAGACGCCCGTCGCCGAGCCGTAGAAGTAAGCGCGGATGCCCTGGTCGAGCGGCATTTTCCAGATCCACAGTCCGAGCACGAGCGTGATCAGCGATCCGACCAGGGTCGCCAGCCACGCCGACCAGCGCAGACCGGCCAGCATGAAAAGCAGCGCTGCCACGGGAATCAGCGCGACCAGCCAGGTGACAAACAGATTCCCGGTGGGGTCGAGAATTTGTGTGAACATTGGGCGCCTCCTCGCGTTTCTTCTTCTGATGCCGCTGCGGCGTACGCCGTCGGCCGGCGCTACTATGGACTTGGCCGCGCCTGCCGGCAAGCGCGTGGTGCCGGCATTCGGGGTGAGGCCGTCAGATGCTGCTTTGCCAGATCACCGATTTGCACGTAACCGCCGGGCGTGCGCCGGCGTACGGTCGGGTCGACACGGCCGCCTGCCTGGAGCGTTGTGTGCAGTGCATCGTCGGCCTGGACCCGCGGCCGGACCTGGTGATTGCCACCGGCGACCTGGTCGACGAGCCCGGCGTTCAGTCGTACGGGTTGCTGCGCGAGATCCTGCGCGGCTTGCCGCAGCCGGTTTATCTGCTGCCGGGCAATCACGACGAGCGCCGCGCCCTGCGCGCCGCCTTCGCGCAGCATGCTTACTTGCAGGGCGCAGGCGAGTTCCTGCAGTACGCGGTGGCCGACCATCCCGTCAGACTGCTGGCGCTGGACACGGTGATCCCGGGCCAGCCGGGAGGCAGGCTGTGCCCCCAACGTCTGCAATGGCTGGAGCGGCGGCTGGGCGAGTCCGACACGCCGACGGTGATTGCGTTGCACCACCCGCCGTTTGCCACCGGAATCGGCCACATGGATCAGATGGCGCTGGAAGACCCGGCGCAACTTGCGCGGATCGTGCGCCGCTATCCGCAGGTGCAGCGCATCATTTGCGGTCACCTGCACCGCCCGATCCAGGCCCTGTTCGCGGGAACGCTGGCGAGCGTGTGCCCGAGCACGGCGCACCAGGTACTGCTCGATCTGCAGCCGGGCAGCGCCGCCCGCTTCGTGATGGAGCCGCCCGCGTTCCAGCTGCACCGGTGGGACGGTCGGACGCTGGTGACTCACACCGCGTACACCGGCCACTACGACGGCCCGTATCCGTTCGATTGAACGCCCTCTCCCCCGCCCCCTCTCCCGCTTCGCGGGCGAGGGGCGATAGACCGTCACAGGAATGGCCAGGTCACCCTCTTCTACTCGATCGCCCCTCGCCCGCGAAGCGGAAAAGGGGAGCGGGAGAGGGTCACTCCTCCAGCGGCGGCAGGACGCGCGGTCTGCGCTGATCGTCGGTGGCCACGTAAACGAGCGTGGCCTCGGTGACCTTCGCCACCTCGGCCTTCAAGCGGTTGCGTTCCGTATAGACGCTGACGTCGACCGTGATCGACGTGCGGCCCGTTCGCACGATGGTTCCGTAAAACGACAGCAGGTCTCCGACGAACACCGGCTGCTTGAACACGAAGCTGGTCACCGCGACGGTGGCCACGCGCCCGTTGGCGCGTCGGGCGGCCAGGATTGCGCCCGCGATGTCGACCTGGGACATGATCCAGCCGCCGAATACATCGCCGTGATGATTGGCATCGGCGGGCATCGGGACGACGCGAAGGATCGGATCTTCCTGCGGCAGGCCAACGCTGTCGATCATCGATCTCCCGGGCGATAATGGCGCACGTCGTGGCCCCGCATTGTCGGCTTGCTTCGCAACGTGTCAAGCCGGACCGGGTCGCCGGCGCATCCGACCAAGGAGGCAATTTCCCATGAGTCGCAGCAGGTGAGAGGCATCAGACCGCCGCCGGGCCGCGTGCCGCACGTGCCGCCCGAACCCGGGCGCAGCGCCTGGACGACGGTGCGCATGCTGCTGCCGTACCTGTGGGCGTACAAGGCGCGAGCGGTGTTCGCGGTGCTGTGCCTGGTTGCGGCCAAGCTGGCCGTGGTCGGCGTGCCGGTGCTGCTGAAGCACATTGTCGACCGCCTGTCGGTGCCGCCCGGGTCCTCGGTCGCGCTGGTGCCGATCGCCTTGATCGTCGCCTATGGCGCGCTGCGGCTGGCCACCTCGGTGTTCACCGAGCTGCGCGAGTTCTTCTTCGCGCGCGTGACCCAGTCGGCCGTGCGCACGCTGGCGTTGAACACGTTCCGGCACCTGCATTCGCTGTCGCTGCGGTTTCACCTGGAGCGGCGCACCGGGGCGGTGACGCGCGAAATCGACCACGGGATCCGCGGCCTGTCCTCGCTGGTCAGCTTCACCTTGTATTCGATCGTCCCGACGCTGGTCGAGATCGCGCTGGTGTTCGGCTACCTGCTGTCGCACTACGAAGAATCGTTCGCGCTGATCGTCGCGGTAAGCCTGACGCTGTACATCACGTATACGCTGACCATCACCAATTGGCGCACCAAATTCCGCCGTCAGGTCAACGAGCTCGACGCCAAGGCGTCCTCGCGCGCGGTCGACTCGCTGCTGAATTTCGAGACGGTCAAGTATTTCAATAACGAGGACTACGAGGCGCGGCGCTACGATGCGACGCTGGCGCAACAGGAGCACGTCGCCGTCCTGTCCCAGCAGTCGCTGAATATCCTGAACAGCGGCCAGCAGCTGATCATCGCCGTTGGGCTGACCCTGATGCTCTGGCGGGCCGCGGCGGGCGTTTCCGCCGGGCGGTTGTCGATCGGCGACCTGGTCCTGGTCAACGCCTTCATGCTGCAGATGTACGTTCCGCTGAATTTCCTGGGCGTGATCTATCGCGAGCTGCGCCAGGCGCTGGCTGACGTCGAGCGGATGTTCCGCATCCTGCAGGAGCAACGCGAAGTGGCCGACCGGCCGGGCGCGGGTCCGCTTATCCTGCCGCCGGGCGGAGCCAGTCCAGGCGTGCGCTTCGAGCACGTCAACTTCGGCTACGATCCGCGCCGGCAGGTCCTGTTCGACGTCGATTTGTGGATTCCTGCCGGCACCACGTGCGCGGTGGTCGGCGCCACCGGCTCGGGCAAATCGACGCTGGGCCGGCTGCTGTTCCGTTTCTACGACGTGCAGTCCGGACGCGTGTTGATCGACGGCCAGGACATCCAGACGGTCACTCAGCACTCGCTGCGCGCCGCGATCGGAATCGTTCCGCAGGACACGGTGCTGTTCAACGATACGATCGAATACAACATCGGATACGGCCGCCCCGGCGCGAGCCATGCGGAGATCGTGGCCGCGGCGCGCATGGCGCACATTCACGATTTCATCGAAACGCTGCCGGACGGCTACCAGACCCCGGTCGGCGAGCGGGGCTTGAAGCTCTCGGGCGGGGAGAAGCAGCGCGTCGCGATCGCCCGCACGCTGCTGAAAAATCCGCCGATCCTGGTGCTGGACGAGGCCACCTCGGCGCTCGATTCGCGCACCGAGCGCGTGATCCAGTCGGAGCTGACCGAAGTCGCGGCCGATCGGACCACGCTGGTGATCGCGCACCGGCTGTCGACGATTATCGATGCCGGCCAGATCATCGTGATGGACCGCGGCCGGATCGCCGAGCGCGGCACGCACGAGGAATTGCTGGCCCGCCAGGGCCTGTATGCGCGGCTGTGGGCGCTGCAGCAGCGCGAGGACGAGCGCGACCCGATCTTATCCTGAGGAGCATGGTCGCAGACCATGCTCCTCACGGATCTCCCCTCTCCCGCGCCAGCGGGAGAGGGGCGGGGG
>DATBCD010000073.1:0-3006 GCA_036270655.1 Burkholderiaceae bacterium
TCTGGACCCGGCTGGCCGCGCGAGGGACTTCGCGCCCCGCCACGGGTGTCGCTTCCGCTTCCCACGCCGCTGCGCAGGCCGCCGAGCCCGAACGCGGCCGAGGCGCTTCCCCGATTCGTTCCACTCCCATCACCTTGCTGGCGAGGCGCAATGTGCCGCTGTGGTCCGCGCTCACCGACCAGACCGATCCGGCCCAGCTGACTTCGAGAGCCGCGTCGGTGGCCGAATTCATCCGAGAACATGGCGCCTCGTTCTTCGACGAAATCGCGGAGCGGGCCGGCATGCTTCCCGTGGAGGTGGAAGATGCGCTCGCCGAGCTCGTGGCCCTCGGCATGGTGAACTCCGATAGTTTCGCCGGCCTGCGCGTGCTGCTGCTGCCGAGCGGCCGCCGCAGCAGGTCGACTTCGACTTCCTACGCTTCGCGCCGCAAGCGTCGCCTGGCGCTGTTTGGAATGGCGGATGCGGGGCGCTGGGCGCTGGTGCGGCGGCCGATCGCAGCCGCGTCCAGTCGTGGAGACGAGGCGGTCGAACACATTGTGCGCACGCTGCTGCGCCGCTGGGGTGTGATCTTCTGGAAGCTCCTCGGCCGCGAGGCCAATTGGCTGCCGCCGTGGCGGGACATGCTCATGTGTTGCCGCCGCTTGGAAGCGCGGGGGGAGATTCGAGGCGGCCGGTTCGTCGCAGGCTTCTCGGGCGAGCAATTTGCGACGCCGGAGGCGGTCGGTCTTTTGCGCGACGTGCGCCGCAAGGCGCACACGCAGCAGTACGTATCGCTGTCGGCTGCCGATCCGCTGAATTTGATCGGCATCATCACACCGGGGGCAAGGCTGGCCTCGCTCGCCGGCAATCGGCTGCTGTACCGCGACGGGTTGCCGATCGCGACGTATGCCGCGGAAGAAGTTCAGTATCTCGCAGACCTTCCGGAGAAGGAGCAGTGGGAGGCGCACACCGCGCTATTGCGCCGTCACACTCCTCTTGTGCTCGACGACCTGGCGTAGACGCTGCGGCGTGCGCTACGCCCGCGGTAGCTGCTGCGCTACGGCAGCGGCAGCTGCGACGCGTTCCAGCCGCCGCCCACGGCTTCGATCAGCGCCACGCTGGCTTGCAGGCGGTTCGACAGCACGGCGAGCGCCGTCTGTTCCGCGCTCAGGCGCGTGGTCTGCGCAGTGATCACACTGCTATAAGGCACGGTTCCGGCCTTGTACTGGTTGAGCGTGAGCTTTTCCGCTTCTCTGGCGGCGGCCACCGCGGCGTCCTCGATGACCGCCTGCTGTTCCAGCACGCGCAAGGTGACGATTTCGTCCTCGACCTGCTCAAAGCCCGCCAGCACGGTCTGTCGATAGTTGTCGACGCTCGCGTCGTAGGCGGCGCGTGCCTGAGCCACCTGCGCGCTGCGCAGTCCGCCGTCGAACAAAGTTTCCGCCAGCGACGGACCCAACGACCAGATGCGATTCGGCACGTTGAACAACCGCGACCAGGTACGGCCCGTGTAATCGTCCGACCCGGACAAGGTGAGACTCGGAAAGAACGCCGACTTCGCCACGCCGATCTGCGCGTTGGCCGCCGCGACTCTGCGTTCCGCTTCCGCCACGTCGGGGCGCCGCTCGAGCAATGCGGAGGGAACGCCTGCGGGCACCGTGGGTACGTCGGTCCGCATGGAGGAGGAGCTCACGGAGAACGATGCGGGCTGCTGGCCGATCAGCACGGCGATCGCATGTTCGAGCACGGCACGTTGAATCTTGGCGTTCACCTGCTGCGCCTGGCTCGACAGCAGTTGCGCCTCGGCGCTCACGACATCGGCCCTGGCCGCCACCCCGAAGCGGTAGCGGCTCTCCGCGATTTTCAGGGAGAGCTGCTCGGCCACCACGGTGTCGTCCAGCAGCTTCTGCAATTGATCCTGCGCGCGCAACTCGAAATAATCGGTCGCAAGTAGCGCCTGGGCCGACAGGCGCGCCGCGGCCAGCGCCGCCGCGCTGGCTTGCGCCGACGCCCGGTCACCCTCGACCGTGCGGCGGATCTGACCCCAGATATCCAAGGCCCAATTTCCGGAAATTCCCGCGCTGGTGGTGGTATGCGCGGGTGCGGTGCCGACCGCACCACGCTGCTGCCCGGCGCTGGCGCCGACGGTGGGCCAAAAGCCCGCGCGCGCCTGCGCCACCAGCGCCCGCGCCTGATCGTAGGCAGCTGCGGCGGCCTTGACGTTCTCGTTCGAAATGTCGATGCGAACCTCCAGCTGGTTCAATGCATCATCTTTGAATATTTCCCACCAGGGCCCTCTGCTGAGCGCGTCGTTGGGCTCGCTGGGTTTCCAATCTCCGGCTTCCTTGTAGTCGGGGGCGGCGTCGAGCTTCGGGCGGTGATAATCGGGACCGACCGCGCACGCGGCGGCCAGGCCAAGCCCCGCGGCCACGCTCAACCATCGGGTGAATCGCAGACCCGAGCTGCAATGAGGGAGCCGCATCAGATGCCGGCTCCCACGGGGTCGAATCCCTGACTGCCCCGATCCGGGTGGGCGGGCGCCGGCGGCGGGTTGTACTTGCCTTGTTTCAAATGCTTCCAGTAGCGATGGATGTACAGGTAGACCACCGGCGTCGTATAGAGCGTGAGGAGCTGGCTGACCACCAGGCCGCCGACTATCGCTACACCTAAGGGCCGCCGCATCTCGGTGCCGTCGCCGTACGCGATGGCCAGGGGCAGTGCGCCCGCAATGGCGGCACAGGTGGTCATCATGATGGGCCGAAAGCGCAGGCTGCAGGCGTGCGCGATGGCGGCCCGCGGGTCCATCCCCAGAGTGCGCTCGGCCTCGAGCGCAAAATCCACCATCATGATGGCGTTCTTCTTGACGATGCCGATCAGCAGCAAGATACCCAGAAAGGCGATGAGACTGAATTCGGTGCCGGTGGCCATCAGCGCCAGCAACGCCCCGAGGCCTGCCGAGGGCAGCGTCGAGAGTATGGTGAGCGGCTGACCGTAATTTTCATAGAGCATCCCCAACACCACATAGAT
>DATBCD010000074.1:0-10219 GCA_036270655.1 Burkholderiaceae bacterium
GAGGTGGGTCGATCATCCGGCGCGAGCGAGGACGTCGAGCCGATCGACGCATTCGTGTGGCCGATCCAGGCGCCACAGCTGCTGGTGTCGGAGCGTGATTCGGAGGGTGCCACCCGGTATCGCGTGCTCGATGCATAACGGGCGGATGCGCATCCGGATCGTTGCGTTGCATCATGCCGAAACCGTCGAAGCGGCGCATGCCCGTGCGCTTGCTCACGAGCCAGAGCGCCGCTCGACGGGTGTTTTCGCATCGTGGTATAAAGACCCACCCCTTGAATACCGCGTCGCACCATGTCCCGTTCCTTGCCATCGGAGCGTGAAGAGCCGGCCGCGCAGGCGCGCGAGCGCACCGCGATCCAGGTGATCGAGCGCCTGATGAGCCTGCTCGATGCACTGGCCAGGCAATCCGGGTCGGTCAGCTTGAAAGAGCTGGCTCAGAGCACGAGGCTGCACCCGTCGACCGCGCATCGGATCCTGAACGACATGGTGGTGGGCCGCTTTGTCGATCGCGGCGAGCAGCCCGGCACCTACCGGCTCGGTATGCGGCTGCTGGAATTGGGCAACCTGGTCAAGGCCAGGCTGTCGGTGCGCGAGGCGGCGGTCGAACCGATGCGCGATCTGCATCGAAAGACGGGACAGACCGTGAACCTGTCCGTGCGACAGGGAGACGAGATCGTGTACGTCGAGCGCTCCTACAGCGAGCGCTCCGGCATGCAGGTCGTGCGCGCGATCGGTGGCCGCGCGCCGCTGCATCTGACCTCCAGCGGCAAGCTGTTTCTGGCCTTCGATGAGGCGCGCACCGTGCGCTCGTACGCCACGCGCACCGGCCTGGCCGGCCACACCCGCAACAGCATCACCGACCTGCCCAGGCTGGAGCGCGAGCTGTCATTGATCCGGGCGCGCGGCTTCGCCAAGGACAACGAGGAGCTCGAGCTGGGCGTGCGCTGCATCGCCGCGGCAATTCGCGACGACTCCGGCCATGTGGTGGCAGGGCTGTCGGTGTCAGCGCCTGCCGACCGCCTGCAGGAAGCGTGGATCGACGAGCTGGTCGGAACCGCGGCGAAGATTTCCGCGGGACTGGGCCACCAGAGCGCCCAGTAGTTTCAATCCGGTGCCGCGGCAGCCTGGGGCGGCGGCCGGGTGGCCTTGATCCAGTCGCGGATCCGCTGGGCATCGGCGAAACGCGAGGTGCGCCCCACCGAATCGAGCAGCACCATCACGATGCGACGGCCTTCGATCGCCGCCTGCATCACCAGGCAGCGGCCCGCTGCAGAGATATAGCCGGTCTTCTGCAGGCCGATCTGCCAGTCCGGGCTCGAGGTCAGGTGGTTGGTGTTCTGATACCGCACCACCTGATGGCCGACTGGCACGATCAGATCGGTGCTGACCGAGTCGTAGCGGATCTCCGGATAATCGTAGGCGGCCTTGACCATGCGGGCCAGGTCGGCCGCGCTGGCACGGTTTTGCGGCGACAGTCCGGTCGGATCCGCAAAGTGCGAATCGGCCATTCCGATCAGCTGCGCCTTGGCGTTCATCGCGTCCACCAGCGCCTGGACTCCGCCGGGGTAGGTGCGCCCGAGCAACTGGGCCGCATGGTTCTCGGACGACATCAGCGCCAGGTGCAGCGCCTGCCCGCGGGTCAAACTCGTGCCCGGGCGCAGCCTCGAGCCGGTCCAGCCGTTGGTGCGATCGTCGCCGCTGACGACCAGATCTTCATCGAGCGGCAACTGCGCGTCCAGCGTCACCATGGCCGTCATCAGCTTGGTGATCGACGCGATCGAAGAGACGTGGTCGGCGTTCTTCTCGTACAGAATCTCGTCGGTGTCCTGATCGATCACGATCGCCATCGCCGACTTCAAACGCGGCTCGTGCGCCGGCACCGGCGCCGCCGACCAGACAGCCCAGGGTGCCACCGCCAGGCTCAGCGCCGCACACCAGGCCCATTTCGCAGGTCTCATCGTCCTCATGCCTTGCCAATCCCAGCAATTCGCCCAGCTTCCTTGATACCTGAAGCCGCCGATCGCAGTCAGTCGCTTAAGTCATGCCTGGCTGAGCATTTCCAGCGACCGGCCGGCCCGAGCGGCAAAGCCGCGCAGTTTAAAGACTAGTCGGGACGGCGCGATCCGGCAACTGGCATCGCAACAACAGGCGTCAGCCGCAGCTGTCAGGCAACACCTCAGACCGCGGCAGCGATCGCCCGCCCCAGGTCGGCGGTCGACGCGGTTCCCCCCAGGTCCGGTGTGATGGGCGCGTGGGCCGGTCCTGCCGCCAGCACGCGCTCGATCGCGGCGACCACTGCCGCGCCGGCGTCGGCGTGACCGAGCCAGTCCAGCATCATCGCAGCGCTCCAGATCTGGCCGATCGGGTTGGCGGTGCCCCGGCCCGCGATGTCGGGTGCCGACCCGTGCACCGGCTCGAACAGCGACGGCGCCTTGCGTTCGGGGTTCAGATTGGCCGACGGCGCGATCCCGATCGTGCCGGCACACGCCGGGCCCAGGTCCGACAGGATGTCGCCGAACAGGTTCGATCCGACCACGACGTCGAACTGTTGAGGCCGGCGCACGAAGTGAGCCACCAGAATGTCGATGTGAAACTGGTCGACCCGCACCTGCGGGAAGCGCGGCGCCATCGCGGCGACCCGCTCGTCCCAGTACGGCATCGTGATCGCAATCCCGTTGGACTTGGTGGCCGAGGTCAGATGACGCCTCGGGCGGCGCTCGGCGAGCTCGAACGCGAATTGCAGGACGCGGTCCACGCCGTGGCGCGTCATCACGGTCTCCTGCACGACGAACTCCCGCTCGGTGCCCTCGAACATGCGGCCACCGATCGACGAATACTCGCCCTCCGTATTCTCGCGAACGATCATGCAGTCGACGTCGCCCGGGACAAGGCCCGCCAGCGGGGAGGCCACGCCCGGCATCAGCCGGCACGGTCGCAGGTTCACGTACTGATCGAACTCGCGGCGGAACTTGATCAGCGAGCCCCACAGCGAGACGTGATCCGGCACGCGCGCCGGCCAGCCCACCGCGCCGAAGAAGATCGCTTCGTGCCCGCCGATCAGATCGCGCCAGTTGTCCGGCATCATCGCGCCGTGCCGTTCGTAGTAGTCGCAGCTGGCGAAGTCGAAATGATCCAGCTGCAGCCGGATGTCGAAACGGCGCGCGGCCGCATCGAGGACACGCAAGCCCTCGGGCACCACTTCGCGGCCGATGCCGTCGCCAGGGATGACTGCAATCCGGTGCGTAGTGGCCATAAGCTCAGCTCGGTAAGACCTTCGATACCGGGTGCTTCATCGACCGTCACCCGGCCGTTTCGTTCGGTTTCGAATTGGACCACAGCCCGCCGCCGCAACCCCGCGGGCGGACCCGGCCGCCCTCAAATGCACTTGCAGCCGGAAAATCAGGGCCCGGCTCGGCCCCATATTTGCGCGATGCAACAGCCGATTTGCAGCGATGGATCGCCGGGCCCCGCCGCGTCGGATACTTGATTGTTTTTGAACACCATTCCGCGTTTCCCGCAATTCCTACCACGGCACTCAAATATCCTGGATAGACGCGTTTTTGACTTGACTTTTGTGCATAGCAGCATAAGATGGCGCCTGTGCTTGTGCGATGCACCAAGCAAGCACATGAAGACAGAGCCCCTGTCAAGGGGCGAAGACAGATACAGACCTGCTCGAGACACATAGATCGGAATCCGGGACCACCAAAGATTGGAGAGAACTCATGTACGCAACGCCCGCACAACTGGTCGAGTTGCAAAAAGGTCAGCTCGATGCTTTCAATTCCCTTGGACATACCGTCTTTAACGCCACCGAAAAGTGGGTGACGCTGAACCTGGCCGCGGCCAAAGCGCTGATGCAGGACGCAGCCGACACGACCCAAACTCTGCTCGGCGCCAAGGACGTGCAGGAACTGGTCGCGCTGACCAGCACGCTGAGCCAGCCCACGATCGAGAAGGCGGTCAGCTATTCGCGCAACGTGTACGGAATCGCCAGCGGCGCCACCGCCGAGATCTCGAAGATCGTCGAGGCGCAGATTTCCGACGGCAATCGCAAGGTCAGCGAGCTGATCGATTTTGCCAGCAAGAACGCGCCGGCTGGCTCGGAGCCCGCGCTGTCGATGTTCAAGAGCGCGGTCGCAGCGTCCAACACCGCATTTGACACCGTCAGCAAGGCCGCCAAGCAGGCGGCCGACTGGGCCGAATCGAATTTCGCGGCCGCCGCATCGGCAACCGTCAACGCCGCCACCGCAGCCAACGATGCGGTCAAGGCGAAGGCGAAGAAGGTCGGCTGAAGCGCGAAGTCACGAGGATCGCCGCAGCGACGAAAAAAACCTGACGGACACACTCACGCCTGATCGGAGATACCCCGCGGCATCCAGACAGTCTCCTTGGCACCACTAGTTTGGACCTCGCGTCCAAATCTCCTTCTGTCTCCTCCTTTGGTGGTGCTTTTCGAGCCCGGTCTAACCGACCGGGCTTTTTTTCGCATGTCGATCCGGCCGCTCATGAAACTTCGATTGAACCCGCAGCGTCGCATCCGCAACTGATGGGGCAGGCCGGGCAGCGGCGAAATCGCACCGCGGCATTTCACGGGTTGCCGACACGGGATATGCTTGCGCGCGTCCGCATTGCCCGGGAAGCGCCCCATGGATGACGCCACGGCGAGGCAGCTGCTCCTGCGGGTTGCGGCCGGCGACGAGGCCGCTTTCGATCGCCTCTACAGGGCCCATAGCCGGCGGGTTTATGCCTACGTGCTGAACCTGCTGAAGGACCCGTCGCGCGCGGAGGAGGTTCTGGTGGACGCGATGCACGAGGTCTGGCGTTCGGCCGGACGCTTCCGCGGCGACGCAAGATTCAGCACGTGGCTGCTCGGGATCGCGCGCAACAAGGCGCTTCTGGTCTACCGGAACCGTCGTGCCGACGAGGATCACGGCGATTTGGACGAGGTTGCGGAAACGCTGGCTGCGGACGACGATGCCGACGGCTTCGCACAGCTCGCGCAGAAACAACGCCGCGAGGGGGTGCGCGAGTGCATGGGCAAGCTGACCGAGGAGCACCGGGAATGTCTGCACCTGGTGTTCTACGAGGGCTATTCCATCGAGGACGTGGCCGCGCTGCAGTCGGTCCCGGAGAACACCGTCAAGACGCGGCTGTTCCATGCGCGCCAGAAGATGCGCAACTGCCTGCGCCTGCTGCTCGAGCGCGAGGGGGCTGACGTCGGGGAATCGGAATGAACGAGCGTTTCGATGAGCTTCTTGCCTGGTACGTCAACGGCACCCTCGGAGCGGAGGATCGCGGCTGGGTCGAGCGTTATGCCGCCGAGCATCCCGAAGCACGGGCGCAGATCGACTGGTGCCGCGGCCTGCAGGCGCAGATCCGGTCGTCTTCGCCGCAGATCGCTCCGACGCTCGGCCTGGACCGGGTGCTCGAGCGCATCCATGGGCAGCGGCCGACGATGTTCGAGCGCATGCGCGGCTGGCTCGGTGCGATCGCGCCCGGTCCGGTCGGCGCGCTCGCGCGCCCGATCGGCGCGGCCGCCGCGCTTGTGATCATCGTCGCGCAGGGCGGCATCATCTACAGGATGCGGCAGGACGGCTCCGCGCAGGACGAGCAGCTGCTGCGCGCGATGAAGGCGACGCGGGTGGACCAGGGACCGCTGTTGCGCGTCAACTTCTCGCCGGACGCAAAGGAAGTCGACATCCGGATGCTGCTGGTCGCGGTGCAGGCGACGCTTGCGGGGGGGCCGGGCCAGCTCGGGGACTACTACGTGCGCGTGCCGGCCGGACGGGAATCGGCCGCCGCCGATCGGCTTCGCGGCCAGCCCATCGTGCGGGCCGTCGAGCTCGTGCCTGGGCTGCCGGCTGGCTATTGAGCGTGCGCTCGATGCGACGCCCCGCCATCGCTCGACGCCTGGGCCTTGATGGCTCCGAGATGCGCCCGCCGCCTTTCGATTCGGCCCGCGCGTCGAACCGGCGCAGGCTGTGCGGCGGGATGGTCGCGGCGGCCGTCGCGTCCGCGGGCGCCGCCCTGGCAGCACGCGGGGCGCCGGTGATGGCTCGCAAGAGCGCGCTGGTCATTGGAAACTCCCGTTACAAGGGCTCGCCGTTGAGAAATCCGGTGGCGGACGCGCAGGCGGTCGCCGCAAGCCTGCAGTCGCTCGGATTCGACGTCGAGCTGCACGAGGACACGACGCTGCGCGAGCTGATCGAAAGCCTGCGCGCGTTCGTGCTGCGCGCAGCCGACTCCGACGTCCGCGTGCTCTTTTACGCCGGGCACGGCGTGCAGGCGCGCGGCCGCAACTACCTGTTACCCGTCGATACCGAGCCGCAGAGCGAGGACGAGATTGCCGGCCAGAGCGCCGACATCGGGGAGTTCGTCGACCGCCTCGGCCAGATCCACAGGGGCATCAACGTCGTGATCCTCGACGCCTGCCGCGTCAACCCGTTTGCCGCGGGCGTCGTCGTCGGCCCCGATGGCCGGCGGCTGAAGTTCCGCGGCGTCGCGCCGGCGGGCCTTGCGCGACTGGACGCGCCGCTTGGCACGCTCGTCGCGTTCTCGACAGGACCCGGCGGCGTCGCGCTCGACGGCACGGGAGGCGGGCACAGCATCTACGCGAAGCACCTGCTCGCGAACCTGGCGACGCCCGGGCTGGCACTGGAACAGATGTTCAAGCGCGTCCGCGTCGGCGTGGCCGAGGAAACCGCGCGCGCCCAGGTGCCCTGGGAGTCGTCGAGCCTGACGGGGGATTTCTGCTTCCGGCCCGGGCGCGACGGCGCCTGCGGCGGCTAGGCCAGGCGCCTCAGGGCGCTGGGACGTGCTCGCTGTCCGGGCGGGGCCGCAGAATGCAGGTCGCGTTCTTCGTCTCGGAAACGAACAGCGGCAGCCCGGCCGCGTCGAGCAGTTTCATCTTCGG
Organism: Burkholderiaceae bacterium; assembly: GCA_036270655.1. Lineage (GTDB taxonomy): Bacteria > Pseudomonadota > Gammaproteobacteria > Burkholderiales > Burkholderiaceae_F > VBCK01. Next base: position 6,917 of record DATBCD010000074.1, read on the forward strand.
GGTCGCCGCCTCAAGACCGGCCTGCACCGGCAGGTCGAGCTCCTCGAAAATCAGGCGTCCGTACTGCCAGCATCGCAGGATATAACTGGGCGGCGCAGGCACCTTCGGCGCCGCCGCTGCGGCCGCATTGATGTCGATCTCGCCGCTTTGGGCCGCAGCGACCTGCGAGGCCGAAGACAGTGCAGCGAACATCAGGCCGGCGAAGAGCGTGGGCGCGAGCGCCGCCGCGACGCGGCGAAGGCGGGTCGGGGACTTAACGGACGGCGACATGGAATTGGTCCTAGGCGAAGCGGTTCCGGGTGGCGTGCGCGATTGCGGTGCGAACCTCGTCGAGCGAGCGCGCCTTCAGCGGCTCGAAGTCGGTGCCGTACACCGAGGTCGGCAGGTCCGCGGCGATGTCGCGATCGGATGCGAAGCAGTCGACGGTCTCACGCGCGCCGGCGCTGGCCGCGATCAGCTGCACTTTCTCGGTTCCGGGCAGAGACAGCGGCCGTTCGCTGCGGATCTTCGCGTCCGGCGCGTAGCGGTTCGGATACAACCGCCGGATGTCGTCATGGTCGTCGCGCAGATAGCAGAACAGATAGGCGTCGCGGTCGACGCTCGCGGTCAGCTCCACGACCGCGTTGCGTTTGAACAGCTGGGTGCCGCTGCGCGAGGCGACCTTCAGCGAAATGTCGGGGTGCGACGCGTCGGTGGAGGCGTCGGTTGCGCCGGTGCGTCCGTCCGATTTGGTCGGCCGCGGGCGCAGCGAGCTGCCGCCGGCGTCGCCCGGCGTGTCGGAGCGGGCGGGTGACGGGGTGTCAACATGATGGGAGGCACTCGCACCCTCCGGTGCTGCCGCGGCGGCCTTCGGCAGGGGACGCGGCTCGACCGGCGTGAACTGCAGGGCGATCTGCCGATGGTCGGCGTTCAGATAGGCCTGGAACAGTTCGAAGGTCAGTTTCGGCTCGCGCGACAGGCCAAGCAGCCCGCGATACTTCATGACGGCCTCGCCGAGCTCGGCGCTGGCGACGCCATCGATCGGCCCGCCGTAGATGCGGCGGTTGCGCAGCTGCTCCTGGAAATAGGCGATCAGCTCGGACGGATTGGCCGCCATCGCGTCGTACCAGTCGCGCATCTCCGACTGCACCGCGGGGTCCACGTCGGTGGCACCGAGGCAGGTCCAATACGGGACCTTCGCCAAGCGCCCGACCAGCTCGATGCTGGCGAGCTCGACGAGCGTCCGCACGGCCTGTGCCGGGCCTTCCTGGCGCGCGGTGCTCATGCTGTAGTTGAACCCGAATTTCTCCAACGTCATACTGGCGTTTACCCCGGTGCTGTCACTGATGATCAGCACTTGATTTTTCGATGTCACGCCGGCGACCAGGGAATAGTCCCGCGGCGAAAAGACCGACAGATCCAGGCCGATCACCGAGCCGGACGCGGCTCGCGTGCCGCCGAGGCCATAGCGCGTGTTCAGGGTCAGGTTGGCGGCGACGTTGCCCGTGGCAATCGCGTCGTCGAACTGCGAAACCGACCCTCGGATGGCGTAGCGTGGCGTCTTGGAGTAGGGATCCAACCGCTCCCCCTTATCTAACCACTCCCTCGTGACGCCGGAACCCTCCCCGAAGACGACCAGCCGGATCGCCCGGCTGCGACGCGTCATGTCCGACATCGCCGAGATCAGCATGTCCTTCGTGCCCGAGTTCGCCTTGCCGGTCGGATCGCTGATGTCCTCGACCATCACGGACAGGTCCTTGACCGAGTAGTCCGTGAGCTTCATGTCCATGCAACGCAGGCCCTTGGAGAAGTTCGTGAACGAGCCGATCGGCTTGGTCGACGGTCCCTTCCCTACGACCTTCGCGGTTTCGATCACGGCCGGCCGCGGGCTCACCGCCGCGCAGCCGCCGAGCGCGGCCACGAGGACCGCGGTCAGCGCGCGCCTGGGTGATGGGAATCCGTTGATCATTTGGGGCCTTTCCTCGTCGATCGGTCTGCGTCGTGACTGCGTTCGTTTTGTTTGTTGCGGCGCCAGTATGCAGCGTTCAACCGGGTCGACGCGAGATGCCAAAAGTCATCCGCGAAGGGCGGGGCAGCGGCGCCGTTCAGCCGGGCCTTGCCTTGCAATCCAGCACGCGAAATTGGACGCGACCGTCGGCCGCGTCGTCGGCGCCGGACCCCGGAGGGTTCTCGCGCCCGGCGACGGCACTGGTGCGGTTCGCGATCGTCTCGCCCGCGGCATCGATGCGCTGCTTGATGTACTGCGCGCGCATCAGCGACAGCAGCCGCTCGTTCGGCGGCCCGGCGACCTGGATGCAGTAGGAACGGCGCTCCGCGACTTGCGAGACGACGCTCAGCCAGACCGGGTACTCGCCGCTCACCTGCGGATCGTCCGCGAACGACGCTGATCCCAGTCGAAACAGGAACTTGATCACCAGCTCCCTCTGCGCCAGGCCGAAATCGACCAGATGCCCGAAGGCCCGGATCGCATCGTCCCGGCGGCCCAGCTTCTGGCTGGCCAGGTACAGGCCGTTGTAGACGCGCAGCTGATCGCCCCCAGGGATGCGTTGGACGCTCTTGAACAGCTGGTAAGCCTCCTCGTAGCGGCCCCCTTCGTAGGCAACCGTCGCATCGTTGATCAGGACCGCGGCAGGAAGGCGGCGGGAGTAGGTCGGGTTGATCGGGTCGCCGGGCTGCGTTTCCTGGCAGGTCTTCACGTACCCCTGCGTCGCGGCATCCGGCGCCCAGGCGGGGCTGTCGGTGAAAAACCGGGTCGGCTTCAGGTCGACGCCCGCGGGCCTGGCGCGCGCGAAACTGTTCGAGACGATGCGCCCGTTCCGAAGGTCGACCAGCGCCAGACAGATCCGGAAGGCATCGCGCGCGGCTGCGGGCCGGGCGTCCTTGTCGACCGTCGTCAGAGTCCCGACCAACAACAACGGTTGTGCGGCGATCGTCGCGCCCGTGAAGGGCTTCAGCTCGTAGAGCGGATACTGCTCGCGCACGAGCTTGACGACGCGCTGCTGCATCGCGCGGGTCGCGACGGACTGGAGCCCTGTCGAGCTGTCGATCGGCGGGTCGATGGTCAGCGCAAGGCGGGGGCCGGCGCTGCGTACCGCGGCGCCGAGCTGCGTAGGGTCCGAGTTTCCGAATAGCGCGTTCGCGGCCACCATTACGGCGTCGTCGAGCGGGAGGATCTGCGTCACGGCGTTGCCCGTGCCGCTCGGCACCGGTATCGGCGGTGGCGGCGGTGGTGGCGGCGGTGGTGGCGGCGGCGGTGGTGGTGGCGGCGGCGGTGGTGGCGGCGGCGGTGGTGGTGGCGGCGGC
>DATBCD010000075.1:0-14995 GCA_036270655.1 Burkholderiaceae bacterium
TCCCTCGCGACGGTCGCGCCCGGAGCGCCCATCTACCTGATCGGGCACAGCATGGGCAACCGCGTGCTTACGCGCGGCTACAAGGCTCTGCTGGACGATGACCGATCCAAGCGGCGCGCGTTCACCCAGCTGGTGCTGGCCGCGCCCGACGTGGACGCCGACGTGTTCCGGCGCGAGATCGCCCCCGTGATCCTCGGGCATGGGCCCCGCGTGACGCTGTACGCGTCGAGCAACGACAAGGCCTTGGTCGCATCGCGCAAGGTGCACGGCGGATACCGCCGGCTGGGCGAAAGCGGCAGCGACATCGTCGTGATGCCGGAGCTCGACACGGTCGACGCGTCGACCGCCAGCACGGACTTCCTGGGGCACGGCTACTTCGCGCAGAGCGGTGGCGTCGTGACCGACATCAAGCACCTGATCCACGAAAGCCTCAAGCCGCAGGAACGGGAGCGCTTCTCGCTCGATCCGGTGCGCGAACTCGCCATCGGCCTGCACTGGCGCATCAAGAGCGGACTGAAGGCAGCCGAGTGACCGGCCTGGGCGGGCTGCCTTCGCGCCGTCGTTTGGGCGCGTTCATCGCGCTTCTGAGCCTCGCCCTTCTTCCGCATGGCGCATCGCCCCGCGAGGACGGCCTGCCCGCCGCGAAGGCGGCGCTGGACGACGGCATACGCGATTTCTCGAAAGGCGATTACGCGGCGGCGCTGCCGCTGATCCGGCGGGCGGTAGAGACCGGGCAGCGGCTGCTGCCGCCCGGAGACCTGCAGCTCGGAATCGGGCTTTATTACCTGGCCGCGACCTACTACCAGCTCGGCGACCCGGCACGCGCCGAGACGCCGGCGCGCAGCGCCGTGCGGATCGGCCAGCAGCGACTGGGGGCTGATGACGCCCGTCTCGCGGCGGCGCGCCGCCTGCTGGCCTCGATCAACCGGGAGAGCGGGAACTTCCAGGAGGCCCTCGACCTGGACCGCACCAACGGCGAGGCCGTCAGGGCCGCGAAGGGTGCCGACAGCATCGAATTCGCGCTGGCCCTGAATCAGATCGCCGTCGACCAGCAATCGCTCGGCCAGTACGCGCAGGCGCGCGAGTCGATCGAGCGGGCGCTGGCGATCGGGCGCGCGAAGCCCGGCGTGCGCGGGCAGGCGATGGCCGTGGGCCTGAACAACCTGGCGGCGATCGACGCCTCGCTCGGGCAGTACGAGCGCGGCCTGCCGCTCATCGAGCGGGCGCTTTCGCTCTACGAAGCCGATGGGCCGGCGAAAGACGACCTGGTCGTCATGATGCGGATGGTGCATGCAAGGACTCTGTGCGGGCTGGGCCGCTGCGCCGACGCGCTGTCGGAGGCCCGCCGCGCCGTCGCAGGCTACGAAGCGTTGGGCACTGCGGCCGGCCGCGCCTACCGCAGCCTGATCCTGCTCGCCTACGTCGACGTGCAGCTGGGCCGCGACGCCGACGCGCGCCAGGTGCTGGAGCGCGCGCTCGCGTTGCGCCAGGGCATGGAGGGCTCGCGCCACCCGGACCTCGCGTTCATCCTGACGCTGCAGGCGCGCGTGCGGCTCAGGCTCGGCGAGCGCGAGGCGGCGCTGGACCTGATGGAGCAGGCCCTGCCAATCGCCGTGCACGGCGGCAATCCCGAATACCTTTGGCGGGCGCAGGATGCCCTGCGCGAGGCACTCGCGGCGACGGGGCGGCGCGAAGCGGCAATCTACTGGGGCAAGGCGGCGATCAACACGATCCAGTCGATGCGCTCTTCGCTGCGCGGCATCGAGGAGCAGGCTCAACTTGCGTTCGTGCAGGACAAGCGCCAGCCCTACAAGGACCTTGCGGCGCTGCTGATCGACGCCGGGCGGCTGTCCGAGGCAGAGCAGGTCCTGGCGCTGCTCAAGAGCCAGGAGCTTTCACAACTGATCACGCGCGGCGACGCCCCCCGCCCCGGGGCCGAACTGGTGGGGCCGGAGCGCGGCGCCGCCGAGCAGTACGACCGGCTGGTGGCGGACCAGGTGAATCGCGCGCGCGAACTCGACGAGCTGGAGCGGCGCAGCCGCTACGAGGCGCTGTCCGCGGCTGACGAGGCGAGGCGGCGTTCGCTTGCGGAGGAGGCCACGGAGTGGCGCAGCAACTTCCGCAAGTGGGTGGGCGAGATGCCGGCGAGCTTCGCCGGCGGCGCGGGAGGAGCGCCCTCGCCCCAGCAGGTCGCGAGCCAGTCGAGCGCGCTGTCGACGCTGGTGCGGGCCGACCCGGGGGCTATCGGCCTGTACTACCTGGTGACCGACGACGCGCTTTCGATCATCGTCGTCTCGGCGCGCGGCTCCTTCGGACTGCGCACCGGCATCGCCGCGGTCGAACTGAACCGACGCATCGCCGAGCTGCGGCGCGCCCTGACGGATCCCTCGGTTGATCCGCGCCCGTCCGCCCAACTCATGTACCGCGCGCTCATCGAGCCGGTCAAGGCGCAGATCGAGGCCGCGCAGGCGCACACGCTGGTGCTGTCCCTGACCGAGAACCTGCGCTATGTTCCGTTCGCCGCCCTGTTCGACGGGCAGCAGTATCTGGTGGAGCGTTACGCGGTGGCCCAGGTCGCGATCGGCGTCCGCCCGAACCTGGATCCGGCGAACAATCCCTGGCAGGTCTCGGCGTTCGGCTCCACCGAGGCCGCGCCGCCGCTGGCGCCGCTGAAGGGCGTACGCGACGAATTGAAGGCGATCGTGCACGAGCCGGGCGCGAGCTCGGGCGTACTTCCGGGCACGATCCGTCTCGACCTAGAATTCGACCGCGAACACCTGGAAGCGGCCCTGCGCGGCCAGCACCGGGTCGTTCACATCGGCAGCCACTTCGTGTTGAGCGCAAACGGCGACGAGCAGGATTCCTACCTCCTGCTCGGCGACAAGAGCCATCTCAGTCTCGACCAGATTGCCACGCTGGACTTCTCGGGCGTCGACCAATTGACACTGTCCGCCTGCAACACGGCAAGCGGCGGCGGCCGCAACGAAAAGGGCATCGAGGTCGAAGGCATGGCGGCCCTGGTCGCGCAGCAAGGTGCCGCCAGCGTGCTGGCGTCGCTGTGGCCGGTCAGCGACTCGAGCACGGCGGAACTGATGCAGGGCTTTTACGCCGCCCGCACTTCGGGCGCGGGGCTGGCGCGCGCTGCGGCGCTCAGACAGGCGCAGTTGGGCCTGCTGCACGGGCGGTTCGCCCACCCTTTTCATTGGGCGCCGTTTGTGATCCTGGGCAGCTGGCTCTGAGGTGCAGGTTCTCCGGATACCTGCAATACGATTCCGAGAACCTACCTCTGGCCGTCAAATATCGATATTCCCCGCCGCCAGCGCATTGGCCTCGATGAACTGCCGGCGCGGCTCGACCTCGTCGCCCATCAGCGTGGTGAAGATCGCATCGGCGCCGATCGCATCGTCGATCTGGACCCGCAGCAGGCGCCGCACCGCCGGGTCCATCGTCGTTTCCCACAGCTGCCCGGGATTCATCTCGCCCAGGCCTTTGTAGCGCTGCTTGGCAACCCCGGCCTCGGCCTGCGCCAGCAGCCAGTTCATCGCTCCGCGAAAATCGGCCACCGGCGCGTCCTTGCGCTTGTCGCCCGTGCCGCGCGCCACGCGCGCACCGGCGCCGAGCAGCCCGCGAAACTGCGCCGAGGCGGTCGATAGCGCCGCGTAGTCGGCCCCCAGCACAAAATCCGCATCGATCGTGCTGACCTTGACGTTGCCGTGTTGACGGCGCTCGATCCGCAGCGCGCAGCGGTCGGTGTGCGGGTCTCGCTGCGCGCGCACGATGGCAGGTCCGGCCCCGTTGACAGGCAGCGCAGCGGCCAGCGCCCGGGCGCTCAGCGAAGCGCTGGTGTCGTCGCTCAGGTCGATCGCAACGCCGGCCAGGATCGCCTCCAGCGCGCCGCGGTCGATCACGCGCGACAGGCGCTGCACGATCGCGTCGGCCGCCATGTAGACGCGCGCCAGCTCGGCCAGCGCCTCGCCGTCGATCGGCCGCTGCTCGTCCCAGGCGGACTGGTCCTTGTAGAGCTGAGCGTCGTGCAGCGCCACCTCGAGCATGTACTGCGACAGGTCGTGGTCGTCCTTCAGGTAGCGCTCGCTCTTGCCGTGCTTGACCTTGTACAGCGGCGGCTGCGCGATGTACACATGCCCGCGCTCGACCAGCACCGGCATCTGACGGTATAGCAGCGTCAGCAGCAGCGTGCGGATGTGCGCGCCGTCCACGTCGGCGTCGGTCATCACGATGATCCGGTGGTAGCGCAGCTTGTCCGGATTGAAGTCGGGGCCGATGCTGGTGCCGAGCGCGGTGATCAGCGTGGCGATCTGCTCCGAGGAGATCAGCTTGTCGAAGCGGGCCTTCTCGACGTTCAGCACCTTGCCTCGCAGCGGCAGTATCGCCTGGAACTTGCGGTCGCGGCCCTGCTTGGCCGAGCCGCCGGCCGAGTCGCCTTCGACGATGTACAGCTCGCTCTTGGCCGGATCGCGCTCCTGGCAGTCGGCCAGCTTGCCGGGCAGACCGGCTCCGTCCAGGATGCCCTTGCGCCGCGTCATCTCGCGCGCGCGCCGGGCCGCCTCGCGCGCCCGCGCCGCGTCGACGATCTTGCTGCAGATGATCTTCGCGTCGGCCGGCCGCTCCTGCAGGAACGCCTCCAGCGCGCGCCCGACCACCTCCTCGACCGCCGGCCGCACCTCCGAGGACACCAGCTTGTCCTTGGTCTGCGAGCTGAACTTCGGCTCGGGCACCTTCACGCTGAGCACGCAGGTCAGGCCTTCCCGCATGTCGTCGCCGGTGGTCTCGACTTTGGCGCGCTTGGCGAATTCGCGCTCCTCGATGTACTTGTTCAGCACCCGCGTCATCGCAGCCCGCAGGCCGGTGATGTGCGTGCCGCCGTCCTTCTGCGGGATGTTGTTGGTGAACGCCAGCAGGTTCTCGACGTAGCCGTCGTTCCACTGCATCGCGACCTCGACCTGGATGCGCGCGCCCGGCGCGGCTGCGGTCGACTCGTCGTTGGCGTAGAACACGTTCGAGTGCAGCAGCGTCTTGTTCTTGTTGATGTACTCGACAAAGCCTCGCACCCCGCCGGCGAAGGCGAAATCCTCCTCCTTGCCACTGCGCTGGTCGACCAGGCGGATGCGCACGCCGTTGTTCAGGAAGGACAGCTCGCGCAGGCGCTTGCTCAGGATGTCGTAGTGAAACTCGATGTCGGTGAAGATCTCATCGTCCGGCAGGAAGTGCACTTCGGTGCCGCGCTTTTCGGTCTCGCCCAGCACGCGCATCGGCGTCACCGCGACCGCTCCGGACTCCGTCTCGAAGGTCTTGAGCACCGGACCCTGGACCTCGCCACGCTTGAATTCGAGGAAATGCACGCGGCCGTCGCGGCGCACCGTCAGCCGCAGCCATTTGGACAGCGCGTTGACGCACGACACGCCCACGCCGTGCAGGCCGCCCGACACCTTGTAGCTGTTCTGGTTGAACTTGCCCCCCGCGTGCAGCTCGGTGAGCGCGATTTCGGCGGCCGAGCGCTTCGGATCGCGCTTGTCGTCCAGCTTGATGTCGGTCGGAATGCCGCGCCCGTTGTCGATCACCGAGATGGAATTGTCCGTATGGATGGTGACGACGATGTCGTCGCAGAAGCCGGCCAGCGCTTCGTCGATCGAGTTGTCGACCACCTCGAACACCATGTGGTGCAGGCCGGTGCCGTCCTGGGTGTCGCCAATGTACATGCCCGGGCGCTTGCGCACCGCCTCCAGGCCCTCCAGGATCTGGATGCTTTCGGCGCCGTAGTCGTTGGCGGGAGCGGCCTCGTGGCGGCCGTTGCCGTTTGAACTGTTCTGGGATGGCGTGTTCGGAGTGGGTACAGCTGACATGCTCAACTTCTCAACAGGTTTCGATTGGATCGACTGGTCAGATGCGCATCGGCATCACGACGTACTTGAACCGGTCCGAATCCGGCAGGGTCACCAGCGCGCTGCCCAGCGCGTCGCCGAACGCGAACCGCAGCTGCTCGCTTTTCAGGTTGGTCAGCACGTCGAGCAGGTAGGTGACGTTGAATCCGATGTCCAGCGCCTCGCCCGAGTAGTCGATCTCGATCTCCTCCTGCGCTTCCTCCTGGTCGGTGTTGGTCGAGCTGATTTTGAGCGAGGCGGGCCCGAGCACGCAACGCACCCCCTTGAACTTGTCGGTGGTCAGGATCGCCACGCGCGACAGCGCCTGCATCAGCGACTCGCGTTCGATCAGGAACTGCTTCGGATTGCCGACCGGAATGACCTTCGCGTAATCGGGGAACTTGCCTTCCACCAGTTTGGATATGAACTCCACGGTGCCGAACGACACGCGCACCTGGCCGCTGGCCATCTGGATGCGCACCGGCTCCTCGCCCTCCGGCAGAAGCCGGGCCAGCTCCAGCACGGTCTTGCGCGGAATGATGACCTCGACGGCGGCCGATTCGCCTTCGCGCGCCGTTTCGCACAGCGCCAGCCGATGCCCGTCGGTCGCGACCGCCCGCACCCGGTCGGCCTCGCACACCAGCAGCATGCCGTTCAGGTAGTAGCGGATGTCCTGCGCGGCCATCGCGAAGTGCACCATCGCCAACAGGTGCTTGAACGCGCTCGACGGCAGCGTGAAGTCGACGTTGAATTCGGCCTGACTGACGGTCGGGAATTCCTCGGCCGCCAGCGTCTGCAGATTGAAACGGCTGCGGCCGCACTGCACCGCGAGGCGCTTGTTGACCAGCGTCAGCGTCACTTCCTCATCGGGCAGCGCCCGCAGGATGTCCAGCAGCTTGCGCGCCGATACCGTCGTGGCCGCGGACTCCTTGCCGCTGCACAGGTCGGCGCCCGTCTGAATCTGGATTTCCAGATCCGTCGCGGTAAAGGAAAGCCGCTCCCCATCCCTGCGCAACAGCACGTTGGCCAGGATCGGCAGGGTCTGGCGCCTTTCGACGATGCCGCTGACCACCTGCAAAGGCTTGAGCAAAGCATCTCGAGGCGCTTTGACAAGTTGCATTGCTTACTTTCCTTTTCGTAGTAATTAACTAATAGAGACGCAAATCATGGGGGACAGTCTGACAAATCCGTTTGGTTCCAATGATTTGCCTTTCGCCAATCCTGTGGACAAGTACGCCGCTGACAGCCCGGAGCCGGTGGACAGTTACCGTTGAACGGGCGCGATGCCCGCGCCTCGAAAACTTGTCCACAAAAACGCCCCGGTTCCGGCACTGCTGTCCACAGGATTTGCACTGTCAGCCTTTCAAGGTCTGTTCGAGCACGTGCAACGCATGGTTGAGCTCCGTGTCCTTGGCGCGGGCGTCCGCGATCTTGCGAACCGCATGAAGCACCGTCGTATGGTCGCGTCCACCGAACAGCTCGCCGATTTCGGGCAGGCTTTTCTGCGTCAGCTCCTTGGCCAGGTACATCGCGACCTGGCGCGGCGCGGCGATGCTGGTGGGGCGCCGCTTGCTGTACATGTCGGAGACCTTGATCTTGTAGTAGTCCGCCACCGTCCTCTGGATCAATTCCACGGTGATCTGACCGGTGCTGGCCTGCAGAAGGTCCTTGAGCGCTTCGCGCGCCAGCTCGACCGTGATCGCGCGCGCGTGGAACGAGGCGAACGCGAGCACCTTGCGCAATGCGCCTTCCAGCTCGCGCACGTTGCTGCGCAGGTTCTTGGCGATGAAAAACGCGACGTCCTCATGCAGCTCGCTGCCTTCCAGCTCGGCCTTCTTCAGCAGGATGGCCACGCGCATCTCCAGCTCGGGCGGCTCGATCGCGACGGTCAGGCCCGAGGCGAAGCGCGAAACCAGCCGGTCCTCGATGTCCTTGAGCTCTTTCGGGTAGGTGTCGCTGGTGATGATGATCTGCTTGCGGCCGGCGACCAGGGCTTCGAACGCATAGAAGAACTCCTCCTGCGTGCGGCTCTTGCCGGCGAAGAACTGGATGTCATCGATCAGCAGCAGGTCCAGCGAATGGTAGTAGCGCTTGAAGTCGTCGAACGCCTTGCGCTGGTAGGCGCGAACCACGTCGCTCACATACTGTTCCGCGTGGGTGTAGCGCACCTTCGCATTGGGGCGGCGCGCCAGCACGCCATTGCCCACCGCGTGCACCAGGTGGGTCTTGCCCAGGCCCACTCCGCCATACAGGAACAGCGGGTTGTACGAGCCGCCGGGATTTTCCGTCACCTGCATCGCGGCCGCGCGCGCCAGCTGGTTCGCCTTGCCGGTGACGAAGTTGTCGAATGTCAGCAGCGGGTTAAGGCGCGCCCGCTCCTGGTTTTGCGAGATCGCCACGACCGGGGCGCACAGCTCGGACGGGTCGGACGCGGCCGCATCGTTCGCCGGCGTCTCAGCACGCGCCTCGGCCTCGACCTCGAACACCACATTGACCGGGCGCCGCAGCACGCTGGCGACCGCGGCCTGGATGCGCGTGGAAAACTGGGCCCGCACCGCGTCCAGCTTCAGCCGATTGGGCGCGCCCAACCGCAGGTCGCCGGTCTCGTCGTCGAACTTGATCGCTTTGAGTGGCTTGATCCAGGCCGCGAATTGCTGCGGTGTCAGTTCGCTCTCTAAAAGCCGCGAGCAGTCTTGCCAGAAGGTGAGCATCGTGCCGATCCCGCCGCCCGCCAGTCGCGTGAGCGCCGGCGCCTGTCGTTGTTGGATGATGGTGCTGACTCGGCGGCCGCCCCGCCCGCGGCGCGCCCTACCGCAATTCGGAGACGTTGGCCGCTCGGATCCGCTTCGGAACCTGAGGCCTACCACCGGCGTGACCGAGGGCGCATTGTACTTGGGGCCGATCGAGTTATCCACAAGCGCCAACACTGATTTTGTTTGAGTCCGCTGATCAAGATGGCATGTACAGCCTTGATCAGGAAGAGAGTAAGTATACACCGACTTCCTATTCCACGCAGCCAAATCGGGTGGTTGACAGCGCGCCCGCAATCCATGTTCAGGACGGGTTTGACGGGCCATGCGCAGGTCGCGTCTAATAGAGGGCTTTGCCGGAACCCGCTGGCAAAATCGAAGAAACTGGATTGAAACGTGGCCACCAAAAGAACCTTTCAGCCTTCCGTGGTTAAGCGCAAGCGCACCCATGGTTTTCGGGAACGCATGAGCACGCGCGGCGGGCGGGCCGTGTTGAATGCGCGGCGCGCCAAGGGGCGAAAGCGCCTGGCGGTCTGAGTCGCGCGCTGCGCGAGTGCAGCCCTCGCGCGTTGGGGCGCGCGCCGAGCGACTGCGAACCCCGGAGCAATTCGCGGCCGCCGCCGGCGAGCGCGCGACCTGGCGGGCGGCACGCCAGTGGGTGGCGGCATCAGCCAGGATCGAGCCTTGTGCGGCTGCGCAGCAATCCCAGGGGCCAGCGCTGCGATCAGGGGACAGTGTGCAGGAGCCCAAGTCGTCGTTTCCGTTCGAGCCCGAGCGCAGCCGCTTGAGGTTCGGATTGACCGTCGCCCGCCGGCAGGCGCGCCGCGCCGTCCAGCGCGTGATGGTCAAACGGGTGCTGCGCGAGGCGGTCCGCGATGCTGCCGCGGAGCTGCGGCCGCTGACGCGGGACCGCAGCGTCGACCTGGTATTGCGTCTACGCAGCCCCTTGCCCGGGGCATCCCAGATGAGCTGGACCCACCTGAAGCGCTCGTTGCGTTCCGAGGCCGACGCGCTGATCGCCCAGCTGGTTCGCCACCTGCGGTCAGGCGACCGATGAAGTGGCTGTTGCTTGCGCTGATTCGCGCCTATCAGTTCCTGCTGAGCCCCTGGATCGGAAATCACTGTCGCCACTGGCCAACCTGCTCGGAGTACGCCCGCCTGGCGGTCGGCCGATTCGGTGCGACCCGCGGCAGCTGGCTGGCCGCACGGCGCGTCCTTCGTTGCAACCCCTGGCATCCGGGCGGCATTGACCCGGTGCCGGATGAATTTCATTGGCGCTAACGCACCGCATCAGCCGCCATTTACCTAGATCGACATGGATACTCAGCGCACGATTCTCTGGCTTGTCTTCGGGCTGTCCCTCCTGTTGTTGTGGCAACGCTGGCAGGTCTACCAGGGGCACGGTGCAACACCGCGGCCAGCCGTGACCGCGCCGGCGCCGGCGGCTCCGGCAGGCAAGGCGCCCGGCGAGGTTCCGACTCCGAGCGCCCAAGTGGCCGCGCCCGCCGCGCCGCCTTCGGGAGCGGTCGCGCCGGTGGCGGGCGGCGAGCGCGTCGTGATTCAGACGGATGTGATCCGCGCCGAATTCGACACGCAGGGCGCCTCCCTGATCCGGGTCGAGCTTCCGACCCACAAGCGGACCCCGGACTGGACCGAGTTGGGTCTGGCCAGGATGCTGGGGCTGACGAGTTTCCTGCGGTCGCAGGGTCTCGGGCGCGCCGGCAGCTCATCGCACAAGGACCCGGACGCACACGTCGTACTGCTCGACACCAGCCCCGATCACATCTATCAGGCGCAGACCGGCTTGATCGGGAGTCCGCCGGACAACCCGTTCCCGAATCACCGGGCCACGCGCTTCGAGGTTGCCAGCGGCCCGCGCGCGCTGGCCGCTGGCCAGGACACGCTGGTGGTGCGGTTCGAAGCGCAATCGGGCGGCGTTCGCCTGGTGAAGACGTTCACCTTCCGCCGCGGCCATTACGACATCCAGGTTTCGCACGACGTCACCAATGTCGGAACCGACGCGGTTTCGCCGACGCTGTACCTTCAACTGCTGCGGGACCGCAACAAGCCGGACGACGAGTCCTACTTTGCGCGCTCCTACACCGGCCCGGCTTTCTATACGGAGGCCGAGAAATACCGCGAGATATCGTTCGACGACATCGACAAGCAGAAAGCCGAAGTCCCGAAGCCGGCACAGGACGGCTGGGTTGCAGTCGTCCAGCACTACTTCGTCGCAGCCTGGGTGCCGGCCCAGGGCGTGCTGCGCGAGTTTTATACGCGGGCACTGGAAACCGGCCGGCTTTATTCGGTCGGTGCGAAGGTGAACCTCGGACCGTTGGCGCCGGGCACGAGCAGCTCGACGCCCGCCACGCTGTACGTCGGACCGCAGGATCAGAAGACGCTGGAGGCGATCGCGCCGGGGCTGGACCGGGTCGCCGACTACGGCTCGCTCACCTTCATTGCGAAGCCGTTGTTTCTGCTCCTGGGCTGGCTGCACTCGCTGGTGGGCAATTGGGGCTGGGCCATCGTGCTGCTGACGGTGCTGGTCAAAGCCGCGTTTTATCCGCTGTCGGCGGCCAGCTACAAGTCGATGGCCAAGATGAAAGAGCTGCAGCCGAGGCTGACCAAGCTCAAAGAGCAATACGGCGAGGATCGGCAGAAGATGCAGATGGCGATGATGGAGCTGTACAAGCAGGAGAAGATCAACCCGGTGATGGGCTGCCTGCCGGTGCTGGTCCAGATCCCCGTGTTTTTCGCGCTGTACAAGGTGCTGCTGGCATCGGAGGAGATGCGCAATGCGCCCTGGATCCTCTGGATCCACGACCTGGCTACGCCCGATCCGTGGTTCGTGCTGCCGATCGTGATGATCGCCAGCATGTGGATCCAGTACAAGTTGAACCCGACGCCGCCGGATCCGGTGCAAGCCAGGATGATGGCGGTCATGCCGTTCGTCTTCGGCGCGATGTTCTTCTTCTTCCCGGCCGGGCTGGTGCTGTACTGGGTGGTGAACAACGCGCTGTCGATCCTGCAGCAGTGGCGCATCACGCAGGTGGTGGCGCGGGCCAAGGCGGCGGGGTAGGGCATTGCGCCGACCCTCTCCCCCGGCCCCTCTCCCGCCTTTACATTGGCTGGGGGGAGCACGAGGGGGCCAGCCCAGCCCCCTCGTTCTCTTCCTCATGCCTTTTCCGGCCGAAGGCCGGAAAAGGGTCGGCGCGTCAGAGTGAAAATGGCAGGTCAAACCCGAACAACCAGGTCCTGGTGGGCGCCGGCTCGAAGAAACGCCCGTTGGACTCGTTGACGATCACCGATCCGACGTAGCGCCGGTCGCTCAGGTTGTCGACGCGCGCAAAGAAACGCGGCCGCAGCTTGCCCCACGAGGCGGTGTGTTCCACGATGGCGTCGAACACGCCGGCGCCGCCGGCTTCGTCGGTATTCACATCATTGACGAACATTCTGGACTGGGCGTGGCCTTCGGCCGATACGTCCACCCAGCCGCCACGGTACTTCACCTGGGCCCACAGCGTGCGGGCTGGTACCGAGGGCAGGTGGTTGCCGGAGGCCACCGGCACCGTCGGCGTGGTGCACGGCGCGGAGGTGCAAGTCAGGAATCTGCTGGCGAAGTGCGCGTCGATCAGCGAGGCGCTGGCCGCGAGCGTCCAGCGGTCCGACGGGTGGGCCTCGACCTCGGTTTCGATGCCTCTGCGCGTGGTCTGCCCGGCGTTGGCGTAGGTTGAGCGTCCGTTGAAGTTGGTCTGCACGACGATGTCATCGTGCGTGCGGGTCGCGAACACGGCAACCGATGCGCGCACGCCGGCCGCCAGGTCGGTTTTGGCGCCCACCTCGTAGTTGTTGCTGCGCGCCGCCTGCAGCGCCGTGTTCAGGCCGGCGCTGCCGTCCGGCTTGTAGGCCAGCTCGTCCAGGGTCGGCGTCTCGAAGCCGCGCCCGTAGGACGCGTAGAAGCTCACGCGAGGCGTGGCCCGGAACACCAGCCCGGCGACCGGGTTCACGGCGCTGTAGCTGACCGCGCCCGATCCGCTGTTGCTGGCCAGATGATCGCTGGAGTCGAACTGGATGTGCGAAGAGCGTGCGCCGGCCAGCAGGCGCCAGGCCTCGCCCAGGCGGGCCTCCGTTTGCAGGTAGGGATCGATCGAGTTGACCGAGTTGGTCTCGTCTCTGCGCAGCAGGCCTCGCACGCCGCACGTCACGCCGGCGACCCCACAGGCCGCAGTGGCGACCGACCTCGGGTTCGTGAAGTTGTTGTACCCGAAGCGGTCCTCGACCAGCCGTTCGAAGTCCAGCCCGCCGGTGGTCGTGAACACGCCGGTGTCGAACGTGGCGCGGCTATCGATTCCGCCAAAGTGGCGGCCCAGGTCGATCACGCCGCCCGGGCTGGTCGCGGCTTGCTCGGTCGACGGCGGGATGGCCTGATACTGGACGATCGCGCGGTCGCCCATCCATGCCGACGTTTCAAGTTGCGCGAATCCGAGGTCGGAGCGCAGGTCGGCGCCGACCGTACCCTGGCGGGTGCTCTTGCGGGTATTAAATTGCAGCGCCTGAATCGCAGTCTGGTCCGGCTCGGCCTGGAGCAGCTTGCGGGTCAGACCCAGCGGGTCTTGCGCATCGCCCGATTCGAGCGAGTTGACCGACAGGCGCAGCCGCCCGATCGGGGTATCCAGCAGGCCGGCGCGCAGGTTCACGATGTTGCGTCCGGCTGCGCTGTGGTCGCGAAAGCCGCCGGTGTCGAACCATTCGCTGTCCAGCGCATAGACGAACGAATCCGAACCGCCGCCGAGGTCGGCGGCCGCGCGCGTGGTGCGGTTGGTCCCGGCCGCGTAGCTGACTTCGCCGCCCAGGGGCTTGGGCTTGAGCTCCGTGGTCAGCACGATCACGCCACCGGAGGAGTTGCCGTACAGCGCGGAAAAAGGCCCGCGCAGCACCTCGATCGACTCGGCCGCGTCGAGCGGAAAGTTGGAAAGCTGTCCCTGTCCGTCGGGCAGCGTGGCCGGTACGCCGTCCACGTACAGCCGCACGCCGCGCACGCCGAAGGTGGAGCGGGCACCGAAGCCGCGAATCGACACTTGCAGATCCTGCGCGTAGTTCTGGCGGTTCAGCGCCACCACGCCGGGAATGCGCACCAGCGTCTCCGAAGCGTTCACGCGCAGCTGCCCGTCGCGCAGCTGATCGCGCTGCATTACCGTCACCGACGCCGGCACATCGAGCGTGTCGCGTTCGGTGCGCGTGGCCGTCACGACAATGACCTGGGTGGACGCTTGCGGCGGGGGCGAGTCGGTCGGTGGCGGCGCTTGCGGCGCCGGTTGCTGAGCGTGGGTCGGAGCGCAGGCTGAGAAAGCCAGCGCGAGGGCAGCCGGCGTCAGCCGGAATCGACCATGCGAAGCCATTGGACGTCCCGTCGGGCCTGTTGTGCGGCCCTTGCACTCCCCCGAGCGCGTCCGATTATTCCACGCCCGCAGTGAGAATGGACGCGCGCAGAGCGGCGTGTTGCGTCGTTCTTACGAGGATCAACCCGCGCGCGGCCGTGAAGCGAGACGCGCTTGCGCTATCTCTTGAGCAGCTTGCGGATTGCGGCGACCTGGGCCGCAAGGATCGACATTTCGGCCTCGATCTTTGCGATCTCCATCTGGTCGGTGGCGTGACGGCGCGCCTCCTCGGCGCGCTTCAGAGCCTCATTGGCCTTGGCCTCGTCGAGGTCGCGGCCGCGGATCGCGGTGTCGGCCAGCACAGTCACCACGTGCGGCTGCACCTCGAGAATGCCGCCGGCGACGAACACCTGCTCTTCCTCCGCATGACCCGGTACCCGGATGCGGACCACGCCGGGCTTGATCCGCGTGATCAGCGGCGCATGGCGCGGATAGATGCCGAGCTCGCCGGCCTCGCCCGGCAGGACGACGAACTCGGCCTCGCCGCCGAAGATCGACTCCTCGGCGCTGACCACATCGACGTGCATGGTGTTCATGGTCGGTTCCCGACGCCTACTTGAGCGTCTTGGCCTTCTCGATGGCTTCGTCGATCGAACCGACCATGTAGAAGGCCTGTTCCGGATACGCGTCGCACTCGCCGTCGACCAGCATCTTGAAGCCGCGGATCGTCTCTTTCAGCGGCACGTACTTTCCGGGCGATCCGGTGAACACCTCGGCTACGTGGAACGGCTGCGACAGGAAGCGCTGGATCTTGCGGGCGCGCGTCACCGCCAGCTTGTCCTCGGGAGACAGCTCGTCCATTCCGAGAATCGCGATGATGTCGCGCAGCTCCTTGTAGCGCTGCAGCGTCGCCTGCACGCGCCGCGTGGTCGTGTAGTGCTCCTCGCCGATCGTATTCGGGTCGACCTGGCGCGAGGTCGAATCCAGC
>DATBCD010000076.1:0-16028 GCA_036270655.1 Burkholderiaceae bacterium
TGGGCAGAGCCACCGCTATCTCGTCACCGGCCTGACCAACAACCACGTCGTGCAGGCCGGTGACGAGATAGCGGTGGCTCTGCCCGACGGGCGGCGCGTGACCGCGCACCTGGTTGGTGCCGATCCCGACACCGACCTGGCCGTGTTGAAGGTCGATCTGCAGAACCTGCCCGCCATCACGTTCGGAAGATCCGAGACGTTGCGGGTGGGCGACGTGGTGCTTGCCATCGGCAATCCGTTCGATGTGGGTCAGACCGTCACGATGGGCATCGTGTCGGCCCTGGGGCGCACCAACCTGGGAATCAACACGCTGGAAAACTTCATCCAGACCGACGCCGCGATCAACCAGGGCAATTCCGGCGGTGCGCTGGTCGACAGCAATGGCCTGCTGATCGGCATTAACACCGCGATTTTCTCCCGCTCGGGCGGGTCGGTCGGCATCGGCTTCGCGATCCCGACCAGCATCGTGATCCACGTCATGGACCAGATTGTCCATACGGGCCAGGTCCATCATGGCTTCTTCGGGATCGAGCCCTACGACATCACGCCCGAGCTGGTCGACGCGATGCGGCTCAAGCGCAGCGAAGGCGTGGTCGTGAACGGCGTGCTGCGCAACGCGCCGGCCGGAAAGGCGGGGATGGAGCCGGGAGACATCCTGCTGTCGATCAACGGCAGCAACGTCACCGACAGCCGGTCGATGCTCAATCAGATCGCCCAGCTCGAGCCGGGCACCAGCGCCGCCGTGCGCGTGCTGCGCGAGGCGCGCGAAGTCGAACTGTCGATCACGGTCGGCGAGCGGCCTCCGCCGCCGCGGTAGGCTCGGGCGCAAGCACCCTCATCCTGTCCTTCTCCCGCAAGCGGGAGAAGGGACCTGCTAACCCGCTTCTGCCGCGTATCAGCTGGCCGCAGGCCCGGACTGGCTGCGGGCTTCGCGGCTGACGCCGAACAGCGCGCCCAGCAGCAAGCCGAGCTCGAACAGCAGGCACAACGGCAGCGCGAGCAGCATCTGCGACAGCACGTCGGGCGGGGTGAATATCGCGGCCACCACGAACGCACCCACGATCACGTAGGGGCGCGCCTGTCGCAGGCGCGCGATGCTGGTGATGCCCAGCCGCACCATCAGCAGCACCGCGATCGGCACCTCGAAGGTGACGCCGAACGCGATGAACATCCGCAGCACGAAACTGAAGTAGGCATCGACATCGGGCGATACGCTGACCGACTCGGGCGCGAAGCGGGCGATGAAGCGGAACACGACCCGGAACACGACAAAGTAGCAATACGCGATGCCGGCGAAGAACATCAGCACGCTCGATACGATCACCGGCAGCGCCAGGCGCTTTTCGTGCTGGTACAGACCCGGCGCAACGAAAGACCAGACCTGGTACAGCACGTAGGGCAGCGCGACCAGCAGCGCCACGAACAGCGTGATCTTCAGCGGCACCATGAACGGCGCGATCACGCCAGTGGCCAGCAGCTTGGTGCCCTGCGGCAGCGCCGCCATCATCGGCCGCGAAACCACATCGAAGATCTCGCGCATGAACGGCGACAGCGCGGCGAAAACGATCAGGATCGCTGCCGCCGCACGCACCAGCCGCTGCCGCAGCTCGATCAGATGCGAAAGGAACCCCTGCTCTTCCGGCTGCGGCTGCGCCATCTAGCGGTAGATCCGCGGCCGGTTCACGCGGGACCGCGGCGCGTACCGGTTCCTGGTGAATCGGCCGCCGGGCCGCATCGCCATCCGGCCGCGCATCTGCTCCACCGCTTCGGTCAGGTCGTTCAACGAGGGTCCGGGACGGGCGCGGGTCCGGAACCGATGGCTGCCCCAGCCACCGTCCGACCAGACCGGAGCGCCCTCAAACGCGGGCGCGCCCGTGCTCGATGCCTCGCCGGCGGCTTGCTGCGCCGTCTGCTCCAGCGAGGAGGCGACCTGCTTGAGCGAGGAGTCGATCGAGGCCGTTGCCTTCTGCGCCTCTTCCTGCAGGCGCTTTAAGTCCGCCAGCTCGATCTCGCGCCGGAAATCGGCCGTGACCTGGCTTGCGAACCGCTGCGCCTTGCCCAGCCACTCGCCGAACGCACGGGCCACGCGCGGCAGGCGCTCCGGACCCAGCACCACCAGCGCCACCGCGCCGATCATCATCAGTTCGCCCAGGCTGAAATCAAGCATCGTCGAATCGGGGCGCCGGGAACCGACCCTGCGCCGCCCGGGCCGCAGTCGTGAGGCTGGCCGCAACCCCTCTAGGAGCCGCTTTTTTCCTTGGCCTGCACGTCGATCGTGCCGCTGCTGTGGCGCGTGTCGGCGACCTGCTGCGGTGGCGTCTCCTCGGTGGCGCTGTCCTTCATGCCCTCCTTGAAGCCCTTGATCGCACCGCCCAGGTCCTTGCCCAGGTTCCTGAGCTTGCCGGTTCCGAATATCAGCACGACGACCAACAGGACGATCAGCCAGTGCCCAAGCGATAGTGAGCCCATCAGCACACCTCCTGCCGGGCCGAAGATCGGCCCTTCAAAGGGTTCGTTTCCATGGCCGCGGACCGGCTAGAACATGCATGTGCAGGTGGAACACTTCCTGTCCGCCGCCTGGGCCATTGTTGATGACGACCCGGAAGCCATTGGTCGACCCCTGCTCGCGCGCGAGCCGCGATGCCAGCAGGAGCATTTTACCCATCAGCGCCTCGTGCTGCGGGCCGACCGTCATCAGCGACTCCACATGCTCCTTGGGCACCAGCAGCAGGTGGATCGGAGCAGCCGGATTGATGTCGTTGATGACGATGACCTGGTCGTCCTCGTAGACCCTCGTGCTGGGAATCTGCCCTCCCACGATCCGGCAGAAAACGCAGTTCTCGTCCATGGACCCTCCCGTTCACAGATCCTGGGATCCGCCCGTGGCGGCGGCCTTGCGCGATGCCTTTTCGTCCAGCCCGGAGACTCCGACCCGCCGCTCCAGCTCGGCCAGCACCGCTTCCGGGCGAAGGCCGTACAGCGTCAGCGCCACGATGCAATGAAACCACAGATCGGCCACCTCGGACACGATGCGTTCCGCCGCCCCGTCCTTGGCCGCCATAACGGTTTCGGTGGCCTCTTCCCCGATTTTCTTCAGAATCGCGTCGGGGCCGCGCGCAAACAGGCGCGCGACGTACGAGCGTTCCGGATCCGCGCCACGGCGCGCCTCGACCACGTCGGCCAGGCGCTCCAGCGTGGTCGCATCGTACCGAGGCGATCGGCTCATGCTTTCTCCTCCGCGCCGGGCTGCTCGAGCACCGGATCGACCGTGACCCAGCGGCCCTGATCGAGTCGCCGGTAAAAACAGCTGACCCGTCCCGTATGGCACGCGATTCCACCCTCCGGCTCGACCACGTACAACACCACATCGGCATCGCAGTCGAGTCGTATCTCGCGCACTTTCTGCCGATGGCCCGATTGCTCGCCCTTGCGCCACAGGCGCGCGCGCGAGCGGGAAAAGTAGACCGCGTAACCGCTGGCCTGGGTTTCCAGCAGCGCCGTGTGGTCGGCCCACGCCACCATCAGCACGCGCCCATCGCTGGCGTCCTGCGCCACGACCGGCACCAGGCCGGCGGGACCAAACTGGATCTGTTCGACCCAGCTGCCGGCGCCGGCTGCCGCCGCGCTCAAGACACCCTCATCGGGATTCCTTGCGCCTGCATGTACTGCTTGGCCTGACGCAGGGTGAACTGCCCGAAATGAAACACGGACGCAGCCAGCACCGCATCGGCCCGGCCCACCCGCACGCCGTCGACCAGGTGCTGCAGGCTGCCGACGCCGCCCGAAGCGATCACCGGCACCGGCACTGCCTCGGATACGGCGCGCGTCAGCGCCAGGTCGAACCCGGCACGGGTGCCGTCGCGGTCCATGCTGGTCAACAGGATCTCTCCGGCGCCCAGCTCGACCACCCGTCGCGCCCATTTGACCGCGTCCAGCCCGGTGGGCGTGCGGCCTCCATGTGTGAACACTTCCCATCCGTGCTCCGCAAGGCCGGGCTGGCGCATCCTGGCGTCGATGGCCACCACGATGCACTGGGAGCCATAGCGTGCCGCGGCGCGCTCGATCAGCTCCGGCGCCTGCACGCCGGCCGTATTGATCGATATCTTGTCGGCGCCGGCGTTGAGCAGGCGGCGCACGTCGTCGACCTGGCGCACGCCGCCTCCGACCGTCAGCGGGATGAAGACCTGCCGCGCCACCGCCTCGATCACCTGGGGCAGAATGTCGCGCTGGTCCGAGCTGGCCGTGATGTCGAGAAACGCCAGCTCGTCGGCACCTTCGGCATCGTAGCGCTGCGCGATCTGCACCGGGTCGCCGGCGTCGCGCAGGTCGACGAAATTGACGCCCTTGACGACCCGTCCGGCGGTCACGTCCAGGCACGGAATAATGCGCTTGGCGAGCATCGTTTTATCCCTTCCACCCCTCGAAGCTGAGGTTCATGGAAAGGGGCTAGTCCGCGTCCTCGCGGTCGGCCCGTTCAAGAGCCGCTCGAAAGTCCAGCGTACCCTCGTACAGCGACCGGCCCAGCACGGCCGCCTCGATTCCTTCCGATTCCACCGAGCACAGCCGCTCGATATCCTCCATGGTCGCCACGCCGCCGCTGGCGATCACCGGGATCTTGACCGCACGCGCCAGCGCCACCGTGGCGTCCAGATTCAGGCCGGTCAGCATGCCGTCGCGGCCGATGTCGGTATACAGGATCGCCTCGACCCCGTAGTCCTCGAACTTGACCGCAAGATCGACCACGTCGTGTCCGGTGAGCTTGCTCCAGCCGTCCGTGGCGACCTTGCCGTCGCGTGCGTCCAACGCGACGATCACGTGGCCGCCGAACGCGCTGCAGGCATCGTGAAGGAAGCCCGGGTTCTTGACCGCCGCCGTGCCGATCACGACGAAGCCGATGCCTCCGTCGATGTAGCGCTCGATCGTGTCCAGGTCGCGCAAGCCGCCGCCCAGCTGCACCGGCACCTCGGCGCCAACCTCTTCGACGATACGCCGGATCACCGCCTCGTTGGCCGGGCGGCCCGAGCGGGCGCCGTTCAGATCGACCACATGCAGCCGGCGCGCTCCGAGCTCGAGCCAGTGGCGGGCGACCGCGACCGGATCCTCGGAAAACACGGTGGCGGTTTTCATGTCGCCCTGGCGCAGGCGGACACAGCGGCCGTCCTTGATGTCGATCGCAGGGATCAGCAACATTTAGAAGAAGCAGTGAACACTGCAGCGATTGAAGCAGCTATCAACGGTGGGGCACCTGACGGCGCGGGACGAATCGGGAGGGAGGCCTTCAGCAGGCGCGCGGACCGGGGAAGCTCAAGGGTTCCAATGAAGGAAGTTTTCGAAAATCGAGAGCCCGGCGGCCGCGCTTTTCTCAGGATGAAACTGCGTGGCAAAAATATTATCTCGCGCAACGGCGCAGGTAAAGGCTTCGCCGTAATCGGCCTGCCCCACGGTCAGCGCGGGGTCGGCCGGGCGCGCGTAGTAGCTGTGCACGAAATAGAAAAAACTCAGGTCCGGCACGTTCTGCCACAGGGGGTGCCGGCCCACCTGCCTGACCCGGTTCCAACCCATGTGGGGGATTTTCAGCGGGCCATCGGGACCGCGCAGCCCCGGCGCAAAGCGCACCACGGGCCCCGCGATCAGGCCGAGGCCCGGCGTATCACCCTCTTCGGACCGGTCAAACAGCATCTGTTCGCCCACGCAGATCGCCAGCAACGGTTTGTCCTGGGCGGCGCGCCGCACCGCGCCCTCCAGGCCGGATTCGCGCAGGTAGCGCATGCAGTCCGGCATGGCCCCCTGACCCGGGAACACGACGCGCGAGGCGGCGTCGACCTCGCCGGGCTTTGACGTGATTGTGACGTCGACCCCCGGAGCCACCCGTTCGATCGCCTTGGCGACCGACAGCAGGTTGCCCATGCCATAGTCGACCACCGCAATGGTCATCTGTTCAGATTTCCGTATAAGGATTATGTCGGGGGCGGCAACCGCCGGGATTCAAAGGCTGCCCTTGGTGCTGGGTACCGCGTCGGACGCGCCCGGGTCCAGCTGAACCGACATCCGCAGCGCGCGGGCGAACGCCTTGAACACGGTCTCGCACTGATGGTGTGCGTTGTCGCCGCGCAGGTTGTCCACATGCATCGTGACCTGGGCGTGATTGACGAAACCCTGGAAGAACTCGTGCACCAGATCGACATCGAATTCCCCGATCATCGCGCGCTTGAACGCGACCTGCCAGATCAATCCGGGGCGCCCCGAGAAATCGATCACCACCCGGCTTAACGCCTCATCCAGCGGCACGTAGGCATGGCCGAAGCGGCAGATGCCGCGCTTGTCACCGACCGCCTTGGCCATGGCCTGACCCAGCGTGATGCCAACGTCTTCGACGGTATGGTGGGCGTCGATGTGCAGGTCGCCCTGCGCCTCGATCGTCAGGTCGAGCGCGCCGTGGCGCGCGACCTGTTCCAGCATATGGTCGAAAAACCCGATCCCGGTGCTGATGCGGCCCGCACCGGGCCGATCCAGGTCGAGCTCGACCCGGATCCTGGTCTCCCTGGTTTCGCGCACGATCTGGGCGCCGCGCGCCGACATCTTGCGGTTCCTCGAGTTCACAACTCAGCTCCCAGCGCCTGCAGGAACGCGTCGTTTTCCTGCGGCGTGCCCACGGTGACCCGCAGGCAGCCGGCGAGCAACGGATGCGATCCGGAAACGTTCTTCAGTAGGATACCGCGGCCCCGCAAGCCGGCGAACAGCCGTTCCGGCCCGGCCACGCGGAACAGCACGAAATTGGCGGCCGAATCGAAGGCCGTCACGCCAGCCCGGGCCCGCAGCGCCGCCAGGAGGCGGGTCCGCTCCGCCCGTATCAGCGCAGCCTGCTGCTGCAGCACCGGAAAATGGTCCAGCAGGAAGTCGGCTGCCGCCAGCGGCAGCACCCCGACGTTGTACGGCGGACGCAGCTTGTCGAACTCGGCGATCCACAGCGGATCGGCGCACGCATAGCCAAGCCGAAGCCCGGCCAGACCCAATTTGGACAACGTGCGCAGCACGACCAGGTTCGGATGCTCGGCCAGCTGCGGCATCCAGGTGTCCTGCGCAAACGGCAGATAGGCCTCGTCCAGCACCACCAGGCCCGGTGCCTGATCCAGGATCGCTTCCACGTCGGCGCGTGAAAAGAAATTGCCGGTCGGGTTGTTCGGGTACGAAATGAACACGAGTGCCGGGCGGTGCTCGAAAATGGCCTGCCGCATCGCCTCGCAATCGAGCTGGAAGTCGGGCCGTAAGGGCACGCCGACGAAGCGACACCCGTCCAGCCCCGCAAACACCTGGTACATCACGAACGTCGGAGTCGGCGCCAGCACGACCGCGCCTGCCGGCGTGTCGCGGCGCGCGCAGGCCTGGATGATCAGGTGTATCAGCTCGTCGGACCCGTTTCCCAGCATCAGCGCCTTGCCGGCCGCCAGCCCGACCGCCTCGCCCAGGCGCCGCTTGAAGCGCGCCGGATCGGCCGGCGGATAACGATTCAGTGCAACGTTGGAAAGATGATCCCCCAGCCGGCGCGCCAGCTCGGCCGGCAGCGAGAAGGGATTTTCCATCGCGTCGAGCTTGATCAGCCCGGTCGCATCCGGCGCCGCATAGGCGTGCATCGCGCGCACGTCGTCGCGAAGCACGCCAAGCCGCAGCTCGCTCACTCGAGCCACCTCAATTGCGCACTGCGGGCGTGAGCAGGCAGGTCTTCGGCCCGGGCCAGCGTCGCGGCGATCGCCCCCAGTGAACGGGCTCCGGCCGCCGACACCGAGATCAGGCTGGTGCGCTTCTGGAAGTCGTACACGCCAAGCGGCGAGGAAAAGCGCGCGGTGCCGGCCGTCGGAAGCACGTGGTTCGGCCCGGCGCAATAATCACCCAGCGCCTCGCTCGAGTAGCGCCCGAGGAATATCGCGCCGGCGTGGCGGATCCGTCCGGCCCACTGCTGGGGATCGTCGGTCGAGATTTCCAGGTGCTCGGGCGCCACGCGGTCGGCCAGCTCGCAGGCTTCTTCCAGGCTGCGCACGAGGATCAGCGCGCCCCGCGCCGACAGCGACGCTTCGATGATGCGGGCGCGCGGCATCTGCGGCAGCAGCCGGTCGATCGACGCCTGCACGGCGTCGATGAACCCGGCCTCCGGCGTCAGCAGGATCGACTGCGCCAGCTCGTCGTGCTCGGCCTGCGCGAAAAGATCCATGGCGATCCAGTCCGGATCGGTGTTGCCGTCGCAGATCACCAGGACCTCGCTGGGACCTGCGATCATGTCGATCCCGACCACACCGAACACCCGCCGCTTGGCCGCGGCCACATAGGCGTTGCCGGGGCCGACGATCTTGTCCACCCTCGGGATCGTCTGCGTGCCGTACGCCAGCGCGGCCACCGCCTGCGCTCCGCCGACGGTAAACACCTGGGTAACGCCCGCCAGATGAGCGGCCGCCAGCACCCAGGGGTTGCGCGTGCCGTCGGGCGTCGGAACGACCATAACGATCTGCTCGACCCCGGCCACCTGGGCCGGAATCGCGTTCATCAGCACCGAGGACGGATAAGCCGCCTTGCCGCCCGGAACGTACAGGCCGACCCGTTGCAGCGGCGCGACGCGCTGGCCCAGCACGGTCCCGTCCTCCTCCGTGAAGCTCCAGTCGCCTGCGAGCTGGCGCCGATGAAACGACCGGATCCGCTCGGCCGCCGCCTGCAAGGCCGTGCGCTCTTCCAGCGCCAGCGCGTCGAACGCGACTCGCGTCTCGGATTGCGCGATCTGCAGCTGCGCCACCGATTGCGCCGATAACCGGTCGAAACGGATCGTGTAATCGAGCAGCGCGGCATCGCCCCTGCCGCGCACATCCTCGATGATCGCCTCGGTCTGACGCTCGATGTCGCGGTCAAAGGCGGTCGCGGCCGCGGTCAGCTCGCGAAACTGCAGCTCGAACTGCGGCGAGCGCGTATCCAGCCTGCGCATGGTCACGGCTCGACCGCCTTTCCGATCGCCTCGATCAGCTCGGCCAGCCGCTGATGCTGCAGTTTGTACGCGGCCTGGTTGACGATCAGGCGCGAGCTGATCGCGGCGATCTGCTCGACTTCGATCAGGCGGTTGGCCCGCAGCGTGCTGCCGGTTGAAACCAGGTCCACGATTGCGTCGGCCAGACCGGCCAGCGGAGCCAGCTCCATGGAACCGTACAGCTTGATCAGATCCACGTGCACACCCTTGCCGGCGAAAAACTCGCGCGCGGTTTGCACATATTTGGTCGCAACCCGCAGCCGGGCACCCCGGCGCACCGCGCCGGCGTAATCGAAGCCGTCCGGCACCGCCACGCACAGGCGGCAGCGCCCGATCCCCAGCTCCAGCAGCTGGTACAGGCCGGCGCCGCCGTGCTCGAGCAGCACGTCCTTGCCTGCGACGCCCAGTTCGGCCGCCCCGTACTGCACGTAGGTGGCCACGTCGGTGGCGCGCACGACCACGACCCGCAGGTCGGGCACCGAAGTGCCGATGATCAGGCGGCGCGTGGTGTCGGGATCTTCCAGCGGCACCACGCCCGCGCGGCGCAGCAGGCCGGCGGCCTCCTCCAGAATGCGGCCCTTGGCGAGCGCTAAGGTGATCATGATGGAGTGGCGCTGCCGACCCGCTCGATTCGCGCACCGAGCTGCGCCAGCCGCTGCTCCATCCTCTCATACCCGCGGTCCAGATGGTAGATGCGCTCGACCCAGGTTTCGCCTTCGGCCACCAGGCCGGCGATGACCAGGCTGGCCGAGGCGCGCAGGTCTGTGGCCATCACGCGCGCGCCCGACAGGCGCGCCACGCCGCGCACGACCGCCGTGTTGCCGTCGATCCCGATGTCGGCTCCGAGGCGCTGCAGCTCCAGCACATGCATGAAGCGATTCTCGAAGATCGTCTCCACGATCGTGCCGACCCCATCGGCGATGCAGCCCAGCGCCATGAATTGCGCCTGCATATCGGTCGGAAAGGCCGGGTACGGCGCGGTCCTGACATTCACCGCGCGCGGGCAGCCGTCCATCCGCAGGCGCACCCAGTCCTCGCCGCAGCGAATTTCGGCGCCTGCCTCGCGCAGCTTGTCCAGCACTGCATCCAGCGTCGCGGGCGCCGCGCCCTCCAGATGCACGTCGCCGCCGGTGATTGCCGCCGCGACCAGGAAGCTGCCGGACTCGATCCGGTCCGGCATCACGCGATACTGGGCCGCGTGCAGCGAGTCGACGCCTTCGATCGTGATGCGGTCGGTGCCCGCGCCGCGAATGCGCGCGCCCATCTCGTTCAGGCACGCGGCCAGGTCGGCCACTTCGGGTTCGCGCGCGGCGTTTTCGATCACGGTCTGGCCGTCGGCCAGCGTGGCCGCCATCATCAGGTTCTCTGTGCCCGTCACCGTGACCAGGTCGGTCACGATCCGCGTGCCGCGCAAGCGCCGGTTTGATCCGAGGTCGGCGACGATGTAACCATGCTCGATCCGGATCTGCGCACCCAGCGCCTGCAGCCCCTTCAGGTGCTGGTCGACCGGGCGCGCTCCGATCGCGCAGCCGCCGGGCAGGCTCACGCGCGCCGAGCCCGCCCGCGCCAGCAAGGGGCCCAGTACGACGATCGAGGCGCGCATCGTCTTGACCAGGTCGTATGAGGCCTCGGTCGAATGCAGGCCATCGGCCCGCAGGCTGACCGTATCGCCATCGCGCGAGACCTTCACACACATGCCGGCGAGCAGCCGGCTCATGGTCGTGATGTCCGCGAGCAGCGGCACGTTGCTCAGCACCAGCTCATCGCGCGTCAGCAACCCGGCCGCCAGCATCTTCAGCGCGGCGTTCTTGGCTCCGCCGACCCGCACGCTGCCCTGCAGTCGCTGTCCGCCTTGAATCCTGAGCTTGTCCATGCGCGCCTAGCCGACCCGCCGGTGTTCCTCGGGGGTGAGGGTCTTCATCGAGAGGGCGTGCACACGATCGCGCATCCGGTCACCAAGCGTCGCGTACACCATCCGATGGCGCTCGATCCTGGATTTGCCCTGGAACGCGGTGCTGACGATCAGCGCCTCGAAATGCTGGCCGTCGCCATCGACTTTCAGCCATTCACATTCCAGCCCGTCGCCGATCAGGCGCTGCAGCTCGTCCGGGGTCGGCAGGTCGGCGTCCACGGTGCTGCTTACCCGCGCAGTTTGTATCCGGTCGCCAGCATCCGGATCGCGATGCCCGCCGTCAGCAACAATGCCATGGCCACCACGGCCAGGCTCTGCCAGGGGCTCACATCCGACTGCGCGAAAAAGCCGTAGCGGAAGCCGTCGATCATGTAGAAGAACGGATTTGCGCGCGAAAGCCAATGCCAGAAGGGCGTCAGGCTGTGCACCGAGTAGAACACGCCGGACAGGAAGGTCGCCGGCATGATGATGAAGTTCTGGAACGCCGCCAGCTGATCGAACTTGTCGGACATGATTCCGGCAATGATCCCCAGCACGCCCAACAAGGCCGCGCCCAGCAGGCCGAACACCAGGATCCACAGCGGAGCGTTCACCGGCGGCAGCGCCATGGTCGAGGTCACCGCGAACACCCCGAGCCCGACCACGACCCCGCGCAGCACCGAAGAGAGCGTGTAAGCGGCGAAGAATTCCAGGTGCGACAGCGGCGGCAGAAGCACGAACACCAGGTTGCCCATGATCTTGGACTGAATCAGCGACGAAGACGAATTGGCGAACGCGTTCTGCAGCAGCGACATCATCACCAGACCCGGCACCAGGAACGCGCTGTAGGGCACCCCCGGGAACGCTTCGACCTGCTGGTCCAGCACGTGGCCGAATACCAGAAGGTACAGCATCCCCGTCAGCACCGGCGCGGCGATCGTCTGGAATGCGACCTTCCAGAACCGCAGCACCTCCTTGTAAAGGAGCGTACGAAACCCCACCCACGAGGCCGCGAGCTCCTCACGGCCGGGCAGGGCCGCCCGCAGCGCATCTGCCTGCGCGGCCGGCGCCAGCGCGCTCTGCTCGATGCGGTTCATGCGGCCTTCTGGTGCCCCTCGTCGTGCATCACCTGCAGGAACACGTCCTCCAGGTCGGCGTGGCCCACTTCGATGTCCTCGATCTGGCAGCCCGCGAGGCGGCAGGCAGCCAGCACCGACTCGACGTCGGCCGGCTGCGCGACCTTCAGCGCGATGCGCTCGTCCGACCGCTCGACCACCTGCGCCAGCAGCGGCGCCGGCAGTGCCCCGCGCAGCTTCAGCGTCAGGCGCACGCCGGACAGGCGCGCGAGCAGGTCGCGCGTGGGCTCCATGGCGACGATCCGGCCGGCCTTGAGCATCGCGATGCGTTCGCACATCTGCTGCGCTTCTTCCAGGTAATGCGTGGTCAGCACGATCGTGTGGCCGTCCCGGTTCAGACGCCGTACGAACTGCCACAGCCCCTGGCGCAGCTCGACGTCCACGCCGGCAGTCGGCTCGTCCAGCACGATCACCGGGGGACGGTGCACCAGCGCCTGCGCCACCAGCACGCGGCGCTTCATCCCGCCCGACAGCGACCGCATATTGGCGTCCGCCTTGGCGCCCAGGTCCAGATTAGCGATCACCTCGTCGATCCAGGCGTCGTTGTGCCTCAACCCGAAATAGCCGGACTGAATCCGCAGCGTCTCGCGCACCGAAAAGAACGGGTCGAATACCAGCTCCTGCGGAACCACGCCCAGGCATCGGCGCGCCAGACGATAGTCGCCGACCACATCGTGGCCCATCACCGTCACGCGCCCGGAGCTGGCCCGGGTCAGACCCGCGACGATCGAGATCAGCGTCGTCTTGCCGGCCCCGTTGGGGCCGAGCAGACCGAAAAATTCGCCCGGCTCGATCCGAAGGCTGACGCGATCGAGCGCCGTCACGCGCGGATAGCGCTTGACGACGTCGTTGGCTTCGATTGCAGGGATGGACATGAAATCAGCGAGTCAACGCCATACAGCGTAGCAAGGCTGCACAGGTCGGCCGGGATGCCCTCCAGCTGGAGGTGCAGGCCCCGGGCGTGCGCCGCACGCTCCCAGGCCAGCAGCAGCGCCACCGCCGACGAATCGCAGCGCTTGACGCTGGACAGGTCGAAGCGGCTGTCGCCGTCGCGGATGGCGGCCTCGCCCGACAGTTGCAGCGCGGCCGCGTTGGTGTTATCGATCCGCTCGGCGTCGATTTTCACGATTTGCTGCTCGACGCGGCCAGTTGCTTGTTGCGATCGGCCAGCGCCTTGATCAGGCCGTCCAGGCCGCCCTGGCTGACCTCGCTGGCGAACGAGTTCCTAAAAGTCTCCACCATCGACACCCCCAGGATCGTGACGTCGTAAATCTTCCAGCCGGAATCGGTCTTCTCCATCCGGTAGTCGAGCTGGATCGGATCTCCGTTCGACGGCACGACCTGGGTGCGAACCAGCACCTCGGTGTCGGTCGGCTCGGCCCGGAACGGCCGCATTTTGACCACGTGGTCGGTCACGCGCGACAACGCTCCGCTGTAGGTGCGCAGCACATAGGTGCGAAATTCGCGGATCAGCGCCTGGCGCTGCTCCGGTGTCGCGCTGCGCCAGCTGCGCCCGACCGAAAGACGCGTCATCCGCTCGAAATCGACATACGGGGCGACCTTGTCGTCGATCAGCTTCTGCAGCTTGTCGAAGTCGCCGTTGCGCAGCGCCGGGTCCGTTTTGATGGCGTCGAGCACTTCGGTCGAGACCGATTGGACCAGCGCATCGGGCGGCATGGTGGAGCGCGACGCCGCATCGGCCGCGCCGGCCGCGTTGCCGGCCAGCATAGCCGCGCTCGCCAAGACAGCGACCACGATCGTGCGGCGTAAAGCCCTGTTGTAATTCGTCATCGTCCAGCCCTCCACACCCTCACCCCAACCCTCTCCCGCTCCGCGGGAGAGGGTGAACATCTCGCCCCAACCCAAGCGTCTTCGGCTCCGCGGGACAGGGGATATCCATGACTTCTCCCGCTGGTTAGAGCAGGTAACGTCAGCGCCCTCTCCACCTTCCCACTGGGTCCCCTCTCCCGCTTGCGGGAGAGGGACAGGGAGAGGGAAATTCTGACACTTTAGCGCTGATTCCCGGGGGCCGTTTCGGCCGGTTTGTCCTTGGTCCCGGTGGCCCCGGGGCCGCTTTCGCCGCTGTCGTCCTCCTCGGGCAGCGGAGGCGGGTTGCCCTCGTACTGCAGGTTCATACGCCGCTGCAAGTAGGAGTCGCGCGTGAACTGGTAGCGGTCCAGGGCCGTCCGATCGATCAGGTCGGTGGCCTCGAGCAGGTCCGCGCGAGTGTCGATCAGATACACCCCCAAAACCGTCCAGCGGTCGCTGACCGGCGCCACCTGCACATAATTGATCGGGTTCGTATAGCTGTCCGCCGCCAGCCCGATGCCGTCGCGCACGTCGCTCGGGCCCAGAAGCGGCAGCACCACGTAGGGGCCCGTGCCGACTCCGTAACGGGCCAGCGTCAATCCGAAATCCTCGTGGCGCCGCTGCAGCCCCATTTTTTTCGCCACGTCGAAGCACCCGAGCACGCCCAGGGTCGAGTTGATCACCAGCCGCCCGGTATCGGTGGCCGCGCCGGCCGGCTTGATCTGCAGGATATCGTTCACCGCATTGCGGATTTCGCCGATGTTCGCGAATCCGCTGTTGATGCACAGGCGAACCCCGGCGGGCAGCAGCCACACATAGCTTCTGGCCACCGGCTTCATGAAGTAGCGGTCGAACCCGTCGTTGAACGCGAACACGTGCCGATTGAAGCGCTCCAGCGGGTCGCGCGGATTATTGCCGGCATCGGGCGGCACGGTGGCGCAGCCCGCCAGCAGCAGCGCGCCCGCGGCGATGGCCGCGCGCGCCGGCCGGGCGCCCAGGCGATCAGCGGCGGCGGTCACTTGGCGTTCTCCTTCTGCTTGCCGCCGCCCTCGGCGGCCTTGCCGTACAGCGCCTTTCCGATCAGGTCTTCCAGCACCACGGCCGATTGTGTCAGCTTGATCGAGTCGCCGGGCTTCAGATTCTTCTCATCCCCACCGGGGTCCAGGCCGATGTACTGGTCGCCCAGAAGCCCCGAGGTCAGGATCTTGGCCGAGGTGTCGGCCGGGAACTGGTAGCGGTCGTCGATCTCCATCGTCACCACCCCCTGGAAGTTCTTGTCGTCGAAAGTGATCGAGCGAATCCGGCCCACGGTGACGCCGGCGCTCTTGACCGGCGCGCGGACCTTCAGCCCGCCGACGTTGTCGAAGCGGGCTGTCAGGGTGTACGTTTTGTCGAACGAGAAGCTCGCCAGGTTGGCCGCCTTCAGCGACAGGAATACGAGCGCCAGCGCTCCTATCACCACGAACAGACCGACCAGAATTTCTAAGTTTCTTCTCTCCATCCGTTGCTCCCCTGCCTCTGCTCCGTCTAGGGCTTGACGCTGAACATCAGCGACGTCAAAAGAAAGTCCAGGATCAGCACCATCACCGACGAGACCACGACGGTGCGCGTGGTCGCCTGCGCCACGCCCTCAGGCGTAGCCTCGGACTCGTAGCCCATGTACAGCGCGATGAAGGTCGCCGCGACACCGAACACGATCGTCTTGACCACGCCGTTACCGACGTCCCTGAAGACGTCGACCCCGTCCTGCATCTGCGACCAGAACAGGGCCGAATCGATCCCGATCATCTTTACCGCGATCACGTAGCCGCCGGCCACACCGACCGCGGAGAAGATCGCGCTCAGCAGCGGCATCGAGATGATCCCGGCGATGAAACGCGGCGCCAGCACCCGGCTGCGCGGATCCACCGCCATCATTTCCATCGCCGCCAACTGCTCGCCGGCTTTCATCAAGCCGATCTCGGCCGTCAGCGACGTGCCCGCGCGCCCCGCATACAGCAGCCCGGTCAGCACCGGACCGAGCTCGCGCAGCAGCGACAGGGCCACCAGCAGCCCGACCGACCCGGCGGCGCCGTAGCGGTCGAGCGCATAGTAGTCCTGCAGCGCCAGCACGCCGCCGACCGCCGCCCCGGAGGTGACGATGATCACCAGCGAGAGATTGCCGATCTGGTGGATCTGAACGATCACG
>DATBCD010000077.1:0-11214 GCA_036270655.1 Burkholderiaceae bacterium
CACGCCCTTGTCGTGCGCGTACTGCACCGCCTGAAGAACCTGCAGGAACAGCTCGATGCGTCGCCGGATCTCAAGCACGTGCTCGTCGGCCCACTTCAGCAGGTCTTTGCCCGGTACGTACTCCAACGCGAGGTACGGCCGTCCGTCCTGAGCCACCCCGGCGTCATAGAAGCGAGCGATGTTGGGGTGTTCGAGCCCCGCCAGGATGTCCCGCTCCACCCTGAAGCGGTCGGCCAGATCACGCCTTCCCTCCCTTAAGACGGGGATCTTCAGGGCGACCTCCCTCCTGAAGGCGCCATCGGCACGTTGTGCCAGCCACACCTCGGCCATCCCGCCGGATCCGAGCGCCCGCTCCAGCCGGTAGGGACCAATCCGGTCGCCCGGCGCCAGCGTGCTGACAGGGGCTTCAGCCGCGGTCACCTTGGGCAACGCGTCCAGTCGATCCGCGTTGGCCCCGCGGGGTTCCTGCGCGAACAGCGCCTGCCGGAGCGCCGCCTCCAGTTCCCGGTGCTCGGGAGCAAGACATTCCAGCCATTGCCGACGTGCTGGTTCATCGAGGTCAAGCGCCTCGTCCAGCAGTCGGCTCATCTGCGCCAACTGCGCTCCCGACAGCCGCATCCGCTCCCCGCAAAGCCTCGTCCCTGGTCCACTCCGAAGCATCGCGCGCGACAGCGCCGCCGATCGCAACCGGTGGAGGGGCTGCTTTCCCAGTGTCAATGCCCGATGACGGGCGAGTTACCCAAGGTGGGTCACCGACTAATTCTGGCCGATTGTAAACATTCGTAACGGCGCCTGGCGAACCCGCGGCACGGCTTCTATCTGATTCTGCGCCCCGAGGACCGGACGCTCGGAGCACCTGACCCCGTGCGCTGGATCGATCCGCTGATGAAGCACGAGGGATCGACTATCGGATCTCATTGCTTCGTGCTGCCGCGTTCCACGGATCGAGGCATCAGGCGGCAATGGTCTTCCGGATCGTCGTTCCCAGACAGTTGCGCGGCTTCGAGATCGGCCGCCACCGCTTGCAGTTCGTGTACCCGGCGCCGCATGCTTTCGTCGAAGCGAATCGACCCGAAAGCAATGACCGCGACCCTCCAGAATGTGGTCCAATAGCCGGTGCGAAGCTATCCTGCGTCTGGCCCGGCTCGCCTCGCATGAACGAACACCGTGTTCACCAAATCTTTCAGCTCAGCATCCTGCTCAAGGGCGCACACGCGGCGATTGAGTGCGCCGGCGGCATCGCCCTTGCTCTGATCAGCACCAGCACTATCGCGAACCTCGTCAATCGGCTCAGCCAGGAAGAGTTGATCGAGGATCCCCACGATTTCCTCGCCACTCATCTGCTCGCCTGGGCGCAGAGCTTTTCCGTCGCGACCCAGCATTTCTATGCGTTTTATCTGCTGGGCCACGGAGCGGTGAAAATGCTGCTGGTGATCGGTCTGCTCAAGGGAAAACTCTGGTCCTACCCTGCATCCTTGGTCGTCTTCGGGCTTTTCATTGTCTATCAGCTTTACCGTTTTTCTTACACGCACGGAGCCGGGCTGATCGTCCTCACCGTGCTCGATATGGTGGTCATGGTGCTCATTTGGCGCGAATACGGCCTTATGCGGCGCCATCTGCCGGGTAAGTAAGGGCGGTCAGCTCTTCGGATAAGCGACAAAGATTTCCACTCGTCGGTTCAGTGACCGCCCTTCCGCAGTGTCATTGGACGCTATCGGGTTCTGCGCGCCCATGCCCTGGGTCGTCATGCGCTGGGGCTGCACCCCACGCGAGATCAAGTAGCTTTCCACGCTTTGCGCGCGGTTCTGCGACAGCGGATAGTTGATTGCGTCGCCCCCGGTGCTGTCGGTGTAGCCGACGATCTGCACGGTCTCGGTCGGATTCTGCAACAGGCTCGTCGCCAGTTCATTCAGTGCGGCATGGAGCTTCGGATTGAGCCGCGCGCTATCCGAGGCGAACCCGGCGTCCGAGGGCACATTGATCTTCAGGCGGTTGTCCGCGGTCTGAGTGACCTGCACGTTGGTACCCTCGGTCGCCTTCTGCATCTGCTGTTTCTGCTTTTCCAGGTGCTCGTTCCACAGATAGCCTCCCAAGGCGCCGGTTGCGGCGCCGGCCGCCCCGCCGATCGCGGCGCCCTTGCCTCCGCCCGCTAACGCGCCGATTACGGCGCCGGCGGCGGCACCGATGCCGGCACCTTCCGCAGTGCTTTTCTGCGACTGGCTCATGTCAGCGCAGCCGGCCAGGACCAGGCTGCCTATCAGAGAAAACATAACGACGCGCTTCGTCATACACGTGCTCCTCTTGCTTGACGCAGAATGGATTTGGATATTAATTTGCGGGGTTCTCCGCGCGATTATCATGCGTGCGCCCATCATAAAACCCTGAACGCCCCGAACCGATCTGGTAGGTGAGACCCATGGCCGTGTTTTCCCACCCGGAGTTCGACGCGCACGAGCATGTTGCCTTCCGCCTGGACCGCGCCAGCGGCTTGAAGGCGATCATCGCGGTGCACAGTACGCGCCTGGGCCACGCGCTGGGCGGCTGCCGCATGTGGCCCTACGCTTCCGAGGCGGAAGCGCTGACCGACGTGCTGCGCCTTTCGCGCGGCATGACCTATAAGGCTGCAATGGCCGGGATACCTCAAGGCGGCGGCAAGAGCGTCATCATCGGCGATCCGCGCCACGAGAAGACGCCCGCGTTGATCCGCGCCATGGGCCGCTTCGTCGACAGTTTCGGCGGCAGCTACATCGTCGCGGAGGACTCCGGCACCAGCGTGGCGGACATGCGCCTGATGGCCACCGAAACCCGCTACGTCGCCGGCCTGGCCGATGAAAAGGCGGTGGCAGCCGGCCGCAGTGGTGACCCGTCGCCCGCCACCGCGATGGGCGTCTTCATCGGCATCCAGGCCGCGGTGAAGGCGAAGCTCGGCCGCGACGACCTCAACGGTCTCAGAGTGGCGATCCAGGGTGTCGGCAACGTCGGTGGCCGGCTGGCGAAGCACCTGGCGGACGCGGGCGCCAGGCTTTGGGTGACGGACCTGCATCAGCCTGCGGTGGAGCGATGCGTCCGCGAACTGGGCGCCGAGGCGACGCCGATGGAGGCCGTGCACGCGCTCGACGTTGACGTGTTCGCGCCTTGCGCCCTGGGCGCGGTGTTGAACGACAGGACCATCGCGGAGATCAAGGCGAAGATCGTCGCCGGGGCGGCCAACAACCAGCTGGCGCAGCCGCGGCACGACCACATGCTGCTTGAACGAGCAATCCTTTATGCCCCGGACTACGTCATCAACGCCGGTGGCATCATCGAGATCTATTACGAGGGGCCCGACTACGATCAGGCCAAGGTAGCCGCTCACCTGCGGCGCATCGGCGCCACCCTGACGAGGATCTTCGAGCACTCCAGACGCGAGCACCGACCCACCGGCGAAATCGCGGACCTGATGGCCGAGGCGGTCCTTTCGTCCGCAAAAATCCCGAGCGCAGACAACGAAGCTCGCAAATAGCAGCGTCGAGACGAGAGGCTGCAGCCCGGACTCGCCGGGCTGCCGGCCGCTAGAGCGAAGCGTTCTGGAAGTTCGTGACGTAGATGTCGATGGACCCCTGGCGCGTGGCGGTGTCCGGCACCTTGCCCGGCAAACGGTCGGTCGCGAACGCCTTCTGGAAGTCGGTGCTATAGATGTCGGTCGAACCGCCGTCCGCTGCGGCGACCGGGCCCTTCGACATCGCGCGTTCGCCGGCGGACCGGGTCTGGAAATCGGTGGTGTAGATGTCGGTCGAGCCGGTTGCGGAGTCCGTGCCCTGGGCATGGACCATGGGAGCGGGCGCCGTGCGTGCCGCCCTTGTAGACTTTCGAACATCAGCCCGTGGCGCACCGCAGCCGGACCTTGGAGGAATTGGTGCTGTATTTCACGCGACATGTGTCCCGGCATGCAGCGTTGTTCCTGGCGCTGGCGACGCTCTGGGGCGCGCCGCGACCGGTCCTGGCTGCCGATGCGGTCACGACGTGGAGCTTGCTGGTCTCCAGCGATGCGGTCGATGACTTTGACCCGTTCGTGGCGACGCTGATGCACGCGGCGATGCACGATGCACTGAACGCGATTACCCCGCGCTACGCTCGCTGGACCCCGGCCGCGCCAGGCGAACCGCCCGCGGCCGACGCGGCGCCCGAAGCCGCGGTTGCTGCCGCCGCTTATGGTGTCCTGATGGGCGTGAAGCCGCAGAAGACCGCGGCCATCGTGAGCGCCGAGAAGGCCGCGCTCGCCGCCGTGCCGGACGGCCCGCGCAAGACGGCTGGCGTTGCGCTGGGCAAGGCGATCGCCGCAGCCACCCTGGCGCGTCGAGCCGGCGACCGCGATGTCCGGGTCAGCCGCTTCACTCAGAGCGACCAACCCGGCCATTGGCGCGCGACTCCGCCAGAGCCCGATGCCCGGCCACAGTTCGGGCGCTACCAGCCGTTCAGCGGCCCCGCGGCGCTCGATCTTCCGGTGGCGGGCCCGCCGGAGCTGGGCGGCCCCGACTATCTGGCCGCGGTTGCGGAGGTTCGCTCGCTCGGACGCGCGCTCTCCACAGAGCGGACCGATGCGCAAACCGAGGCGGCGCAGTTCTTTGCGAACCAGTCTTCGCACGTGAACTTCCTGAATCTGGCGATCCGCCTCCTAGCTGCAAGGCCGGCGCCGCAGGATATCTGGGACAGCGCGCGCACGATGACGCTGCTGTCCATCGCGCTGAGCGATTCATTCATTGTGGCCTGGCAGGCCAAGGAACGCTTTCACTTCTGGCGGCCGATCACTGCGATTCAACAAGGTGGCGTCGCAGTGACACCGGAGAGCGACTGGCAGCCGCTGGTGCCGACGCCGCTGCATCCCGAGCACCCGAGCGGCCATGCGACGGAGTGCATGGCCGGCGCCACGGTGTTGCGTTCACTGCTCGGCGAACAGCCAGTGCGGTACATCGCCACGGACGCGTTCTTTCAGCCAGCTCGCGAGTACCCGGGATTGGCCGCGCTCGCCAACGAGTGCGCCGCCTCCCGCGTGTGGGCCGGGGTGCACTTTCGCACCGCGAGTGCCGCGGGCCAGAATCTGGGCCGGGCGATTGCCGATCACGTGGTCGGCGGTTTATTGCAACCGCTGCGCGAAAACGCGCCGAAGTAGCGAGCACGCGCGCAATCGCCGTGCCCCATTACGAAGGTAACTTTCGCGCGGCCTCGTCACGCCGCATAGTTTCGGGCATGGAGGAACCACACACCATGGACCTGAAGCGGATTGAAGAGTCATTCGAAGCGGCCTGTCTCGACGAGTTCGACGCCGATCCCGACGCGGAACTTTTCGAGCTGTCGCCTGACGAGTTCGACGATATCGCCGACGGCTGAGGCGGCGACGATCACGTCGGGATTCAGCCGCCAAGCGCCTGGGCTGTTCCGGCGCCGCCGGCCGGCCCGTGAGTATCCTCGGAGTCGACGTCATGGACGACGACGCCGTCCAGGATGCCTCCATGGTGCCTCCATGGCGCTTTGCGCACCGCGTGCAGCGTGTCGCGATAGCCGGCCTGCCGCCGGTGCTCGATGCCGTCGCGGGTGAAATCGATGTCGCGCGTCAGGTCGTCATTGATCAGACGCGGCGCGGTCAGGCGCACCACGTGCATCACGGTCGAGCAGCCCCAGGCGGCAAGAGCCCGGCAGGACTCCGACGCTCGCAACTCGGGCGGCATCAGCATCTCGAACTCGCGGATGACATGGCGCAGGCGGTGGATCTGAGCCTGCCGCATCAAGTGGCTGTCGAACCGGCTCGCATACTGGATCTCCTTTTGCCTGGACTGGACTTCCCACAGGGACCTGGGCTCCGGCCCCGACGGGTTCCACAAGTTGACGGAGAAGATCACCGAGTCGCGCCGCGGCATGTCGTCCAGCACCGCCTCGACCGGTGTATTCGAGAAGATGCCCCCATCCCAATACGGCTCGTCGTCTATCCGGATCGCGGGAAAGGCCGGCGGCAGCGCGCCGGATGCCAGGATGTGATCGGGCGTGAGCTGGCCGGCGCGACTGTCGAAGTAGCGCATCGCTCCACTGCGCGCGCTGACCGCTCCGACGGTCAGGCGAGTCCCCACGTGCCCCAGTTGGTCGAAATCGACCAGGCGATTGAGCGTGTTTCGAAGCCCGCCGGTGCCGTAGTACGAAGCCTGCTCGATGCCGACCTGCGCCATCGGTCCGAGGGCGGCGACCGGATTGGGCTCGAAAAATCCGGGCACACCGAGCGCCAGCGTCCGAAGATTGTTCAGACTGTCCCAGAACCACGCGGCCGGACCGTGGTCCCTGATTCCGAAAACCGCCACGCCCTCCCAGAACCGCTGCAGACGCGGCCAGCGTTGCTCGATCGGATTGCCGGCGATGATCGCCGCATTGATTGCACCGATCGATGTGCCGATGACCCAGTCCGGCTGCAATCCGCTCTCGTGCAGTGCCTGGTAGACGCCGAGCTGATAGGCGCCCAATGCGCCGCCGCCTTGCAGCACCAGAACGACCTGTCCGGGGATTTCGTCCCGGCTGACGCTTGCTGCGGGCGATGATGCCTCGGCGTTCGACACGTGAGCCTCCTCGGACGTTGCGTGCTTGGTCGGACGGCATCGCCCGACCTTACGCGCGGCCCAGCTTTTTCAGTGTAAGGATCGGGCTGTCCGGGCGTGCGTTTGACACCCGGGGCGCCCGCGGCTCAGAATGAGGGCGCTCCGGGGTGCACGCGTCGCGTGCTGAGACGGTGGATCCGAACCCGCGAACTTGATCCGGTTTGTACCGGCGGAAGAAGAGCCGTCAACCTCGCTAGGCTCGCGCGCGAGCCGACGCGTCGGGACGACCTTCGGAGCACTCATTGCGAAGAAGGAGTCTCGACGATGAACGCACACGAAAAACAGCTGATCGAATCCCTCGCGCTGACGCGTGAGCCGCTTCCGGCCTCCCGCAAAAGCTGGATCACGGGCTCGCGCGCGGACCTGCGCGTGCCGGTGCGCGAAGTGCAGCTGACCAACGGCGAGACCATACCGCTGTACGACACATCGGGCCCGTATTCGGATCCCGCGGCGTCGATCGACGTCCGCCGTGGCCTGGCCGAGGCGCGCGCTGCGTGGGTCGCCGACCGGGGCGACACCGATAGCTACGACGGGCGCGCACGCCTTGCGCTGGACGACGGAGCCAAGGACGAACGGGAAGGCGGCGAGCGGGTTGCGAAGCTGCGCGCCGATGCCGCGCAGCTGCAGCGGCGCCCGCGCCGGGCCCGATCGGGCCGGGCGGTGACCCAGATGCACTACGCAAGGCGCGGCATCGTGACACCCGAGATGGAATTCGTCGCGCTGCGCGAAAACAGCCGGCGCGAGTGGATGGGCGAGTATCTGGCCGATGCCGCGCGCGAGCGGCGGCTGGCCGGCGACGCGATGGGGGCGCAGCTTCCGCAGGGGCCGATCACGCCCGAGTTCGTGCGGCAGGAGGTCGCGCGCGGACGGGCCATCATCCCCGCCAATATCAATCACCCGGAGCTGGAGCCGATGGTGATCGGGCGCAATTTCCTGGTCAAGGTGAACGCCAACATCGGCAACTCGGCGGTGACTTCGAGCATCGAGGAGGAGGTCGAAAAGCTCGTCTGGTCGATCCGCTGGGGCGCCGACACCGTGATGGACCTGTCGACCGGAAAATACATCCATACCACGCGCGACTGGATCGTCCGCAACTCCCCGGTGCCGATCGGCACCGTACCCATTTACCAGGCGCTGGAGAAAGTCGCGGGCGTCGCCGAGGAGCTCACCTGGCCGATCTTCCGCGACACGCTGATCGAGCAGGCCGAGCAGGGCGTCGATTACTTCACGATCCACGCCGGCGTGCGGCTGCCGTTCATTCCGTTGACGGTCAATCGGCGCACCGGGATCGTTTCGCGCGGCGGCTCGATCCTGGCCAAATGGTGCATCTCGCATCATCAGGAAAACTTCCTGTACACGCACTTCGAAGAGATCTGCGAAATCATGAAGGCCTACGACGTCAGCTTCTCGCTCGGCGACGGGCTGCGCCCCGGATCGGTCGCGGACGCCAACGACGAGGCGCAGTTCGCGGAGCTGCGCACGCTCGGCGAGCTGACGCAAATCGCGTGGAAACACGACGTGCAGACGATGATCGAGGGCCCGGGCCATGTGCCGATGCATTTGATCAAGGCCAACATGGACGAGCAGCTGAAACACTGCGACGAGGCGCCGTTTTATACGCTGGGGCCGCTGACGACCGACATCGCGCCCGGCTACGACCACATCACCTCGGCCATCGGGGCCGCGATGATCGGGTGGTTCGGCACCGCGATGCTGTGCTACGTGACGCCGAAGGAGCACCTGGGCCTGCCGGACCGCGACGACGTCAAGCAGGGCCTGATCGCGTACAAGATCGCGGCGCATGCGGCCGACGTTGCCAAGGGGCACCCCGGGGCACGCGCGCGCGACGATGCGCTTTCCACCGCGCGCTTCGAGTTCCGATGGCACGACCAGTTCAACCTGTCGCTGGACCCCGACACGGCGCGCGATTTTCATGACGAGACGCTGCCCAAGGAAAGCGGCAAGGTCGCGCATTTCTGCTCGATGTGCGGTCCGAAATTCTGCTCGATGAAGATCTCGCAGGAGCTGCGCGACCTGGCCGCGAACCAGGGCTCGCCCGAGGCCGACGCGATCG
Source organism: Burkholderiaceae bacterium (assembly GCA_036270655.1). Taxonomy (GTDB): domain Bacteria; phylum Pseudomonadota; class Gammaproteobacteria; order Burkholderiales; family Burkholderiaceae_F; genus VBCK01. The sequence goes on from DATBCD010000077.1 coordinate 8,692, forward strand.
AGCAGGCGATGGCCGCCAAATCGGCCGAATTCAAGGCAGCCGGCGGCCAGATCTACGTGCCGATCAAGGCTGCGGCGGGCCACACGGAAAATGGATGAGCTTCTTTCTCCCCTCTCCCGCTCCTCTATTACATTGGCTGGGGGAGCACGAGGGGGCCAGCCCAGCCCCCTCGTTCTCTTCCTCTTGCCTTTTCCGGCCGAAGGCCGGAAAAGGGGCGGGGGAGAGGGTCGGTAGAGATGGCGACGATCGGCATCGCCGGGGCCGGCCTGCTGGGCCGGCTGCTGGCCTGGCGCCTGACGCGCGCCGGCCATCGGGTCACCGTGTTCGATCCGGCGGCCGGCCCGGCGCCGGTGTTCGACGGACGCGATGCTGCCGCGTTCACCGCGGCAGGCATGCTCAGCCCGGTGGCCGAGCTGGAAAATGCCTCGCCTTCGGTGGCGCGCCTCGGGCTGCGCTCGATCGTGCTGTGGCGCCAGATCGTTGCCGCGCTCCCCGGATCGCCGTTCTTCGCCGAGCGGGGCAGCCTTTTGCTCGCGCACCGATCCGATCTTGGCGCAGCCGAGCGGATCCTTGCGCGCCTGAGCCAGGCCGGCCAGTTCGGCATCGTTGCCGAGCCGCTGACCGAGGCGCGGCTGCACGCGCTGGAGACTGCGCTGTGTGGCGTGGCGCGCGCCTGGTTTCTGGCGGGCGAGGCTCACATCGATCCCGTGGGCGTGATGGCGGCCCTGTACGAGGCCGCAGCCGGCGCCACCTGGCGGTTCGGCGCAGGCGTGGTGCGCGTGATGCCGCGCGCGCTTCGGATACCGGACCAGGGCTGGCAGCACTTCGATACCGTGTTCGATGTCCGCGGCGCAGGGGCCCGGCCCGATCTGCCGGTGCGCGGCGTTCGTGGCGAAACGGTCTGGTTGCATGCTCCGGGCCTGGGCTTGAGCCGGCCGCTGCGCCTGCTGCATCCGCGCCACCGCGTCTATATCGTGCCGCGACCGGGCGACGTGCTGATCGTGGGCGCCAGCGAGATCGAAAGCGAGGACCGCTCGCCGGTGTCGCTCAAGAGCGCCGTCGAGCTGATGACTGCGGCGCACAGCGTGCTGCCGCAGTTGTCCGAGGCGAGGATCCTGCGCCTGGACCGCAATCTGCGTCCCGCGCTGGCCGATCACGAGCCGCACTCGGAAATCGGCGACGGGCTGGTGCGGATCAACGGGCTGTTTCGCCATGGCTGGCTGCTGGCTCCCGCACTGGTCGATGATGCGCTCGCCGCTACGGGCCTGGCGCAGGCACCACAGGCGCTGCCCGAGTCGACGCCGCTATGAATGCCGCTATCACGATCGCACTCGACGGCAAGGCGCACGAGGTTGCGACCGGCACGACCCTGGCGGCGCTGGTCACAGGACTCGGATTTGCACCGGCCGCGGTGGGCACGGCGGTCAACGGCCGATTCGTCGCGCGCGGGCTGCGTGACGCAGTTCTGTTGCAGCCCGGTGATTCGGTTTTGGTGTTCCAGCCTATAACGGGCGGTTGAATACGCTGCGAGGAGGACTCGATGCATCGGGAACCGCTTGTCAACGACGACGGCTGGACCGTCGACGGCGTCGGCCTGCGCAGCCGTCTGCTGCTCGGCTCGGCCGGCTATCCGTCACCCCAGGTGCTGCGCGAGGCGATTCGGGCATCCGCAACGCAGGTCGTCACGGTCGGCCTGAAACGCACGCTGGCCTGCGGAAGCGACAACGGCTTTGTCGCGATCGTGCGCGAGGCGCTTGCCGAGCAGGCAGCCAGGCTGCTGCCCAACACGGCGGGCTGCCGGACCGCGCACGAAGCGATCGAGCTGGCGATGATGGCGCGCGAGCTGTATGAGACGGCCTGGATCAAGCTCGAAGTCGTCGGCGACGAGTACACGCTGCAGCCCGATCCGGTCGAACTGGTCGAAGCGGCGCGCGTGCTGGCTCGGGCAGGCTTCGTCGTCTGGCCCTATTGCACCGACGACCTGGTGACCTGCCGCCGGCTGCTGGACGCCGGATGTGCGGTGCTGATGCCTTGGGGCGCGCCGATCGGCTCCGGCCAGGGACTGGTCAATCCCCTGGCGTTGCGCACGCTGCGCGCGCGTCTGCCCGACGCGATCCTGATCGTCGACGCCGGGATCGGTGCGCCATCGCACGCGGCGCAGGTGATGGAGCTGGGGTTCGATGCGGTGCTGCTGAACTCGGCCGTTGCGCTGTCCGCTGATCCGGTGCGGATGGCGGGGGCGTTCCGCCTCGCCGTGCAGGCCGGCCGCGAGGGCTGGCGCGCAGGATTGATTCCGACCCAGGACTTTGCGGTCGCCAGCACGCCGGTGACCGGTCAACCGGTCCTGCTCGGTCCCGGCGAGTCTTCTGGAAGTGGCTGACGACGACTTGCCGCCCTCTCCCCCGGCCCCTCTCCCGCAAGCGGGAGAGGGGAGATTGAGGACCTCGACCCCATTCCAGGAAGCGGGAGAGGGGAGATTGGGGACCTCGACCCCATTCCAGGAAGCGGGAGAGGGGAGATTGG
>DATBCD010000078.1:0-16692 GCA_036270655.1 Burkholderiaceae bacterium
TACTTGAGTGCCAAACGAAAGAAGAAGTCGCCGAACTCGTTCCGTCAGGTTTCCCTCCGCAACTCGACGGCACGTTCCTGGTCCACGAATACCGTGCACTTGAGCGCGCTGGATGCCAGCGATGCGCCACCGTGTGTTTTAGTGCAGGATGCGCTGATTTTATGTCCTTCGTATACATTTGTGATTTGAAGCTGCGTGTCGAACAAACCGAATCGACCTTGGGCCACGGCTGCGCCGTTTACGGTCAAGGTCAGCCGGTTGCTCAGGCTGTCGTAGTCTCCCGCGATAACCCAGGCTGTGTCCGGACTGGTCGCGAGATGATATGTCTGCGGTTCGATGTGGATGCACTGGGGGCCAGCGCACGGCCGTAATAGGGCCGCTCGGGCGGCAGCGAGTTGTCTTGTAGCCGGCTGAGTTGCAGCGGGCTGGGCGGCGGTAGACTGGGTCATCGCGGGCTGTGCTGTGGCGGGCTCGGGTGGGGCCGGCTGTGCTGCAGTGCGCTGAGCCGCGTCCGGCTGTCCCGCGGCGGGCTTGGGCGCAGCTGGCTGAGGTGGAGTTGGCTGGGCCGCGACCGACTGAATTGGGGCCAGTTGAGCCGCGCCCGCCCGTACTGGAGTGGGTTGGGCCACGGCCGGTTGCACCGTAGGCTGCTGGGCCGTGGCCGGTGGCCCTGAGGCCGGCTGGACCTGGGCAGGCACGTCGACCGCAGTGCTCGAGGCACCAGCTTCGGCGATTGCTTCCTCGTCGGTCACCGTGCATCGGACACTATCGTGAGCCATTCCGGACGCTTGTGCCCTGACGCATAGCGCGGTGACTCCATGGTCTCGGTGCTGCCCGCGCAATTCGAGCCCGGTGGCGCTTGGCGGGAAGATACCTTCAGCCACGACCGTTCCATCGATCGTTACCGTGATCTGACCCGTCGCGGGGTCGTAGACAGCAACGGAGGTGGATGACGACGAGTCGAGCAGAGCGGCAACCGCCTCGCGATCCGCGCCTGGGCCGAGCCTCACGCTGCGCACCGGGCTGGCGTCGGTACGGCCGGCGACCGATACTTCACATTCGACTGAAGTGGCCCCATAGTGAACATACGTGTTACGCAACCTCCGGCAACGCGCGGTGACCGCGTAGCCCTGAAACGCTCCCGCGAGCTTAAGCTCGGTATCGAGAAGTCCGAAGGAGCCTTTGGCCACCGTCGCGTCGTCGGCCGTAATCGTCATGCGCCCGCTCAACGTGTCGTACACGGCCCCGATAGCCCACGGCAGGCCGCCGTCGTTGACGTCGCTGGTAACCTGCAAAGGCGTTTTCGTGGTTACCGCGCAGCCAGCCAGAGCGAGGCAAAACGCGAGGGCCAGCCTGGGTCGCACGGTTACTTTCTCCTTTGCTGGCCCGTTCTAGTGTTCCTTCCCAGCGGGCTCGCTCTGCGGTTACCGACCTGCATCTGCCGCAACGTAGGCTTTATACCTCACAACCGCGCTTTAAATCGTCACGTCCTGCCACTCCGTAATGAAGTCGGCGATATGGTCGGCTACCACGTCCGGCCGATCCTCCTGGACGTAATGGCCTGCGCGCTCGATGTATTGGAGCCGCACCGGCGCGCGCATGGCGGCCTTGATCCGGGCGGCGGCCTGTTTCGGCATCCAGGCATCATGCAGCGCCCAGCAAAGGAGGGTCGGGCATTTGATCTTCGACCAATCTACGGCGAGTGTCTCTTTGTTCGTGGGTTCGGTGGCGATCTTGATGAGGGACTTGAAACCGGTCAGTCCGGGGCCTCTTGCCCAGAACTGCAGGTAATTCTGCTTGATGTTCTGATCCGTGAACGCTGTTTTGTCGTAACTGCCGGTGCGTAACAGTGCTGGTAACTGCGCCGCGGTCTGCGCCATTGCCTGCTGCAAAACCTCGTCCGGCGCCCCGACCAGCCCTTGAAAGGCCTCCACCTCCAGGACCGGCCAGTAGTCGAAGCTCACGGGGTTCACTAGGACCAGGCGACTGATATGGTCGGGAAACTTGGAAGCGACAATCTGGCAAACGCCCCCACCGTGGTCGTGACCGATCAGCACGACATCCTTTTTGATACCGAGGGAGGTGATCGTTTCTTTGACGGCTTCCGCCTGGTTCGTCAGCGTGTGGGTAAATCCGTCCAACGGCATGGAAGATTGCCCGTAGCCGATCAGGTCCATCGCGAACGTTCGGTAGCGGCCGCCCAGAATCGCCTGCACGTGCCGCCACAGCCGCGCATTGGTTGGAATGCCATGGACCATTAACAGCGGTGTGCCCGCATCGCCGACGACTTCCAGGTTGACTTCCAGCTTCTTGCCCGACACCGTGATCGATTGCTTCATCGCCGTTGCCCTCCGGATTTCCAGAAGCCCTAGAGTACCCGAGAACCCCCTTTGATCCCACTCAACGGCAGCGCGGATATTGCGTTTGGGTCGAGGGGCGGGAAAGACAAAAGGCCCCGTAACGGGGCCTTTCGGTCGGTCGACTACCTCGATCCGCTCGATACAAACGAAATGATTACAAGTAGAACACGAACAGCGCCTTGATGCCATTGACGCCCGAGGACGGTGTGGAGCCGACTGCCTCTTGCTCGAGACGGTACCAGTACGTATCGATACGGATGTCGTGACCTTTGATCAGGTACTGCAAGCCCACCTCGAAACGCTGCTGTTTCCCCTGCAACCCGACGTTATTCGTGGGGGATCGCCAGAATTGTTCGAACCCCACGATCGGCTCGAGCTTCCCGATCCCGAACTTCTGCGGAAACGCGTAGCCGGCGTTCACGAAAAACCCGTGCCCCTGCAGCAAATAGCCGCTGGTATCCGTCGCGTGATCTATGTCGTAGTCGTACCAGGCTCCTTCGGAGTCGAATTTGCCGCCGGCGCCCGAGATGTTATCCGGCGCTTCGTACCGGTAGTCGATCGCGAATTCCTTGAAGCTCTTTGAGGTGACAACCCCCGGCCCCGCCAGCCCGACATTGCCCGCGCCATCCTTCTGGTACGAGTAGGACACGCCGATGCTGGCAATCTTCTTGGCGCCGTCGTACGACGACGAAGGATAGTAACCGGGTTCCGGGTCCAGGAAGTCCGCCTGGAGCCGGAGCCAGTACTTCAGGTTATCAGCCTGGTTCACTTGATCATGTCTTCCGTTCGATAGCGCAAAGTAATACTTGTACTGTCCGCCGTCTACTTGCCCCCAGAAAGCGGCGTTGTTGTCGCGAATGTTGCTGTACGCGATCTGCCAGGCGCTGACGATCGGATAATCAAAGGCATAGAGATACGCCGGCGCTGTCATCGAAGCCCGGTCGCACGGGGGAACGAATCGCCCGACCCAGAACTTGGCGTAGTCGTTGAATTCGAACTGAATGTAGTTGTCGAGCACTTTGACGTTGGTGGGGCCGCCACCGGGCGTACCATTTTGAGTGTCTATGTCTAATTCGTACGCAACGATTCCTTTTTCTCCGAGCTTCATGCCCTGCAGGTACATCAGCAGGCGCCCTTCTTCCTCACTGAATTCTTTCGACCAGCTTCCACCCGGCGCCGAGGCCTCCTGCGCAGTGAAGTCAAGTCGTCCATAAAGCCCGAGCCAAAGGAAGGAATCCTTGTCGATGTTTATCGTGGGTCCGGCGATCGCCGGTGGCATCGCAGCGATTCCACACACGGACATCGCTGCTAAGGCCGCCCGCCTTGCCGCACGCTTTACGACAGAGCGTTTCTCTCTCATTTCCGTCTCCCCCTTCACGTTTATTGAAGCGGCCGAAACTTCGCCACTCGCCTAACTCCGCATCGGGCTTCGGCGAGCCGCTGATCGCCATTTTCTTTTTTTATAGCAGGTGCTTCACGACAAGCCTATACGTACATATACCTGTCGTAGTGGATGAGCAACTCCGACCAAAGTGATGACAGGCGCATCGATTGATGGGTCTATCAATCTAATTCAATCAGCGCCGATCGATCCCGAACCGTAGCAGCGCGATTGTTTGTAGCCGTCGTGGGTTGCCCTCTCTCGTATTCCTCTTATTTTGTATTCCTTTTATTGTGCACCGCGAGGAAAAGATGCTTCGAGAGCACGCCGATCAGTAATCTGCTGCTCGGGTTACCGGCACATGCGCTTGAGTAGGCGCCGTTTTAGTTCGCAACGGCGAAAGTCGCGTACGATCCGCTTATTGCTCCAGTAACCCGATGTCGGAACGCTTCGTCCCTCTGCTCGACGCCCGAGTGCGTCGCGTGCCGCTGCCTCAGCCTGGACCGAGCCTGGTGGCATCAGGTGCTCTGACCGATCGCCTGCAGCGGCCGCTGCATGATCTGCGCGTTTCGGTCACCGACCGCTGCAATTTCCGCTGCACGTACTGCATGCCGAAGGAGGTTTTCAACCGCGATCACCATTTCCTGCCGTACTCCAAGCTGCTCAGTTTCGAGGAGATCACCCGCCTGGCGCGCGTGTTCGTCGCCAACGGCGTCGAGAAGATCCGTCTCACCGGTGGCGAACCCCTGCTACGCAAGGACCTGATCCACCTGGTCCGGATGCTGGCCGAGCTGAGAACGCCGGATGGCCGCGCAATCGACCTGGCGCTGACGACCAACGCCACGCTGCTCCGGCGCCACGCGGCGGACTTGGCGCGCACCGGATTGAAGCGCGTCACCGTGTCGCTTGACGCGCTGGACGACGACGTGTTCCGGCGCATGAACGATGTCGACTTTCCGGTGGCCGCCGTGCTGGATGGCATCGACGCGGCCACCGCCGCCGGCCTGCCCGTGAAGGTGAACATGGTCGTGCAGCGCGGCACCAACGAGCACCAGATCCTGCCGATGGCTCGCTTCTTCAGGGAGCGCGGGCACACACTGCGCATGATCGAATACATGGATGTGGGCACCACGAACGGCTGGCGCCTAGACCAGGTCGTGCCGGCCTCGGAGGTCGTGGCGCGCATCGACGCCGAGATGCCGCTGGAGCCGATCGAACCGGACTATCCCGGCGAAGTCGCGCAGCGCTGGCGCTACCGCGACGGCCACGGGGAGATCGGCATCGTGGCCAGCGTCACGCAGGCGTTCTGCCGCGCGTGTACGCGCGCCCGCCTGTCGACTGAAGGGCGCCTGTATCTGTGTCTGTTCGCCTCGCAGGGCTATGACCTGCGCGCGCTGTTGCGGGGCGACGCCAGCGATGCGCAACTGTCCACGCTGATCGGCCGCATCTGGAGCGCGCGGTCCGATCGCTATTCGGAGTTGCGTGGGCGGGCCCATGCAGACAAGGCCCCAAAGATCGAAATGTCCTACATCGGCGGCTGAGCCCGTCGAGAGTCGGGGCCGGCAGTTCGGCGCTAAATGGCACAAGAAACTGCAACCGTCGAAGGCGAGCTGGCGAACCTGCTCGATCGCCGATCAGTTTCGCCGAAGCGGCTCGGGCAACCAGGCCCTGGTCGAGCCGAGATCGAGCTTATGCTGCGGACCGCGCTTCGCGCACCGGATCACGGTCGATTGCATCCGTGGCGGGTCATCGAATTCCCCGCTGGGCAGCGTGAGGCGCTGGCGGACTGCTTCGAGCAAGAAAGGCGCCGACGCGAACCTCTGGCGTCGTCCACCGATATTCGCCGTGCGCGCGAGCACGCGACTCGTTCACCTGTGCTTCTGGCCTTCGTGTTTTCGCCAAGGGTTGCGATCAACGTGCCCATCAGGGAGCAATGGATGTCGGCTGGTGCCGCTCTGGGTAACCTGCTGAATGCCGCGCATCTGCTCGGATACGGCGCAATGGTGCTCAGCGGGGACCGATGCTTCGACTCCGCGCTGCTACGCCAGTTGGGGGTGGGACAGGAGGAGTTTCTCGCTGGTTTTGTGAGCATCGGTAAAGTGCTCGAGGCGCCGCCGCCGGTGCAGATAACCCTGCCGGGCGCTGTTTTGTCCAGCTGGGCGCCGACCGAACAGGAAATCAGCAAGAGTCCAACCCAGCCGGGCGGCGATTGACTCCTCCTGTGGATCTGATCGCGCCGCTCAGAGCTTGTAGATCAACTGCAGCTGGGCCTCCCGGCCGAAGATCGGGCGTGCCATCTCGAAGCCGTTGGAAATGCCGGAGTTCGTCACGCGCGCGTTGCCCTCCGTGAGCCCGATCTCGTTGGTCAGGTTGCTCGCTTGCAGCCGGATTTCGAAGTTCTTGCCCAGAGTGGCGACCGCCCCCGCGTCGAGCGTGTTGTAGGCAGGCAGAGGCTGCGTGTTGCCGATGTCAGAGTAGCGCAGACCGACATAGGTGTAGGTGAGGAACACGCGGAAGGCGCCCCAATCGGAAGGGAACTTGTACTCGGGAGTGAAGCGGAATTGCACCCTGGGCTGCCGCTGCAGCAACTTGCCCGTGTAGCTGAACGCCGCGCTGCTGCTGCCGGCGGCCGACGTGTAGTTGGTGTAGTCGGCATGCTGCCAGTCGCCGGTGATGTCGAAGGCCAGTTCTCGAATCGGCATCCAGCGCCCCTCGAAACCCACGCCGACCGACCTGGCCCCGTACGAGGCCACCACCTGGGAGCCGTCGGCCAGGAACTGCTGATAGGGTACGCCGGAGAAGACGCGGTGAAACACGTCGAGCACGGCGTACACGGTTTGAGTCTGAAGGCGGTGCCCCACCTCGTAGTTCAGGATGTGCTGCCGCTCCGGGGTGCCGCTGCGCACGTCGTCGAAGCCGGGCAGGTGGTAGCCGCCGTTGACGCGACCGAACACGCTCATCCGGGGGGTGATTTCGTAATTGGCGCCGACCGCCCAGGAAGTCGCGGTCTGATCGTTGGTGGAGGGCGTCCACCCGCCTCCGGCGACGTTGGTCGAGTTGTTGTAGAGCGTGGTCCAGTCGTTGTCCAGGTTGACGTTGGCGGTGTTTTCGACGGTGCCCTCGATCTTCTGATTCTCGACGCGATAGCCGGCGTCGACCAGCCACTGCCCGTAGCGCCACTGATCCGACACGAAGAGCGCCCCGTTGCGCCCGCTGTAGTGATCGACCAGGCTGAAGGTGGAGCCGCTCAGCAGGCCATTGAGGGTCACTTTCACGTTGTTGTTGAGCAGGACATTGATCAGCTGCGCGTTCGGCGTCGCCGTCACCAGCATGTTGTTGCCGAGATACCAGATGTCGTCCGAGGAGTAGCTCGCGAGGTATGTCCCGACCGTCAGCGTGTTGCCGCTGAAGAGGCCTCGGCTCACCCGCAATTCATCGGTGAACGCCTGGATCTTCTTGTCGACCACCCAGAACCCAAGCGACGCGACCAGGGTGTTGGGATTCACGACGGTGCCGTTCAGCAAGGTGCCGGTACCTGACGTGGCCGGGCCGCCGGCAGCGGCCACCACGTTCGAATTGGCGTTGGCCGTTGCAATCTCGCCGCTGATGAAGGATCCGAGCGTCTGCGGCGCGAGGTTGTTGAACAGCGCATTGGTCGGCACGTCGCCCGCCGTGTAGCCCATCCGGTTGCTCACCGCCCACGGCCCGGCCTGCAGGTCGAGGTCCCAGCCAAGCAGGTGAATGTCGGCGCCGCGCCCCTTGGCCAGATCGGCGCTGATCGTTCCCGGAGGCGATCCGGGAAACTCCTGCACCGTCAGGCCGCGCAGCGCGTTGCCGGCGAAGGTCCCGCTATTCGGATTGAAGCCCGGGAAGGCCGAGACGCTCATCCCGTCCGGGCTGACGGATACCGGGACATCCGTGATGAACAGGTTCTTGTCGTTCAACACCCGCCCATAGAACAAGGTGCTGCCTTCGTCCCAGTCGTGCGCCAGTGTGGCGGTGATCTGGCCGCCCACGTCGGCCGGGTATTGCGGGCTTCGAATGCCGTTCGAATCCCGATAGAAGCCGCCCACGCTCACGTACCAGTCGGACGCCAGCGGGCCGCCGTAAAACCCGTCCAGGCGATAGAGGCCCTCGCTGCCGGCAGTCAACGCGATGTCGCCGCGCGGACTGGCGGTGCCGCGCCGCAGGATGAAGTTCGCGGTAGCGCCGATCTGTCCGTTGGAAAACACGACCGCGGGGCCGCCCTGCACCACCTCGGCGCGCTCGATCGATTCGTCGATTCGAAACAGCGCCGAGTTGTCCATGAAGGACAGCGTCGGCACCGGGAAGATCGGAGCGCCGTTCAACTGGTACGTCACGTAGGGAGCGTCGCTGCCGCCCGGGAATCCGGCCAGCTCGATGTTGGCGCCGGCTTCCCCGCCGCTGGACTCGGACCAGATGCCCGGCACGATTTTCAGCAGATCGGCGGCGCTCGACGGTTTCGCGTCGAGAATCTCCGACAGGCTGGCCGTCGAGATCGAGTAGCTCGCGTCGAGCTTCTTGATGCCGCGGGACTCGGCCGTGCCCGTCACGACGACCGTCTGCAAATTTGCCGTGCTGGCCTCGCTGGTGTCCTGACCGCCTTTCGGGGCCGGCGCGGCCTGCTCGGCCGCGTCCTGGGCCTGCGCCAGGGCGGGCGTCGCACTCAGCGCGATCAAACAGCGAGCGAGAATGCCTTTGAAGCGGCGTGAGGCCAGATCCTCCAAGGTGCCAACCACGTTCCGACTCTGGCTTTTTCGAGCATGCATGGCTGCTACCCCTCCTTCTGCTGCGGTTAGCTACATCGACCGACCTCCTTCACACGCGCAGCGACCCGCACGATCATCTGTAAGAAACGCTGCGCACCAAATCAATTCACTCAATTAACGCGGCGGAGGCTAGCGCGGGCCGCACTGGGCTTGTAGCAAGGAAACCCCTGAGGCCGGGGCGCGGCGATCCCCTCACCTCGATTCGTGGCAGGCAGTTCGGGTGCAGGTCGATAGGCCCGCGCGAAGGTAGTGGTAGCTGGGACCTTCGCCCCTTAACGCGCGGTCGATCAGAATGAAGCAGGCCAGCGCCGCACGAGGCGCCTATGGTTGATCGCGAGCCACTATCGGTGCCACCCGTTCTAGACGGCGACCGGCCGGTAATGCTCGTCGAGTTTCAGACGGACGATGTGGAGCGGCTGCGAAGGTTGATCTGGCGGATCGAAGGCCTGTATTGGGACGGGAACCACCTCATCGTGACGCCGCTGCACTTCTAGCCGATCCGCGTGCAGCGGCGCTTTCGCGCTTATCCGATTGCGTCACGCGCTGGGGTTGCATCACATGCCGCAGGACCGAATCGATGAAAACAGCGAGAATAGAGTGAGCGACCTGGGCGGGCATCTCGTTCGGAGACGAAGCCCCGAAAAGGCGCACCCCTTCCACGAGGCTGATGAATCCCATCGCCAGAGGCTGCAACGGCAGGGTCGGAATGGCCCCCATGCGCCTGGACAAGTACTCAAGGATCGTAACGACGAAATCACGCCGCTCCGCGATCAATCCGGCGACTCTCGCGCGGAATTTTGCGTCGCGCGCGCTCAACATGCGCGCTTCGGTCCAGACCAGGAAGGACTCGTTGTCGTTGAACAGCGCCGCAGTGATCTCTTTGATGCGAGCCTGGATCTGCTCCAGCGATGAAGTGTCGTCGAGCGCGCCCGCAAATGCCGCGTTGTTACGCGCCTGATCCTGCCGCAGGACTTCGAAGAAAAGATCGTTCTTGCTCTTGAAGTTGGAGTAGAACGCCCCCCGCGAATAGCCGGCCGCCTCGGCGACGTCTTCGACGCTGGTGGCGTCCAGGCCCTGCCGCGCGATCAGCCGCAGCGCCGCTTCCACGAGCCGCTGCTCGGTAAGCTCGCGACTCTCTTCCCGAGACAGCCTTTTTCTCTTTGCAATCGCCATGCTGAAGCCTGCCGTGCACCGAGGTCGCCCATAACCCCGATGCGATGTCGCATTAGAATACGTGAGTATATCCGAATATGCGCGCCTGCAGCAGGGGCCGGAGGTCAGCGGACGCGCGCTTTCCGATACTACGAGCGGAGCAGAGCCGGCTGAATCAGCTGGTGGCGCGTGGCCTGCGCGCGCAGCTGATGCACCTGCTGCGAGGAGGCGCAGATCTGGATCGCCTGCGCGAGCGAGTTCACCGAAGACTCGCCGCCGCCGTTGCCATCGGTGGAGGCAGCCGTGACTCCAGGACAGAAAACCTTGACGATCGAGGCGAAAGGCAGCAGCTGGCGAATCTGCTGGCTGAGCGGATCGACCCGTGATCGTTCCGGACCCGGGAAGGCGCTCATCAGGTACACGATGGACACACCGTTCGGGTCTGCGCCCGGCGGCAGGCCGCTGTCGACGTCGGCGGGCGAAAAATGCCGCGCATCGATCTTCTGGATGCGCAGCAGCCGGACCAGCAGTTCGGCGGCAAGATTGTCGGCCGGTGAACCCAGCCCCGCGCAGATGACGATGGATCCAGGCTGCACCCCGATGGGGCCTTGCCATCTTCCGCTCACCTGTTCCCGCTGCTGGCGCAGCCAGCGGCCGGGGTCCACGTTGTCCAGCACCGACCCCCGGTAACGGACCTGCGGAAGCTTCAGGCTGCTGCTCAAGGCCGCGACCACGTCCACGATGACCCTGCGTATCCGGGCATGCTGGTCGTCGCTGGTGGCGCCTTTGTCCGAATCCAGCTGCGCCAGGTGCAGCGCCGGAATCAGCACCCGGTCGCAATAGTCGGCGAGAGAGTCCTTCTTCAGGAATGCGCGGGCGTCGGCGACGATTTCGTGCGGGTCCCCGGACAATGCGCGCTGGTAGAACCTCTGCGGCAAAGTCAGCGCCCGGCCGTCGCTCAGCAGCGTCTCCAGGGCTCCCAGCGACTTCGTATGCCGGCCGGCGACAACCAGGCACAGGGTCAATGGGGTCGACAGGATCAGGCCTGCGGGGCCCCACAACGCGCTCCAGAAGATGGTGCCGATCACCACGGCCAGCGGCGACAGGCCGGTCGCGTGACCATACAAGTGCGGCTCCAGCAACTGGCCGGCCACGATGTCGAGCACGATGAACACGCCCAGTGTCATCGCCGCCAGCGACCAGCCCGGATCGACGGCAAATGCGAGCGCGGTGGACAGCAGGGCGGCGATGCCGACTCCCACGTACGGGACGAAGCGCAACACGCCGGCGAGCACGCCGAGCAGCATCGCCTGCGGAAGGTGAAGCAGGCTCAGACTGAGCCATACCGCGGCGGCGAACGCCAGGTTGACCGTGAATTGGGAGACGAAGAAGCGGGAAAGCCGCGCGCCGGCGTCGTTCAGCGCCAGCGTGGTCGCGCGGATATCGGTGGCGCCGGCGAGCCGGATGATGCGGTCGCGCAGCGATTCGTGTTCGAGCAGGACGAAGACGAGGACGAGCAGCACGATGCCCGCGGTCTGCACCGGTCTCCAGACCGACGCCAGCAGCTTCCTGAGCTGAAGCGCGTTCGACGGCGCGGCGGGCGACCGCGCCGCGACGGGCCCGCTGCGCGGCACCCAGGCGCGCTGCGCGAAGAAGGCTGCCTGGTCCGGCGCCGCCTCCGGCGGCTGCTGCAGCTCGATGACGCGGTTCACTTCGTTGGTCAAAACGCGCAGCCGGCCGAACGTCATCTCGTCCAGCGCGCCCAGCTTGCGCTGCACGTTGGCTTCGTACTGAGGCAGGCTTTCGGCGATGCGCAGCACCTGCACCCCCAGCGCCGTGGCGATTGCCGCGAGCGAAACGACCAGGGTCACCACCGTGACCAGCACCGAACCGGCGCGCCCGATGCCGATCCGCCTGAGGGCGCGCACCAGCGGCGCCGCCAGCAGGCTCAGGATGATCGCCAGCGTCAGCGGGATCAGCACCTCGCGGCCGAAGTAGACCAAGGCCAGGACGACGCCGGCGGTCGTGATCCGGCTGGCGCGGATTCGCAAGCCGATCGGCGTGGCAGCATCGGGCGAGGGGTTCATGAGGCGCAGATTAGACGATACAACATTGTATGTAAAGACATATATGTATCTATAGACGCGGCATCACGCAGTCGGCGAAGTGCTGGAGGATCGATTCGGCGGCGTCCGGCGGCATTTCGCCGGGGCATGAGGCCAGGAACAGGCCCACACCCTCGATCAAGCTGATCAGACCCATGGCCAGCGGCTCGACGGGCATCTGCGGTCTGCCGCCGGTGCGCTGGTACAGGATCTCGATCAGCTTCACGACGAAATCGCGGCGCTCGGCGATCAATGCCGCCAGCTTCGCGCGGAACTTCGGCTCGCGCGCGCTCAGCATCCGCCCCTCGGTCCACGTCAGGAACGAATCGCTGTCCTGGTGCAGGCCCGCGTACAGCTTACGGATGTCGGACTGCACCTGGTCCGGCGGCCGCTTTTCGTTCAGCGCGACCGTGAATCTTGCGTAGATCCGTTGCTGGTCGCGTCGCAGCACTTCCAGGAACAGATCCTCCTTGCTCTTGAAATTCGAGTAGAAGGCGCCGCGCGAGTAGCCCGCCGCCTCGGCGATCTCCTCGACGCTGGTCGCGTCCAGTCCGCGGCGGGCGATCAGGCGCTGCGCGGCGTCCATCAGGCGCTGGGCGGTGCGCTCGCGGCTGTCGGCGCGGGATAGTCGTTTTCTTGCCATGCGGGCCACATTAACGGATACAACTGTGTATGTCAATACTATTAAGTATAGGTATGCAGAAATGACTTGCATCGGAATACAGATGTGTATTACGATTCGCACCTGGATAACCGCTCAACGAGGGATCGATCATGAAGACAGGCACGAAACAGCCGACGTGGAGGCGGGTCGGCATCGCGGCGGCGGCCGCCACTGCGCTGGCACTGGGCGCCTGCGCCAAAAAGGAAGGGGCGACGCCCCAGCCGGCAGTGGTCCTGGCCGAGCCGGTGCGGTCGGTCTGGAGCGGCGCCGAGCAGGCGCGGCCCTACCCGGTGGAAGTGGTCTCGCGTTACTCGACGCCGCTTTCCTTCCGGGTCGGCGGCAAGCTGTTGGAGCGCACAGTGCGCCTGGGTGACACGGTCCGCAAAGGGCAGGTGTTGGCCCGGCTGGATTCCACGGACGCCCTGAAGGAGCAGGATGCGGCGCAGGCGGCGCTGGAAGCGGCAGAGCACCGGCTGCTGTTCGCGAAGCAACAGCTGGATCGCGATACGGCGCAAGCCGCCAAGAACCTGATTTCCACGCGGGACGTGGAGCAGACCCAGGACGCTTACGCGGCGGCGAAAGCGGCTCGCGAGCAGGCCGCGGACCAGTTGTATGTGGCGCGCGACAACGCCGAATACACCATCCTGCTCGCGGACCACGACGGCGTCATCACCAGCGAGAACGCGGACACCGGCCAGGTCGTCGCCGCCGGCCAACCGGTGTACGGGCTGGCGTGGGCCGGAGACCTCGACGTGGTGCTGGATGCCGCGGCCAGTGACATCGGCACGATCGCCACCGGCCAGCTGGCGACCGTCAAGCTGGCCGCCTTGCCCACCGAACGTCTGGAGGCGAAGGTGCGCGAGATCGCACCTTCCGCCGATCCGCAAAGCCGCAGCTACCGCGTAAAGCTGACCCTGGTGCACCCGAGCGCTTCGGTGCGTCTGGGCATGACCGGCGAGGCCGTGCTGCAGCCTCGCCCACAGGCCGGCGCTCCGATCGATCCGATCACCATCCCCGCCGCGGCCATCTTCCATCGCGGCAAGGACCCGGCCGTCTGGGTGGTCCGGGCGCAAGACTCGACGCTGGAGCTGCGGCCGGTCACCGTCGCCCGCTATGGCGACGTCGACGCGGTGGTCACGGCGGGTCTGAAAGACGGCGAGACCGTGGTCGCCGCCGGTGCCCACACCGTCTACGAAGGCGAGCCGGTCCGCGTGACCAAGCCGCTGTTCGCCGACGACAGCGAATCGACGCAGGGCCAGGACGGCTCGCTGGCTGAAAACGGGGTGCGCAAATGAGCCAAGACCACGCGCTGACGCCGGGCGCTACGAACGGCTCCCAAACCGCCCACGCGCAGCAAGAGGAGTCCGCGCACGGCTCGTTCAACCTGTCCTCGTGGACGCTGGAGCACCGCCCCTTCGTGCTTTTCATGCTGGTGCTGATCTTCGTGTTCGGCGTGGCCTCGTACGGAAAGCTGGCCCGCTCCGAGGATCCGCCGTTCACGTTCAAGACTATGGTGATCAAGACTTTCTGGCCGGGCGCCACTGCCAGCCAGGTGCAGCAGGAGGTCACCGACCGGATCGAGCGCAAGCTGCAGGAGTCGCCCGATCTGGACTACCTGAAGAGCTATTCGCGCCCCGGCGAGTCGACGATCTTCTTCAACATCAAGGACAGCGTCGATGCCTCCAAGGTGCCTGACGGCTGGTACCAGGTACGCAAGAAGGTGGGCGACATCAAGCAGGACCTGCCGCGCGACATCCAGGGGCCGTTTTTCAACGACGAGTTCGGCGACGTCTACACGAACGTGTACGCGTTCGAGGGCGACGGCTTCACGCCGGCGCAACTGCACGACTACGCCGAGCGCCTGCGCGCCGAGCTGCTGCGCGTGCCGAATGTGGCAAAGGTGGACTATTTCGGCGATCCCGAGCAGCGCGTGCGGGTGGAAATTTCCAATGCCCAGCTGGCCAAGCTCGGCCTGTCGCCGCAGCAGATCGCCCAGACCCTGAACGAGCAGAACTCCTCCGCCGGCGCCGGCGTGTTCACGACGGCCAACGACCAGGTGTACGTGCGCGCCAGCGGCCAATACGCCGACACGCAGGCCGTTGCCAATACGCTGTTGCGCGTGAACGGTCGCACCATCCGCCTCGGCGACATCGCGCAGATCAGCCGCGGCTACGTCGATCCTCTGTCGGATTCGATGCGCTTCCAGGGGCAGAACGTGCTGGGCATCGGCGTGTCGATGGCGCCGTCCGGCAACGTGATCGAGCTGGGCAAGGCGCTGAAGGCCAAGACGGCGCAGCTGCAGGCCTCGCTTCCGGCGGGCCTGAAGCTGGTCGAGGTATCCAGCATGCCCAATGCCGTCGCCCATTCGGTGGCCGACTTCGTCGAGGCGGTGGCCGAAGCCATCCTGATCGTCTTGATCGTCAGCCTGGCATCGCTCGGGGTGCGCACCGGCATGGTGGTGGTGATCTCGATTCCGCTGGTGCTGGCAACCACGGCGCTGTGCATGCACATCTTCGGCATCGGCCTGCACAAGGTCTCTCTGGGCACGCTGATTCTGGCGCTGGGACTGCTGGTGGACGACGCGATCATCGCCGTCGAAATGATGGCGGTGAAGCTCGAGCAGGGCTTCGCGCGCGCCAAGGCGGCCGCCTTCGCCTACACCAGCACGGCCTTTCCCATGCTGACCGGCACTCTGGTGACGGTGTCGGGCTTCCTGCCCATCGCGCTGGCCAAATCGATGACCGGCGAATACACGCGCTCGATCTTCCAGGTCTCGGCGATCTCGCTGCTGGTGTCGTGGCTGGCGGCGGTGATCGTGATCCCGCTGCTCGGTTACTGGATCCTGTCGGAGCATCCGCATGCCAAGCACGGTCAGCCGCACCCGGGTCCGAACAAGGGCCACGCCGCCGCGCCGGCGGCGCATGGCGAAACCGACGTCTACAACACGCCGCTCTACGGGCGCCTGCGCCGCTGGATCGGCTGGTGCGTCGACCATCGCCTGTGGGTGCTGGGCGGAACGGCGGTGGCTTTTGTGGTGGGCCTGGCTGGCTTCGGCATGGTTCCGAAGCAGTTCTTCCCGGCCTCCGAACGCCCCGAGCTGCTGGTCGACCTGCGGCTGCAGGAGGGCGCTTCATACGCCGCGACGCTGCGCGAGGCCAAACGCCTGGAGACGGCGCTGGCCGGTTTGCCCGGAATCGACCACACCATCGACTTCGTAGGGGCGGGCGCGCCGCGCTTTTACCTGTCCTTGGACCAGCAGCTGGCCAACTCGAACTTCGCGCAGTTCGTGATCACCACCAAAGGAGTCAAGGAGCGCGAGCAGTTGGTGCACGACCTGGACGAGACGCTGCGCACCCAGTTTGCCGCCGACCGCACCCGCATCACGCGCCTGGAAAACGGTCCGCCGGTCGGCTTCCCCGTGCAGTTCCGGGTCAGCGGTCCGGAGATCGCCGGCGCGCGCGGCATCGCCGAGCAGGTGGCGAACGTCACCCGCGCCAACCCGAACACCGTGCACACGCAGCTCGACTGGGACGAGCCGGGCGAGCGTTCCGTGCATTTCGAGGTGGACCAGAACAAGGCGCGCCAGCTCGGTGTTTCGTCGGAGGATATCGAGAACTACCTGCAGATGACGCTGAGCGGCATCCCGATGACGGAGCTGCGCGAACGTGACAAGCTGATCGCCGTCGAGCTGCGCGCGCCGAAAGGCGACCGCCTCGATCCGTCGCAGATCGAGCGCTTCGCCGTCCCGACAGCCTCCGGCACCGCCATCCCGCTCGCGTCGCTGGGCCGTTTCAAGTATGGCCTGGAGGACGCGGTGATCTGGGAGCGCGACCGCCAGCCGACGGTCACGGTGCAGGCCGACGTGGTGCAGGGTGCCCAGCCGATCGACGTGACCCAGCAGATCGACAAGTCGCTGGCCTCGATCCGGGCCCACCTTCCGCCCGGCTATCGCATCCAGATCGGCGGCGCCGTCGAGGAAAGCGCCAAAGGACAGAACTCGATCGTCGCCCAGGTCGTCTTCGCCATCGTGGCCGTGCTGGTGCTGCTGATGATCCAGCTGCAGAGCTTCAGCCGCATGCTGATGGTGGTCCTGACCGCTCCGCTCGGCCTGATCGGCGTGGTCGGCGCGTTGCTCGCGCTGCACATGCCGTTCGGATTCGTGGCGATGCTGGGCACGCTCGCGATGTTCGGAATCATCATGCGCAACTCGGTGATCCTGGTTCACCAGATCGACGAGGAC
>DATBCD010000079.1:0-2630 GCA_036270655.1 Burkholderiaceae bacterium
TCCCGACAGTATTGGTCCGGGCTCATGGCGTTCGATTAGAATCCTAATGCCGGTGCGAAGGTGGCGAAATTGGTAGACGCACCAGGTTTAGGTCCTGACGCCTTCACCGGCGTGGGGGTTCGAGTCCCCCCCTTCGCACCACGAACGCCACGCATCAAGGACTCTGGGAACGTTACGAACATCCGATCGTGCATTGGAAGTGCAGACTGATATTCAGGATCTGGGTGGCCTGCAGCGGCGCGTCGACCTGACCGTCGCGGCCAGCGAAGTCGCGCAGGAAGTGTCGCAGCGGCTGGCTCGCATTGCGCGGCAGACCAGCATGCCGGGCTTTCGCCGCGGCAAGGTCCCGATGAAGATCGTCGAGGCCTCGTACGGCTCGCAGGTTCAGGCCGAGGTGATGCGGGAAAAGCTCGGCAGCGCGTTGTCCTCCGCGCTGGACGCGGGCAAGCTGCGGCTGGCGGGCGCTCCCCGGCTGGAGGCGAAATCGGTCGAGGATGCCGGTCAGATCGCGTTCAGCGCGACGTTCGAGGTCTATCCCGAGATCGACCTGGGCGACATCTCGCGCATCGAGCTGCATCGCTATACCTGCAGCGTCAGCGAGGCCGACATCGATCAGACGATCGAAATCGTCCGTCGCCAGCGCGCTCACCGTACCGCGGTCGAGCGCGGCGCGGCAGACGGCGATCGCGTGACGATCGATTTCCGTGGAACCATCGACGGTCAGGAGTTCGAAGGCGGCGAGGCGAAGGACTTTTCGTTCAACCTGGGCGAAGGGCGGATGCTGCCGGATTTCGAAAAGGCGGTGCGCGGATTGGGTCCGGGCCAGCAGTCGTCGTTCGCGCTGACGTTTCCTTCGGATTATCCGGCCCCCAAGGCGGCGGGCCGGACGGCGCAGTTCGCCGTGGCGGTCAAACGGGTCGAGCAGATCGAGCTGCCGCCGGTCGATGCGGACTTCGCCCGTGGCCTTGGCATCGCCGACGGCGACCTGTCGCGCATGCGCTCCGAGCTCAGAGGCAATGTGGAGCGCGAAGTGGCCAGCCGCTTGCGCGCGCGCACCCGCGAGCACGTGTTTGACGCGCTGTTGCAGGCGACGCGTTTCGAAGTACCGCAGGCCCTGGTCGACGAGGAGGTGCTACGCCTTGGGCGCGGAGCGGGCGGCGCGGAGGCGGACGCGGCGGCGCCGGCCAGCGAGGCGCTGCAGCAGGCGGCGCGACATCGGGTCAAGCTCGGACTGCTGGTCGGAGAGCTGGTGGCACGCAACAGTCTGCGACCCAGGCAGGATCAGGTGCGCAAGGCGGTCGAGTCGATCGCCCAGGGTTACGAGAATCCGTCCGAGGTCATTCACTGGTATCTGGGCAGCCGTGAGCGCCTGGCCGAGATCGAGGCTGGCCTGACCGAGGACAATGTGGTGAGCTGGGCGCTGGCGCGCGCGAAGGTCAACGAGGTGTCGGTGCCGTTCGACGAACTGATGGGAGGTCGTAAGTGAATCACCAGGGAATTGCCGAAATGAATCGGGCGGTGGCGGGCCCGCAGGAGCCCGTGGGGCTGGGCATGGTTCCGATCGTGATCGAGCAAAGTGGTCGGGGCGAGCGGGCGTACGACATCTACTCCCGGCTGCTCAGGGACCGCGTCGTCTTCATCGTCGGCCCGATCAACGAGCTGACCGCCAATCTGGTGGTGGCGCAGCTGCTGTTCCTGGAGTCGGAGAACCCCGACAAGGAGATCGCGCTGTACATCAACTCGCCCGGCGGCTCGGTGTATGCGGGAATGGCGATCTACGACACGATGCAGTTCATCAAGCCGGATGTTTCGACCATCTGCGTCGGGATGGCCGCCAGCATGGGCGCTTTTCTGCTGGCCGGCGGAGCCAAGGGCAAGCGCTACGCCCTGCCGAACTCGCGGATCCTGATCCACCAGCCTTCTGGCGGGTCGCAGGGGCAGGCGGCCGACATCGAGATCCAGGCACGCGAGATCCTGTACTTGCGGGAGCGCCTGAACAAGATCCTGTCCGAGCGCACTGGCCAGCCGGTCGAGCGCATCGCGCGCGACACGGATCGCGACAACTTCATGTCGGCCAGCGATGCAGTAAGCTACGGTCTGATCGACAAGATCTTCGTCAAGCGAGGCGAGGCCGCGTGAGGCTGCTGCCGGTTAGGCAGTCTTGAGCGGCCTGGGTCGGGAGGTCGGGGAAAGCGCGCCATGACGGACAGGAAGGGGTCGAGCGAGAAGCTTCTGTACTGCTCTTTCTGCGGCAAGAGTCAGCACGAGGTCAAAAAGCTGATCGCCGGCCCTTCGGTGTTCATCTGCGACGAATGCATCGACCTGTGCAACGACATCATCCGCGACGAGGCCACCGGAGAGCCGGGTGGCGGCGGTGCGCGGTCGGATCTGCCGACCCCCAAGGAGATCTGCTCGATCCTCGACCAGTACGTGATCGGACAGGAAAAGGCCAAGCGCATCCTTTCGGTCGCGGTCTATAACCACTACAAGCGCCTGAAACACCTGGCCACGAAAGACGACGTCGAGCTGGGCAAGAGCAACATCCTGCTGATCGGGCCGACCGGGTCGGGCAAGACGCTGCTGGCTCAGACGCTGGCGCGCCTGCTGAACGTGCCGTTCGTGATCGCCGA
>DATBCD010000080.1:0-14068 GCA_036270655.1 Burkholderiaceae bacterium
TTACTTCTGAGCGACCTGGGTATGCACTTCGCCGATCACCGCATCCGGCGTGACGAATCCGTCCAGCCTGACCCAAGGCTGGCCAGGCGCGCTGCGGAAATACGTCGCGGGCGAGTGATTCATCTTGTCGCCCCGATACGCATCGAATGCACGTTGCACAGCCATGCTGGCCTCAGCGGTGCCGGTATAAAAGCTCCATTGCGCACCGGCCTGGTAGCGCTTGGCGTAGTCGGTCAGCCGCGCCGGCGTGTCTTCCTCCGGATCGATCGACACCGACACCATCTTCACCTTGGCCGCATCCCGGCCGAGCCGTTTCTGCACCTCGGCGAAGGTCTGCGTCATCACGGGGC
This sequence comes from Burkholderiaceae bacterium, assembly GCA_036270655.1. Lineage (GTDB taxonomy): Bacteria > Pseudomonadota > Gammaproteobacteria > Burkholderiales > Burkholderiaceae_F > VBCK01. The sequence continues at coordinate 351 of DATBCD010000080.1, forward strand.
AGATGGTGGTGCACGTGGTGTAGATGAAATCGAGCAGCACCGGGCGCCCGTCGTCCAGCTCGCGCGCGAAGTTCACGCGTGCCCCGTCGGATCTGACCAGCGTCACCTCCGGCGCCACGTAACGGGCGGTGCTGCGTGCCACCGGCGGCGGCGCTTCCATCATGTGATGGTGATGCGCGTGCGGATCGGCCGCCGCTTCGTCGGCGCCCACGTTGGTCGAACCAACGAGCAGTCCCATCGCGGAGGCTGCAGCGGCCAGCAGTCGAGCTGCCTGAGTTTGTCTGGTCATGGGTGCATCCTATACCAATAATCCGCTATGGGGAAGATGATAGCAAGGGTGCGGAATCGCGCAAATCGCAGCTAGGAAGGGGCAGAAAGCAGGCGTGCAAGGTCACGCAACTCGGCCTCGTTCAGGTCCGAGACGATGCAGTAGCTGAAGCCTGCCGCCGCAAACCGGATCATGTGGTAGCCGCGACGCTCCGAGACTTCGGGCGCGATGCTCGCTCCGCCCGGCCAGACGAAGACGGAGATCATGTGCTGCCGGCGCCGGTAGACCAGCGTTGCAGCCGGCTTCGCATCCAGCACGTCGAGGCGACCGCCGACCAATTCGAATCCCTGTTCCGACAGGTCAGGCACCGCCGGAGAAAACCCGAGCCGGGCGCTCAGCCACGGCTTGACCGTGTGACGATCGGACGAGGCCACATCGACCCAGTGCGACCCCAGCGTGGCCCGCAGGTGGTCGTCCAGCACTTCGTCCACGCGCGGCTGCCAGCCTGCGGTTTGCCGGATCCAGCCCGGCGCGAACCCGGCGACGACCGCTGTCAGTGCGGCCGCGGTCGCCAGCGACGACCAAAGCACGAGGCGCCGGCGGCGATGCGGCTGCTCGTCGCGCGTCCGGGCCAGGATCCGTGCGCGCAGGTGCGCAGGGGCGTCGTAGTAGCGGGCCTGGCTGCGGATCCGCTCACCGATCGCCCGCAATTCGGCCAGCCCCTGGCGCAGTTCACCGTCCTCGCCCAGACGTCGCTCGAATTCGATCGACTCGGTCGCCCCCAGCTCACCGTCCAGGTAAGCGTGCAGTCGAAGCTCGTCGTCGCGGGTCATCGCGTCCCCTGCCGGTCAGCCGCAGCCTCGATCACCTTGACCGACTGCGACAGCAGCCGGCGAGCGCGCGCCAGCCGCGACATCACGGTTCCGATCGGAATGCCGGCAATTCGCGCGATCTCCCGGTAGGCCAGGTCCTCCAGCTCGCGCAGCACGATCACCTAGCGCAACGGCGGCGGCAGCGCTGCAATGGCTTCGTTCAGCAGACGCGCCTCGGCGCGCCGGATCGCGGAATTTTCGGGTTCGTCCGATGGCGGCGCCGGGATCTGCGGCTCGCTGTCGTCGTCGCGGGCGATCAGCTCCGAAGGCCGGTTCGCCTGCAGCCAGGACCAGGTCGCGTTGCGCACGATCCCGAGCAGCCAGGGCCGGGCATCCTCGCCGCGCAGTCCATCCAGGAATCGCAGCGCCCGCAGCGACGCATCCTGGACGATGTCCTGCGCATCGTGATCATTGCGTGTCAGCCAGCGTGCGAAGTTGAACGCCGCGCCCAGGTGCGGTGCGACCAGCTGTTCGAAGCGGCGTCCACGTTCGTCCATCCCATACGATATACCGCAGTCACGAACTGCTTATTCCAGCCGCGATCTTTGCCACCGTGCAAGCGACCGAAGAGGCGGCCGGGCCGGCTGCGTCGGCCGCCACCGACACCACGGTCCATCCGGCGAACACGGCGATCAACAGGGAAAACAGCACGTTTTCGAAAATCCGGCCGAAGGAGCTCGTCATCTTCGTTCTCCTGATGCGGAACGGCGGGTCCGTTCGCGATGGCGCCAATGTAGGCAGGCAGCCGGCGCCCGGCCAGCCGATTGCGACGAAGCGGCGATTGCGGCGGGCGAACCGCAATCGGGGCGGATGGACGGAACTGGTCGCGCGGGGACATGGTTCGGGCGCGGCCCAAGGCCGGCTGCGACCGCACCGGATGCCGATATCCGGAGCTGAAGCCAGGTTCATGGCGGGCGCGGTATCGTAGTGCCCATGTTGACGCCGATAGTCCGGGCCGCGCCGGCGGCGCTGGCGCTGGCGGCCGTGCTGCTCGCTCCACATCCCGCGCCGGCCGCACCGGGCTCCGATGCAGCCGCGGGAGGGCCGGCGATCGCCTGGTTCGCGGGCGATGTCGATTCCGCGTTCGCACGCGCGCGCGCCGAGCACAAGCCGCTGTTCCTGTACTGGGGCGCCTCGTGGTGCCCGCCTTGCAACCAGGTCAAGGCGACGCTGTTCAAGCGTCACGATTTCATCGAACGCTCCAGCCAGTTCATTCCCGTCTATCTGGACGGAGACCAGGCCAGCGCGCAGAAACTGGGCGACCGGTTCCGCGTGCGCGGCTACCCGACGATGATCCTGTTCGCGTCCGATGGCAGCGAGATCACCCGGCTGCCGGGCGAGATCGATCCGCAGCAATACCTGCAGGTGCTTTCGCTCGGCCTTGGAACGAGCCGGTCAGCGCGCGCGACGCTGGCCGCTGCGCTGGGCCCGGGCGCTGCCAGCCTGGCCGCGGAAGACTGGACCTTGCTGTCCAGTTACGCATGGGACACCGACGAAGGGCAACTGATTGCGGCCGATCGGATGGCTCCGACGCTGCTCGCGCTCGCCAAGGCCTGCCCGCCACGCTACCGCGCAAGCTCGGATCGGCTGGCGTTGCGCGCAATCGGCGCTGCAGCGGCCAGCCGCGGCACCGTGAGCCTGGATCGGGCGAGCGCGGTGGCGCAGGTCCAAGCCGTGCTGCAGGACCCGGGGCGCGCCCGCAACCTGTTCGACCTGCTGACGCAGTGGGCGCCGCAGATCGCAGGATCGCTGACCGATCCGGGCAGCCCGGAGCGTAAGCAGCTGATCGAGCACCTGGATGCGCGGCTGGCAGCTTTGGCCGGCGACACCGGGCTGTCGACAGCGGACCGCCTGGACGCGCTGGCTGCACGCGCCAGTTTGCAGAAACTGGCCGATCCTAACGGTCCGGTTGCGCCGCTGCTGCGCGATACGATCCGCTCCGCTGCGGCCCAGGCCGACCGGGACACGACCGATCGCTTCGAGCGGCAGGCTGTGATCAGCTCGGCCGCCGATGCGCTGTCGGCGGCCGGGCTGGACGCGGAGTCGGACGCGCTGCTGAAAGCCGAGTTGACCCGTTCGGTCTCTCCGTATTACCAGATGGTCGAGCTGGCCGTGAATGCCCGCAAGCGCGGCGATTCGGCCGCTGCACTCGATTGGTACGAAAAGGCGTACGCGGCCGCGCAGGGGCCGGCCACCCGCCTGCAATGGGGAGCGCGCTACGTGATCGCGCTGACGGAGCTGGCGCCGGCCCAGCAGGAGCGCGTCGATCAAGCCGTCGCGCGGGTCATCGAAGATCTGGATCCGGCTCCGGAGACGTTCTATGGGCGCAACCGGGTCGCACTTGAACGGCTGAGTGCCGCATTGCAGGACTGGAACTCCGGCCACGCGCACGATCCAGTGCTGAAAAACGCGGTCTCCAGGCTCAGTGGGGTGTGCGAAAAGGTGCCCGAGTCCGCCTCCGAACGGGCGGTATGCAGCGGGGTGCTGCGGTCACCCTCTCCCTGACCCTCTCCCGCTCGCGCGGGAGAGGGGACTCTTAGTGCTGGCCGATCGGCAGCGCTGTTAGCAGGTCCCTTCACGCGCGAAGCGGACGAGCCGATTAGCAGGTCCCTTCTCCCGCTTGCGGGAGAAGGACAGGATGAGGGTCGCGACCTAAGGACCCCTCTGCTTCTTGCGGCTCATCGCCTGGCCGGGCGGGCCGCGCGAAAAATCCGGCAGTCCCGAGTACAGCGTCGGAACCGTGGTCGGCAGCAGGTCGTCGGCGGTTTTGCGCTGGTCGGCCGACAGCGTCGAATAAAGCTGAGCGGCCGCATCTGCGATGTCTTCCATCGCGGCCAGCCGGTTCCGCACGATGTCGACGCGGCGGTTGATCTGGTGCAGAGCGTCCTCGTGCTCCGGTGGTGGCGCCATGCCGCGCATCTGGTCCTGCATCAGCGCTTCGGCGCGCCTGGCATAACTGTCCCAGGCGGCTTGTTGCGCCGGTTCCAGCTTCAGGCGCTGCTTCACATCCTGCAGGTGTGCGGTGAATTCGCTGGTCAGCGTATTGCGTTCGATCGCGCCGCGATCGATGGCGGCCCGATCCGGCGCGTCCGGACCGGGCGGCCCGGTGCCCCGGCCGCGTCCGCCTACCTGGGCCTGCGCCGTCGATTCGATGGCCAGCAGCGCGACCAGCAGCGCCGCGCGGCGTTCGCGGCAGGCTGTCAAGCGTGCGCCCCGGCGCCGGCTGCGCTCACCGGCTGAGCCCAGCCGCGCGGCAAGCTCAGGATCGCCCGCAGCCCCCCGCCGTCGCGCGACTCCAGTGTGACGTCGCCCCCGTGCCCGCGCGCAATCGCGCGGGCGATCGCCAGCCCCAGCCCGGTTCCCCCGGTGTGGCGCGCGCGCGAAGCCTCCAGCCGCACGTAGGGTTCGAATACGCGCTCGCGCTCGGACTCCGGAATACCCGGTCCGCGGTCCTCGATGACGAATTCGACCTGCCCGGCTTCATCGCGTACCGTCAGGTCCACGGTGCCGCCGCCGTAGCGGCGTGCGTTGTCGACCAGGTTGCCCAGGCAGCGGCGCACCGCCTGGCTGCGAGCCAGCAGAGGCGTTCGCGCCTCACCGTGCGTCTCGATGCAGCACCCGAGCGCTCTCATGTCCTCGGCCACCGATTCGACCAGTGCATTGACGTCGATCCGCGCCACCTGCTCCCCGCTGTGGCCGGCGCGCAGGAACTCCAGCGTGTCGCCGATCATCCGGTCCATCTCGATCAGGTCATTGTCGATCGCCTCGCGCGTGTCCTCGTCGGCGAGCCGCTCGATCCGCAGCCGGATCCGCGTGATGGGCAACCTCAGGTCGTGCGACACGGCGGCCAGCGCCTGGGAGCGCGTCTCCAGGTTGCGCTTCAAATCCTGCTGCATTCGATTGAATGACGCGGCCGCGGTGGCCACCTCAGCCGGTCCGGTCTCCGGCAGGGGAGGCTGATCCAGATTGCCGGCCAGACCCCTGGCCGCGCGCGCCAGAGTGCCCAGCGGCAGCGTCAGCCGCCGCACGGTCCATGCCGTCACCGCGCCGGCAACCGCCACCAGCAGCGCCATGCCGGCCAGCACGCTCATGGGCGGGTCCGACAAAGGCGGCGGCAGCGCATGGCGCAGCGTCAGCACGCTGCCATCTTCAAGGCGGGCCTGCACGGCGACCAGGCGCAGCCGCCGGTGCCGCGACGAGTCGAACAGGCCGCCGATCGGCGCGGCCGCCGCGGAGCGCGCGTCGGGCAGGGTAGGCGGCCAGTCCGGGCCCAGCACCAGCATCTGCACGTCGATCGGCCGCGTCAGCTCCTTGCGCAGCTTGGCCAGAAACGAAGCGGCCTCGGGCGGCAGCTCGACCCCGGACTGCCTCCACGGCTCCTCCAGGCTCGCGTGCGCCGGCCGCAGGCCGGTCGTGCCGATGATCCGGACCCGCTCGGCCGGCGAGGCCCCATTCACCGCGCCGATGAAGCCGGCGATGCGCTGCGCCGCCTGGTCGCCCCAGAGGTGGCGCGCCAGACGCGCGCGCTCGTCCAGCAGCAGCCAGGCCACGACCAGTTGAGACGCAACGACCGCCACGACGGTGGCGAACACCACCTGGCCGAACAGCGACCGCGGCACCAACCTCATCCGCGTTCAGGCCGCGAAACCAGCATGTAGCCCTCGCTGCGCACGGTGCGGATCATCCGCGGCTCGCGGGCGTCATCGCGCAGGCGCTTGCGCAACCGGCTGACCAGCACGTCGACCGTGCGCTCGAGCCGGTTGGCCTCGCGCCCGGCGATCGCATCGATCAATTGATCGCGCGTCAGCACCCGGTTCAGATTCTCCGCCAGCGCCCGCAGCAGCCTGAATTCGCCGGTGGACAGCACCACGACCACGCCTTCCGGGTCGATCAGGTGGTGCGCGCCCAGATCCAGCGTCCAGCCGTCGAATGCGATGCGTGAAGTGGCCTCGGAGCCGCGGTCGCCCGCGCGGCGCAGGATGCTGCGTATGCGCGCCAGCAGCTCGCGCGGCGAAAACGGCTTGGCCAGATAATCGTCCGCCCCCATCTCCAGGCCCAGCACGCGCTCGAATTCGTCGCCGCGCGCCGTCAGCATCAGGATGGGAACGGCCGAGTGCGCACGCAGCCGGCGGCACAGCGTCAGCCCATCCTCGCCGGGAAGCATCAGATCCAGCACGATCAGGTCGAACGGGGCCCGCGCCAGCTGCTCGCGCATCGCCTCGCCGTCGGCGACCGTCAGCACGTCGAATCCCGAATCACGCAGATAACCGTCGAGCAGCTCGCGCAGCCCGGGATCGTCGTCCACCACGAGTATCCGTTGCGTCATCCGGCGTGCCGGCAGGGTTGATTCTCTGGCTAGGATATACATCGCGCAATCGCTCCTCGGGGCACGGATACAGGCGCTGACGATCTGTTACGCGCCGTTCACAGCGCGCAGTTTCGCATCATGAAGCCATTGACACCGGCAGGCTCTAATCGGTTCACTGAATTTGTTGAACCGGAGATCGTCGATGAATGCCGTTCGCAGACACGCATCGCCCGCGCGGATCCTGTCGATCCTGATGCTGGCGGCGTTGCCGCTCGTTTCAATGGCCCAGCAGCAGCGCGACCCGCCCGATCCGCCGCACTCGGCCCGCGTGCACGAGTATATGCAGCAGGGAATACAGAAGCACCTGGATCGTCTGGCCTCGCGCCTGGAGATCCGTGCCTCGCAGCAGGAAGCCTGGAATGCCTTCTCCGGCGCCGTGCGGGCGATGGTTCCGGCCGCGCCGCCGGAGCCGCCGGCGAAGGACCTCGATGCGGCCGCGCGTGCCCGCCTGGCCGCCGACCGTGCCGCCGACCGCGCCAAGCGGCTCGCGCAGGTGGCCGACGCGACCGCCAAGCTGCAGCAGGCGTTGGACCCGGCGCAAAAGCAGGTGCTGAACGAAGTCGCGCGCGAGCTCGGGCACCACTTCCATGGTCACGGCGACGGGTTCTGGGGCATGCGGGGCGGGATGCATCATGACCACGACGACTGCGACGGCCCGAGGCACGAGGGTCGCGGGCCATGGCACCACGGCGAGGGGATGCACGACGGCTGAGCGAGCACCCTCATCCTGTCCTTCTCCCGCAAGCGGGAGAAGGGACCTTTAGCTGCCTCCGTCCATCAAGCGGGAGAAGGGAGCTTTAGCTGCCCCGTCCACCAAGCGGGAGAACGGAGCTTTAGCTTTAGCTGGCTTCGTCCGCCAAGTGAGAGAAGGGACCCTTAGGGCTTACTTAGCGGGAAAGAGCTTGAGCTCCCCTCTCCCGCTTCGCGGGAGAGGGGTGGGGGAGAGGGTGTCCCTAGAGCGAATCCCGCCAGCGCGCCGTCGGCCAGCCACTGGTTGAGCAGCTCCACGGCCAGTGTGGAGGCGCGCTCTTCGCCGACCAGCTCGCTCAGCTCTGCGCACCACTGCGCGAAGGCGGCGCGCGCCGCCAGCCGGTCGAAGGCGATCGCCTCCTCCGGCGTCATCGCGCGGAATCGCACCTGCAAGCGGCGCCGGGTCAGCAGCCACGCCGTCGCGCCCGCATCCCGGTGCAGCGAAGGAAGCTCCTCGCCGCGCGCGTGGGCCGACCATGCGCGCGTCACATTGGTCCGCAGCTCGACGCGCTGCACGGCCGGATGAACGATGAAGGTCAGTCGCGGCCAGTCGTCGTGGGCAACGCGCGTCACCGCTTCACGGCTCAGGCAGGCGGCATCCAGCGCGTCGAACGAGGCGGCCATCGCCCACTCGAAACGCGCCATATCGGCCAGCTCGGGCCGACCCGACCAGTCGGGGCCGGTTTCGAGGAAGTGCGACAGGCGGTCGCCGAACCAGCGCAGATTGCGAAACGTCGATGGATGGGCGCGGATGTAGGCGCGGCCCAGCGCTTCGAACGTCTCGCCGCCAGCGATCGCCCTGAGCGCCGGATAGTCGGTCTGCAGCGCCTCCAGCAGGCGCAGCACGTAGCCCTCGGCGTACACGTTCATCCGTGCCGCCGGATCGACCGCGCCGCTTCCATCCAGATGCTGCAGAGCCGCCGGATCGCGCTGGAGCACGTACTGCTGGAATTCCCGCTGCAGACGCGCCAGATTCGGTCCCCGGCCCATGACCGCGCGACCCATCAGGCCGCTTGCGGCGACAGATGCGCCCGGCTCTCGGCATCGACGCGGGCGGCAATCGAGCGCGCCCGATCCAGCTCGGTAAGAAGCTCGGCCAGCGGCGGAATGTTCGAATCGCGCTCGATCATCGTCGCCACGTCGCCGAAGCGGCGGCGCGCGTGCTCGTAAAGCTGCCAGACCGGGTCCACGATCGGCGCATCGTGCGAGTCGACGATCAGGCTGTCGTCGCGCCTCTGGTGTCCGGCCAGGTGGATCTGCCGGACCCGGGCGGCCGGAATCGCATCCAGGTAGCTCGGCGCATCGAATTGGTGATTGACGCTGTTCACATAGACATTGTTCACGTCCAGCAGAATCAGGCAATCGGATCGACGGGCGACCTCGGCCAGGAATTCGCACTCCGTGAGATGCGACCACGCGAAGCCCACGTAGCTGGAGACGTTCTCCAGGAGAATCTGGGATCCCAACCGGTCCTGCACCCGCCCGATCCGCTCGACCACGTGCTCCAGCACCCCTTCGTGGTACGGCAGCGGCAGCAGGTCGTGCAGATTGCGCCCGGCCACCCCGGTCCAGCACAGGTGATCGGAGATCCACGCCGGCTGCACCCGTCGCTGCAGGCGCTGCAACGCGGCCAGATAGTCCTCGTCGAGCGGGTCGGTGCTGCCGATCGAAAGCGACACGCCGTGCATCGCGATCGGATAGTCGGTGCGGATCCGGTCAAGCCAGTGCAAAGGCTGTCCGCCCGGGACCATGAAGTTCTCGCTCGTGATCTCGAACCAGCCCACCTCGGGCCGGGTCTCGACGATCTGCGAGAAATGCGGCGGGCGCAGCCCCAGCCCGAAGCCGAGTGAATTGCGCATACGCCCGCCGCCGTTCGCTACTTCGACATCGACTGCTTGGCCTGGTCGCACTGCTCCTTGGTCATCTCCACGAAGCCCTGGCCTTTGCAGGAGTTCTGGCCTTTGCAGGAGTTCTTCGCGGACGCGCAGTCGCTCTTGCCTTTGCAGCTGTTGACCCCTTCGCAATGAATCTTGCCTTCATCGGCGGCAAGGACCGGCGCCGCGTGCCCCATCGCAAACAATCCCGCGGCAGCCGCCGCGATTGCGGCCCCGGTCAGCCTTCTCGTGCTCGACTCCTTCGTGATTTTCATATGGATTCCTTCCCCAGTGAGATGTCGCCCCTGATGCCCGTGCTCGCCTGCGGCCGCGAAGCCGCACCAACGCCCGGATGCCCGACCGTCGGGCACGCCGCTTGGTCGCCAAAGCGGCGCAGAACTTACAGCCGGTGTGGCATTAAACAAGGTCGGAGCCCGGTGGCCGCGATGCTACATTGATCGCGAGGCCGGCCGAGGCCCGTTGACCTCGAACGGTTAATGAGACTGGCCGATGATGCAAAGCGACTCTGATGCCAGCGCGACCATCGAAGCAAGCGTCCGCTGGCTGGCCGCGTTGGGCGCGCTGTTCGCGCTGACCGGCGTCGCGGCTGGCGCGTTCGGGGCACACGCGCTCCGATCGTGGCTCCCGCCCGAGCGGGCTGGCGCCTTCGAGACAGCAGTGCGCTATCAGGCGTTACACGCTTTGGCGCTGTTCGCCACCGCGTGGGTGGTGCAAACCTGGCGTCGCCGGATCGCCGTCGCCGCAGGGGCATGTTTCGTAGTCGGGACAGTCTTGTTTTGCGGCAGCTTGTACGCGCTGGCGCTGCTGGGCGAGCCGCAGCTCGGAATTGTCACACCGCTGGGCGGAATGGGCTTACTGATCGGATGGGCTTTACTCGCGGTCGCGATCGTGAAATCAAAGGGTTGAGGAACCCCGTCGGTTAACATGTGGATTCACGCCGTGCAACGTCGATGCGGTAGCCGGGAGGCATCGCGGCTTGCACATAAAGCCAATAAGCACCTGAACAAAGGAGCGCAGGGCATGCGCCAGGTTTGGCCGCGCGACGCGGGGCTGCGGTCCGCTGCTGTGCCGATCGTATTCGGGCTGGCGGCGTTGTGGTTGGCCGGATGCAATGCGCGCGGCGACACGCCGCCTAAACCGGCGCCGCCGCCCGCCGAAGTCACCGTGATACGCGCCCAGCCGCGAGCGGTCACGCTGGCCGAAGAATATGTCGGCCAGGCCGAAGCGGTCGAAACCGTCGAGATCCGCTCGCGCGTGCAAGGCTTGCTCGAGCGCCAGGCATTCAGCGACGGGGCGACCGTGCATCGGGGCCAGTTGCTGTTCCAGGTCGACCGGCTGCCTTTCGAAGCAGCGCTGGAGCAGGCCAAAGCGAACCTGGCCCAGGCCGAGGCCTCGGCGGCCAACTCGGCCCAGAACCTGGCTCGGGTTTCCCGGCTGATCTCCGACAACGCGGTCAGCCAGCAGGACCTGGACACCGCAGTGGCCCGCGATCGCGCCGACCGTGCCAGCGTCGAGGCGGCTCGCGCCGCCGTGCACGAATCGGAGCTGAATCTCGGATACACGCAGATCGTGGCGCCGCGCGACGGTGTCATCAGCAAGGCGCTGGTCAAGCCGGGCTCGCTCGTCACAGTCGCGCAGACGCTGCTCACCACGCTGTACTCGTCCGACCCGATCCACGTGAACTTCGTGCTGGGCGAGCAGCGGATGCTCGAGCTCACCCGCAGTCCGCACGGCAAGGCCGGCAGCCAGGTCGCCTTCCGCCTGCGTCTGGTCGACGGCAGCGACTACCCGCACCAGGGCAAGCTGGACTTCGTCGATGCCGCCGTCGATCCGAAGAACGACACCTTGCAGATGCGCATCGTGGTGCCGAATCCGGAGCGGATGCTGCGTCCGGGGCAGTACGTGCGCGTGCTGGTGCCGACGGCGACGCGTCCGAGCGCGATCCTGATTCCGCAAAAAGCGGTTCAGGAGCTGCAGGGGCTGAAAACCGTCTACGTGATCGGTGCCGACAACAAGGCCTCGGTGCGCCAGGTCACGGCGACGCAGCGGCTCGGCAGCGACTGGGTGCTCGATGGCGGCTTGCAGGCCGGAGAGATCGTGGTCGTCGACGGCCTGCCGAAAGTCACGCCAGGGGCCACCGTCAAACCGGTGTTTGCGGCCGAGCCCGCGCCCTCCGCCGCCCAGCGTGGCTGATTTCGCCGCAAGAGCCTCGGCTTTGACGCGATGACCGAAGGCTCTGATCCGTGCTGAACTTCTTCATCGAGCGGCCGATCTTTTCGACGGTCATTTCGCTGGTCATCCTGCTGGCCGGCGCGCTGGCGGGCTTCAACCTGCCGATCGCGCAGTATCCGCAGATCGTGCCGCCCCAGGTGCAGGTCGCGACCAGCTTTCCGGGCGCCAACGCGCAGGTCGTGGCCGAATCGGTTGCCGCCCCGATCGAGCAGCAGGTCAACGGCGCCAAGGGCATGATCTACATGGACTCCAAGAGCGGCGCCGACGGCTCGTACAACCTGGTGGTCAGCTTCGAGATCGGCACCAATTCCGACATCGCGGCGGTCGACGTGCAGAACCGGTTCGCGATCGCGCAGAGCCAGCTGCCGGTCGACGTGTCGCGGCAGGGCATCACGATCCGCAAGGTGTCGACCGACTTTCTCGAGGTGTTCGCGCTGACCTCGCCCGACGGCCGCTACGACAACGTATTCCTGAGCAACTACGCGACGCTGAACCTGGTCGACGCGATGACCCGCGTGTACGGCGTCGGGCAGGTGCGCGTGTTCGGCGCGCGCGACTACAGCATGCGCGTGTGGCTCGACCCGGACCGGATGGCGCGCCTGGGCGTGACCGCCGGCGACGTGGCCAGCGCAATCCGCGAGCAGAACGTCGTGGTGCCCGGCGGGGTGATCGGCGCGCCGCCGTCGCCGCCAGGCACCACGATGCAGTACACGGTCAACGTGCTGGGGCGCCTCTCCGATGTGTCGCAGTACGAGGCGATGATCGTGCGGGGGGCGCCCGACGGGCAGATCGTCCGGCTGCACGACGTCGCGCGCATCGAGCTGAGCGGCGCCGACTATTCGCTGACCGCGCGCGAGCGCGGTCTGCCTTCGGCCTTCATCGGCATCTTCCTGTCGCCCGACGCCAACGCGCTGAACGTCGATCGGGGCGTGCGCAAGGTGATGGAGGATTTTTCCAGGTCGTTTCCGCAAGGAATGGTCTACTCGGTACCCTACACGACGGTGCCGTTCGTCACGCAGTCGCTCAAGGAGGTCGCGATCACGCTCGGGATCGCGTTCCTGCTGGTGGCGTTCGTGGTGTTCCTGTTCCTGCAGAGCTGGCGCGCCACGCTGATCCCGATCGCGGCGGTGCCGGTCTCCCTGGTCGGCACCTTCGCCGCGTTCGCCGCCCTGGGCTTTTCGATCAATACGCTGACCTTGTTCGGCCTGGTGCTGGCGATCGGGATCGTGGTCGACGACGCCATCGTGGTGGTCGAGGCGGTGCAGCACCGGATCGATTCCGAGCACCAGTCTCCGCTGGAGGCGACCAAGGGGGCGATCGCCGACGTCGGCGGACCGGTGATCGCGATCGCCCTGGTGCTGTCGGCCGTGTTCGTACCGGTCGCCTTCCTCGGAGGGCTCACCGGCCAGCTGTACCGGCAGTTCGCCTTGACACTGGCCGTCTCGGTGGTGCTGTCGGCCATCTGCGCGCTGACGCTGACGCCGGCCCTGTGCGCATTGTTGCTGCGTCCGGCGCGTGGCGACGCTCAGCGTGGCACCCTGCTGGCGCCGTTTTACCGGGTGTTCAACCTCGGTTTCGACGGCTTTCGGCGCGGATATCTGCGTGGGGTGGACCGCCTGGTGCACCACGCGGCGCTGGTGTTCCTGACGTTCGCCGCGCTGCTGGCCGCGCTGTATTTCCTGGTCAGCGCGCGCCCGACCGGATTGGTCCCGGACGAAGACCAGGGCTTCGTGCTCGGCATCGTGCAGCTGCCGCTGGGCGCCTCGACACAGCGCACTCACGAGGTATTCACCCAGATCGAGGCGATATCGCACGAGGTGCCCGGCATCGAGGGCCTGGCCGGGCTGGAGGGATTCAATATCCTGACCGGCATTGCCTCGCCCTACAACGCGACCGTTTTCATCCGCCTGAAGCCATGGGGCGAACGGACCGGCAAGCCGGGTCAGAGCGCCGGCGAGATCTCGAATCTTGTGATGTTTCGGATCAACCGCGACATCAAGGATGCGCAAGGGCTCATTTTCAATCCGCCGCCGATCCGCGGCCTGGGCACCGCCGGCGGCTTCGAGTTCGTGCTGCAGGACCGCTCCGGCGGTTCGGTCGCGCGCTTCAGCGAAGTCCTGCAGGATTTCCTGGCGCGCGCACGCAAGCGCCCCGAGCTGAAATACGCGATCGCCAACTTCGATCCGCGCGTGCCGCAGATCGAGTACGCGATCGACCGCGACCGGGTGAAGTCGGTCGGCGTGAACCTGGCCGACGTGTTCTTCACGCTGCAGACCTTCCTGGGCAGCTATTACGTGAACGACTTCAACCTGTACGGCCGCACGTTCCGGGTC
>DATBCD010000081.1:0-16276 GCA_036270655.1 Burkholderiaceae bacterium
GGCCAGCGTGCTGATGTCGATGGGGATGATGATGCTGTCGCCGGTCCTGGTTTCCCTACCGTTCAAGCTGATGCTGTTCGTGCTGGCCGACGGCTGGAACCTGCTGATCGGATCGCTGGTGGCCAGCTATTCGACTTGAAACCGGAGCCGCCTTGACCCCCGAGTCCGTCGTAACCATCGGCCAGCAGGCGCTGACCGTGATGCTGCTGCTGGCGGCGCCCATGCTGCTCACGTCGCTCGTGGTGGGCCTGATCGTGTCGGTGTTGCAGGCCGCCACCCAGATCAACGAGATGACGCTGTCGTTCATCCCGAAGCTGATCGGCACGCTGGTCGCGCTGGTGGTCGCGGGTCCGTGGATGGTGGCGTTCTTCATCGACTACGTGCGGCGCCTGTTCGAGTCGATTCCGGGCGCGATCGGGTAAGGTGCCGCGGGGCTCCCCTCGAAAACCGTGATCGCGTTCGACACGTCGCAGCTCAGCCAGTGGTACGGGTCGGTTTTCTGGCCGCTCACCCGTATCCTGGCTCTCTTCGCGTGGGCCCCGGTGCTGTCGCATACTTCGATTCCGATCCGCGCCAAGGTCGGCATCGCGCTGGCCATCACGCTGGCGATCGCGCCGGTCGTCAGCTCGCCCCCGATCGGCGGTCTGCTCGAGGCGCACGGTTTCGTGCAGCTCGCGCACAATATCCTGGTCGGACTGGCGCTCGGATTCGCGGTCCGGATCGTGTTCGTCGGCATCGAGCTGGCGGGCCAGCTGATCGGGCTGCAGATCGGCCTGTCGTTCGCCGCGTATTTCAATCCGGACACGGGCGAATCGGAGAACGTCGTATCCAATTTCATGTCGATGCTGGTGCTGCTGATGTTCCTGGCGATTGACGGCCATCTGATGCTGCTGTCGGCGCTGGCGGAAAGCTTTCGCGTATTTCCGGCCGGCGGTCTCGGCGCCGCGCCGATCGAGCCGCTGACCCTGGTGCGCGCCGCTTCGGACATATTCGCGATCGCGCTGACGATCTGCCTGCCGATCCTGGCCGTGATGCTGCTGGTCAACGTGGTGCTGGGCGTGATGGCGCGGGTCGCGCCGCAACTGAATCTGTTCGCGGTCGGCTTTCCGCTGACGATACTGGCCGGCCTGGCCGCCCTGACGCTTTTCCTGCCCACGCTGGAGGCCCCGATGCGGGCTCTGCTCCTGAAGTGCCTGGCCGCGCTGCCCGGCGCCGGCTGACGCGCTTTGGCACTGATTCAACACATCCTGTGGCGAAGGGCGGTGCCCGCCGCCGCGGTCGGCGATCCGCCAGGCGGCGGTGGCGGACGCGATGGCGCTGCTGCCGCGCAGCCGGGAGAGTTCATCGCTGGTTCCTATGCCAATCAGGCCGGGCAACGCGCCTACAAGATCTACATCCCGACCGCTTACGCGGGACGGCGACTGCCGTTGATCGTGATGCTGCACGGCTGCAGGCAGACGCCCGACGACTTTGCCCGCGCCACGCGGATGAACGAACTGGCCGAGGAGCGCGGGTGCTTCGTACTCTATCCGGCGCAAACGGACTCCGCCAATCACTCGAAATGCTGGAACTGGTTCAGGCGCGCGGACCAGGTGCGCGACCAGGGCGAACCATCCATCATCGGCGGCATGACGCGTGAGATGCTGAAGCGCTACCCGATCGACCGCCGCAGGGTCTATGTGGCCGGGCTGTCTGCCGGCGGAGCGATGGCGGCCGTGATGGCCGTGGCCTATCCGGAGCTCTACGCGGCAGTCGGCATCCACTCGGGCCTGGCCTGCGTAAGCGCGCACGATCCCGTCTCGGCGATCGCCGCCATGCGAGGAATGCCGGCTTCGACATTGCGCCGTCAGAAAGACTCGACGCCAAGGTCACCGGCCCTGCCGACCATCGTCTTTCATGGCGATCGCGACAGAACGGTGCATTACCGCAACGGCGAGCAAGTGATCTCGCAATCGGTGGGCGGCGATGGAGCCTCGAGCGCGGATGTCTCGGTCGACCGCGGCCGGGTGCCGGGTGGCCATTCGTATACCCGCACGGTTCACCACGACTCGAAGGGGCAGGTTGCGCTCGAATACTGGCTGGTGCATGGAGGGGGCCACGCCTGGTTTGGCGGCAGCCCTCGGGGCTCTTACAGCGATCCGAGGGGACCGAACGCCGCCGGCGAGATGGTTCGCTTTTTCCTTTCCGAGCGGCTCAAGGGCGGATGGCGCCAGGCGCTTGGATGGCGAGGATGTCAGAATCCGCTCCATGATGATGAGTCTGACTGAACGCTCCGGCGCCCGCCTCCTGGTCGATCAGTTGCTGATCCAGGGCGTCAACCACGTATTCTGCGTCCCCGGCGAGAGCTACCTGGGGGTGCTGGATGCGCTGCACGACACCACCGCAGCCATCCGCCTGATCGTCAATCGCCACGAGTCCGGGTCGGTGTTCATGGCCGATGCCTATGCGCGTCTCACCGGCCAGCCCGGCGTCGTGTTCGTCACGCGCGGACCCGGTGCCAGCAACGCCGCGATCGGAATTCACAACGCGCGCCAGGATTCGACGCCCCTGGTCGTGTTCATCGGGCAGGTCGGCACCGACCACCTCGGACGCGAAGCGTTCCAGGAAATCGACTATCGCCTGATGTTCGGCCCGGTCGCCAAGGCGGTCGAACAGGTCGACAGGGCCGACCGCATTCCCGAGGCCGTCGCGCGTGCGTTCCAGTGCGCTTCCAGCGGGCGGCCGGGCCCGGCGGTGGTGGTGCTTCCGGAAGACGTGCTGGGACAGGCCGCGCGGGTGACCGACGCGCGGTGCCATCAGCCGATCCAGGCCGCTCCCAGCGACACGCAGGTTGCCGCGCTGCGCAGCCTTTTGCGGCAGGCCCAGCGCCCGCTGCTGATGCTCGGAGGTGCCGGCTGGACCGGCGCCGCCGTCGACAATCTGCGCCGCTTCGTCGAGGCCAACGACCTGCCCGTCGTGTGCGGGTTCCGGTTCCAGGACCGCTTCGACAACGAGCATCCGAACTACATCGGCGAGGCCGGCATCGGGATCAATCCGAAGCTGGCGCAGCGGATCAAGACAGCCGACCTGGTGGTCGCGATCGGCCTGCGCCTGGGCGAGATCACCACGAGCGGCTACACGCTGCTGCAGGCCCCTGTTCCGGAGCAGACCCTGGTGCACGTGCACGCCGGGCTGGAAGAGCTCGGGCGCGTCTACCAGGCACAGCTGATGATCAACTCGGGCATGCCGCAGTTCGCGGCCCGCCTGGCCACGATGAACCCGATCGAATCGGCCGCCTGGACCGCGCAGACCCGGGCCGGCCGCGCCGAGTACGAAGAGTGGCAGCAGCGACCGACCGTGTACCGCCAGCATGCGCCGGCGCTGGACCTGTGGCAGGTGATGCGGCAGTTGCGTCAGTCGATGCCGCGCGACGCGATCATCGCCAACGGCGCCGGCAATTTCTCGGTCTGGCTGCACCGGTTTTTCCGCTACGGCGGAACGGGCACCCAGATCGCGCCGACTTCCGGCTGCATGGGCTACGGCGTGCCGGCGGCGATCGGCGCCAAGATCGCGGCGCCCGAACGTACCGTGGTGTGCGTCACCGGCGACGGCGACCTGATGATGAGCGTGCAGGAGCTGGCCACCGCGGCCCAGTACAGCGCGGGCGTGATTTTCGTGGTGCTGAACAACTCGATGTACGGCACGATCCGGCTGCACCAGGAACGGCGCTTCCCCGGGCGCGTCAGCGGTACCGCGCTGGCCAACCCGGACTTCCCGCGGCTGGCTGAATCCTTTGGCGCGCTGGGCGTGCGCGTCAGCGACACCGCCGGATTCAGGCCGGCGCTGAGCGAAGCGCTGGCCTACGCGCGCGAGCGCCGGAGGCCGGCGCTGATCGAGCTCGTGTGCGATCCTGATCTGCTGACGCCGGAGACAACGGTCGCCTCGCTGCGAGGCGACCAGGGCGCCTAATCGCCCATTCATCCGCGCGGGGTGCCGATGTCCGGCTTGTCCTTTGGCCCGGAAGAGATCCGGGGACTCTCAAAGCTGCTGGACGAGGCGATGGATCTGCCCGAGGCAGAGCGCGAGGTCTGGCTGTCGAGGCTGAGTGCTTCTCATCCGCATCTGGCCCCGAAACTGCGCGAGATGCTGGCGAAAGGAGCCGAAGTCAGCACGGGGCGCACCCTGCCGCCGATACCCAGCCTGGACGAAGCCGACCTCGAGTATCTCGCGCGCCGCGACGCCGGCGAGCTCGAGGCCGGATCCGGGGTGGGTCCGTATCGATTGATCCGCGAGCTGGGTCGGGGCGGCATGGGGTTTGTCTGGCTGGCCGAACGGATCGACGGCACGCTCAAGCGGCAGGTTGCGCTGAAGCTGCCGCGCAGCCAGCTTGCCGAGCGCTTCGCCCGCGAACGCGACATCCTCGCCCGCCTGGTCCACACCAACATCGCCCGCCTGTATGACGCCGGAGTGACCGCGGAGGCACAGCCCTATCTGGCCATGGAGTACGTCGAAGGCGAAGCACTGATCGCCTGGTGCGATG
Source organism: Burkholderiaceae bacterium (assembly GCA_036270655.1). Classification (GTDB taxonomy): domain Bacteria; phylum Pseudomonadota; class Gammaproteobacteria; order Burkholderiales; family Burkholderiaceae_F; genus VBCK01. The sequence continues at coordinate 4,520 of DATBCD010000081.1, forward strand.
CCAGGAAAGTCGGCGTCAGAGGAAGAATTGCGCTCTTTCAGCAGGCGCTCGCCGCCGTCGAATACGCTCACCGCCACGACGTCATCCATCGCGACCTCAAACCCTCCAACATCCTGGTGACCGCAGAGGGCGAGGTGCGCCTGCTCGATTTCGGGATCGCGAAATTGATGACCGGCGGCGAGGCGCACGAGACCGCGCTGACGCAGATCGGGGGACGGGCGTTGAGCCTGCAGTACGCCTCGCCCGAGCAGCTCCTCGGGCAGCCGCTCGGCAGCGCAAGCGACGTTTATTCGCTGGGCGTCGTTCTGTACGAGCTGCTGACCGGCTCGTTTCCGTACTTTCGGAAGCGGGACCCGCGCGGGGCGATCGAAGACGGCATCCTGAGCGTCGAGCCGACGAGAGCCAGCGCGACCATCGCCGACCCGGCGCTTGCCGCAGCCCGCGGCAGCAATGCGCGCGAGCTGCGTTCGGAGCTCAAAGGCGACATCGACGCCATTTTGCAAAAGGCCTTGAGAAAGAACGTTGCCGAGCGGTATGGCACGGCACAGGCTCTCGCCGACGACCTCGATCGATTCCTGCACGGCAAGGCGGTCCTGGCCCAGCCCCATTGGCCGGGCTATCGAAGCGTCAAGTTCATCCGCCGCAACCGGCCGGCTGCGGCGGCGGCAGCCGCCATCACGCTGGCCTGTGTCCTGGGCGCAGCGGTGTGGTTGCGGCCCGTGATGCGCTGGGGCGGCGCAGAGCCGCCGGCGATGTCGCTGGCGATCATGCCGTTCAGCGCGCCGACGGGCGATACGGCGGCGGCGCGCCTGGCCGACGCGTTGCCTCGTGAACTGACGACGGTACTGGTGGCCTGCTGTCACGAGCTGAAGGTGCTGTCGGGTCGGGACGACCGGCCGCGGCTGTTTGTGGAGCGTTACCGGGTCGAGGGCGACCTTCGCACGGGAGCACAGGGCAATTTCGCCAACCTGAGACTGGTGGACGCGGTCACGGGCAGCCAGGCCTGGTCCACCCGTTTCAATCTTCCGGAGCTCGACAGTTCTTTCGAGTCATCGGCCCGGATGCGGAAGCTGGCTTCGCTGGTGGCCAGCGCCGTCAAGAGCGCCGAGACGGTGCGGGTCCTGAGCCAGCCGCTCGACAAGCTCGACGCCACGGAGCTCGGGTTGCGGGGCTACGCGATATGGAAAGACGGGCAGACGCTCGACAAGACGCTGCAGGCGCAGAAGCTGTATGACGCGGCACTGCGTCGGGATCCGAATTCGAGCTACGCGCTCCTGCTGCAAGCGGCCAACTGGGACCTGCTGAACGATGTCGATCCGAGCCCCGACCGTGACCGGATGGTGCGGCAAATGAGCGAATTGACGCTGCGTGCCGTCAATCTCGACCCTACCAATCCCCACGCCTGGTCGATTCGGGCCGGCGCGCTGGCCAACGCGGGGCGCTGGAGCGCGGCCCTGGAGGCAAACGAGCGCAGGATCGCGCTCGACCCGTTCTCGCCGGCGCCGTACGAGTACAAGGCCTGGTTGATGACCATGACCGGCCGACCGGCCGAGGCGCTGCCCCTGGTGGACCACGCGTTGTCGTTGGATCCGGAAAGCGTAGGCTGGGCCATGCGCTTCGCGTGCGAAGCCCACCTGCTGCTCGGGCATTTCGATGACGCGGTATCAACCTGCGAGAAGGCCGCCGGGACCAACGGGGACTGGTTCATTACGTCGTATCTGGCGGCCGCGTATGCGAACCGCGGCGACCTCGACAAGGCGACGGCCGCCAGGGACGCGCTGCTTCGTACCGTGCCCGCCTACACGATCGCCCAGTTGCGCGCCAAGCACTACTCGGACGTGCCCGAGTACGTGAGCATGGCGGAGGCCAACTGGTACTCCGGGTTGCGCAAGGCCGGCATTGCGGAACGCTGAGAGCTGGCGCGGCGCGGACCGTTCCCGTTTCGCCGCCCGCGATCAGGCATCCGTCCCCGCAGCCAGATCGCGCACCAGGGCGTCGGCGTCCAGTCCGTCTTCGAAGCCGAGCGTCAGCGCGGTCCGGGTCGCGACCCGGCACGGTCGCCCGGCCAGCGCGTCGCATAGCGCCGCATCGACCTCGAGGGCCGGTGCTTCGACCGCGCGCCCGGTCAGGCGCGCCACCGCTTGCAGCAGGTCATCCACGCTCAACGTGCTTGCGGGCGCGTGCAACACGCCAGCCTCGCTCCATGCGACCGCCGGCAGCTCGTGCGCATGCACCAGCGCCCGCGCCGCGGCCGGCGCGGAGGTCAGCCACAGCGGCGCGTCGAGCCGGATCGGACAGGTCGCCGGGCGGCCCTCGACCAGCGCCGGCACCAGCTCGCCCAGGAAGGACGCGCACCCGGGCGCACCTGCGATCAACGGCAGGCGCACCGCGCGCCCGTCGATCCGCCCGCGCCGCGTGGCCTCTTCGAGCAGCAACTCGCCCACCAGCGCCGTCAGCCCGTCCTGGCTCGCCGGCAACGAGAGCGTCGAATCGACCGGCGATGCGCCAGGCGGGCAGTCGGCCGCGAAAGTGCTGGCCATCACCACTTTCGGCCGCGAGGATTGGAGCTCGCAGGCCGCGAACAGGTCGCGCAGGCTGTCGGCCAGCGCAAACGACGGCGTCGATCGACCGCCGCCGGCACCGCTGTCCCAGGCGTGGAATACCGCGTCGGTCGCCCTGCCCATCACAGCCTGCAACAGCCGGTGGCTGCCCGGATCAGCGCGCACGTATTCGACGCGCGATTCGACGAAAAGCCTCGGTGGCTGGGTCCGATCGACCGCGATCACGCGACGCACCGGTGCCGGCACCGCGTCGGCGCGCGTGAGCACCCCGCGCGCCACGATCGCCCGCAACAGCGCCTGTCCGAGGACGCCCGCACCGCCGATCACGACTATTTGCATAAAGTGGGGTATGAAAGAAGCGGGAGTACCAGCTCGAGCACCCTCATCCTGTCCTTCTCCCGCAAGCGGGAGAAGGGACCTGCTGCAACTCCCCCCTCTCCCGCTCGCGCAAGAAGGAACCTGCTGCAAACTCGCCCCTCTCCCGCTTGCGGGAGAGGGCAGCGAGGGGCGGACCTCCAATCATCTTCGCAGCGCCAGCAAAGGTGCGGTCGCCAGACCGAGCAGAACCCCGCCCACCCCGTACAACGCGCCCGCGGTCACCGCGATCTGCGCGTCGACTCCGATCAGCGGGAACACCAGCAGCGAGACCAGCTCGCGGGCGCCAAAGCCGCCGTATGACAGCGGCACCACGCCGGCGATGAATACGGGGGCTGCGATCGCCTGAACCGCCAGGTAGCCGGCCCGTCCGCCGGCCGCGGTCTGGCACATCCACAGCGCCAGCGCGCACAGCACCTGCACCAGCAGCGAGCTCCACAACGAGCGCGCCAGCGCGGGGCCGCGCGAGACCGTCAGCGCGTGCAGCTCGGCCACGCGCGCCAGCACCCGCCGCAAGCCGCCTCGCGCAGCCGACCCGGCGCCTGGCAGGCGCAGCGGAGCGAAGGGCAGCGCGACCGCGACCGACAGTGCGCCCAGGTAGATCCAGGCCGCCGACCGCAGATCGATCCCGGCCACCGCGGCCGGCAGGCTCGCGCGGTCCAGATAACCGCTTCCGAGCAGGCCGAGTCCGGTGCCCAATGAGAGCAGGCACAGGATCCACAGTCCGCTCGCGCGGTCCAGCACGACCGACAACGCCGATTCGCCCAGCGGGTTGCCGAGCCGCTGCAGCCGTACGCTTCGGAGCGTGTCCCCGCCGAGCGTTGCGCCCGGCAGCACCACGTTGACCGCCATCGCTTGCGCGTATGCGAGCCGCAAGTCGCGCGCCGGCGCCTTCAGTCCCAGGATCGTCGCGATCGAGGCCCAGCGGGCGGCAGAGACCCACTGCGAGGCGGCCAACGCCGCCACTGCAAGCGCAAACCAGAGCAGGTCGACGCGGCGCAGCTGCTCGAGCAGCGCGCGCAGACCGACCAGCCAGGCGGCCAGCGCCAGCAGGGCCGCTGCAGCCGCAACCCGGGCGGCCAGCATTGCGAGCCGGCGGATATTCACCGGGACCGCCTTCCCTCTCCTTTCAGGGAGAGTCACCGGGATCCTTCAGCACGTATTGAGGCCGTCCCTGCGGCTCGTGATACACCCGGGTGAGCAGCTCGCCCAGTATGCCGGTTGCGAGCAACTGCACGCCGATCAGCGTCAGCAGGACCCCCAGCAACAGCAGCGGCCGCCCGCCGATCGGGTGGCCGAGCACCAGCTTGTCGACCCCCAGGTACATGAGCACCGCCAGGCCGATCGCAATCAGCACGCTGCCGACCGCTCCGAACGCGTGCAGCGGCCGATGCAGGAAGCGCATCATGAACTTGACCCACAGCAGATCCAGCAGGACCCGGAATACGCGGTCGATCCCGTACTTCGAGCTGCCGCGCGTGCGCGGATGATGACGCACCGGCACTTCGAGCAGGCGCGCACCCGCTTCCACCGCGAGCGCCGGGATGAAGCGGTGCATCTCCCCGTACAGCTTCACGTTCGCCAGGATCGGACGCCGGTAGACCTTCAGCGCGCAACCGTAGTCGTGCAGGCGCACGCCGGTCACGGCCGAGATCAGCCGGTTCGCGATCCAGGACGGGACCTTGCGCGACCAGGTCCTGTCCTGCCGCTGCTTGCGCCATCCGGACACGACGTCGATCGACCGATTGGCATCGAGCAACTCCAGCAAGCGGGGAATCTCGGCCGGCTCGTTCTGCAGATCGCCGTCCAGCGTCACGACGAATTCGCCCCGGACGTGATCGAAACCGGCCTGCAGCGCGGTCGACTGCCCGTAGTTGCGGATCAGCAGCAGCGGCCTGAGCCAGTGCCGGTCGCGCGCGAGCTCGGCCAGCACGGAGCGGGAATCATCGGTCGAGCCGTCGTCGATCAGAATCAGCTCGAACGGCCGCCCGGCAGGCGTCATCGCCTCATCGATCCGGGCAACCAGCTCGCGCAGGTTCTCCGCCTCGTTGAAAACGGGAATCACGATCGACACCATCGACAATGCGGCCGCGCCGCCGGCGGCGCGCGCGCCGGCGCCACCGCCGTAGTCGGGTCCCGGGCCGCCCCGATCCAGGCTGGCGATCGTCATCGCTGGGTCATGCTCGCTTCAAGGTGAGCGCACATCATAAGGTCACCTGCCGGTAATGATAGGCGCTGCCGAGCGCGACGCGCGAGATAGAATCGGCCGGCGTCGAAATCCGCTGCGAAGCGTGCAGTCCAGGGGCCTACATGAAACTCACCGTCCTCGGAACCGGATACGTCGGGCTGGTCACCGGGGTCTGCTTCGCCGACGTCGGCAACGACGTGCTGTGCATCGACATCGACGAATCGAAAGTCCAGCGCCTGTTGCGCGGCGAGATGCCGATTCACGAGCCCGGGCTGGACGAGATTGCGCTGCGCAATCTTCACGCCGGCCGCCTGCATTTTTCGTCCGACTACGACCGCGCGGTGACCCACTCGGACGTCTTTTTCATCGCGGTCGGAACGCCCACCGACGAAGACGGCTCGGCGGACGTGCGGCATGTCGAAGCGGCGGCTCGCGAGCTGGGGCGCCGCATCTCGCGCGAGGCCCTGCTGGTGGTCAAGTCCACGGTGCCGGTGGGCACCTCGGAACGGGTGCGCCGCGCGGTGAACGAGGAGCTCGACGCGCGGGCAGTCAAGGTGCCGATCTCGGTGGCGTCGAACCCGGAATTCCTGAAGGAAGGCGCCGCGATGCAGGACTTCATGCATCCGGACCGGATTCTGATCGGAACCGAGGACCGCCACGCGATCGACCTTCTGACCGAGCTGTATGCGCCCTTCAATCGCAACCGCGAGCGGCTGGTGGTGCTCGACGCGCGCTCTTCGGAGCTCGCCAAGTATGCGGCCAATGCGATGCTTGCCACGCGGATCTCGTTCATGAACGAGCTGGCGCGGCTGTCCGAACGGCTGGGGGCCGACATCGAGCGCGTGCGCCACGCGATCGGGGCCGACCCGCGCATCGGACCGAGCTTCCTGTACGCGGGAGCCGGCTACGGCGGCTCGTGCTTCCCGAAGGATGTGCGGGCGCTGCTGGCGATGGCGCGCGAAAACGTGCTGCCGGCGCGGATCCTGTCGGCGGTGCACGACGTGAACGAGGAGCAGAAGCACCTGGTGGCGAGCCGCCTGCGCGAAGCGCTGGGCAGCGACCTGCACGGCAAGGTGATCGCGGTCTGGGGCCTGGCCTTCAAACCCAACACCGACGACGTGCGCGAAGCCCCGAGCCTGGTGCTGATCCGCGAGGTGGTCGACTCCGGTGCGCGCGTGCGCGCGTACGACCCGCAGGCGAGCCTGACGGCCGCCAAGGCCCTGGACGAGCTGAAGCGCCGCATCGAGTATTGCGACTCGGCCCTGCAGGCCTGCGAAGGCGCCGACGCGCTGGTCGTGGTCACCGAGTGGCTCGAGTTCCGCAGCCCCGATTTCGGATGGCTGGCTCGAACGCTGCGAGCGCGGGTGCTGGTGGACGGCCGCAACCTGTACGACCCGCGGCTGGCGCGGGCGGCCGGCTTGCGCTACTACGGGGTCGGTCGGGCGCCGGCGCAATGATCCTGGTCACGGGCAGCGCCGGCTTCATCGGGCAGGCCGTGTGTGGCGCGCTGCTTGCGCGCGGCGAGTCCGTGGTCGGACTGGACAACCTCAACGACTATTACGATCCGCAGCTCAAGCGCGACCGCCTCGAGAGGATCCGGCAGATGGCGCCCGGCGGGCGCTTCGACCAGGTCGAGGCCGATGTGGCCGATCGCCCGGCGCTCGATGCGCTGCTCGCGCGCTGGCGGCCGCGGCGCATCGTTCATCTGGCCGCGCAGGCGGGCGTGCGTTACTCGTTCGACCACCCGCAAGCCTATGTCCGGAGCAACCTGGCCGGTTTCGTCAATCTGCTGGAGGCCGCCCGGCACGATGGCGGCATCGAGCACGTCGTGTACGCGTCGTCCTCCAGCGTGTACGGCAGCAACCAGAAGCAGCCGTTCTCGGTCACCGATCGCGTCGACGACCCGATCAGCCTGTACGCGGCGACCAAGCGCGCCAACGAGCTGATCGCGCGCGTCTACGCGCTGCAATTCGGCCTGAAGCTGACCGGCTTGCGCTACTTCACCGTGTACGGGCCCTGGGGCCGTCCGGACATGGCGCCGGTGAAGTTCGCGCGCGCGCTGCTGGAGAACCGCCCGATCGAGGTCTATGGCCACGGCGACATGCAGCGCGATTTCACGTACATCGACGACGCCGTGGCCGGCACGCTGGCCGCGCTGGACAACAGCGGGCATTTCGCCCAGGTCCCGCACCGGCTGTACAACCTCGGCAACAGCCGCCCCGAGGCCTTGATGCACTTCATCGAGGTGCTGGCGCGCGTGGCCGGAAAAACGCCGGATCTGCAGATGCGGCCGATGCAGCCGGGCGATGTACGGTCCACATCGGCCGACATCGAGGCGACCACGCGCGAGCTGGGCTGGCGGCCCACCACGTCGATCGAGGTCGGGCTGCCGGCGCTGCTCGAGTGGTGCCGCGCCTACTACGGACCGCGCTAAGCGCCTCGCGGCCAGCCGCCGGACCGCGCAGCCCTCCTCATCCGTCGAAGCTGCTTGCGGGCGGCTTTCTTGCGGGCGTCGGCGGCGATCTGCATCCTGTACAGTGCATCGAGTACCCGCGCTGACCGGTAGCCAGCAACCGAAGGGGAAGACGATGGCGAAGCCGACGAAACTCGATGCCGCGATGGTGAGGCGGGCGACCCGTGGACTGATCGAAGAGCAGCTGATTCTCCACCCGGAGGCGCTGGCGTTGCGCCTGGAGATCGACTGGGGGCCGTATGGCGTCATCAAATCCAGGACCACGCCGCTTGAAGAGGGAGAAACGCCCACGGAAGCGCCGACCTACCAGAGCACGCGCTACGAGGCCTGGGGCAAATACACGGTCGCGGAGGATCGCTCGTACTACCTGGTCAAGCGGCTGTCCAGCTGAGTGCCGGTTCCCTGCACCGGTGCATCGGCGCGCCCGGCAATCCCGTCTGCTGCATCGAACAGACCGCCTCGGCAAAGGCTGCGGACCAGGGTGGAAGCTGGGCGCAGGCTGCGACCTTGACCAGGAAGGGCAAAGTGCGTCACGACGCCACGGCCGCAGACGCCGAGCGGACCGAGCACGCCTGGGACCTGCCGCCGTACAAGTCCCCTGAGTTCTTTTCGATAATACCGAGAGACATGCTTTACGACTTCAGAACGTGGCCCGTCTACAAATTTGCGGTGGAGGCTGGCTTGATTCGCGATGACGAGTGGATGGGCGACGGTGCGGCGAAGCCATAGCCGCATCGCAGCACGAACGACGGCTATCGGGCCGCGGGCGAAATTTTGCGGATAGCCCGAGTTCGGCCATGAGCCGTAGTTCCGCACGCCGGCTCAATACCCGGCAGACCGGTTCTTCGCAATACTGCTTCCGGTAGTCCCTGCTCGTTGCCGCGCGGGTAGATTTCTCGCGTCACCGAAGAAGGGAAGGCTCATGAGCACCGCCCCTGTGGCGGTGGAGGCTGTTGCAAGTCGCATTCTGCTTCTACGCGGTCTGCGAGTGCTTCTTGACTCCGACCTCGCGGCGCTTTACGGCGTACCCACCAAGCGGTTTAACGAAGCTGTCAAGCGCAACGCGGCCAAGTTTCCCGCCGAGTTCATGTTCCAGCTCACTCTGAAGGAGTTCGCTGCTTTGAGGTCGCAAATTGCGACCTCAAACGCCGGCCGCGGCGGACGCCGCTACCTGCCCCAGGTCTTCACCGAGCATGGCGCGCTGATGGCCGCCACGAAAGCGCGCACGACGTACACAGACACCTCGACAGCGCGCGGGCTGTTCAGGATGTTGGTATTGGCTGCGCGCGCGAACGTTCGGTTTGCGGCGGCGGTAACATTCTTGGCTGGCCGAGCTCGCCCCAACAACGATGAGCGAACGGTTCAAGCGCTGCCGCGTTCGGAGGCTTTTTGCGAGAACCGGAGAGTCGGATTAGAGTTCCCGGGCGCCGGCATCGGTGCTCATTCTGAAATTTCCGCCTTCCACTCGAACGTTTCGCCGGCCCCAAGCAGAACCACGCGGTCGTCACCGAATGGCAGATCGGAGGGCGCCTGCCAGGGACTGCGCCGCAGCGTGATTCGCTCCCGGTTGCGCGGCAGGCGGTAGAAGTCGGCGCCGTGAAAGCTGGCGAAGGCCTCGAGGCGCTCCAACGCGCCGGCCTGCTCGAAACAGTCCGCGACCATGGGGAGCGCCACCGGGGCCGTGAAGCACCCGGCGCAGCCGCAGGCCGATTCCTTCTCGTGCTTGGGGTGCGGGGCGCTGTCGGTTCCCAGGAAGAACTTCGGGCCGCCGCCGGTGGCCGCCGCAATCAGCGCCCGGCGGTGCACTTCGCGCTTGAGCACCGGCAGGCAGTACGCGTGCGGCCGGATCCCGTTGCGGCCGTCCGTACCCACGAACAGCGCATTGCGGTTGTACCGCAGGTGGTGCGCGGTGATGGTGGCGGCGACCAGGGCATCGGCTTGCTGCACGTACTGGATCGCCTCGCGGGTCGTGATGTGCTCGAACACGACGCGCAGCGCCGGGAACCGGCGGCGCAGCGGAATCAGGACGGAGTCGATGAAGTCGCGTTCGCGATCGAACACGTCGACCGCCGGGTCGGTCGTCTCGCCGTGCACCAGCAGCGGAAGATCGAGCTCCTGCATGGCCTCGAGCGCCGGCCCGCAGCGGTTCAGATCGGTCACTGCGCTTTCCGAATGGGTGGTCGCTCCCGCCGGGTACAGCTTGACCCCGTGCACCAGGCCCGAGTCGCGCGCGCGGCGGATCTCGGCCGCAGGCGTCGCGTCGGTCAGGTACAGCGTCATCAGCGGCTCGAAACGATGGCCGGCCGGCAGGGCCGCTATGATCCGGTCCCGGTAGGCGCGCGCCTGCTCGGTGCGCGTCACGGGCGGTCTGAGGTTCGGCATCACGATCGCCCGGGCGAACACGCTCGAGGTATGCCCCAGCGCATCCTTCATCGCCGGGCCGTCGCGCAAATGCAGGTGCCAGTCGTCCGGGCGCGTGATGGTGAGCGTCTGCATCAGGTCTTGGGCTTGCGCCGGATCCGGGTCGGCCGCGTCAGAACCTCGGGCTGCAGGACCTCGCGCAGCTCGGCGGCCGACAGCAGGCCCCGCTCGAGCACGAGCTCGGCCACCGCCCGGCCGGACTTGACCGCGTCCTTGGCCACCTCGGCGGCCGCCTCGTATCCGATGTAGGGATTGAGGGCCGTCGCAAGGCCAGCCGACAGGTTGACCCGCATCTCCAGCAGCTCGACGTTGGCGCGGATGCCGTCGACGCAGTTGTGGGCGAGCGTGCCGCAGGCGGCCTGCAGGTGCGTGATCGACTTGAACAGCGAATACGCCATGATCGGCTCGAACGCGTTCAACTGCAGCTGGCCGGCCTCGGACGCCATCGTCACCGTCATGTCGTTGCCGATCACCTCGAACGCCACCTGGTTCACGACCTCGGGAATGATCGGATTGACCTTGCCCGGCATGATCGAGGAGCCGGCTGCGCGCGGCGGCAGCAGGATCTCGTTCAGGCCGGCCTGCGGCCCGGAAGACAGCAGGCGAAGGTCGTTGCAGGTCTTGGACAGCTTGCAGGCGATGCGCTTGAGCACGCCGGACAGCTGGACGAACGCGCCGGTGTCCTGCGTGGCCTCGACGAAATTGGCGGCCGGCTTGACCGGCAGCCCGGAAAACTGCGCCAGGTACCGGCAGGCGAGCGGCGCGTAGTCCGGATCGGTGTTGATGCCGGTGCCGATCGCGGTGGCGCCCAGGTTCACCTCGGTGATCAGCGCCATCGCCTCGCCCAGGCGTTCCTCGTCCTCGCCCAGCATGATCGCGTAGGTCGTGAACTCCTGACCCAGCGTCATCGGCACCGCATCCTGCAGCTGGGTGCGGCCGATCTTCAGCACCTCGCGAAACTCGAACGCCTTCTTCTCGAACGAGCTGCGCAGGTCGGCCATCGCCTTCAGCAGGCGCCCGATCGCAAAGCACAGGCCCACGCGGACCGCGGTCGGATACGTATCGTTCGTGCTCTGCGAGGCGTTGACGTCGTCGATCGGATTCAGCGCGCGGTAGTCCCCGCGCGGATGGCCAAGCAGCTCCAGGCCGCGATTGGCGATCACCTCGTTGAAGTTCATGTTGGTCGAGGTCCCGGCGCCGCCCTGGATCACGTCGACCACGAACTGATCGTGCCACTGCCCGGCCTCGATTTCTTCGCAGGCGCGGATGATCGCGTCGGCCTTGGCCGGATCGATCAGCTCCAGGTCCCGGTTGGCGGCGGCGGCGGCGCGCTTGACCATCGCGAACGCCCGCAGCAGGTCGGTGATCACGCCGATCGGCACCGACGAGATCGGAAAGTTCTCCAGCGCGCGCACCGTATGGATTCCGTAGTAAGCCTTCGCCGGAACGGCGACCTCACCCAGCGAGTCGCGCTCCGTGCGAACCTCGCTGGCCGTCTGCTGTGCGACCTTCGACATGGTTATTTCCTTCCGCATACACCCTCTCCCCCGCCCCTCTCCCGCTGGCGCGGGAGAGGGGAGGTATCTTGCGGCTCCTCTCCCGCAGGCGCGCGGCAGAGGCCTTCTGCATCCACCCTCTCCCCCACCCCTCTCCCGCTGGCGCCGGAGAGGGGAGTTTGCGCTGCGCCCCTCTCCCGCTGGCGCGGGAGAGGGGGGATTCGTGAGGAGCATAGTCTGCGG
>DATBCD010000082.1:0-19909 GCA_036270655.1 Burkholderiaceae bacterium
AACGACTGCGCCAGCAGCCAGCCGCGCCGGTCCGCGTCATAGCCGATCGGGCGCAACCCGGCCAGCCGCATCTCGAGCGCGGAGGAAAACGAGTTGGTCAGCAGCAGCGCGGGCGTTGCGCGCGACAGCTGGCGTGCCAGCCCGAACAGGGCGCGCACGCGCGCCACCCGCTCACCGGGTAACGCCAGCATCGGCCACGGGTAGCCCGAGTACAAATCGCGCGCCCAGGCGCGCCCGACCAGCGTCAGCGCGTGACCGCGCGAGGCCAGCAGGTCCAGCGCCGGGCTGGCCATGCAGGCATCGCCCAGGTGATTGGGCAGGCGCACGATCATGGAAGGCATTGCGAGGCTGCGGTGGCCTGACGCCGATCGCATACACTACGCGGGACCTGCAGCACAGACCCGGCCCCGCATTGTATCGGTCCGGACACACCACCATGACCGACAAATCCGAGCGATCGATATTCACCGACCCGAACCTGCGCCGGATGGTCGCCATGGTCCGGGCCCACCCGCGACCGCTGGCGGCGGCGCTGGTCACGATGGTGATCGCCGCGCTGACCGACCCGGCCATCGCGGCGCTCACGAGGATCCTGCTGGACCGCGGTTTCTACGACCGCCAGGCCATGGCCGGCCTGTGGGTGCCGCTGGCGTTTGTCGGCGTCTTTCTGGTGCGCGGGCTGGCCACCTACGCCAGCAGCTACAAGATCAGCGGCGTGTCGCAGGCGGTGCTGGTCGAGCTGCGGCGCCGGATGTTCGAGCGCCTGCTGCACTGGCCCCAGGCCACGATCGAGAACACGCCCTCGGGGATGGTGATCTCGAAGTTCATCAACGAGGCGAGCAACGCGCTGAACCTGGCGGCCGAGGTGATGACCACCGCGGTGCGCGACTCGCTGTCGGTGGTGGCGCTGCTGGGCGTGCTGCTGTACTACAACTGGCCGCTGACGCTGCTGACGATCGCATTCGCGCCGCTGGTGGGCGGGATCCTGCGCGTGTTCAGCGCGCGCCTGCGCCGTTTGAACGTCGAAAACCAGCTGATGCTGGGCGAGCTGACGCGCGCGGTGCAGGAGGCGCACGAAGGCAGCCGGGTGATCAAGGTGTACGACGGCGTCGCGTACGAATCGGAACGCTTCGAAACGATCAACCGCCGCCTGAGCCGCTTCGCGATGAAGATGCAGGTCGCCTGGTCGGCCGCGACGCCGGCCACCCAGCTGATCGCCGCGATCGGCCTTTCGGTGGTGATCGGGTTGGCGTTGTGGCAGGCCCGCGCGGGGGGGCTGTCGGGCGGCGAGTTCATCATGTTCCTGACCTCGGCGCTGCTGCTGCTGCAGCCGCTGCGCCATCTTTCCTCGCTCAATGGCCCGATCGCGCGCATGTCGGCCGCTGCCGACAGCGTGTTCGCGATGATCGATTCGGCGCAGGAAGCCGATGAGGGAACGCGCGAGATCGAGCGCGCGCGCGGAGCGATCGAGTTCCGTCGCGTCGGCTTCCAGTATCCCGGCGCTGCGGCCGCCGCGCTGGACGGGATCGACCTGACGGTTGCACCGGGAGAAACGATCGCGCTGGTGGGGCCTTCGGGCGCCGGCAAGACGACGCTGATCAACCTGATTCCACGCTTCATCCGGCCGACCTCGGGTCAGATCCTGATCGATGGCATCGAAATCGGCCAGCTCGGGCTGACCAGCCTGCGGCGCCAGATCGCGCTGGTGTCGCAGGACGTGGTGCTGTTCGACGACACGATCGCCGCCAACATCGCGTACGGCGCCTGCCGGGGCGCCACGATGGCCCAGGTGCGAGCGGCGGCCGAGGCGGCGTTCCTGCTGCCGCTGATCGATTCGCTGCCGCATGGCTTCGACAGCCGGATCGGGGAGAACGCGGTCAAGCTGTCGGGCGGACAGCGTCAGCGGCTGTCGATCGCGCGCGCCCTGCTGAAGGATGCGCCGGTGCTGCTGCTGGACGAGGCGACCTCGGCGCTGGATTCGGAGTCCGAGCGCTTCATCCAGATCTCGCTGGAGCGGCTGATGCGCGGCCGCACGACGTTCGTGGTGGCGCATCGGCTGTCGACGATCGAGGGCGCCGATCGCATCGTGGTGCTCGAAGCCGGGCGCGTCGCCGAGGTAGGGCGCCACGTCGAGCTGCTGGCCAGTGGCGGCCTGTACGCCAGCCTGTACCGGATCCAGTTCGCCAAGTCGGATCAGGCGGTCGCCGCCTGAGGCGGTGCGCGACGCGTGGCAGGCCGGGGTCCGGCCTGCCGGTTCTGGGAAGGAAGCGACGGCCGTGCGTGCAATTCTTGTTCACGGGTTGGGACGTACGCCGCTTTCGATGCTGCTTCTGGCAGCGCGTCTGCGAAGCCGGGGCATACAGCCGGGGCTGTTCGGCTACTCGGCCACCTTCGAGACGCTCAAGGGCTGCGCGGAACGGCTGCGCCGGTTCATCGACCGCAAGGCCGGCCAGGCGCGCTACGTCGTCGTGGGCCACTCGTTGGGAACGGTTCTGCTGCGGACCGTCTATCCGCACCTGCGCGTGCCGCCTGCGGCCTGTTTCTTCATCGCTCCGCCGGCACAGGCTTGCCGGGCAGCGCGAGCGTGTGCCCCGCTTGCGATTTTCCGCCTCGCAGCCGGCGAGATGGGCCAGTTGCTCGCGAACCCGGCGTTCATGGACAGCCTGCCGGTACCTCAGTGCGCGACGCGGATCTACGCAGGGACCGCAGGTCCGGTGGGGCGCTGGTCGCCGTTCGGCCAGGAGGCGAACGACGGGATTCTCAGCTTGAAAGAAGCGATGATCCCGGGAATCCCGGTCACGACGGTCAAGAGGTTTCACACGTTCGCAATGAATGCCTCGGTCATTGCGGACGACATTGCGGACGTTGGAAACGCTCCGTGAGTGCGGTCACCCTCTGCCTGGCCTTTTTCCGGCCTTCGGCCGAAAAATCTGAAATCAACGAGTGCCCGTGACGCGAGCGTCAGTTACCGGCGTAACACGATGCGTCTGCACTCTGCGGAACCCCACGACCCGGCCGCTGCCAAAGTGCATATACACACTTGCGCTTTGCAACCCACCGGAGATCACCATGATCACGTCCAGACATCTGACCACGTTCGCGCTTGTCGCTGTCCTGTCGGGGGCTGCCTACGCACAGGGTTCGGCCGAGGATCAGCAGATCCGGGCTGAAGTGCAGAAGCAGATCAGCGAACAGCCTTCGCTCAAGTTCCATAACATCTCCGTCCGCACCGTCAATCATGTGGTGTACCTCGGCGGTCTGGTCGACACGCGCGCCGAGCGCCACCAGGCCGGACACATCGCCGGTTCGATTCCCGGCGTCACGAAGGTCTACAACGACGTGGTGCTGAACGCAAACTCCTGAGGCGGCTCGCCCGGGTCGGGCGCCGGGCCATTTTCCGGCGCCTTGCCCGCGACGCCTTGGGACAGACGGGTGTCGGGCACGCGCTGACGTGCCAGGCCTACATCAGCACGATGTCGTACTGCTCCTGGTGGTAGGCGCTTTCGACCTGCATCGAGATGGGCTTGCCGATGAAATCCGACAGCATGGCCAGCGACTGCGACTCCTCCTCCAGGAACAGGTCGATGACCGGCTGGGCGCCCAGGATGCGGAATTCGCGCGCGTCGCCGAACTGGCGCGCTTCGCGCAGGATCTCCCGCAGGATCTCGTAGCAGACGGTGCGCGCGGTTTTCAGCACGCCGCGGCCGTCGCACACCGGGCACGGTTCGCACAGCACGTGGGCGAGCGACTCGCGCGTGCGCTTGCGCGTCATCTCGACCAGGCCCAGCTGGGTGAATTGGCTCACCGTCATCCGGGTGCGATCGCGCGCCAGGGCCTTTTTCAGCTCGGCCAGCACCAGCTCCCGGTGGACCGGGTTGGCCATGTCGATGAAATCCAGCACGATGATTCCGCCCAGATTGCGCAAGCGCAGCTGGCGCGCGATCGTCTGGGCCGCCTCCAGGTTGGTCTTGAAGATCGTGTCGTCGAAATTGCGGGTTCCGACAAAGCCGCCGGTGTTGACGTCGATCGTGGTCATCGCCTCGGTCTGGTCGATGATCAGGTAGCCGCCGCTTTTCAGGTCGACGCGCCGCGCCAGGGCCTTTTCGATCTCCTCGTCGATCTGGTACAGCTCGAACAGCGGGCGCTCGCCTTCGTAGTGGATCAGCCTGGACGAGACGTTCGGCACGTACTGCGCGGCGAAGGCCTGCAGTGCGACGAAGTTCTCGCGCGAATCGATCTGTACGGTCGCGGTCTCTTCCTGCACCACGTCGCGCAGCACGCGCTGGCTCAGCGACAGCTCCTGGTACAGCTGCGTCTCCGCGGGCACCCTGGAGGCCGCATCCTTGATCTGCAGCCAGCGCTTGCGCAGGTAGTCGATGTCCGCTCGCAGGTCGTCCTCGTCCGCGTCCTCGGCGCTGGTACGGATGATGTATCCGCCGGTTTCGTCGGGCGGCACCAGACGGAGCATCAGCTCGCGCAGGTGAGCCCGCTCGGCTTCGTCCTCGATGCGCTGCGAGACCCCGATGTGTGCGTCCTGGGGCAGGTACACCAGCATCCGTCCGGCCAGGCTGATCTGGGTCGACAGCCGCGCCCCCTTGGTGCCGATCGGATCCTTGATCACCTGCACCAGCGTCACGTCGCCCTGGCGCAGCAGCCGCTCGATCGGCGGCGGCCGCTCCGTCGGCAGCTGGCGCGCCTCCCAGATGTCGGCCACGTGAAGAAACGCGGCCCGCTCCAGCCCGATGTCGACGAATGCCGACTGCATGCCGGGCAGCACCCGCGCGACGCGCCCCAGGTAGATGTTGCCGACCAGGCCGCGCGAAGCGGCCCGCTCGATGTGCAGCTCCTGCACCACGCCGGCCAGCAGCACCGCGACCCGGGTCTCCTGAGGCGTGATGTTGATCAGAATGTCTTCGGTCGACACTGGGCCTCGGCGCGTCGTCTACAGCACGCGAATGCCGGCCCGCATCAGGAGCGATGCGGTCTCGGCCAGCGGCAGTCCGACCACGCCCGAATAGCTGCCCTCCAGCCTTTCCACGAAAATGGCTGCCTTGCCTTGGATGGCATACGCCCCAGCCTTGTCCATCGGTTCGTTGCTGGCGCAGTACCGCTCGACCTCCTCGGCGCTGATCGAGCGCATCGTGACCCGGGATACCGACGTCGCGACCAGCGGCTCCATGTTCGTTGCGGACCCGACCGCGAGCGCCACCACGGTGCGCACTTCGTGCGTGCGACCGGCCAGCTTTTGCAGGAACTGCTCGGCCTGGGCGCGGCTGTCGGGCTTTCCCAGCACTTCACCGTCCACGACGACCACGGTGTCGGCCGCCAGCACCGGGCGGAAGATCTGCGAGCGCGATTGCAGCACGCGCGCCCCGCAAAGCGCCTTTTCCCGCGCGATGCGCTCGACATAGCTGTCGGCGCTTTCCGACGGGCGCTGCGTCTCGTCGACGTCGGCCGGACGCCGCGCTTCCACGCGCAGCAGCAGCGTCTCGAAACGCACGCCGATCTGGTGCAGCAGATCGCGGCGGCGCGGACTGCGCGATGCGAGGTAGATGTCGGCCATTATGGGCAGCAGGTTTATGACCGGCTGGTCATGCTCTATGGTAAGGGTGATTTGAAAGAATGCACCAGGCTCGGTACAGCTGCTCGACCAGGACAACCCGGGCCAGCGCGTGCGGCAGCGTCAGGCTGGAAAGCCGCAGTTGCAGCTGGGCCTGCGATTTGAGCTCGTCGGACAGGCCGTCGGCGCCGCCGATCAGGAACGACACGCGCTCTGATGCATCGCGCCAGCGGCCGATGTGCTGTGCCAGTTGTGCGGTAGTCCAATCGACGCCATGTTCGTCCAGTGCGATCACGCGGTCCGATCCGCTCACCGCTGCGGACAATCGGGCCTGCTCGCTGCGCAGGCTGTGTTCCAGAGGCTGCTCGCGCCGCGCCTGCGGCCGCACCGCTTTGAGCACGACTTCGAAATCGCGCGGAAAGCGGGCCAGGTAGTCCTGGACCGGCTGTTCGGCCCAGGCCGGCATCCGGATTCCGACCGCGGCGATCGTGATCCTCACCGCCGCCCGGTGGTTCGATCGCTGGCGCGGCTTTCGGGGGCGAGCCGCACGCGCACCGGCTTGCCGCCCCAGAGCTCTTCCAGGGCGTAATAGGCGCGGATCGCCGGCTGCATGATGTGCACCACCACATCGCCCAGGTCGACCAGCACCCACTCGCCGGCTTCCTCTCCCTCGACGCTCAGCACGGGCGCGCCGGCCTGCTTGGCCGTTTCGGCCACGTGCGAAGCGAGCGCGCGAGTCTGCCGGTTCGAGGTCGCGGTGACCAGGATCACGCGGTCGAACAGATCCGACAGCTGGGTCGTGTTGTAGACATGGATGTCCTGGCCCTTGATGTCCTCGAGCGCGTCGATGACCAGGCGCTGCAACCTGCTCAATTGCATCGGTTCACGAATACAGTGAATGTTGGCGGATATAAGCCAGCACGCCCGGCGCCAGCAGCGTGTTGACCGCTGCGCCGGCTTGCGACGACGGCACGCGCAGCAGGGCGCGGATCTGGGTGGACGAGCAGGCAACCGGCCGCATCGCCACCGCCACCACCGCGCCGGCCGGCCGCCGTGCCACATCGCCTGCGTTGCCCAGATGCGCGCGGCGCCATTGCGCCAGCTGCGGCTTCAGTGCCCCCATCTGCCCCGGCCGCTCGGCCACGCCGATGTGCGCCAGCTCGATCAGCTGCTCCCAGCAGTGCCAGGTGTCGAGGCGCTCGAACTGGTCGGAGCCGATCAGCAGCACCAGCGGCCGGTTCGGCCCCACTTCCTGCCGCACCTGACGCAGCGTGTCGACCGTGAACGTGGGGCCGGGCCGTTGCAGCTCGCGTGCGTCCAGCGCGAAGCCCGGCTCGTCGGCGATCGCCAGCTCGATCATGCGGGCCCGATGCGCGGCGTCGGCGCTCGGGCCCTTCTGCCAGGCCAGCCCGGCCGGGATGAACAGCACGCGCGCCAGGCCGAGCACGTGCAGCGCGTCGTGCGCGAACTGGACGTGGCCGATGTGGATCGGGTCGAAACTGCCCCCGAGCAGACCGATCGGTCTGCGATCATCCGGCGTCATGAAGCCAGCCAGTCGCGCGCCTGCAGAAATTCGGCCAGCCGGGCCTCGTCCGATCCGGGTTGCGGCCGCCAGTCGTAGCGCCAGCTCACCCGCGGCGGCAGCGACATCAGGATCGATTCGACCCGTCCGCCCGACTGCAGGCCGAACAATGTGCCGCGGTCGTAGACCAGGTTGAATTCGACGTAGCGGCCGCGCCGCCAGGCCTGGAACTCGCGCTCGCGCTCGCTGTAAGGCGTGGCGCGGCGCCGCTCGACGATGGGGGTGTAGGCGCCCAGCAAACCGTCACCGACCGCGCGCGTCATCGCGAAGCTGCGTTCGAACCCCAGCTCGGAGAAGTCGTCGAAAAATATGCCGCCGATGCCGCGCGGCTCGTCGCGGTGCTTCAGGAAGAAATACTCGTCGCACCAGCGCTTGAAGCGCGCGTGCAGGTCGGGGCCGGACGGGGCCAGCGCATCGCGGCAGCAGGCATGGAAGTGGCGCGCGTCCTCCTCGAAGCCGTAATAAGGGGTCAGGTCCATCCCGCCGCCGAACCACCAGATGTCGACCGCGTGAGTGGCGCGCGCGACGAAGAAACGGACGTTCATATGCACGGTTGGCACATAAGGATTGTGCGGATGCAGCACCAGCGAGACCCCCATCACTTCGAAGCCGCGTCCGGCCAGATGCGGGCGGCTGGCGCTGGCCGAGGCGGGCAGCTTTGCGCCGGTCACCTGCGAAAAGCCGACGCCGGCCCGCTCGAACAGCTGGCCCTGCTCCAGGATGCGGGTGATGCCAGAGCCGGCCAGCGCGGAGTCGGCCGGTTTTTCCCAGCGATCCTCGCCGAACGGCCGGCCATCGAGCCGCTCGAGCTCGGTCACGATGCGCTGCTGCAGGCCAAGCAGATACTCGCGTACGCGCGTCGCGTCGATCGACTCGGTGCTCATCGCGCTGCCAGGTGCGTTCGGGTGAATTCGAGCACGGCCCGATACCAGGCCACGACGTTGCGCGGCTTCAAGACCCAGTGATTTTCGTCGGGAAACACCAGCAGCTCGCTTGCGACGCCGTGGTACTGCAAGGCTTCGAACAGCGTCAGCGCCTCGCCGATCGGGCAGCGGTAGTCCCGCTCTCCATGCGTAATAAGGGTCGGAGTGCGCCACTGGCGGATGTAGCGGATCGGAGCGAACCGGTCGAACTGCTGGGGATCCAGATACGGATTCTCACCGCCCATCTCCAGGTACCACTCCGGTGGATGGTCGGTCACCCCGGTGAACGCCGCCATGTTGACGATGCCCGCGTGCGACACCAGGCAGGCGAAGCGTTCGGTCTGGGTACCGATCCAGTTCACCATGTATCCGCCGAAGGAGCCGCCCATCGCCGCCGTCCGCTGCGCGTCGATATCGGGCCGTTGGCACAAGGTGTCGGCGACCGCCATCAGGTCCCGATAACACTGGTCGCCCCAGACATTACCCCAGATCGCCTGCACGAACTGCTGTCCGAATCCGGTCGAGCCGCGCGGATTGGGCAGCGCCACCGCAAAGCCCTGCGCGGCCAGCAGCAGGGGATTCCAACGCCAGTGCCAGCCGTCGCCGCTCATCGTCATCGGACCGCCGTGGATCCACAGCACCAGCGGCGCAGGGCCGGCCGACTCGGCGGGCTTGACCAGCAGGCAGTGGATCGGGGTGCCATCGGTCGAGGCCGCCTGGATCCGCTCGCAGGCAGCCCAGCCGGCCGGCTCGAATCCCGACAGCGGGGCGAGCGGGCGCGGCTCGAGCGCGAATCCCGGCTCCAGCACGAACACTTCGGGCGGGTGCAGGGCGCTGGATCGCAGCATCGCCACGCCGCCGTCTGGCAGCGCGGTCGGGTGACTGCACGTGCCGCCCGAGCCGCTCGGAAGGCAGCGCCGCACCGACCCGCTGCGTGCATCGATCGCGAACACGGGCACGTCGCCCGAGTCATCGGCGCACGCGAGCAGGCTTGCGCCATCGAGCGACCATTCCGGCTGAACCGGCCAGCGGTCCCACGTGGAGGCGCACGGCGCGCGCGCTGCGCTGGCCACATCGATCAGCTCCAGCGTCGGGCGTGGCGCCTGCCGCGGCGAGCGGACGCTGCGCACCACCGACAAGGTGCGCCCGTCGGGCGAAAAGCGCGGCCACTGGCAATTGGCGCCAGGGCCTGAGCCAACCGCGCGCGCGGCGGCGGAGTCGGCGTCGATCAGCAGCACGTCGGTGTCCTCGCATCGATCGGCGCCGGCGCTGGCGCGCGTGATCGCGATCAGGCGTCCGTCGGGCGCCACGTCGAAATCCGGCTCGATGGCGAACTCGCGCCGCGCTTGCGGCGTCAGATCGGTCCGCTCGCCGATCGGCGCGTCCGGCGCCGCGTGGTAGGCGATCACGTGAGTGGCTTCGCCCTGGGCGTCGTCGTCGAGCCACTGGTCCCAGTGGCGCACCGGCTGGCGCAACAGGCGGCGCATCGTGGGTCCCTGCTTGTGCCGCTCGAGCGCGGTCTTGCGCTGCTGATCGGCCGGCACCGCGGGCAGCACCGGGGCCAGGACCACCAGCCGATCGGCGGATCGGGCGAAACGGAAGGCGGCGACCCCGAGCGGCTCGTCGGTCACCTGCTGCGGCTCGCCGCCCTGCGCAGGCAGCAGCCACACCTGCATCCGTTGGTCGGATTCCTCGTCGGGTTTGACTTCGTTCGGCTGCCGGTTCGACAGGAACGCGAGGGAGCCGTCGCGGCGGAAACACGGCGCGGCGTCGCGGCTGTCGCCGCGCGTCAACTGGACGGCAGCCGACCCGTCGACCGGAACCTTCCACAGGTCGGACACGTAGCGCGATGCGTCGCGATCCAGACGCTGCACGGTGACCGCGAGCCAGCTGCCGTCCGGGGCACACGCGATCTCGACCAGCCGGCGCAGCTCGATGTGCCGCTCGACCGAATACGTCATCTCAACGCGGCCCACCCTGGATCGCGCGCTGCCCGATGTCGGTGCGGTACTGCAGGCCGTCGAACCGCACCTCGGAGACCGCTTCGTAGGCGCGGCGGCGCGCCGCGCGCACGTTTTCCCCCAGCGCGGTCACGCACAGCACGCGTCCGCCGTCCGTGACCAGCCGGTCCTCCTGCAGCCGGGTGCCGGCGTGAAACACGATGCAGTCGTCCGCGTCGGTCGGCAGCGATTCGATCGGATCGCCCCGGCGAGGCGACTCCGGGTAGCCCTGCGCCGCCGCCACCACGCCGAGCGCGACACGCCGATCCCAGTTAGCCTCGATCCGGTCCAGTTGCCCGTCGATCGCGCACTCCAGCAGGTCGACCAGGTCGGTGCGCAGACGCATCAGGATCGGTTGCGCCTCGGGGTCGCCGAGGCGGCAGTTGAACTCCAGCGTGCGCGTCTCGCCGTCCGGGCCGATCATCAGTCCAGCATACAGAAACCCGGTGTAAACGTGGCCCTCGGCGGCCATGCCGGCGATGGCGGGCATCATGATCTCGCGCATCACGCGCGCGTGCAGGCGCGGAGTGACGATGGGCGCCGGCGAATAGGCGCCCATGCCGCCGGTATTCGGCCCCTGGTCCGCGTCGAGCAGGCGCTTGTGGTCCTGCGAGGTGGCCAGCGCCAGCGCATGCCGGCCGTCCGACATCACGATGAAACTGGCTTCTTCCCCTGCGAGGAAATCCTCGATCACGACTCGCGTACCGGCGGCTCCGAGTCTGCCATGCACCAGCATGTGGTCGATCGCATCCATCGCCTGCGTCAGCGTCTGCGCCACCACCACGCCCTTGCCGGCGGCCAGGCCGTCGGCTTTGATCACGATCGGCACCCCGCGCGCCCGAACGTACTTGCGCGCCGCCGCCGCGTCCGAAAAAGTGTGCGAGGGCGCGGTCGGAATCGCATGCCGCTGCATGAAGGCCTTGGCGAAGTCCTTGGATGCCTCCAGCTGCGCGGCCGCCCGGCTGGGCCCGAAGATGCGCAGCCCGCGCTGGCGGAACAGGTCGACGATGCCTGCCGAAAGCGGAGCCTCCGGGCCGACCACCGTCAGGTTGATCCCCTCGGAAGCCGCAAAATCGGCCAGCGCCTCCGTCTCGGACAGAGCCACGTTGTGGAAGCTGCGGTTGAGCGCGGTGCCTCCGTTGCCGGGAGCCAGGTAGACGCGCCGCACGCGCGGCGACTGGGCGATCTTCCAGGCCAGCGCGTGCTCCCGCCCGCCTGCGCCGACCACCAGGATCTTCATCGATTGGCTAACTTGGTTCCTCCTCGATCGCCGCCGATGTGTACACGTGCTGCACGTCGTCCAGATCCTCCAGCGCGTCGAGCAGCCGCTTCATCTTCTGCGCATCCTCGCCCTGCAGCGCGACCTCGTTCAGCGCCTTCATCGTAATGTCGGCCACCTCGGGTTGCAGGTTCGCCGCCTGAAAGGCCTGCCGGACCTTTTCGAAGTCGGCCGGCGCACACACCACCTCGATCGACGCGTCTTCGGCCACTTGAACGTCCTCGGCCCCGGCTTCCAGGGCCACCTCGAAGACTCGGTCCTCGGGGGTGCCCGGCGCGAACAGGAACTGCCCGCAATGGCGGAACTGGTAGGCCACCGAGCCGTCGGTTCCCAGGTTGCCTCCAAACTTGGTGAACGCATGGCGCACTTCGGCCACCGTGCGGGTCCGGTTGTCGGTCATGCAGTCCACGATGATCGCCGCGCCGCCCGCGCCGTAGCCTTCGTAGCGGATCTCCTCGTAGCTGACCCCCTCCAGCCGGCCGCTGCCGCGCTGGATCGCCTTGTTGACGGTGTCCTTGGGAACATTGCCGGCCGAAGCCTTCTCTAACGCAAGTCTGAGCCTGGGGTTCATGCCGGCATCGCCGCCGCCGTCGCGTGCAGCGACCGTGATTTCACGGATCAGCTTGGTCCACAACAGACCGCGCTTGGCATCCTGCCGGTTCTTCCGGTGCTGGATGTTGGCCCACTTGGAATGACCGGCCATGATCGAAACAGGTGCCTGATGAGGCGATCGCGAAGGGCCGCGAGTCTATCATTGGCCTGTGCGCCGGGCGGCCCGGATGCCGCCACCGGCCCCGCCTTCGCTCTTCGGCGGGCGCTGCAGCATGGCTCCCAGGCTGTCCAGGGCGCGGCAGCGTGGACTCGGCCAGGTTTCTATGACTTTTTACACCATGCTGGCAGGCGATTTGCTTGTAATACTTGGACTGTGCGCAATGCGCTCGATTGGAGTGGTCAGGCCCCGAGACAAGGATTAGCCCGATGAACGAAGTCGCTTCGCTCCCTGCTGTGGTGAAAAACCCGATCTCGATCGCCGGTTTCAAGGACATCTATCAGGTGCCCCGGGTCGAACAGGCGTTGAGCGGGTTGCAGGACCTGGGAAGCGGCGCCAACGAGGCGCTGCGCGCGACTTACGCCCGGATGATCAAATTCGGCGGCCAGCGATTTGCGATCAAGCCGTCGGCGCTGCCGGATATCGACGGGCTGATCGAAGAGATGCCGAATTTCGAGGCGCCGCTGGAGGACATCCGGCGCCAGCTCGCACTGTGCCTGTCGAGCGACGACACGCTGGACCTGGAGCCGATCCTGCTTCTGGGCGATCCGGGGATCGGCAAGACCCACTTTGCGCGGCGCCTGGCCCGGCTGCTCGGCACCGGCTGCTGGTTCGTCGGCATGAGCTCGCTGACGGCCGGCTGGATCCTGTCCGGCGCCTCGGCGCAGTGGAAGAACTCCAAGCCGGGCAAGGTGTTCGAGGCGCTGGTCAACGGCGACTACGCCAACCCGCTGATCGTGGTCGACGAGATCGACAAGGCCAGCGGCGATCACCAGTTCGACCCGCTCGGAAGCCTGTATACGCTGCTCGAATCGGAGACCGCGCGCGAATTCATCGACGAGTTCGCCGAGATACCGATCGACGCGTCCGAGGTGGTGTGGGTCGCAACGGCCAACGAGGCCAGCTCGATTCCGGAGCCGATTTTGAACCGGATGAACGTGTACGAGATCGACCCGCCGGACGAGCAGGGCTCGCTGCGGATCGCCCAGGCGGTGTATCGCGAGTTGCGCTCCGAGCACAGCTGGGGTCGCCTGTTTCCCGAAGAGCTTGCCCCCGAAGCGCTGGAGCGCCTGGCGCGGCTGAAGCCGCGCGAGATGAAGCGGGTGATGCTGGCGGCATTCGGTCAGGCGAAGATCGACGGCCGCCACGAAGTGCAGGCGGCCGACATCAGCGACGAGCGCCTCGCGCGCCGCTCGCGCATCGGCTTCAGTTAAAGGCAGATACCCGCTCGAGATTTCCCCTCTCCCGCTTGCGGGAGAGGGCCAGGGAGAGGGTGTGTGCAACGGCAAGACGCCACTATGCAGACCCTCTCCCCCGGCCCCTCTCCCACGCAGTGTGAGAGGGGAGAACTATCGCTTCGCCAGCAGGTCGCGGATTTCCTGCAGCAACACTTCCTGCCGTGGCGGCGCCGGCGGGGCGGCGGGCGCGGGCTTCTTCAGCCGGTTGATCGCGCGGATGGCCACGAACAGCACGAATGCGATGATGATGAAGTCGGCGATCGACTGAATGAAGACGCCGTACCTCAACAGCAGCGGCTCGCCCTTCGCGTTCTGGCCGATCTGGACCGCCAGCTTGCTGAAGTCGTTGCCGGAAGTCAGGATCCCGATCACCGGCATGATCACCGCCTCGACCAGCGCCGAGACGATCTTGCCGAAGGCGCCTCCGATCACGACCCCGACCGCCAGGTCGATCACGTTGCCGCGCATCGCGAATTCCTTGAACTCGGTCGCCAAGCTCATCGCATCCTCCCCTGGTGGTGAATCTGTTTTTTGTGCCGGTGCGCCCGATCCTCAGTGGCTGCTGCTGGTGTCGTTGTGCGGTGCGGCGCCGCCGCCGTCGGCATGCCCGAGCGCCTGTGCGACCCGGCGGTAGACCGGTCCCCACAGCGGGTGCCCGATCTCGACCTCGTTGAGGCGAAAATTCGGATCGGCGTTGAACGCGCTGGTGAAATCGAGCGCGCACTCGGTGCTGCGGTTGAACGCGCAGGCGATGAACGCGAGGTACTTGTACGCGACCGCGACGTCGCGGCGGTCGGCCAGGTTGGCGGTGACCGCCGCATGCAGTGAGGCCTCCGAGCGTTCGAACTCGCCACTGTCGTACTGGCGGATCCCGTCCACCAGCGCCCGTTCGGCCGGCCGCTGATACAGCTGCGCGATGCTGGGGCTCGTCGGTTGCGACCCGCACCCGTGGAGCGTCGCCAGGCCGGCCAGGACCAGGCCGATGCGCCGCAAGGCCGCTCCCCTCATGGCCCGAATCGGTGCAACACGGTGACCGGGACCGCCGCTTCCACTTTGATCTGGGTGGCCCAAGGTGCGTCGTTGCCGTGGCGCACCTCGATCTGGTGCAGGCCGGCGGGCAGGGCTATCTGAATCAGGGGGGGCGACACGCCGGTCGGCTTTTTGTCGATCAGGATTTCACCCCAGGGCTCGATCCGGAAAACGACGGTACCCGAGGCACCTATGCCCGTCGACGGCGCTGCAGATGCGGCGACCAGGTCCGCCGCGGGCACGACCGCGTCGGCCGCCTGGGGCGCGGCGCCGGGCGGATCGGCGCCTCGCGCCGGGCGCAACTGGCCGAGCAGGTTGCCCAGCGCCAGGCCGGCCACCAGCAGCGCCGCCGCCATCGACAGCGCCAGCCGGTGCCGTAGCGCCCACGGCCCCAGGCCGGACAGTCGGATGCGCGCCGAATGCAGCGACTCGCCGGCGCGCTCCAGCGCGAGCGCCACAAGATCCGGCCGTTGGCTGGCGGCAGGGGCTGGCGCGGCCGGCGCCGCGGCCTCGCCGGGCCCCGTTGTCGCCGGGATCGAGGCCGACAGCGAGACGCCGAGCGTGGCGGCCGCGGGCCGGTTGGCCCGCTCGGCCAGCACAAATGCGATCAGCGCGTCGCGCAGCTCGCCCGCCGTCTTGGAAGCGGTCAGAGACTTCGTATCGAGCGTGTCGGACAGCAGTGCCGAGAAAGCCGGGATCGTGCTGGGCCGCTGAGAGGAGCCCGCCGGGGGGTTCGGAGCGTTCGGCACGGTGACCGCGTGCGGACGCGCCTGGATCATGGTGCACAGCAACGAGGCCACGGCGCGCATGTCGCGCCGGCGCGTCTCGTCGGTGACTTCGCTCTGGAAATACGGCAGGAACTGTTCGGTGCGCGTGAGGGCGTCGTCGCCCTCGGTGCCGGCGTCGATCCAGCCGCCGAACCCGCTCACCTTCGGCGAGCCGTCGGCCTGAACGTAGACATGTTGCGGTCCGAGCTGGCCGTGCGACACGCCCTGGCCATGCGCATACTCCAGCGCGTCTGCGACCCGCGCGCCGATCCCGGCGCACTGCAGGTCCGTGAATTTCACGCCGGAGCCCAGCAGATCCTGCAGCGAGCGGCCAGCCACCCGCTCGATCACCAGGTATCCGAATTCGTGACCCAGGCCCGCATCGAAGACGGTCAGGATGTTCGGGTGATGCAGGCGGCCGGCCGCCTGCGCCTGGCGCACGAATGCCTGTTCGATGCGCCGGCGCGCTTCAGCGCGCATCGGCGGCCCGGCCGGCACGATCTGCACCGCCTTGACCACCAGTTCCCGGTTCATCACCGGATCGACGGCGGCGTACGAGACACTGTGTCGGTCCCGTCGCAGCTCGCGCAGGATCGTATATCGGCCTATGACCTTCTGGTTGGCGGGCAGCGATTGGACCATGGCAGCGGGCGGGCGCAACACATCGGGCGGGGCGCCCTTGGGCAATTCGCCCGCTTGCGTACTGTATCTTGCCCAGGCCCCGCCGGGGGGCGGTCGATCGCCGAAAAACGACCACTCGGGGCGATCTATTGCGAGCTGCTAGAAGCGGTGCTGGACTTCAGCTGCCTGTCCCGGCTGCAGCTCGAGGCGCGACAGGAACGGTGCTGCCGTGCCGTTGCGGACTTCGATCGTATGGGTTCCGGGCGAAAGCGTCAGGTGGGTCAGTGGCGGCGAAACGCCTCGCGAATCGCCGTCCACCAGGATCTCGCCCCAGGGGGCGATCGCCAGCGTGACCGAGGCATCGGCCGGGGGCGGCGGCAACGCGGGTGTGGCCGCCGGCGCGGCTTGTGCGACCGGGGCCGGACGCGCCGGCTTCGTTCGGGGTTTGAGCGGCCCCGGCGTTGGGCTGATCGGCAGGAATTGCGGCTTGGTCGGTGCTTCAGCCCGCCCGGCCGCGCGTGCTGCGGAATCCGATGGCGGGCTGCCCGCCACCGGCATCTCGCTCGTTGCGTCGGCCAGCACGATGGGCGCGCCGGTGACGACGGATGCCGGCCGCGGCGCCGTCGCGCGGCGCGGCTGCTCCAGTGCCAGGATCACGATCGACACCGACACGGCGAGCGCTGCAACCACCAGCCGCGCGCTGCGCGGGTTCAGCACCGGCACGGCGGTCTCGGGCGGCAACGTGGGACGCCGGCCGGAATCCTCGCGCGCGGCCAACACGACCAGATCGTTGCGCATCTCGGCAGCGCTCTGGTAGCGCTCGGACGGATCCTTGGCCATGGCGCGATTGGCGACTTCGATCAGCTCGGGCGGCACGTCGGGATTGAGCTGATAGATCGGAGTCGGGGGCTGCGAAGCGACCTTCGTGAGGGTTTCCTCGACCTGGTTTCCGTCGAAGGCGCGTTGCCCCGTCAGCAACTCGTACAGGATCGAGCCCATCGAGAACACGTCGCTGCGCACATCGAGCGCGCGCCCCAGCGCCTGCTCGGGCGACATGTAGTTCGGCGTTCCGATCAGCTGGCGGCTGGCGGCGAGCGGGGTGTCGCTGTATTGCGCCAGTGCGACTCCGAAATCGAGCACCTTCGGCTTCATGTCGCGCGTCAGGAATATGTTGCTCGGCTTCAGGTCGCGGTGGATCAAACCGCGGCGATGCGCGTAATGCACCGCGTCGGCCACCCGCGCCATCATCGACGCGATTGCCTTCGGCGCGAGTCGGTTGCGCGAGGCGAGCCAGTCGTGCAGGTCGCTGCCGTACAGGCGCTCCATCGCGATGTAGGCAGCCGAGTCGGTCTTGCCGGCATCGAATACGGTGACGATGCCCGGATGATTCAGGCTCGCCGCGCTCTTGGCTTCCTGCAGGAAGCTCGCTTCGGCCCGGCGGCGAACCATGTTGTCGGCGGCCAGCGGGATCGCCTTGATGGCTACCTCGCGCCCAAGCACCGGGTCGAAAGCGGCGTACACAACGCCGTTCGATCCGCGACCGATCTCGGAGCGGACTTCGAACCGCCCGATCTGGGTCGGAGCCGCCGGCATCGCCGCCGAGGGCTCATAGGATTGTGTCGCGAGCGCTTCTGAAACCATTTGCTGAATTATCAGGTCCTTAGGCAATCAACGTAGCTCAAAAATGGTACCAGCACATCGTCCAAATCGATGTCACATGCGCACTTAAGGCAGCATCCCGCTTAATCCCGAAAGCTGTGTGGTAATTGCGGCTCGCGAACCAGTCGCCGTTGCTCCTCCACATGCTTGGCGTAACGGTAAAACGTGCCCTCGAAATTCGCGAACGCGATCACAAACCCGGCCCAGCCGTCGAGCACGCCCAGCTTGAACACATAGTGCCGCAGGAATGATGCGGATCCGTGCAGCAGCGCACGCCACATGGAGGGCGTCACCCCGCGCAGCGCCAGGCGCTGCACGCCCAGTGTCGAATAGCGTTGCATCTTGTGCAGCATCTGGGCGAGGTCGCGAAACGGCACTTGCGCGATTGGTTCGCGCAGCACGCCCAGCGTGCCGTCCAGCACGTAAGTTTCGTGCACCGCGTCCTCGGTATAGCGCAGGCAGCCGCGGCGGAACAGTTGCGGCTGTCGGTAATCGGGGAAGTAGCCGGAGTGACGGACCCAGCGACCGAACACGTAATTTCGTCGCGGCATCAGGTAGGCGTCGCGCGCATCCGGATCAGCCGTCACGCGCCGGATTTCCTCGGCCGCGGCCTGCGTGCAGCGCTCGTCCGAGTCCAGGCTGAAGATCCAATCTCCGGTCAGTTCGGCCAGTACCGTGTTGCGAAGCTTGCCGAAGCCCTCGAAGGGCACCTGGATAATGCGGTCCGTGTAGCGGCGCGCGATCTCGACCGTCGCATCGGTGCTGAATGAATCGGCCACCACGATTTCGTCGGCCCATTTTACGCTGCGCAGGGCCGCTTCGATCTTGTCGGCTTCGTTGAACGCGATGATGTAAGCGGAAATGCGCGGCATCGGATCGGTCAGGCTGGCTCGCTCTGACGGGGGACGGTGTACGCGTATTATCCGGGACGTTTTGAGACCTGCGCGCACAGCGCGAGCAAGCGGAGCGCGGATGAAGACCCAGGCGATTCGAATTGAACGCCACGGCGGCCCCGAGGTGATGCACGTCGAGCAGATCGATGTGCCCGATCCGGGCCCGAACCAGGTGCGGCTGAAGCAGCACGCGGCAGGGATCAATTTCATCGACATTTACTATCGAAGCGGCCTGTACAAGGCGCCGCTGCCGCACGGCCTGGGCGTGGAAGGCGCCGGCGAAGTCGAGGCGGTGGGCTCCGCCGTCAAGGACCTGAAGGTGGGCGATCGAGTCGCGTACGCGTCCGGGCCGCTCGGAGCCTACAGCGGCGCCTACGTGCTCGATGCCGAGAAAGTCGTCAAGCTTCCCGCGTCGATCGGGTTCGATCAGGCCGCCGGAATGATGCTCAAGGGCCTGACGGTGCAGTATCTGTTCCGGCAGACGTACCGGCTGCAGGGCAACGAGACGATCCTGTTTCATGCGGCCGCCGGGGGCGTCGGCCTGATCGCCTGCCAGTGGGCCCGCGCGCTCGGAGTCAAGCTGATCGGAACGGTCAGCTCGCCCGAAAAGGCGAGGCTGGCGCGCGAGCACGGAGCCTGGGCCACGATCGACTACACCAAGGAAAATGTGGTCGCACGCGTGCTGGAGCTGACCGGCGGCGCTAAGGTTCCGGTGGTGTACGACAGCGTCGGCAAGGACACCTGGGAGCAGTCGCTCGACTGCCTGCAGCCGCGCGGGCTGATGGTGAGCTTCGGCAGCTCCTCGGGCCCGGTCACCGGGGTGGACCTGTCGGTTCTGGCGCAGAAGGGCTCGCTGTTCGTCACCCGGCCGACGCTGGCCACCCATCTGACACCGCGCAGCCGCTATGAGGACAGCGCCAGGGAACTGTTCGGGATGGTTACCAGCGGCAAGATCCGCGTCGAAGTGACGCGGCGCTACCGTCTTGAAGAGGCTGCGCAGGCGCACGAGGACCTGGCCGGACGCCGCACCACCGGCTCCTGCGTGATCGTTCCGTGAGTTCGGCTCTGTCGGAGCCGTCGCGCCCGACGCGGGCGCCCGCCGCGCTCGCCTCCGCGCGCGCGCGCTGGCTGCTGGCCGCACTGGCGCTGACGCTGGTGGTGCGGGCGATCACGCTCGGCACCTACCCGCTGGCCGACACCAGCGAGGCGCGTTACGGTGAGATCGCCCGCGTGATGCGTGAAACCGGCAACTGGGTGACGCCGCAGGAAACCGCCGGCACGCCGTTCTGGGCCAAGCCGCCGCTGTACGCGTGGCTCAGCGCCGGCTCCACCTACCTGTTCGGAGTCGACGAATTCGCGCTGAGGCTGCCGTCGCTGCTGTGCGGAGTCGGTGTGCTGGTGCTGTGCGGGGTTTGGACTGCCGCCCTGGCGCGCCGGCCCTCTCCCCCACCCCCTCTCCCGCAAGCGGGAGAGGGGAGTCACACAGCTTCCCTCTCCTTACGAGCGAGAGAGAAAAGCGCTGCCTCACCCGATCGCCCCTCGCCCGCGCAGCGGGAGAGGGCAGGGGGAGAGGGCAGCGGACGAGAGGA